>NC_006055.1:0-600000 GCF_000008305.1 Mesoplasma florum L1 | reverse complement strand
GTACAGGGTCAATTATTGATTATGCTATACCTTATTTATGAGGAGATTTAGTTATTGCTGTTAACCCAAATTCAATGGGAACAAGCAGAACAAGTTCAAATCCAGATGCAGCTAATATAAAATGATTATTAGAAACTCATCCAGAAACATTATTAAGAAAATTAAAATCTGGTGAAGAAGCAAAATGAGAATCAATTGGTAATAACACAGACTATGATAAAGATTATGACTATGCAATGAATAACTCTGAACTTTCATGAAGAATTTTATGAGATGCAGCAGCGGCTGGTAAAGAAGTTGTTTTAAATGAAGATCCTAAAAACGTTTATGCAATGGCAGGACAAATATTGTATGGTACTGGTAATTTAACTAAACAAAGTCAAATTGATGCAGCTACAAGAGAGTTAGCAACATTATTAAGCTATAAAAAAGTTGGATTACAAGGTGATTCATTAATTCAAAGTGCAGCTGAAGGAAGATTTGACTTTGCTGTTATGTATAACGGAGACTTATCATATGCTAATGTTGTTTATAATGGTGAGGATACTTTAGAAACAGATGAAGATGATGATACATATTCAGTTCAGCCTAAAGCTGATGAAGATGAAAATAAAGTTTACTTCTTATATGGTAGACCTAATGCAGAAGTTGAAGGAGTAAATGGTGAAAAACCAACTGAAGAAGATGCACCAACTCATCAAACAACAAACATATATTCAGATAATATGGTTATGTCTAAATATTCTACACATAAAGATATCGCTTATGACTTTATTAACTTCTTTATAGCACATGCTGAAGATATATCAGATTCAACAGGTACACCAACTGGTTTTGTTGAAACATTGGCTTCAGCAACAGCAGCACCAGTAGATGGTGAAGAAGAAGGAACATACTACAGATATGCAGATATGTTTAAACCTATTATTTTACAAGAAGGATCAGGTTACAAAGACACATGATTGCAACCATTCTTTAATAATGAATTAGATCCAAAATTAATTGATGCATATAATACATTACGTGCAGGTAAAAATTAATATTTAAATTAGTATATAATCTTTTTAAAAGGTTATATACTTTTTATTTGAAAGGAAGCAATATGTTTTTTACTTTAAAAAAAGAAAAGCTTACAGCTTGATATAAAAACTATACATTGAAAGACTGAAGATTTTGATATAAAACTTTATTCGTAGTATTAATGACTTTTATTGTACTATTCAGTTACATTCAATTATTTGTTAATATGTCATCTGTAGTTAAACAAATAAATGATTTAAACCTAAGCTCAGATATAGCTAGTGATAAATTAAAAGAAGTTTTAGATAATTTAAATTTATCTAAATCTATTCAAGAAAGATTAATTTTTTATAAAACATCAGATGGATTACTTCATGCAGGTTATCAGCCATTTGAACAATTTATTCAAATGTCTTCATTCTTTACATTAATAAGTAATTTATTAATATTAATTTGAATGTATGTTGCGTTATTTAAACCTTTAAATGAAGGTAAAAAAGGCATTTTAAATAAAAGAACTTCAATTATATTTGCTGCTTATATAACAGTGACTTTCTTACTTTATAACTTAATTTTAAGAATAACAGTTTCAGAGATTGCTAATAATTTCATGAGTCATTTTGTAAATGAAATGTTCCATACGGTTGCACCAATATTCTTTATTGGTTATGTACTTTTTGGTGTTAAGTGAGAAAAGGGAACAGCATTTAATTTTAAAGAATTAAGCACAACTTGAGTTTTTGGTATTTTAGGGCTTTGTTCATACGGAGCATATGCAATAATTAGAGGTTTATTAAAAGTTGCTGGTGGTACTCCAGGATCAAGCCAACAAGCTTTCCCTTATCCATTCTTACAAGTAACAGAACTTAATGTAAAAATGGGGGCTATTGAGTTACCAGGAATAGTTTTATTTTTAATTTTTATGATAGTAATAGCAAGTATTTGTATTGGATTTACTTCTTTATATAATTTCATAATTATTAAAAATGCAAACAAAGGAGCAAAAAAAGGAGTAAACAATGAAAAATAATTATTTTACTTTAAAAAAACAAAGTGTTAATAAATGATTCTCAAATAACTATTCAGTTAGTGATTGAAAATTTTGATTTAAATTATCTTTTGTTATTATTTTATTTGCTGTATTACTTATGAGTTATTTAAAACCTATTATTGATTCAAGTATTTATGTAAAACAAATAAATGATATTTTAAATAATCCCGAAACAAATATCAAAACAGTTGAAGAGTTGATAACATTTGCTGAAGGAAAAAACTATGATTGATTAATTATTACAAAAGTTAATGGTGAAAATGTATTTAATATAATTTCAACAATTAACTTTACAGTAATAGGTGAAGCTAAAACTTTACATGCAAATTATCAACCTTTTGAAGAAATATGATTTAGAACTTCATTCTTTACTTTATTAAGTAATATACTAGTTTTAGTTTGAATGACAACTTCATTTATCAAACCAAAAAGTGAAGGTGAAAAAGGATTAATTAGTACTAATGGTGCAATATTAACAGCTACGTTTATTACTATAACATTCTTAATTTATCAGTTAAGTTTAAGACCTACTGTAATTGCAACCAGCTTAGGAAATGGTGAATCATTATTACAAGCAATATTCCCAAGTGTAACATCAGTAATAGAAAATGAAGTATTCCATACATTTGGGCCAATTGCATTTGTGTTATATGTTATTTTAGGTATGAACCATGATTCAAAAGAAAATATATCAACTAAGTTTTTACACAAAAATTGAATGCAAGGTATTATCACTTTAATAAGTTATGGTGTATATGCAATTCTTAGAGGATTATTAAAAGAATCAGGTGGAACTGCTCCAACATCAATGTATGCTTATCCTTATTTCTTTTTACAAATAACAACTCCTGCTAAAGACGGTTTATTGGGTATACCTGGTGTTGCTTGATTCTTTATGTTCGTAGTTATTATTGCAGGTATCTACATAGGCTTTTCAACTTTATATAGATATTTAATAATTAAAAGAATAGATAAAATGAATAAATAAACTAATCAGACAGTAAAGTCTGATTTTTTTAAAATTATGTAAATGACAACTATTAATTTACATAATAAGATTTTTTTTATATACTTATATAGTAATTAATTTGGCGGCATAGCCAAGTGGCTAAGGCATGGGTCTGCAACACCCTGATCATCGGTTCGAATCCGATTGCCGCCTCCAATAAAATACCAACCATTCAGGGATCTGAATGGTTTTTTTTACAAAATTTAAATTTGTAAAAAATCTATTGTTTTTTTAGTAAAACTTATTTATAATAAAAAAGTCCCTTAAATTTTAAGGTGTACCAATAATAACAAATGCGCCCGTAGATCAATTGGATAGATCGTTTGACTACGGATCAAAAGGTTGGGGGTTCGAGTCCCTCCGGGCGCACCAATTAAATTATTAATGTTATTATTGAAAAAGTAATAACATTGTCGTATCGGGAAGTGGCTCAGCTTGGTAGAGCATTCGGTTTGGGACCGAAGGGTCGCAGGTTCGAATCCTGTCTTCCCGACCATTATATTTTTTGTGGGCCCTTAGCTCAGCTGGGAGAGCACCTGCCTTGCACGCAGGGGGTCGTCGGTTCGATCCCGATAGGGTCCACCATTTTTTTACGGCGGGGTAGCTCAGTTGGTTAGAGCGTTCGGTTCATACCCGAAAGGTCGCGAGTTCAAATCTCGCCCCCGCTACCATAATTAAAGGACCTTTAGCTCAGTTGGTTAGAGCATCCGGCTCATAACCGGACGGTCATTGGTTCAAGTCCAATAAGGTCCACCAATAGTTAATAAAATATGGTTGCAACTTGAATATTACACGGAAGATTACCCAAGTCCGGCTGAAGGGATCGGTCTTGAAAACCGAGAGTCGGGGAAACCCGAGCGGGGGTTCGAATCCCTCATCTTCCGCCATTTTTTTTATCGCGGGGTAGAGCAGTTGGTAGCTCGTCGGGCTCATAACCCGAAGGTCGTAGGTTCAAGTCCTGCCCCCGCAACCATTTTAATGGCCCCATAGCGAAGTTGGTTATCGCGCCTCCCTGTCACGGAGGAGATCACGGGTTCGAGTCCCGTTGGGGTCGCCATCGGTTGTGTAGCTCAGTTGGTAGAGCAGCAGATTGAAGCTCTGCGTGTCGGCGGTTCAATTCCGTCCACAACCACCACTATAAAAATTTAAGCACTTATGTGCTTTTTTTATTTTTTTAAAAGAGTAAAATTAGTTATAAATAAAATAGGAGGTTAACAAAATGCATGCACCAAAATTTAAAAAAATGATTTATTTTTCAATTTATGCAATAGTTTGTGCACACTTTTTGTTTGCCTTTTTGTTTTCTTTTGAAATTATGAAAACAGATAACTATCAAGCAACTAACGTGACTATTGAAAGAGTTAATAATCTTTTTTCAATTATTTTAATAATATTATTGACTTCAGAAACTATAAGATTCATTTCAAGAGATGACGAAGATTTAATTAAGAATAAAAATATTAATGTTTTAACTAAGAAAGAAAATATAAAGTCAATATTTAAACTTTTAGGTTTAATAATACCATTTTTAGCAATCAAGCTTGTGCGATTTATATTTTTTAATAGGTTTAAAGAGACTTTGCCTTTATCAATTCAAATAGTTACCATTGTTTTCTTAGTGATGAGTATTATTATAATAAGTCTTATTTTATATATTGTAATAAAATATATTTTTAAAAAGAACTGATTAATTGAAAATGAAGGTGAAGTTGATCTTTCTTTATGAATTCAAAAATATGAACCAACAAACAATGAAAATGATGAATGTGATCAAAATAATGAAATTGTTTTTATTAATTTAATAAAACATTTTTTAGCATATACGATTAAAAAAAATGAACTAACTTTTAAATATTTAAAAACTAAGATTAATAAAACTGAAAAAATGAGGATTATGCCACCTTTAAACTAACTAATTTTTATTTATTAAATAAAGAAAAGAGGTTAGGGAAATGAAAAAAACAGTTACTTTACTAGCTGCAGTTAGTATCGTTGGAGGAGCAAGTGCAACAGCTGTGTCTTGTTCTTTTAAGGGTGATAAAAATAAAGGCGGAACAACTGATCAAAAAACCACTGATAAGGAAAGCAGTCAGGTTTTATTAAAGATGGAAGTTCAAAACTATTTAAATGAAAAAGGAGCATTTGATAGTAAAGAAAGTGCGATAAAAGATATTCAATCAAAATCAGATTGAAAAACTGAAGGAATAGATTCTTTAACAGGAAGTGTTTATGGAACTGATTCAGTTTCTTCTATCCATATTAAAGGAAAATTAAAAAAAGGTTATATATGACCAAAAACATCAGCAGGAGAGTTTGATGTAATAATTAAAATAAATAATGAAAAAAACGTAAGTGAAGTTGCTAAAGAGTTAAGTATGACTTTTTACAATAATGAAGATGAGGCAAAAGAAAACATTAGAACTAAATTTAAATCGATTACTGGTGTTGATCAAGTTAGTGTTGTTAAAATATTAACGGTAAGAAGTCAATTAAAATTTGAAATTAGTTTAAATTATAGAAATAATGTTGAAGGCCCAGAAAAAATAGAAGTTTTGATAAATTTAAAAAATAATTTAACCACTGATATTTATGCTGCTAACCAGTCAATCAGTAAGGATAATAAAAAATATGAGTCGAAAATTGCTGCTGCAAAATTTATTAAATCAACTTTTGAAAGTATAGAAGGTGTTGAAAAAACAAGTTTAGTTTGAGATCAGTGAGCGCCTTATAACTATACTATTTCAATTAAATATGATGAAAAAAGCAAAGGTCCTGAAAATGCTGAGGGAGTTATACAACTTAAAACCAATTTGACTGAAGCTATTAAAACAGCTAAGAATATTTTTGAGTCAAAAGAATATAAAAGTTCAGTTTCAGCAAAAAATGCAGTTGAATCTAACTTAAAAATTGAAGGGATTTTAAATGCAGAGTTTTCTTGAGAAGATGAAGTAGCATTAAAATATAATATTAAATTAAGTTATTCAAATGATTTTTTTGGTCCATCTTCAATAAGTGGTACACTATTAAAATATGAATCTGCAAGTTTTGATAAGATCGAAAATCAAACAATCGATATGAGAAAAACTAACAAAATATTAATTGATGTAAAAGGGAAAAATTTAACTAATAAGAAAATATCTGTTAGTTCAGATGATTCATCAATACAAGCAACTTATGCTGACGGAAAAATTACATTAGTTGCTAATGACAATAAAAATATTCGAGCAGTGATTAAAGTTTGAGATGAGGAAGAAAAAGAAGACGCAATAGAATTTACAACCATAATATTAGCAAAACCTGAAATAGTTTCTAAACTAGAACCAGAATATGGATGATATTTAAATCATGAAACATCTTTAGATATTATGATGAAAGATTTCGATAAAGCTAAGGGAGACAATCTCGAATTTATTTCACAACTTCAAGAAATTGAAAATTCTTTTCCAGTTTCAACATATGCAGAAATAAAACTAGTTCAAGATTCTGAAAATCAGCAAAAATTTACATTGTATTATAAATTTATTAAATCTTTACCAGAAAATGGCAAAGTAAAAATAGCTTTAAAATTGAATGGTGAAATGGGACCTATATTTACATTAGTTTCAAAACAAGAAACTGATATTTCAGAAAATATTGACAAGGAATTGAATAATATTAAAAATAATTATAATTGAAAACAAGGACAAGAAAACAATCTTCAAAAACAAGTAGAATCTGATTTAAAATCAATAAGTGGTATTTCTGATGTTTACTTTGAATGAATTGACAAAGGAGAACTATCATATAAAGTAACAATTAATTACAAATTAGGTAACACAGGAGAAAAAGTTTTTTCAAATAATGGTACATGATATATGCCTGCTGAGTTTGAAGAAAAAGATTCTTTAACTTTTGATATGAGAAACCCAACTTTAAATACATATGAAGTTTATGGTAAAAATTTATCAGGTAAAACTTTTAAAATAGAATCTGATAATCCAGAAGTTATTGCTGAAACTGATGGAAAAGTTAATGTTAAAAACAACAGACAATTTTTAACTATTAAAGTTTCATCAACTGCAAAAGATGACGTGACAAGTCTTATAAATTTATATCAAGAAGATGATCCTAATCAAAAAATTGAAATAACAGCCAATGTATGAGCTTTACCATATGTTACAACTATTGGAGAAAATTGAACATTGAATAATAGCAATAGATTAGAAATAAAAGAGAACGAAGAAAAAAACCTTCTGTTTACAGTAAACAATTTTAAATCTAAAATTGATGATGTTTATTTAACTCAAGATCCTGCATCAAATCTTTATGAAATTGAGACACCAAAACTTTTAGATGAAAAAACAGGTAAGTTTCAAATAACTGTTAAAGGTAAAAAAGCGAATGCTGGTTGATTTCCAGTTTATGAAAAATTTTCAATTTGAATTAACGGAAAAAACGAATTAATGACAACCACTCAAGTTAAAAAATAAAAATATTTTTTGATAACAACTTAAATGTTGTTATCTTTTTTATTTCATTGATTTTCTTATTGTTATATAATTAAAAATGTACAAAAAAACAAGAGGAGAAATATCATGAGACAAAAAGTAATTTTCGGAAATTGAAAAATGAACGGAACTAATGCTGAACTTGTTACTTTCTTAAAAAAAGTTGACAAGGCTGCTAAAAAATCAGATGTAGTTGCAGGATTAGGATTACCATTTACATTATTATCAAAAGGAATTGAAAAAGCAAAAAATGTTAAAGTTGCTGCACAAAATGTTCACTTTGCTGAAAAAGGAGCATTTACTGGAGAAGTTTCAATTTCAATGTTACAAGAAGTAGGAGTACAATACGTTATTATTGGTCACTCAGAAAGAAGAGAAATGTTTGCTGAAACTGATGAAACAGTAAACAAAAAAGCTACTGCATTATTAGCTGCAGGAATCACACCAATTATTTGTTGTGGTGAAACTTTAGAAACTAAAGAAGCTAAAAAAACTGTTACATTTGTAAACGCACAAATTAAAAAAGCATATAAAGGAATTAGTGCAGAGGATGCATTAAAAACAATTATTGCTTATGAACCAATCTGAGCTATTGGAACAGGTAAAACTGCAACAAGTGAAGATGCTGAAAAAGTGTGTGAAGCTATTCGTAAAAATTTAACAAAAATTTATGACGAAAAAACTGCACAACAAATTACTATTCAATATGGTGGAAGTGTTAACCCATCAAACATTGCTGAATTAATGTCACAACCAAACATTGATGGAGCACTTGTTGGTGGAGCTTCATTAAAAGCTGATGATTTTATTGCATTAATCAATTACAAAAAATAATTAATGAATGAAATTAAGCTTTTAGTTTTAGATATGGATGGTACTTCTTATCACAAGATGGGAAATATTATCGAATCTAATATTAAGCCATTACAAGATGCTATTAAAACTGGTACTAAAGTAGCTTTTGTTACTGGAAGACCAGTTTTAGCAAAACCAAATAATTTAAAAGCTCATAATTTGGCCGAAGAGAATGCAATTTTAATTGGATGTAACTCTGGATGTATTTATGATTTAAATACTGAAAAGGTTTTAAAAAGTAGTCCAATTAAATCTGACCAAGCTAAACAATTATTTGAAGAAGTTAAAAATACAGATACAATTCTATGAGGATATGTTGATGATTTAAATACAGTTATTCTTTCAAGAAAAGTTAATGATGTTTATAATGAAGAATGTCATTGAGAAGGAAGATTTTTTGATGGAGAATATCTAATCTATGAAGATGTTAAAGATAATTTTAATTTTGACTTTTTCAAAATTTTAGGATTCAACGGTAATTATGATCTTTATGAAAAATTTGAAAAAGAGTTCAATTTAAATATTGCAACTAATGATGGAAAAATTGCTGAAATCAATGCGCCAGGAATTAATAAAAAATTTGCGATTGATTGATTGTCAGAATACTTTAATATTCCATTAGAAAACATTGCTGCAATGGGTGATGGTATGAATGATTTACCAATGATTGAACATGCTGGAATTGGAGTAGCTTTAAAAAATTCAGAACCAAGAATTAAAGAAGTTGCTCAAGTCTATATAGATAAAGAAAATACAGAAGGTGCTGTTGCAGAATTTGTTAACAAGTACATTTTAAATAAATAACAAGGAGAAATAAAAATGAATGTTAAAAAACCTGTTATCTTAGCCATTTTAGATGGTTGAGGAATTGAAGAAGCTGGTGTTGGTAATGCAGTTGCTAATGCTGATCAAAAATTTGTAAAAGAAATGATGGGTATGTATCCATGAGTTAAAGCACATGCTTCAGGTGAATGAGTAGGTTTACCAGAAGGACAAATGGGTAACTCAGAAGTAGGGCATATTCATTTAGGTGCTGGAAGAATTAACATGGAATCTTTAGCAAAACTAAATCATGAAGTTAAAGTTGATGGATTTTTAACAAACGAAGTATTAGTGGATACATTTAAATATGTTAAAGAACACAATAGTGCATTGCACTTAATGGGATTATTCTCAGATGGTGGAGTTCACTCTCATATGAATCATATGATTTCAATGTATAAAGCAGCAGTTAAATTTGGTTTAACAAATATTAAATTTGATTTAATTACTGATGGTAGAGATACAGCACCAAAAGTTGCAGAACAATATATTAATCAATTATTACAAGTTATTAAAGATAACAACAACATTGGTGAAATAGCTTCAATTAGTGGAAGATATTTTGCAATGGATCGTGATAAAAGATTTGAAAGAAGTGCAGCAGCATATATAACAATGACTGAAAGAAAAGTTGATCAACCTAAATTTACAGACCCAATTGAATATGTTAAAGCAGCATATGAAAATGGATTAGATGATGAAATGATTGTTCCTGCTTATAATGCAAGTGTTGTTGATTCAGAATTAAAAGCAAATGATGCTATGATCTTTACTAACTTCCGTCCTGATCGTGCTATTCAAATGGCATCAATCATGACAAATAATAATTATCCAGCATGAAATGATGAAGCATTCAAAGATGTTGAATTTATTGGAGACAAAATTAGATTTGTTTCGACAATGAAATATGCAGATAGTGTAACTTCACAATTTATAGCATATCCACCAACTCCATTAACTAATACTTTAGGAGAATACATTTCAAGTTTAGGATTAAAACAATTAAGAATTGCTGAAACTGAAAAAATTGCTCACGTTACTTTCTTCTTTGACGGAGGAAACGATTACTTTAAAAATGGTTTAGCAAAACCTGAAGAAATTTCTTTACCTCATGCAAGTATTGATTTAATTTCATCACCAAAAGTTGCAACTTATGATTTAAAACCAGAAATGTCAGCTGTTGAAATTACAGATAAATTATTAGAAGAAGTTAAAAAAGATGAATTTGATTTAATCGTATTAAACTTCGCTAACTGTGACATGGTTGGTCATACAGGTAATAATGATGCAACTGTTAAAGGTGTAAAAGTTTTAGATGAACAATTAAAACGTATTCACGATGAATTTGTTTTAAAACACAATGGTGTAATGGTTATTACAGCTGATCATGGTAATGCAGAAATCATGATCGATGAAACTGGAGGACCTAACAAAAAACACACAACTAGTTTAGTTCCAATAATTGTTACTGATAAAACAATTGAGTTAAGTGATTTTGATCCAGCTATAGCTAAAGTTGCACCAACAATTTTAGATATTATGGGATTAGAAATTCCTAAAGAAATGACTCAACCTTCAATGATTATCAAAAAATAATTTATAAAATTTAGAGTGCCATTAAGCACTCTTTTTGTTTGTTAAAAGTAATATAATTAATTTATAGAAAACAAATAAAAGGGATTATATGAAAAAAACAAAAATGACTTATCATGATATTGCTAAAAAAGCTGGTGTTGGAATAGGAACTGTTTCTAGATATTTTAATGATTACAATATTTCTGAAGAAGCTAAATCAAAAATCAATAAAGTTTTAAACGAAACTGACTATGTCCCTAATTTTGCAGCATCTAATATTAAAAAGCCTAGTAAAGATGTTTATTTAATATTGCCTTACAATAACGATGAGACAGCTAATATGGAAATTGTTAATGGTGTCAAGAGTTCATTAACAGCTGATAATATTAATTTCTTTATTTTTCTTTCATCATCTGAAAGTGAAATTTATCAAAAAGATTTAAAATATTTAACAATGAGAAACCCGTTTGGAATTGTTTTATTATTACCCAAACATACTTCTAAAGATTTAATACTACAAATTCAAGATATAAAATCAACTAACTTAATTGTTTATAACAGAAATATTGAAGGAGTTAAATCTGTTAACATTGATGATAAAGAAATGTTTAAAGAACTAGCTTTAAAAATTGAAACTGACTATAAAAATGAAAAAGTTGCATTTATTGGTCTAAACAAAGAAGACATTACAACAGGAAAATATAGATCTGAATCTTTTACAGAAAATATTAAAAACAATAAAGTTCAAAATTACTTATTAAAACAAAATTCTTTTGAAGATGTTGAAGAAATTATTCACAAAATAATAAAAGACTATAATCCTAAAATTATAGTAAGCGCAACACATACTATATCAATGTATGTGTATGGTCATTTAATGGAAAATAAAATAAGAAACAATTTTATTACAACTGATATTGGAAGAATGGGAAAAAGTCAATATTTAACTAATTCAGACATAAATATCTTTATTGATTACTTTTTAATAGGATATCAAATTGGGAATAAATTATTAAATAAAGAAAAGAAAATGGAAAATTTCTTCAAAATTATTTAATAGTTTATTTTTTTATATATAATAATAGTGTTGGAAATGTTTCCAATAGAAAGGCAAAGATTATGGGTAAAAAAGAAAAATTACCACAAGTAAAGATTGATTTAAAAGCTTGATCAAAAGAACTTGTTGAATATCTTGGTGGTTCTGAAAATATTATTTCAGCAACTCACTGTTTGACAAGACTAAGACTTGTTATTAAAGATGAAAATCTAATTAATAAAGCAAAAGTTGAAACAATGCCAAGTGTTAAAGGTACTTTTAAATCTTCTGGTCAATATCAAATTATCATTGGAACAGAAGTTGAAAAATACTTTAAAGAGTTTGTAGCTGTTTCAGGGGTTGAAGCTGTTTCTAAGGAAAAAGCTAAAGCCATCGCAAACCAAAATAATGGTGGGTGATTCTTAAAATCACTTAACTTTTTAGGAGAAGTATTTATTCCAATTATTCCTGTTTTAGTAGCAGGTGGGATAATCCTAGGATTTAGAAATATTTTAGAAGCAGATTTTAATGGCTTTATAATTGTTAAATCTGGTCAATTCTGACAAGGACTTGATGACTTCTTATGAATTCCAGCTCAAGTTTGTTTCTGATGACTTCCAGTTCATTTATGCTGAAGTATTTTTAGAAAAATGGAAGCTGACCAAGTTATGGGAATTGTTGTTGGACTATGTTTATTAGTTCCACCTTTAATGAACGTTTATGAAGTTTCTGGTGAAGCTTCACAAGATGGTGGATTTAAATGAATCTGACAAATTATGGCAGGTATGGATGATGGAGCCTTTGACTGAGGTTTCATGAAATATCCTTGAAAAATTCAATATACAGCGCAAGTTATTCCTGCGTTTGCTATTGGTATTGTTGGTGCTTATATCAATAAATGAATTAAAAGAACATCACCAGCAGTTGTAAGTCAAATTGTTGTTCCGTTAGTAACAATTTTACCAACATTTACATTAGCTATGTTTGTAATTGGTCCTGCAGGATTTATAGTTGCATCAGTTATCAGTTTTGCTATTTCATGAGCATTTACAAATAACATTGCAAAATACTTCTTCGGATTTATAATTGGTATGGCGTATGCACCAATTGTATTAACAGGAGTTCACCACTTATTTAATGCAGTGTTTGTACAAGACACAATACAAAATGGAGGAAACTTCTTATTTATTGGAACATGTGCTCAAGCTATTGCTCAAGGAAGTGCTGTTCTTGGTTGAATATTAGTTAACAAAAAAGATCCAAGAGCAAAAGATGTAGGTATTCCATCAGTTGTTTCAGCTTATCTAGGAGTTACTGAACCAGCAATGTATGGTGTTAACTTAAAACATATGTATCCATTTGTAGCAGCTTCAATTGCAACAGGTTTAGGATTAGAATTAGCAGTTATTTCAGGTGTTAGTGCAACTAACTCAGGAAATGGTGCGTGATTAGGAATTTTAAATGTTCAAGTTGAATCAAAAATTGAAGGTGTTAATACTTGAATTGGAACTGGTTATACATGATTTATGATATCAATGATATTAACAGCAGCAGTTTCAATAGGATTAACAATGGTATTCTCAAAAGTTAAATATTTCGAAAAATTCAATATCGAAGTAAAAGCAGCAGAATTACTAAAATAATATTAAAATAATATTAAAATAAAACTAAATAGAAAAAGGGAAAAAATGAGAAATGAAGTAATTTATCAGATATTCCCTTTAACTTTTTCTGATGGTAAGAAAAAAGGTAAAGGAAATATCAAAGGTATAATAAATAAATTAGATTATTTAAAAAGTTTAGGCATAACTAGAATATGAATATCTCCCTTTACAAAATCACCTTTTAAAGATAGTGGTTATGATGTTTCAGATTATTGTGGAATAAATGAAGAATTTGGTACTATGGAAGAAGTGGAAATTCTTATATCTGAAGCAAAGAAAAGAGATTTAACAATTGTTTTAGATATAGTTTTCAATCATACTTCTGACCAACACGAATGATTTAAAAAAGCTTTAGCTGGTGATGAAAAATATATGAATTATTATATTTTTAAAGATCCAGTCGATGGTAAAGAGCCAACTAATTGAAAAAGTAAAATGGGTGGTTTAAGTTGAGAATTTGTACCTAATCTAAATAAATACTATTTACATTTATTTACAAAAGAACAACCAGATTTAAATTGAGAAAATCCAGAAGTTAGAAATGAACTAATTAATATATTAAAGTTTTGAAAAGATAAAGGTATTAGTGGTTTCAGACTTGATGTTTGTAATCTTTATAGCAAACCCACATTATTTGAAAATGATGAAATTGGGGATGGGCGAAGATTCTATACAGATGGAGTAAAAGTTGAAGAGTATTTTAACTTGATGCATAATGAAGTTTTTGGAACTGATAATGAAATATTTACAGTTGGTGAAGTTTCATCAACAACTAAAGAAAAATCAGCTAAATATGCTAAGGTAGAAAATAAAGAGCTTGATTCAGTTTTTACATTCTTACATCTAAAAGTTGATTATGAAAATAATGACAAATGAACAAATGTTAAACCTGATTTAAACTTGTTTTGAAAATTACAAAAAGAATGACAAGAATATTATCAATTAGAAAATTCTACTTTAGCTTTATTTATGAATAATCATGATCAACCAAGAGCTGTTTCAAGATTTGGAAATGTAGATAAATATTGATATGAAAGTGCAACTTCTATTTTTGCATTTACTTCATTAATGCGTGGAGTTCCATTCATTTATCAAGGCGAAGAAATTGGTATGACAAATTTAACTTTTAATAACCTTAATGAATTTAAAGATGTTGAATCAATTGGAAATGCTAATGATTTATTAAAAATAAAATCAGAAGAAGAAGTACTTGATATTTTAAGAATTAAATCAAGAGACAATGCAAGAAGTGTGATGCAATGAAATGATGAATTCAATGCTGGATTTTCAGAAAAAGAAAATATAGATTTATTTGTTAATAAAAATTACAAAACAATCAATGTTAAAAACCAATTAAATGATGATAAATCTGTTTTAAATTTTTACAAAAAAGTAATTAATTTAAGATTAAATGAAGAAGTATTTAATGATGGAACAATTAGCTTTTTTGAAAATCAGGATTATGCATATTGTAGAAAATTAAAAGATAAAGAAATAATTATATTAACAAACTGAACAACTGAAAATAAATTGATAAAATTAAAACTAGATAGCAATAATTGAAAAATAATTTTAAATAATTATGAAGATTTTAGTTTTGATTCTTTAAAACCTTATCAAGTAATAGCAATCGAAAGGAAATAAAAACAATGAGATATAATGATCGTGAAAAGGCAAGATTTTCGCTTAATTCAAGTATTGCAGTTTTCATTGTTTCAACTTTACTTTTTATAATTAGTTGTATTTATATTGGGGTTGTAAAACAGTTTCCTTTTTGATGAATATTACCTTGTATAGTTTTTATCCAAACTATAGTAAGTGCATTGTACTGCTGACAAGCTATATATAAGATTGATATATATGGAAGTTATTTAAATGAAAAATCAATGAAAACAATGTTTATTTTAATAATATTTGAGCTATTAACACTAAATATTTTTGCTTTCCTGTATGGAATTTACACATATAGAAAAATTTATTTAAGTACAAGACACATATTATAAAATTAGGAGAAATAAAATGATACTAAATATTGATTTAGGTGGAAATTCAGCTAAATGCGCACTTATTGAAAACTTCGAAATAAAAAGTAAGTTTTTTGTTGAAACACCAAAATTTGAAATAATTGAAAATTTAAAGAAAATGATAGATATTTATTTTAAAGAAAATGGCTATAAATGAGAAAATATTGAAGCAATATCTTTTTCTGTGCCTGGCGCATACGATAAAAAAACTGAAATTATTGTTTTTGCAGGTAATTTAAATTGATGAAATTATCCTCTTTTAAAAGAAGCAAGAAGAATATTCAATTTTGAAAAAATATTTATTTTAAATGATGCCAATGCTGCAACTTATGGTGAATGAAAAAAAGGTCAAGATGGTATACCAGAATCTATGATGCTGTTCACTTTAGGAACTGGAGTTGGTCATGGTTTAATTTTAAATAAACAAATTTGAGAAGGAACTAAAAAAGGATACGCAAGTGAAGGTGGCCATGGTGGTTGTTTCGCTGATGAAGAATTACTTTGCTCATGTGGTGTTTATGGTTGTTTAGAAGCAAAAAGTAGTGCTACAGGTATAGAGCGTGAACTTAATAAAACTGATAACAAGAATTACATTGAATCAAAATTTGGAAAAGAATTTAAGACAATAAAAATTATTGATATTGTTGAATTGTTTAATAACGAAGATCCTGTTATTATAAACATTTTCAAAGAGTGCTTAATGCCTTTATCTAAAGCTATTGGATATTTACAAACTGTTTTAGACGTTGATAAAGTAATAATTGGAGGTGGCCCTTCAAATTTAGGCGAAAGAATATCTGAAATAATTTTCGAAAATTTAAAAAAATATACTTTAAAATCATTTTATGAAGATATGGTTATAGAAATAGCTAAACTTGGTAATGACGCAGGAATTTGAGGAGCTTATTACTGAGCTGTAGAAAATATTAAATAATAAGAAGAAACATCAAACTAAAACTAAGGCTTGATGTTTTTTTTGATGTCTATAATAAATTCATATTTTATGGATTTTACTTTTTATGCTATAATCTATAAGAAATGAAAGAGGTGATTTTATGAGTATTCCATCCCAGGGTTTATTTAAAGGATTAAATTTTATTGAGAGTGCTTTTAAATCACTATTTTTTAATCGTTAAAATTTTAGTATTTAGGCATTCATAGAAAAGGATAATTTATGAAAAAACTAAAGAAATTAAACAATAATACAAAAATTGAATTAATCAATTATGTAGACTCTGATAATAATAAATTACTAAAACAATTTGAAGTAAATAGTTTTGGTTTAAACGATGAACAAGTTGAAGTAAATAGAGAAAAATTTGGTGGTAAAGAATTAAAACCAGCAAGATTTAATGTTTTTCTTGTATTTGTTAAATCATTTTTTTCACCATTTAATATTATTTTAATGGCGATCGATGCATTTAACTTTTATGAGTATGTTAGTGATCCAAATACATTTTCACTAGTGGCTGCTGTTATTGTGCTAATTATGATATTAGCTAGTGGAACAATGGCATTCATTCAAGAAATCAGATCTCATTTAGTTATTAAAAGAATGATAACTGAGAATAAAAAAACATCAAAAGTCATAAGAAATATTTCATACAACTATAAATCAGTAGATAACGCTAATTCAATTAGAATGATTAAAGAAGCTGAAGTTATTGAAAATGATGAGTTAGTTCCAGGAGATGTTATCTATTTAGTGAATGGAGATATTATTCCAGCTGATGTTAGAATTATTTGATCAAATAATTTATATGTTAACCAATCATCTTTAACTGGTGAAAGTTTCCCAGTACAAAAAAAAGATTCACATGATAAAGAATTCGAATCTCATTTAAGTTATGAAAACATTGGTTATATGGGAACAGAAGTTATGTCAGGTAGTGGATTAGCAATTGTAGTTGCTACAGGGCAAAAAACTTATTTCTCATTAATTGATAACAAAGTTAAAGAAAAAAGAAAAAGTTCTTCATTTGAAAAAGGAATTAAAAGAATTACATTATACCTAATTGCATTTATGATTGCTGTAATTCCTGTTGTTTTATTAATCTCAGGTTTACAACAAGGAGATTGAGTTAAGGGCGCAATGTTTACTATAGCTATTGCTGTAGGTATAACACCAGAAATGTTACCAATTATTGTAACTTCAAACTTAACAAGAGGTTACAAACAAATTGAAAAAAATGGTGAAATGATTGTTAAAAATTTAAATTCAGTACAAAACATAGGTGCTATTGATATTTTATGTACAGATAAAACAGGAACTATTACAAGTGGTGAAATTAGTTTAGATAAAGTAACTGGAGTTAATGGTGAAAAATCAGAATTCTTAGAAAATGTTTTATATCTAAATAGTTATTTCCAATCAGGATTCCAAAATCCTATTGATAGTGCTGTTTTGTCATCAAAAATTAAAAAACCTGATGTAGATGATTATACAAAAGAATGAGAAATACCTTTTGACTTTGAAAGAAAAATCTTATCTGTAATTTTAACTAGTAAAAAAGATAAAGAAATTTTTACAAAAGGTGCAGTAGAAGAAGTTTTAAAAGTATGTAATAGAATTTCTATTAATGGAAAAATAGAAAAATTAGACGCTAAGCTAAAGAAAATGATTTTGAAAAAAACTCATGAATTAAACATTGATGGTTACCGAGTAATTGGTATAGCTCATAATGTTTTACAAGATGAAGACGTTGAAGAAGAACTAATTTTTTATGGATTTGGTACTTTCTTTGATAAACCTAAAAAAACTTCAAAAAAATTAATTAAAAATTTAGCATCAAAAGGAATATCAACAAAAGTTCTTACTGGTGATAATGAAATTATTACAAGAGCAATCTGTAAAAATGTTGATTTTGAAATTACTAAACTATTTTCTGGTGCAGAAATTGAAGCTATGGATGATAGACAATTACACAAAGCTGTTGTTGAAGCTAATGTATTCGTAAAATTATCACCAATTCATAAATCAACAATTATTGCAGCATTACAAGCGCAAGGGCATGTAGTTGGTTTCATGGGAGATGGAATTAATGATGCTCCAGTTCTTAGAGAATCTGATGTAGCTATTTCATTTAGTGAAGCATCAAATATTGCTCAAGATGCAGCTGATATGATCTTAACAAGTGAATCATTAATGGCTATTGAAAATGCTGTTATTGAAGGACGTAAGAGTTTGGCTAATATGCTTAAATACATTAAAGTAACAGTTGCATCAAACTTTGGTAACGTTATATCTGTTATTGTTGCATTGTTCTTAACAAAAGAAGAGCCAATGTTAGCATTACATCTATTATTACAAAACTTATTATATGACTTTGTAATGTTTGCTTTAGTTTTTGATAATGTAGATGAAGAGTTTTTACAAAAACCTAGACCATTTACAACCAAAAATATAATATGGTTTGCAGTTATAAATGGACCTATAAGTTCTATATTTGATATTTCAACATTCTTAGTTTTAATATTCGGATACAAATTAGTGCCATTCCAAGGAAGTGTGCCTGAAGGAAGCACTAATGCAATGCAATTCCACGCTTCTTGATTTGTTGTTGGATTAATGACTCAAACAGCTGTAATGCAAGTGTATAGAACTGAAAAAACACCATTTATACAATCTAAATGTTCAATGTCAATGTTAATAGCAACTATTGTGATTTGTTTAGCTGCTATATTGATTCCATTTACACCAATTAATCAATTGGTTCAAATGTCAACACCACACTGATCATTTATATTTGTAGCATTGGGATTTGTTGGAACTTATATAGTTCTAGCACAATTAGTTAAAAAACTATACATCAAAAAATTTAAAGAATGATTATAAATACCTTTAATAGGTATTTTTTTATATAATCTAATAATGAAAGAGGTGATTTTAATGATTATCAAAAGCATTAATGAAACTAGAGAATTAGCCATTAAAATCGCTGATGAACTAAAAAGCGTTAAGGGTGAAGTTTATTTATTATTAACAGGTGATCTTGGTGCAGGTAAAACAACTTTAACAAAGCAATTAATTAAATCATTGGGAGTTGAAGAAAATGTAACATCCCCAACTTTTAATATTTTGAATCAATATGAAACTACAAATAACCTAGTCATAAATCATATGGATGCATATAGACTAGATGAACAATCAAATATTGAAATGTTCTTAGAAGAATTTGATAACAATATTAATATCATTGAATGATGAACAAATTTAAATTATGACTTTAATGAATTTAAAAATATAAAAATTGAAATATTAGCAATTGATGAAACTACTAGAGAAATTAAAATAGAAAGAAATTATTAGGATGAAATTATTTATAGATACATGTAATTGAAAATTAGTTTTAATACTAAAAAAAGATGATCAGATAATCGATAGTCTAATATTGTCTGACACTAAAAAGGTTAGTGATATAGCATTATCTACTATCACTAAGTTATTAAGTAAAAATAATTTAAAAATTAATGATATTCAAGAATTTTATTTAACTAATGGTCCTGGTAGTTATACTGGTGTTAGAGTTGGGCTAACAATTGTTAAAACTTTAAAAACTTTAAACAATAGAATTAAAGTCTATTTATTAAATTCATTAGCATTTCAAGCAGCAAATGATCAAGCTATTTCAATATTAGATGCTAGAGGAAGTAAATACTATATTGGAGTATATGAAAACCAAAAACCTTTAATAGAAGAAACAGTTGTTAACTTATCTGAATTAGATGATATTAAAAAAACTTATTCTAACTTTTTAATTAAAGAAGATAATAAGTCTTTAGATTATATTCAAACATTTAACTTATTAGAAAAAAACTTTAGATTGGTTGATGAAATTGAAGAAATTTTACCTTTATATATAAAAAATTTCATTTAGGAATTTAAATTTTAAAACAAATGTATTATAATATTTTTGCTTACTACATTTATAAGACCCCGGACAAGTCAAATAAGAGGAGAAAAAGCACATGAAACAAACAACATTAATTGCTGCAAAAGACATCAAAAAAAATTGATATATCGTTGATGCAGCAGGACAAAATGTGGGGAGATTATCTACAGAAGTAGCTAGAATCTTAAGAGGTAAACATAAAGTTGACTTCACACCTCACATGAACAATGGTGATCACGTTATCATCATTAACGCTGAGAAAGTATTATTTACTGGTAAAAAAGAATCAGATAAAACATACTACCACCACTCAATGCACCCAGGTGGACTAAGAAGAAGAACTGTAGCAGTTCAAAGAGAATTAGACGCAACTAAAATTTTAGAACGTTCAATTCGTTTGATGTTACCAAAAAATGTACAAGGAAGAAATCAATTTAGAGCATTACACGTATTTGTTGGTGAAAACCACCCTTACGCAGCTCAAAAACCAGAAGTTTTAACATTTGTAAAAAAAGGAGATAACAAATAATGGCAGAAAAAGTTATTTATAGAGGAACTGGAAGAAGAAAAACTTCTGTAGCTCAAGTTATCTTAACTCCTGGAAAAGGAAACATCATTGTTAATGGTGTTCCTGCATTAGAATTCTTCCCATATCCAACATTAGTTCAAGACTTAGAACAACCACTTGTAGCAACTGGAACAGAAAAAGATTTTGATATCACTGTTACAGTTAAAGGCGGAGGGTTTACTGGTCAAGCTGGAGCAACTCGTTTAGGGATTGCTAGAGCATTATTAGTAGCTAGTGAAGATTACCGTAAAGGGTTAAGAGCTGTTGGGTTACTAACACGTGATGCACGTATTAAAGAACGTAAAAAATACGGTCTTCGTGGAGCACGTAGAGCACCTCAATACTCAAAACGTTAATCATATATTTTCAGCAATATATATTTAAAAGATGGCAAATGCTGTCTTTTTTTATTATGAATATATTAAAATTATATAGAGATTTTAAAGGAGACAAATGAATCAAAGTTTTAGAATATACAAATTAGATACAAAAAAAATATGAGAAAATGAATTACAAAGACATAATGAAGAAATGAATCTATCAATCATTAAAGACTTAATTTTTCAATATATAATTGATAAAAATAGTTTGGTTGAAAATAATTTTTGAATATATAATGAAGAATCTGATGATGAAAATATTGCTGCTCTTGTCTACATAAAAGATGCGGAAATATCATGGATGAGTGGTTTATCTAATTTTTTTAAAGATCAACATTTTGATAATTTAGTTAACACATCTGTATCATTTATTTTCTTAATTGCATATGAAAATGAGCTTTATGCATCAACAGGTGGTCATGCAAGTAACTATATAAGTGAGTTCATTGTTAAAGATTTTGGAAAAGAAATTATAACAAGACTATATGATGGAACTGAACCTGTTTTACAAAAATTTGTTGAAAAACCGATAAGAGGAAAAAGAATACAATCTACAAACTATAATAGAAGTAATTCAACAATAACAAGTGAAATTCAATTTTCAAATAACATCAAAAATTTAGATTTGGAAACAACTTTCAATGTATCAAAAGAGTTAGGAATTATTGATGAGGGAACAAGCGAAGATGAATTTTCTAAAAACAAAATAAATGCAGCTGATTTTTTTGAAATAAAAAAATCAGTTTCGCCGCAAGAATTTAAAAAATATATTTCTAGTATTTCTAGTATTTCTAAAAAAGAACCTAAACTTTGATTATCATATTGGAAACCTGTAAGTGAATTTGCAGAAAATGGCTTAAATGAAAAATACTTTGATGAATTTTATGAAATTTTTGAAACAATTGATAAAAAAGAAATAACTATAACATGGTCTGATTATGCTGACTATTTTAATGCTGCTAAATGGATTATTGAATCTAGAGATGGTAAATTTAGAAAGGAATATGATGTAATTCCAACATTTGAAAATATTTACAGTGATTTTGTTAAATTTAATTTTGAAAAAGCACCTAATAGGGATGTTTCATTTTCAAAAAATAAAATTAGAAATTTTTTTATGAATTGAGAAATAACAATATTCGATGAGGAAAATAAGGAAATTAAAAAACAGAAATTGAAAAATATTATTGATTACATTTATATTACCCAAGAAGGAGAAATATATTTAAACGGTGGAAAGTGATATATTTTAGATCAAACCTATGATGAACATATAAAATTATCTTTTAAAAAATTGAATGAAAAAAGCAAAAAAGAATTAGAAGATGTTTATAAAGCAAAAAAATTGTTTAAAAACAAAAGTCATAGAATTAATGAAAAAAAATATAATGATTCTTTTTTATCAAAAAAAGATAACAAGGATATTATATTGGCTGATAGAATAACTATTAAAAATGTTGAAATATGTGATTTAATAGTTTTTGCAGATAATGATCAAACTTATCTGATTTGTAATAAAGCAAGTCCTACTGGAATTGGGTCTAGAGACTTATTTAATCAAATAGAAACATCAGCTAATTTAATTCATAGTGCGCAAAATGTTATTTATGACTATTATGATAAGCTTTTTGAAAAAAATAGGATACCGGAAAATATAAGCAAAGAAGATTTTTTTAAAAAAATTAGAAATGCAAAATATGTTGCTGCATTTGTTACTGCACCATTGAAATGAAATACTGAATCTTTTTATTCAAAATTTCTTTTTGTGGACACAGAAAATGTATTAAAAACTTATAACAAAGAATTATTTTTATATAGTCCAGCATATGAAGAAGAAATATAAATTTAATAAAAATATAAATTTAATGTTTTTCTATTGACTTAATATTGTAAAAATAATACAATATTTTTGTTTTCGGAATATAGCTCAGCTGGTTAGAGCACTCCGCTGATAACGGAGAGGTCGTTGGTTCAAGTCCAATTATTCCGACCATTAGATATCACAAGTAATAATCATTTGATTATTACTTTTTTTATTTTTTAAAAATAGTAAAATTAATAATAGTTTATATTTACAAGGAGTTTAAAATGGAATTTTCACATAAAGCGATTGAAAAGAAATGAAAAAAATATTGAGAAGAAAATAATACAAATAAAACAACTAATACATCTGATAAAAAATCTTATGTATTGGATATGTTCCCATACCCAAGTGGAGCAGGTATTCATGTTGGTCATGTTAAAGGTTATACTGCAACTGATGTTTTTTCTCGTTATAAAAGAATGAATGGATATGATGTTTTACACCCAATGGGTTGAGATGCATTTGGATTACCAGCAGAACAATATGCATTAAAAACAGGTAATGATCCAATTGATTTCACTTTAGAAAATATTAAAACATTTAAACGCCAATTAAAAATGATGGGATTTAGTTATGATTTTGATAAAGAAATATCAACAGCTAATCCAAACTATTACAAAATAACACAATGAATATTTAATCAACTGTATAAAAAAGGTTTAGCAGAAAACCGTGATGTTGAAGTTAACTGATGTCAAGAATTAGGAACTGTTTTAGCTAATGATGAAATTATTGAAAAAGATGGATTAATGGTTAGTGAACGTGGAGAGCATCCTGTAACTAAACGTAAAATGCGTCAATGAGTTTTAAAAATTACAGAATATGCTGATCGTTTATTAGAAGGATTAGATGAATTAGAATGAAATAGTTCAATCAAAGACTTACAAAGAAACTGAATTGGTAAATCAACTGGTGTTGAATTAGACTTTTTAGTTAACAATATTAAAGTTCCTGTATTCACTACTAGAATAGACACTATCTATGGAGTTAGTTATATTGTTTTAGCTCCAGAGCATGAACAAGTATTAAACATTACAACTCCAGAACAATTAAAAGAAGTACAAACTTATATCGAATTAGCAAAAAATAAATCAGAGATTGATCGTAAAGATGAATCAAAACCAAAAACTGGAGTTTTCACTGGAAGCTATGCAACTAATCCACATACTAATGAATTAGTTCAAGTTTGAGTTAGTGATTATGTATTAGCAAATTATGGAACTGGTGCTGTTATGGCAGTCCCTGCTCACGATAAAAGAGATTGAGAATTTGCAACTAAATTCAACTTAGAGAAAAAATTTGTTATTGAAAACAAAACTGATGAAAAAGCTTTTGTTGGAGAAGGTAAAATTATCAACTCAGATATTTTAAATGGGATGGATAAAAAACAAGCTATTCAAACAATGACAAAAATTGCTATTGAACAAGGTTGAGGAAGAGAACAAACAAACTATAAATTAAGAGATTGATTATTCTCACGTCAAAGATTTTATGGTGAACCTTTCCCAGTCTTATATGGACCAAATCAAGAAATAACATTAATTGAGGATTTACCAGTTGAATTACCAAGAATTAAAAATATTAAACCAAGTGGTACTGGAGAATCACCATTAGCCAATGTTGAAGAATGAGTTAATGTAGAAATTGATGGTGTTAAATATAGAAGAGAAACAAACACAATGCCTCAATCTGCAGGTTCAAGTTGATATTACTTAGCTTATATTTTAGCTGATGGAGAAAATGAATTTATTGACATTGATAGTGCAGAAGCTAAAAAACGTTTTGAAAAATGAATGCCAGTTGATTTATATGTTGGTGGACAAGAACATGCTGTTGGTCATTTACTATACGCAAGATTTTGAAACTATGTATTATATGATCTAGGAATTACTTCAGTTAAAGAACCGTTTAAACAATTATTTAATCAAGGAATGATTTTAGGACCAGATGGAAGAAAAATGTCTAAATCATGAGGAAATGTAATTAATCCTGATGACATTGTTTCAACACATGGTGCTGATAGTTTAAGATTATATGAAATGTTCATGGGACCATTAGATGCTTCATTACCATGAAGTGAAGATGGATTAGATTCTGCTTTAAAATGAATTCATAGAGCTTATAGAATGGTTATGACTACTGAATTAACTGATGTAAATGATACTAAACTAGACTTTGTTTATAATGATGTAGTTAAAAATGTAAGTGAAATGATTGAATCATTAAAATTTAATACAGCAATATCACAATTAATGATATTTGTTAACGCAGTTTATAAACATGAAGGACCAGTATATCGTCCTTACATTGAAGGATTTGTAAAAATGTTAAGTATTTATGCTCCATTCATTGGAGAAGAATTATGAGAAAAACTAGGACATGCTCCTTCAATTACAAAACAAGCTTGACCAGTTTTTGATCCAAGTAAATTAGTTTCAAACACAGTTGTTATTGCTCTACAAATTAATGGTAAATTAAGAGCTACTATTGAAGTAGAAAAAGGAACTATTAAAGATAAATTATTAGAATTAGCTAAGAAACAAGAGAGCATTATTAGCTATATTAAAGATAAAGAAATCATTAAAGAGATTGCTGTAGTTGACAGAATTGTTAACATAGTTATTAAATAAGGGTGCAAAAAAACAAAAAATCAGTATTGACACTGATTTTTTTTGTTATAATATTTTGGTTAAAAGAAAGGAATAGAGAAAATGAGAAAAACAGTTAGATTAGTTATTTTATTACTAGTTGTTGCAGTTATTTACTTTGGTTACTCAGCTTGAATTGATTCAGTTGCTATTTACAACATCGGTGCAGTTCAATTGGGATCAGGTACAAACTGAAACAAAACTTTAGATGATCTTATCATGGTTGCTGGTTTAAGTGAATCAAACGCATGAACTGCATTTTTTGAAAAATATACAGATTTAAATGCAGCAATGTTATTTAATGGTGGAACATTACCATCTGGAATAATTACTTCATCTGCATTATCATTAGGTGGATCAACAAATATTGCATTTATCAATGCATTAATTGAAGCAGCAAATGATAAAGCTGGAGCTGGTACATATGTTTTAAACGGATTTATGGCAGCAAACTCATTATTAAAAACATTATTGGATCCATTCAAAATGATTTTAGTTGGGGGAGTATTTGCAATGTTTGTACCATTAACAAAACAATTATTATTTGGAACAGTTATTGGAATGAAATCATACATGAAAAACCGTCAATCAAATGTTTTATACAACTACCAAAAAACAATTTCATTTACTGAAGGATTACAAGTTAAATTGGCAGAAGGAAACTTTGATGCAGTTAAAGCTGATTATGCAGCATATTCAGGATTGGCCTTCAAACCAGAATTCTTAAACATTATGATGGATGAAATTTGTTCAGTACTTATCAAAGAAGGAGACTTAACAGTTTTTGCTGAAGCAGCAAAAGTTGTTACAGAATCAATCAAAGAAATGTATGAAAAAGAAAGAAGACGTTCAATCAATGGTCGTGGAGATGAATTATTCTTCGACTTAAAACGTGGATATGAATACTGTGCAACAGGTTCAAAATACTCAATTGCTTATCACAAAGCATTACAAGATAAAGCGGATAACAATTTAGGATGAAAAATTTATAGTTTAGAAATCTTTAAATTTAACTTCTTCTTAGTTGCAATGTTTATCCCAGCAATTATTATTTCAGCATTTGTTGGTGGATTAATTAATGGATTAGTTTCTAATTTAACAGGTGATGTAAGAACATTAGCTGTAGCAGCTACATTCTTCGTTTCTTGAGTAATTTTAACTATTATTGCTCATTCATTAATGATCTTCAGAAATGAACAATACAAAAACATCAAAAATATTTTAGTTAAACCAGCTATTATTTTCTACTCATTATACGTATTAACTTTCATTACAATTTCAGCAGGAATTGTTGGTGTATCAAAAGTTAACATCGTTGCTCCGGGATCATCAGCTCAAATTTGAGTTTGATTCTCAGCAGTAGCTTACTTAGTATTATCAACAAGTTTAATATTCTATGTAATCGCTACATTAGTAGATAGCTTTAAACAACACAAAACATTATCTAAAAAATTATTAGTTGATGGAATCATTTTACCAATGATCGCATGAACTATTGCTACTGTTTCAAACTTTATGGCTTTATATGGACCAGATGGACATAGCTTACAAAGCATTTTCTCAGCAATTAATGGAGTTACTTTAGTTGGATTCTGAATTTACTTATCAATTTCAAGTTTCTTAATCAACAACTTAATTTCACCAAACATGGCTAGAGAATTACGTAAAGCAGTTGAAGCAGATGCATTAAAAAATGCAAAAGCAAAAAAATCTACAAAATCTACAAAAGCAGCTAAATAATTAGCTCTTTAATATTAATAAAAATTAGTAATTCCGTAAGGAATTGCTTTTTTTATTGTAAAATAAAAAGTTCTATCAAATAGTTGGTAAAATATTAATAATATAAGGAGAATTATGACAATTTATAAACAAATAAAACAAGTTATAGAAAAATATGACAAGATAATTATTTTAAGACATATTGTTCCAGATGGAGATGCTTATGGTTCACAATTAGGCTTAAAAGAATTAATTAAAACAAATTACCCAAATAAAGAAGTTTATGCATTTGGTGAAGAAATTGGATATTTAAAACATGCTGGAACACCTGATGTTTTTACAGATGAAGCAATATTTAAGGATGCATTAGTTATTGTAACTGATTGTGGTAATGTTGAAAGAATTGATAATCAAAATTATGATAAGGGTGCATTTTTACTAAAAATTGATCACCACCCAGATGCAACACCATATGGAGATCTATCATGAGTTGATGTAAATTATACAAGTGCAAGTGAAATGGTTGGAGATTTAGCTGTTAATAATAACTGAGAAATAACACCAGTTGCAGCTAGAGTAATTTATCATGGAATTTGTACAGACAGTGGAAGATTTTTATTTGGTGGTATTACACCAAGAACTTTTGAAGTATGTGCTAGATTAATTGAGACAGGTTTTGATGTGTTTGAAATGTATAAAACTATGTACAAACGTTCATTCCCAGTTTTAGCTTTACAATCAGAATTAATAGCATCAGCTAAAGTTACTGATCACAAAGTTGGATATATCATCTTACCAGATGAGTTAATGAAAAAATATAATTTAAGTTATGAAGAAAATGGTAAATTTTCAAACTTATTAAAAGACTTAGAAGGAATTGACATTTGAATCACTTTCTCAATCAGAGAAGATGGAAAATGAAGAGTTGAATTCCGTTCAAATGGTATTGCAGTTAATGAATTAGCTGTTAAATGAGGTGGAGGTGGTCACAAAATGGCTGCTGGAGCAATCATTAACAGTTTAGATGAAGCAATGCAAATTGTTGAAGATGCAAATCAAATAATAATTGATAATGAATAGACCACATATAATGTGGTTTTGCTAAAATAAGATAAAAGATAAGGTGATAAAATGAGTATATTTATAATAATATTTGTAATAATTTTAGCTGTAGGACTGACATATTATGGTGCCGAATTATGTTTTAATGGTAATCCATGAGGGTTTTTAGTTGGTTTTTTAGGTAGTGCGTTACTTGGTATTGTACTGTGTTTCATTATGTATGAAAAATATAAAAAAAATAATGATAACGTCCAAAAAAGTGAAATAGTTAAACATAAATTACCTGATAGTAAGAATAATAATATAGACAATATTTTTTTACAAAATGCACTAAGTGAATTAGAAAAGTTAAATTCTAAACTTTCTTTTCAAAACTCAAAGTTAAGATTAAGAGAAGAATTAAAGAATAATAAAAAATCTGGGGTCATCAAAGAAAATTTATCAACATTGAATAAAGAAATTATCAATCTTAAAAAAGAAATAGAAATAACAAAAGTAGAAATAATTACTTGCAAAAATAAAATCAATTTTTTAAAGGGAGAAAACTAGTATGCCAACTTGAGCTTTTATACTTATTTACATAGCATGTTATTTATTTATTTTAATTTTTGTAACTGCATTTAGTTTTTTAGCTATTAAAAAATGCAAGCAAGGAAAGCAATCTGGTGTTTGGTTGGGTTTATTAGCAACTTTAGCCATTTTCCCATTTGTGGGAGCAATTCCATTTTGAATTTTATATAACAAAAATTCAAATAATAAAAAAGAAAAAAATGACATTTCAATTAATGAATGCAATATGACATCTTTAAAGTTAAAGCAAATAGAATTAGAAGATAAAATTAAAGCAATAAATAAAAATTCTAACAATAAAAGTATGATTATTAAATTTAAAAAGGAAGCATCAATTTTAGAAAAAGAAATTGAAGAAATGCTAAATTAACAAACATTTGTTGTAATAAAAACACCATATCTTAATGTGGTTTTTTTATTTGTTATAATCTATTTATGAACAATAAAGAGTATTTAAGTAAATTAGAGATTTATAATTTTGATAAATATCAACTGATAGATAAAAAAGAATTTAATGAAGTAGAAAAATACTTTTTATCTGATGAATATGTAATTGATATTATTGTTGGAGAAATAAACGCTTTTGCGCATATGATTTTATTAACAAATAAAAGATTATTTACAATAAGCAAATTTATTCAAACAGCAAGTCAAATTAAACAATATGGTTTAGAACAAATAGAAGATGTAAAACTAGGAGTTCTTGGAGATATTGCTGATTTAACTATGATTTTTAAAAATGGTAATATTTTTAAAATAGATTACTTACATACTGAAGTTGCACAAAAATTCGGATATAACATATCAAAAATGTATGATGAGTTTATTAAATCATTATAAAAAGGAGAACACATGAAAATATTAGCAATTGAATCAAGTTGTGATGAATTTTCAATTTCAATAATTGATGATGGAAAAATATTAACAAATATTATTTCATCACAAATAGATCAACACGTTAATTTTGGTGGTGTTGTTCCTGAACTAGCTGCAAGACTACATTTAGAAAATATATCTTGAGTAATCAAATCTGCACTTGAATCTTCAAATACAAAAATTGAAGAAATTGATCATGTTGCATATACTGAAAAACCTGGTTTAATAGGTTCTTTAATCATAGGTAAATTAGTTGCTGAAACTATCGCTAGTTATATTGATAAACCATTAATGCCATTACATCATATTGAAGGTCACATTTATGGAGCATCAATTGAGAATGAGTTTGTTTATCCGGTACTAGCTATGGTTGTTAGTGGAGGACATACGCAAATTGAAATCGTTAACTCACCTAATGAATTTGAGGTAATTGGTGCAACTCTTGATGATGCTATTGGTGAATGTTATGACAAGGTAGCTAGAGTAATGGGATTAGGTTATCCGGGTGGACCAAAAATTGACAAATTGGCTCAAAAAGGAAATAAAGAAGCTTTTATATTTCCTATATCTAAAAATGATGATAGTTATGACTTTTCATATTCAGGATTAAAAACAGCAGTCATTAATATTATTCATAATTTAACTCAAAAAGGTGAGGAAATACCGGTTGCAGATATTGCTGCTAGTTTTCAATATGCAGCAACAAAAATAGTTGAAAAAAAACTAGAAAAAGCAATTATTCAATTTAAACCAAAAACATTAACAGTTGCTGGTGGTGTTAGTGCTAATAGTGAAATTAGAAACATAATAATGTCATTGGGTAAAAAATATAATATAACAAACACATTTGTTCCAAAGATGGAATATTGCACAGATAATGCAGCAATGATAGCGAAATTAGCGTACGAAAAGTTGAAAAGTAGTAATTAATTTCCAAAAATGATAAAATATAATAAATAAATATGCAAAAATGCATAATTTTACAACGGAGGAAATATGAGATCTTTTTTAGCAAAACTTTCAACAATTGAGGAAAATAATTTAACTACACGTGAATTAATTATTGTTGATTACATTAAAAGCAATTCAAAACAAATAGTAGAAGAAAATATAAAAATTGATGAATTAGCAAGACGTGCAAAAACAGGGTTTAGTGCAATTTATAATTTATTGAAAAAAATGAATATTGATGGATATCGAGATTTCATGATCTGTTTAGCAAATGACGTTGAACATGCAGAATTAAATATTGCAAAAAACGATGAAAACGTAGCTAATGGATATATTAATTTAATTAAACAAAATTACACTTTAATTAAAAAAGCTAATTTAGTTAAAACAATTAATTTAATTGATTCATCACCAAGAATTGTTATTTGTTATTGAGAAGGTGTGTTAAGAGGACCAGCAATGGATCTTTCTAACTTTTTCTATAACCACGGTGTTAATGTAACATTATTAGATTCAGATTGAGACTCAATCAATAATAGAATTAAAAATACACAAACAAATGATTTATACATATTCTTAACAAAATACGGAACTTCTACACACTTATCAAAAGTTATAGAAGCAATAAGAAAACAAAAAGGTAAATCAATTTTTATTTCAGGTAAAGTGCCTTCAAAAGAAGTTGAAGAAAATGCCAGTTTAGTTCATACATTAATTGTTGATGGTGTTGAAATAAATGATGATAATGTTTTAATTTCAAAATCATTACCTTTCCATTACTTTAATGATTTATTAATTTACCATTACTTAAATAGTGAGAAAAAATAAGGAGATTAATATATGTCCAAAGTAAAGAAAAAAAATAATAAAAAATCTAGATCTAGATTAGGTAGCAAAATTTTTAAAACTGTTAACCTTAGATTTAAATTTTTTTATAAAGCTTTAGAAGGAACAATGGGAGATTCTAATAAGAATAAATACTATTATCCTGAATTAAGACGTATGAATAAAATCATGCGTAAGTTTTATAAAACACCACAACTACAATTAAAAGCAACTGATAATTTAATCCCTTTTAATTTCGAAACAGAAGATGGAGTAGTTATTTCAGGAATGAAATATATAACTGATCCTAATTCTAAAAAATGAGTTGTATCATTACACTGATTTGCTGGACATAAATATTGAGCTTTATATGAAGCAAGACCATTCATTGAACTAGGATATAACATTTTAGTTTTTGATTTTAGAAATCATGGTGAATCTGAAAGTACTGAATATGTAACTATGGGTGCTAGTGAAGTTAAAGACTTTAGAGCAGCAATGAAATGATTACATGAAAACCACAAACCAGAAACAATTGGCTTAGTTGGAATGAGTATGGGTGGATTTACAATGCAATATGGTATTGTAAAATATAACGAAGAATTTTCTAAATATAATATTAAATGAGCAATTTCAGACTCATATTATGGAAGCATTAAAACATTATTAGTGCATACAAGAAATGTTTGATTAAAAAACTTAGTAAGTCACAAAAGAGTTGGTAAATCTATTAATAGAATTATTAAAAACCAAATTCAAGATACTGATTTAGATTGAAATGATTTAGACGTGTTTAAATACTATGAATCAGATTTAAAAATGATATTCCCAATGTTTTTCTTACATTGTAGAAATGATAATGTAACACCATTTGATGATTCAATGAGATTATTTGTTAAAAGATCAATTCATTCAAGAGATGATGAAATTTTAATTTATGACTATTCATCACATTGTTTATCTCTTAAACATCATTATTATCAAACAGTTTATCGATGATTAACTTTTGAAAATAAAATAATGAAAGATGACGAAGCAACTGAGAGAGCTTTGAAAAATCTAGGTATTAACTCTGAAATTATTGACAATAATTTCTTAGAGAAATATGAAGTTAATACTTTCTATGTAAATTCAACAAAAAATAGAAAAAAAGGAAAATAAATAAATGAAGTTAACTAATATTAAATTGATTGCAACAGATTTAGATGGAACGATTTTAGAACATGGAAAAATATCAAATCCATTTGATTTAGAAATGTTAAAAAAAGTATCAGAGCAAGGTGTTCATGTAGCTGTTGTTACTGGTCAAGGTTGATCAAGTGGTTCAGTAAGAGCAAAAATGTTTGATGTAGATAAACATTCTGATGTTTCTATTTTTTCAAACGGATCTGTTATTTCAACAGTATCAAAATTTGAACCAACATATTGTGAAACAATCGATATTGAATTAGTTAAAGAATTTATGCAAAAAATGTTTGAAATGAATATTCCAACATTAGCATATACAAAAGTCCCTGCGCATGCATATTGAAATAAAATTGATATTAATGTTAAGTCATTAAAAGAAAGAAATTGAGTTGATAAATATGATGTTGAACCAATTGATGTATCAACATTTAATAATTATCAAGACGTTATTCAGTTTATGATTTTTGTTGAGGAAAAAGAAGAAGCTGCAATGTTAGAATGATTTGAAAAAACTGATAAAAATAAAGTGTTAAACAAAATGAGAAGTAATGTTGAATCAACACCAATTTATGAGTTTATTAACATTGAGGCAAGTAAAGGTAATGGTGTATTAAAATTAGCAGAATTACTAAATATTAAACTTGATGAAATATTAATCTTTGGTGACAATATGAATGACATAAGCATGTTTGAAGTTGTTCCAAATTCAGTTGCTATGGGAAACTCAGTACCAGCAATTAAAAAAATAGCAAAATTTGAAACTGATACAAACCTTAATGGTGGAGTTGGTAAATTTATAGAAAAATATGTATTAAAAGGAGAATAAAGATATGGATATTAAATTTTTATATGACAACCATGAAACTTTAAAAGAACAAAAAGTAACAATCATTGGTAGAGTTAGATCAAATCGTCAAGGAAAAGCAGTTAGCTTTATGGTTTTAAATGATGGAACTGTTTTAAATGACTTACAAGTTGTTTATAAACCAGAAACATTTGGTTTTGAACAAGGAAGTAAAGCAAGAGTTAGTTCAATTGTTGAAATCGAAGGTATTTTAATTCCTACACCAACAAGACCACAACCTTTTGAAATTAATGCGACTTCAATTACTTTACTTGATCAAGCAATTGAAGAATATCCATTACAAAAAAAAGAACATTCTCCTGAATTTTTAAGAGAAATTTCGCACTTAAGAGCTAGAACAAAAACATTCCAAGCAATTTTTAGAATTCGCTCAACAGCTGCTTTTGCAATTCATAAATTCTTTCAAGAAAATAACTATGTTTATGTTACAACACCAATCATAACTTCAAATGATGCTGAAGGTGCTGGTGAACAATTCGTAGTTACAGTTAATGAAGATAAAGATTATGCAAATGACTTTTTTGGTAAAAAAGCTAGTTTAACAGTTTCAGGACAATTAAATGGTGAAGCATTTGCTCAAGCATTTAAAAATATCTATACTTTTGGACCAACATTCAGAGCTGAAAACTCACATACAACAAAACATGCTTCAGAATTCTGAATGATAGAACCAGAAGTTGCTTTTGCAGATATTAATGACAACATTCAATTAATGCAAGATATGTTAAAAAGTGTTGTTGGTTATGTTTTAGAAAAAAACATGACTGAATTAGAATTTTTACAAGAACAATTAGAACCTGGTTTAATTGATAAAATAACAGGAATTGTTAATGTTGAATTTAAAGTTAATACTTATGAAGAAGTTTTAAAAACATTACAAGATGCTATTGATAAAGGGCATAAATTTGAAGAAAACAATATTCATTTTGGTTTAGATTTAGGTACAGAACACGAAAGATTTATTTGTGAAGAAGTTAACAAATGTCCAACATTTGTTATCAACTATCCAAAAGATATTAAATCATTTTACATGAAACAAAATGATGATGGTAAAACAGTTGCCGCTGTAGACTTACTAGTTCCAGGAATTGGTGAATTATGTGGTGGAAGTGAACGTGAAGCTAACTTAGATAAGATTCTTGAGAGATGTGAATTCTATGGAATTAATCCTGAAGAATTAGACTGATACATTGGATTAAGAAAATATGGATTTTACAAATCTGCTGGATTTGGTTTAGGGTTTGAAAGATTAATTATGTACATTACAGGTGCTTCAAACATTAGAGATGTTATTCCATTCCCAAGAACACCTAAAACATTATTGTATTAATATATAAATATATTCAAAAATGCCTTGCGGCATTTTTATTTTGAATATTAAGTTTGGTATAATAAATAAAGATTAAAACTGGAGGTATGCATATGGCATTTGGAGATTTTTTAACTAAACGAATGAAAAAATCAATGGAGAAAAATATCAAAAAATCTACATTGACTGATGAAAACATTCAAGAAACACTTCGTGAGATACGTTTAGCTTTATTAGAAGCTGACGTTAACGTTGAAGTTGTAAAAGAATTAATAAGTAAAATAAAAGAAAAAACAGTTGGTGAATATATTCAAGAAGGTGTTACTTCACACCAACAAATGTTGAAAATTGTTCATGAAGAATTAATTGACATTTTAGGAACTGAAAAAGCACCTTTAAATCTTTCTAAAAAACCTTCTGTTGTTATGATGGTTGGGTTACAAGGATCAGGGAAAACTACTTCATCATCTAAACTAGCTCATTATTTAGCAAAAAAAGAAGCTAAAAAGCCTTTACTAGTTGGTTTAGATATTTATAGACCAGGGGCTATTGACCAATTGGTTGAATTAGGAAATAAAAATAACATACCAGTTTTTGAGCAAGGAAAACAATCACCTTTAAAAACAGCAAAACAAGCATTAGAATTTGCTGAAAAAAATGGACATGATGTTGTTATTTTAGATACAGCAGGTCGTTTACAAATTGATAAAGATTTAATGAATGAATTAAATGACTTAAGAAAGATTACATCACCAAATGAAACTTTATTAGTTGTTGATGGAATGATTGGTCAAGAAATTATTAATGTAACTAATGAATTTAACAATCAATTAAAATTAACAGGGGTTATTGTAACTAAATTAGATGGGGATGCTCGTGGGGGAGCTACACTATCAATTAGATACATGACTAAATTACCAATTAAATTTATTGGTGAAGGAGAAGGAGTTTCAGCTCTTGCTCCATTCTATCCAAAAAGAATGGCTGATAGAATTCTTGGAATGGGAGATATTGAAACTCTTTTTGAAAAAGTTGTTGATAATATTGATGAACGTTCAATGCAAAAAACTATGAAACGTATGTTCATGGGACAATTTGATTTAGAAGATTTAAGAAACCAATTAGTTCAAGTATCTAAAATGGGTAATATTGGTGGAATTATGAAAATGATGCCAAATGCTAAAATATCAGATAATCAAATTTCAGATGCACAAAGAAAATTAGTTGTATTCTCAATTTTAATGGATTCAATGACATTAAAAGAAAGAAGAGAACCTAAACTATTAAAATCACTTACTAGAAAAAATAGAATTATTAGTGGTTCAGGTCGTACAGAAAAAGAATTAAATGAGTTAATTAACTCATTTGAAAAAGGTAAAAAACAAGTTCTTGAAATGGCTAAAATGATGAAAAGCGGACGTATGCCAGGAATGCCTGGAATGGGTAAAGGAGGATTTGGTTTTTAATCAAATCTCATCATGAATATCAAAATAGTTTGTTTTGGTAAATTAGATAAGAAATTCTTTATTGATTCATTTAATGAATACGCAAATAGAATATCAAAATATGCTAATTTACAAGTTATTGAACTTAAAGAAGAATACCAAAAAGAAGATGTGGTAAATAAAAATATTAATTCAGATTTATTAATAGATAAATTAAAAGCATTTTCAGATCATGAAATAATTTGTATGGATGTAAGTTCTAAAAATTATTCAACAGAAGAATTTATGTCAATCATTGAAAATAATAAAAATTTAAAGCAAGCAAAAATTGTTTTTGTAATAGGGCCAAGTGATGGTTTTAGTGATAAATTTTTACAACAAAATTATAAAAAAGTTTCTTTTGGTAACATCACGTTACCACATCAATTATTTAGAATTATTTTAGCTGAACAAATATATCGTGCATTTAAAATAATGAATAATGAAAAATATCATAAATAATTTTTTGAATATGTGACACTTAATTGTTATAATAATTAAGTGTAATTATTGGGTTAATACTCAAGTTGGTGAAGAGGACACCCTGCTAAGGTGTTAGGTCGGTTTCCGGCGCAAGAGTTCGAGTCTCTTTTAACCCGCCAGTAAAAACAACAAAGCTGCCTTTAATAGGTGGCTTTTTTATATCAAAAATAGTTAAAAAATTATATAATATTATATAGTCTGGGGTGTTATAGTGAAATCAAAAGAAAAAAGAACTAAAAGCTCATGAAAAGAAAAACTTTTATTTTGAAGAGCTGATAAAGATGACATTTTGAATGAGAATGAATTAGATAACTTTTTTAAATCATTATTCGTTAATGCCGGTTCTGAAAAAGAGATTGTTCTAGACTTAATTAAAAAAAGAGGAATTAAAAGTTTTTTATTTTATACTGATGTAAGAAACATTGGTTATATTTTAAAAAATGGAATACAACCAACCCAAGAAATAATTTTAAATAAAGACGAATTATATCATGTTTGAGGTTATCACCAAAAACAAGATTCAAGTAACTTAGACTTTGACATTTCATCAAGAGCACACTTTTGAAAATGATCAGCAGATGCAGCAATTGATACAAGTAAGTTTTGTGTTATTGGAATTGATCCTGAAAAACTAGCAAAAACAACTACAAAAGATTGAATCTTTGATAGATCATTTGGAATGATTAACATTATTGAAACAATTCACTTTGACACAATCAAATGAATATTGATAAGAAACGAACAATACTATAACTATGCTAATAACATTATCAAGGAATTAGGATTAGAAATAAAATTATATTTAAGTCATGATGGCTTAGTAAAAATAGGAGAGTAATAAAATGAAACAATTAGAGAAAATAACACCAAGAGACGTTGATTTTTCACAATGATATACTGATACAGTTATTAATGCTAAATTAGCAAGCTATGGTCCAGTTAAAGGAACAATTATCTTTAGACCTTATGGATATGCAATTTGAGAATTAATCCAAAAATATTTGGATGCAAAATTCAAAGAACTTGAAGTACAAAATGTTTACTTCCCATTATTAATTCCACAATCATTATTTCAAAAAGAAAAAGACCACATTGAAGGTTTTTCACCTGAGATAGCAACTGTAACAAGAGTTGGAGATACTCCATTACCTGAGCCACTATTTATTAGACCAACTAGTGAAGTGTTGATGGCAAACTTTTTCAAAAATGAAGTTAAATCATATCGTGACTTACCTTTAATCTTTAACCAATGAACTAATGTTATGCGTTGAGAAAAAACAACTAGACCATTTTTAAGAACAAGTGAATTCTTATGACAAGAAGGACACACTGTACATTCAGAAAGAAAAGAAGCTTCTGATTTAACTTTAAAAATATTAGACACATATACTGAGTTTGCTCAAAATGCATTATTGTTACCTGTAATCCCAGGTAAGAAAACTGAAAAGGAAAAATTTGCGGGAGCTGATTCAACATATACTATTGAATCATTAATGCATGATGGTCAAGCATTACAATGTGGTACATCACATTACTTTGCAGATAACTTCTCTAAACCATATGAAATTAAATTCCAAAATAAAGAAGGTAAATTAGAGCATGCTTATTCAACAAGTTGAGGAGTTTCAACAAGATTAATTGGTGCTATTATTATGACTCACTCTGATGATAATGGTTTAGTACTTCCATCAATGGTTTCACCAGTTCAAGTTAGATTAATTCAAATAAAAGAAACTGATGAAGTTATTAAAGTAACAGAAGATATTAAAGAAGCATTAAAAAATAAATATCGTGTTGACATTGATAAAACAGATAAATCATTTGGATTTAAAATAAGTGAAGCTGAAATCAAAGGGATTCCTTTAAGAATTGAAATAGGACCAAGAGATTTAGAAAATAATCAAGTAACCATTTCAAGAAGAGATACTAGAGAAAAAATTCAAGTTAATGTAAATGAAGTTACAAATATAGTAGATCAAATGATCAAAGAATATGATGCTAATTTATATGCTAAGGCTTTAAAAAACCGTGAAGAAAGAACTTCAAGGGCTAACTCAATTGAAGAATACAAAAACATACTAGCTCAAAACCAAGGTTTTGTATTAGTTCCATTCTGTGGTGAAATTGAATGTGAAGATGATGTTAAAAAACAAACTTCTACAAATTCACGTTGTATTCCATTTGATCAAGATAACAAAACTGAAAAATGTTTTAACTGTAACAAAGACACAACATTAAAAGTTTATTTTGCAAGAGCTTATTAATTAATAAAAGTAAGGAGGTTTAGAAATGAAATATTACGCTGTTAAACAAGGAAGAAATATTGGTGTATATGAAACTTGAGAAGAATGTAAAATTCAAGTTGAAGGATATACTAATGCTGTTTATAAATCTTTTTCAAGCAAAGCAGATGCTGAAGCCTTTATTAAGGGCGGACAAACATTATCTAAACCTAAACAAAAAATTGAAATAGAAGAAAATGCTGCAGTTGCATATAGTGATGGTAGTTTTATTAAAGACAATAATACTTATTCATATGGTGCAGTTGTAATGTGACAAAATAAAGAGTTTCATTTTTCAAAAAGATATCGTGATGATGAATTAAAATCAATGTGAAATGTGAGTGGAGAACTACAAGGAGCAAAAAGGGTGATGTTATTCGCGTATGCTAATAACATTAAGAAATTATATTTATATCATGATTATGAAGGTATCGCTAAGTGAGCAAACCATGAATGAAAAGCAAAATCTGATGAAGGTAATGAATATATTAAATTTGTTGATCAAATCAGAACAAAAGTAGAATTAGAATTTATTTGAGTAAAAGGTCATAGTAATGATTATTACAATGATTTAGCTGATCAATTAGCAGCTAATGCAACATTTGAAGAATACGTTAAGGAGGTTTAAAGCATGAGAAAATTTCAATTGCAAATGATTGATGGGAAAGAATTAATTAATTTTGAATGAAAAACTTCTAAAAAACCTATTGCCATTATTCAAGTTGTACCTAACTTTGATGAACATATGGAAATGTATGATAAATTTGCCAAAATCATGAAAGAACATAACATTTTAGTTGTAGGAACTGATTTAAGAGGAATTGGTGAAAGTAGAGATGAATCTGATGGTTCAAACATTATTTTTGATAAAAAACAAGGTTGAAGTAAATTAGTTGAAGATGTTAAAAATATAAATACATGAATTAAAAGATACCATTCAGACTTGCCTATTTTTGTAATGGGGCAAGGATTAGGTGGAAATTTAGCTAGAGCATTCTCAATTAAATACTCAGAAGAAATGGCTGGATTAATTTTAATTAATACACGTGATTACAATTATCACATTTCAAATATATTTTTAAAATATATGAATTTAAGTCAAATGATCTTTAATGTAAGAAATGATGCAAAATTCCTTAATAACATTAGAGCAAAAAGAATGAATAAAAGACATAACCCATTATTAAAATTTGATAACCAATGATTATCAAGTGATTGAAAATTTGTAGAGAAATATAATAATGATCCTTTATGTAATTTAAAACTTAGTTGATCAGCTTTTAAAGATATTGCTGTTGGTAATAAATTTATTTCTAAAAATTCAAATAATGAATTTATAACTAAGGACTTACCAATATTAATTCAAAGTGGTGGATTAGATAACTATACAAAAATGGGTAAAGACTCACAAAAACTATTTTATAGATTTACAAAGTTAGGTTTAGATACTGACCTTAAAATTTATCAAAATTTAAAAAATAAATTATTAGAAGAAGAAGTTAACGAAGTTGTTATTGATGATATTGTAAAATTCATTGATAAATACAAAGATAATTATTAATGGTAGAAAGAGAACACATGGATAAATCAAAAATTAGGAATTTTAGTATTATTGCTCATATTGATCACGGTAAGTCAACTTTGGCTGACCGTATTTTAGAGTTAACTAATACTGTAACAAAACGTGAAATGCAAGAGCAACTTCTTGATTCAATGGATATTGAGAGAGAACGTGGAATCACAATTAAACTAAACTCTGTTCAATTGTATTACAAAGCAAAAGATGGACAAGAATATACTTTCCACTTAATTGATACTCCTGGGCATGTTGACTTTGCATATGAAGTATCAAGAAGTTTAGCAGCTTGTGAAGGAGCAATACTTGTTGTTGATGCAACTCAAGGTATTGAAGCACAAACACTTGCTAACGTTTATTTAGCCATTGAAAATAATTTAGAAATTATCCCTGTTATTAATAAAGTTGATTTACCAAGTGCTGATGCAGAAAGAGTAAAAGAAGAAATTGAAAATACAATTGGAATTGATTGTAGTGATGCACCATTAATTAGTGCTAAAACTGGTTTAAACGTAGAAGATGTTTTAGAAGCTATTGTTAATAAAATTCCTGCACCATATGATGCAGATGATGCAAAACCATTAAGAGCTTTAATTTTTGATAGTTACTATGACAAATACTTAGGTGTTGTTATGTCAATTAGAGTAAGAGAAGGTTCTATTAAAGTTGGAGATAGAATTAAACTTATGGCAAATGGTAGCAGCTATGAAGTTACTGAACTAGGAGTTAAAAATCCTAAGATAGTTAAAAAAGATCAATTAAGTGCTGGAGAAGTAGGATGAGTAGCTGCTTCAATTAAAACTATTAAAGACATAAATGTTGGAGATACTATAACAACAGTTACTAATTCAGCTTTGCATCCACTTGATGGATATAAAAAACTAAAACCAATGGTTTATTGTGGTATTTATCCAATTGATACAAATCAATATCAAGATTTTAAAGAAGCATTAGAAAAAATGGAATTATCAGATTCATCATTAGTTTATGAACCAGAAACTTCTCAAGCATTAGGTTTTGGTTTTAGAGTTGGTTTTTTAGGTTTATTACACATGGAAGTTGTACAAGAAAGATTAGAAAGAGAATACAATCTAAATTTAATCGCAACAGCTCCATCTGTAATTTATAAAATTCATTTAACTGATGGAACAATGATTGAAATTGATAACCCTGCAAAGTTACCTGATCCACAAAAGATCAAATTTATGGAAGAACCATTTGTTAATGTAAAAATCATGACACCAAAAGAATCAGTTGGTGATTTAATGAGTTTATGTCAAAACAAACTAGGGACTTATAAGGACTTACAAGTTGTTGATGATAATCGTATGATGTTAGTTTATGACATGCCATTAGCTGAAATCATTTTTGATTTCTTTAATAAATTAAAATCTATTTCAAAAGGGTATGCTTCATTTGAATATGAAATGATTGGATATCAAGAATCTCAATTAGTTAAAATGGATATTTTATTAAATGGGGATATGGTTGATGCATTCTCAATGATAGTAAATAAACACTTTGCATATCAAAGAGGGGCTGCTTTAACTAAAAAACTTAAAGAATTAATTCCTCGTCAAAACTTTGAGGTTCCTGTTCAAGCAACTATTGGGAATAAAGTTTTAGCTCGTGAAACAATTAAAGCATATCGTAAAGATGTAACTTGAAAACTTCATGCAGCTGATAAATCAAGACGTAAAAAACTTCTTAATAAACAAAAAGAAGGTAAAAAGAAAATGAAAGAAATCGGAAGTGTTGAAGTACCACAAGAAGCATTCATTGCAGTATTAAAACTTGATGATTAGAAAGGTTTAATAACATGACAAAATTCAAATATGAAGATTGATTGATGCAATTTATTAATGACGATTGATATATACAAATTAACACATCAGAAAATAACATTATTTTTGATGAAGTTATTCAATTACATGAAAAATGATTAGATTCCCAAGATTATAATAATTTTATTAAAGAAAATCAAGAAGCAGTTGCTATTGATAACTTACCTGGTTTTTTAGAAAACGAAGAAGTTTGCAAAACTGATGAATACATTAAATCTTTCATTAGTGGTGTTTTTCATTTAAGAATTGATGGTTTGTACAACATAGCTTCAGATTATGTAAATGCTTTTAACGAAATTAATGAACATTCATTTAACGCAGTTGATGAAAGTGGAGTTGATGTGGCGATTAATAAAGCATTTTTAGAATTATCAGAAAAATACTATGAAGAATTAATTACAGTAGTTAGAAACACTGAAGTTCCAGATGAATTTAAATATTGTTGAAGAGATTTAATTGAATTAGTACAAAGATTTAATAGTTATGAGTCAAGAGAAGATAAGTTAGATGTAGCTTATCAATTGCTTGATTATCTAACTACAACAATTGATGGTTTTGATGATTTATCAATTGATTTAACCGATGAAATGATTGAAAGTTCAAATAATTTTATAGCTTTATTAATTAAATTTGAAATAATTTTTGATAGATTAATTTTATTAAAGGAACATATTGAATATCAATACGTAGAGCAAAAAGGCTTACCTGACAATTTTTACAGAATGAATATTTTAGATAGATATAAAGAAATTGAAACATTTAAAATCATGAATGAAGAAGATTAAAATAACCCAATAGGGTTATTTTTTGTTATCATTTTATTAATTAAAGGGAGGCGTATGGAAATTTTAGATTTATATGACATATTAGGTAATAAAACTGATCAAACAATGATAAGAGGGACTAAACCTCCAAAAGGTTTTTATAGAAGAAAAATAACTATTGGAATTTTTAATAATAAAGAAGAAATGTTAATTCAAAAAGTTTCAAAAGAAAGAAAGTATTGAACTGGAATGTGAACACCATCAGTTAGTGGTTCTGTTTCAACTGGTGAAAATAGCCAATCAACAGCAACAAGAGAAGCAAAAGAAGAGTTAGGATTGGAAATAGATTTTTCAAATATCAGGCCATCATTTACAATTAATTTTACTGAAGGATTTGATGATTTTTATTTAATTAAAAAAGAAGTAGAAATTGAAAAACTAATTTTACAAAAAGAAGAAGTTGAAGAAGTAAAATGAGCAACAAAACAAGAAATAATTGATATGATTAAAACTGGTGAATTTTTACCATTTCATTTTGAAATCATTGATCTAATGTTTTTATTGAAAGATGAGCAAGGTTCATATAGGTTTAAGAAATAATATGGATTTAATTTTATCAATGAAAAAAGAGTATTTTGATTTAATTAAAACTGGAAAGAAAAAATACGAATATAGATTCAAAATGCCAGAACTAAATATTAATGACAAACTTTATTTATACATACCAAAAAGCAAAGCTGGAATTTATGGTTACATTAAGATAAGAGATGTTAAATGAATGAGTAAAGATGAAGCTTGCACATTTTATTCTAATCAATTTAAAGATAAAGAAGCAGCATACCAAATAATGGAAGAATGAATAAGTCATAGATGTGGTTGTTTTGTATTAACAATATCTGAATTTAAGGAATTTGAAAATTATATACCTTATAAAGAATTAAAAGATAATTATAATTTTAATGCCCCACAAAACTACAATTATGTAAAAAATGAAATAATTGATTTACTTGAGAAAGAGTAAAAAAAATGAACTCAGAATATTGAGTTCATTTTTATTTTAATCAAAAACTTTTTTATTATCGTTTCTGTGTTGACGTCTTTCAGTATTTGATAATCATCTTTTTCTTAAACGAATATCATCTGGTGTAACTTCAACTAATTCATCTCATTCGATGTATTCTAATGCTTCTTCTAGAGTCATTAATTTAGGTGGAGTTAATTTAACTGAGTCATCACTACCACTAGCACGAGTGTTAGTTAATTTTTTACCAGTTGTTGGGTTAACTTCTAAGTCATTATCTCTTGAGTGTTGTCCAACGATCATTCCATCATAAACTTCAACTTGAGGGCCTACAAATAAAATTCCACGTTCTTCTAAGTTATTTAAAGCGTAAGGTAATGTTTTACCTGAAGCCATTGAAATAAGAACTCCGTTTTTACGTGATTCAATTTCACCTTTGTATGGTTCAAATCCATTTGAACTTCTAACCATGATTCCTTCACCATGAGTATCATTAGTAAATTCACTTCTAAATCCAATTAAAGCTCTTAATGGGATGTTGTAAACAATTTTATCTCTAACTCCATCAGAATCCATATCTGTCATTAAACCTTTACGTTGGTTTAATTTATTAATAACAGTTCCTGAATATTCAGTAGGAATGTTTAAGATAACTTTTTCCATAGGTTCTAATAATGTTCCATTATCACCTTTTCTAAAAATTACCTCAGGTTTAGAAATAGCTAATTCAAAACCTTCTCTTCTCATTTGTTCAATTAAAACAGATAAGTGAAGTTCTCCACGTCCTAAAACTTTGAATCCTTCAATTGTTGGGTTATCTAATGGTTCAACCTTTAAACCAACGTTTACTTCTAATTCTTTTTCTAAACGTTCTTTAATGTTTCTTGAAGTAACAAATTTACCAACTTTACCAGCAAAAGGAGAAGTGTTAACTAAGAAGTTCATACTCATTGTAGGTTCTTCAATTGTAATTGGTTCCATTGGATTAATATTATTTAATTCATTAATAGTATCTCCAATTGAAATATGCTCAATACCAGCGAATGTAATAATATCTCCAGCGAATGCTTCTTTAACAGCAACTTTGTTTAATCCTTGGTAAACTGTTAATTTAGAAATTTTGGCTTGTTTAACTTCACCATTGTTTTTAACAACACTAACTGTTTGACCTTCAGCAATTTTACCTTCAAAGATTCTTCCAATTCCTAATCTTCCAATAAATGAATCATAAGCTAATGAACTAACTTGCATTTTTAATGGTTTTTCAGCTAATTCAATTGGGTATGTTCCAACTTGCTCAATAATAGTATCAAACATTGGTGAAAGATCGACTCCTTGATCGCTTAAGTTTAATTGAGCAATCCCTTCACGAGCAATACCATATAATGTTTTGAATTCTAATTGTTCATCAGTTGCATCTAATTCCATAAATAACTCTAATACTTCTTCAACAACTTCTTCAGCTCTTTGATCTTTTTTATCAATTTTATTAATCATTAAGATTGGGTTCAATCCTAATTCTAATGCTTTAGATAAAACAAAACGTGTTTGAGGCATTGGCCCTTCACTTGAATCAACTAATAAAATAACAGTATCAACAGTTTTCATAATACGTTCAACTTCACTTGAGAAGTCGGCGTGACCTGGAGTATCCACGATGTTAATTTTTGTTCCTTTGTACTCAATAGCACAGTTTTTTGAATAGATGGTAATCCCACGTTCTCTTTCTTGATCGTTTGAATCCATGATTTGTTCTACAACTTCTTGGTTATCTCTAAAAGCTCCACCTTGTTTTAAAAGTGCATCAACCAATGTTGACTTACCTGCATCAACGTGAGCAATAACCGCAATGTTAATAATTTTTTGATTTGACATTTATTTCTCCTTTTTTATATAACTTTTAAATGATATCACATTTTAAGAGATAATTTCTATTTAATTTTTTTTAAAAAGAGAATATAATATAGGAGTTAAATACATAATTTAAATAAAGAGAGGAAATTATATGTCAAGAATTGAGAAAATTATTGCACGTGAAGTATTAGACTCACGTGGAACTCCAACTGTTGAAGTTGAATTATGAACTGAATTTGGTGGTTATGGAATTGCTAAAGCACCATCAGGAGCATCAACTGGAGAAAACGAAGCTTTAGAACTAAGAGATGGAGACAAAGCACGTTACAACGGTAAAGGTGTTTTAAAAGCAGTTGCTAATGTAAACGATAAAATCGCACCAGCTTTAATTGGACACGATGTTCAAGACCAATTAGGTTTAGACAGAGTAATGATTAAATTAGATGGAACTGAATTTAAGAAAAAATTAGGAGCAAACGGTATGTTAGCTGTTTCATTAGCTGCAGCTCACGCAGCAGCAAGTGAATTAGAAGTTCCTTTATACAGATACATTGGTGGAGTTCAAGCAAAACGTTTACCTGTTCCAATGTTAAATGTTATTAATGGTGGAGAACATGCTGATTCAGCAATCGATTTCCAAGAATTCATGATTATGCCAGTTGGAGCACCAACATTTAAAGAAGCATTAAGATGATCATCAGAAACTTTCCAAGCATTAAAATCATTATTACATGATAAAGGTGATATTACTGCTGTTGGAGACGAAGGTGGATTTGCACCTCATTTCTCATGAGCATATGCTAAACAAGACTTAGCTTCATTTAAAGCTAAAACACCTGCTGAAATTGCATTAGACTTATTAGTTGAAGCTATTACAAAAGCTGGTTACAAAGTTGGTAAAGATGGAATCATGATCGCAATGGACTGTGCTTCATCAGAATTATACTTTGAAGACAAAAAATACCACTTCAAAAAAATTGAAAAAGTTACTGGTCAAGAATGAGCATTCACTACAGAAGAAATGATTGCTTACTTAGAAAAATTAGTAAACAACTACCCAATTATTTCAATCGAAGATGGATTAAGTGAAAAAGACTGAGATGGATTTGTTCAATTAACTGAAAAAATTGGAGACAGAGTTCAAATCGTTGGAGATGACTTATTTACAACAAACCCAAGATTTATTAAAGAAGGAATCAGCAAAGATGCTGCTAACTCAACTTTAATTAAATTAAACCAAATTGGAACTTTATCAGAAACTGTTGAAGCTATTACTATGACTCAAAAAGCTGGTTGAACTGCAGTTGTTTCACACCGTTCAGGAGAAACAGAAGACGCAACAATCGCTGACTTAGCTGTAGCATTTAATGCAGGTCAAATCAAAACAGGATCAATGTCACGTTCAGATAGAATTGCAAAATACAACAGATTATTACAAATCGAAGACCAATTAGGTGAAGATGCAATTTATGATGGATATGCAACATTCTATAACTTAAAAATTAATAAATAATTTTAAATAATTATTCAAACTAAGCTTTATGCTTAGTTTTTTTATATTAAAATTAGATTTATAAGAATAAATAATGGAGGTATTATGTTTTATACAATTGAAATTGGAACATTAGCTGAATGGTTCGGTGTTTTTTTAACATCTATAACATTAGTTATAACTATAATTATTGCATTACTTATTCCAAAAATAAAAAGTACAAGAAATGAAATAAAATCTTTTATAAGAAAAGTGAACGAATCTAAAATATCACTTATAGAAGTTGAAATTTTAAAATCAGAAAGAAATTTGCATGAATTTATTTATAATAAAATGTTGACAACTTTTTTAAACATTAAATTAATTGAAGATTCGATTAATAATTTGAAATATCTAAATAATAAAAAAATAAATAAATTTATTAATGTCAACATTAATAGTATTTTTGAACTTAAAAAAATTTTGGAAAATAGTTTCAAAGATTTAAATGAATTAGAAAAAAATATTTTAGATATTGTTGGGCATCTTTATGAAATTGAAGATAATGATAACTTAGACTGAATTGAAGAAGAAAATAAAAGATATGAAATAAAACAAAAAGTTTACGAAGATTTTTTTTCAATTAGAATTGAAAAAATAAATAATATTTTGGATAATATATTAAAAAAATGGAATTAATATTTTTCCATTTTTTCTTTATCTTGTCAGTTTTTAATCATTAACTGATTTAAATTTAATGTTTGATTTTTTGAAATATAAAATTGCGTATTTTTGTTATTAGGATTTATTAACTTAATCAATTCTAAGCATGCACCACATGGAGGATAAATATATCCATTTCTACCTATAGTTAAAATTGTTTTAATTTCAGTTTCATTATTCTTAATCATTTGAAAAGCAGCAGATCTTTCAGCGCATGTCCCTAAAGCACAATCCATTACAACACAAACACCTGTGTAAAAATTATTATCTTTTGTTACTAATACTGATGCAACAGCACCAGCTGTCACTTTGTCAGTTTCAAATTCTCTTGTATAAACTTCTTTTTTAACAATTTCTAATAATTTATCATAATTCATATAAATACCTCTTGGATTTATATTTTAACATTAGTTAAATTAAAAAAGAAATAATTTAAGTATAATTAATTGTATGAAACTACTTATAGACAAAGAAAAAATTAAAAAACCATACTTATATGTTTTTTTATCAATCGGAATAGTATTGTTTACCATTTTTATGGTGGGAACTTTTTTAGATGCTCAAATAGCTGAAAATATTTATAAAGAAAATTCTTGATTTGGATATGCTTTTGATAAATTCGGACAACTTACTTTCTTAATACCAGTCAATTTTTGTATTGTTGGTATATTTATTTACTTAACAAGAAAGAAAAAAGACTGAGCTTTACATTTATTCATGTTTAAAACTGTTTATTACACATTAATATATGCTGGAACTATTATTTACTTATTTGCTCCATTAATGTCAAAAGAAGAAAAACACATTCATGAACTTAGTGTAGATATTTTTAATAGTTTAGTTTTTGTTTCATTGTTTATAGCAACAAATGTATTTTATAAATTAAACCCAACTTTTGTAGAACAAAGAAATTTTTTATGAAAAGCAGGTTTAGTAATTGTATATATAATTACAATTTCACTAACAACAGAATTATTAAAGAATATTTTTTCAAGACCAAGACCAATAAGCTCAGTTATTAATGGCACGTATGAATATAGAGAATGATGAAATATAACTTATGCTTTTGGATTTGGTAAAAATAAATCTTTCCCATCTGGTCACACAACAAGTGCTATAACTTTTTTAGGTTTAGCTTTATTATTTAAAAAAGAATCATTATATTATTATGGTGTATTAGCTATTGCTTTCTTATTTGCAGCTTTAGTAGGTAGCTCAAGAATGGTTTTAGCAAAACATTTTTTAACAGATATTACATTCGCATGTATTATGGCTGTCACTTGATTTTTAGTATTCGAAAATGTCTTTTTAAAAATGCTAAATAAAAAGCTTGGAGGAGATTATGAGTAATATTCTAGGTCTTGATGTTGGGAGCAAAACAATAGGTTTAGCTTCTTCAACAGGTAACGTAGCAAAGAAAGAAATCAACTTAAAATTTGAAGAATGAAACTTTGAAGAAGGAGTTAGTTTATTAACTGAATTCATAAAAGATAAATCTTTTGATACATTTGTTTTTGGTTATCCTAAAAACATGAATGGATCAATTGGTGAAAGAGCTGAAATGGTTGATTATTTTATTGAAGGATTTATGGTTTATAATCCAGAAATTAAAGAAGAACAAATAATTAGAATAGATGAAAGAAGAACTACTAAAATGGCTAAGTCAATTATGATCGAAGCTGGGTTATCTCGTCAAAAACAAAAAGAAAACAAAGATACACTAGCTGCACAATTAATTTTAGAAACATATTTAGAAAAAATTAAGAAATAATTGTTAATACCTATTGATTAAGAAATCAATAATAGGTATTATTTTTATATTACAAAATTTAAACAAAGGAGCACAATGAAATTACACCCATTAGTAAAAAATGTATTATTTACTGAAGAACAAATAAAAGAAAGAACAATTGAAGTAGCAAAAGAAATTAAATCATTTTACGAACAAAATGATAAAGAAGACCAATCATTATTGGTTATAGGATTATTAAAAGGATGTATTCCTTTTTATCAAACATTCTGTATGAATTTTGACTTTTTAATTGATATGGATTTTATGGTTGTAAGTTCATATTTGGGTGGAACAAAAAGTTCTGGAGAACCCAAAATTAATTTAGACGTTAACATGTCTGTTAAAGATCGCAATATATTAATAGTTGAAGACATTGTTGAATCTGGTCTAACACTAGAGTTTGTACAAAATTACTTATTAAACAAAGGTGCAAAATCAGTTAAAATTTTAACTATGTTAGATAAACCAACTGAACGCAAAGTAGATATTAAACCAGATTGAACTTGTTTTTCAATTGCAAAACACTTTGTAATAGGCTATGGTTTAGATTATCAAGAAAAATTAAGAAACTTACCTTATGTAGCTGTTTGTGATACTGATAAATTAGCTGATTGAAAATGATAAAATATTTATTAAACTATATATAAATAATATTAAAGAAAGCATAAATGCTTTCTTTTTTTTGCTTTTTTGATCTTACTGGCTGATTAACATTTAAGTGTTTTTTAACAAAATTCATGAAAGACTTGTTTTTTTTTTTTTTTTGTGACAATTAACTCATGGTTTGAAAAAATGAAACTCAAATCAAATCAAACAAATTATTAAAATGATGTAGGAGAAAACGAAATGGAAAAAAATATTTTGAAATCAAAGCGTGTTATTTTAGAAAACTCTAATAATAATGCTGTTATGGTTGACCATTTTCATAAAAAATTTAAAGACATAAATATAGGACCATTTTCTTTTAATATTGAAAAAGGAAAAGTTACAGCATTACTTGGAAGTAGTGGATCAGGTAAGAGTGTATTTTTAAACTCATTACTTGGAGCTACTCTAAATTATGATGGAAATATCTATATTAATGGTAAAGAACGTAAAAAAAGCAGTTCAATTGAAAATAACTCTAATGTAGGGTTTTATTCTCAAATGGATTTTTCATTATATTCAATTACAGCTTATGACTTTTTATACAATATGTGTAATGTTATGGGTTTAGATAAAACATTAGTAAAATCAAGAATTGAATATTGATTAAAAAAATTTGACTTATGAACATCTAAAGATAAACCTTTAAATGCATTTTCATGAGGAATGAAAAACCGTATGAATTTAATTTTATGCTTTATTAAAGAACCTGAAATTCTTATTTTAGATGAACCAGGTGCAAACTTAGACTCTAAATGAAGAGGGCAATCTTACAAAATACTAAAAGAATTTAAAGAAGAATTCAATAGCACAATTATATTAACAGTTCATAATATTGATGAAGTTTATAACATAATTGAAAACTTTGTAATTTTAGAAAAAGGTAAATTATTATTTTCTGGATCAAAATCTGAATTGAATTTATATAAAAAAATAAATGTTTCATTTGAAAAAGATGTTGTATTAGCAGAAGTTGAAAAACTTTTAAATCAACATAATATTTTGACGTTTAATTTTGACTTAAGTACTAATTCATTAGTTATTGGTTTAAATCAATACCAAACTTTTAATGATGCTTTAGCTATTTTAGAAAAAAATCATATACAACCAAAAGATGTTGTAGCACAAGCTATTAATATGGATGCAATTACAAAAGCATTAGAAGATAAAGAAAAACCACATAAACCAAAATATGAAGCACTAAAAGAATTTGCAATTGATAGTTCAAATAAATCGATTGATTTAGACAGAGCATTAGACTTCTTAAACAAAATAGAAGATAAATATAAAAACATTTTAAATTTAAAAGAAGATGAAATTAAAGTGGATTTATCAAGCGATCTTGTATTAATAAGTGAAAACTCACCTGAATCATCAACCGAATCACATGAAGCATTAGTTTTAAATGATCCAAGTTATGCAAGTGAACATGTTTTAACAGCATCAGAAATAAATATGATCAAAAATGACTTTTTCGATAAAGTGCAAGAACTTAAAAATTTAAAATTAGAAATAAACAAAATTGTAACAGAACAAAAAAATGAAATTGATTTAAACATTGATGATTTAAAAGACTACTTTGCAAAAATTAAATTAGAATCAGAAATCATTCATCAAGTAAAAACTTCATTTGAAGATGAAGCAACTAATTTAAAAGCGCTTTTACAACAAACTGAAGCTGAAACAGAAGAATTAGAATTTAAGAAAACAGATTTACAAATTAAAATTGATGAACTAAAGGCATTGCAAGATGAGATCAGTTCAACTTCAGCAAATGAGTATGAACAAATTAATCTAGTAAAAACTGAATTTTCGAATAAACTTGAAGATTTAAAAACTTATATTGAAAAAGTTAAGATTGAATCTGAAAATTCTTTAACTTCTGAAATTGAATTAAAAATGAATGAATTTAAAGAATTTGAAAATCAATTCAAAGACTTAGTTGCTGTTCAAAGAGAAATCATTCAAGAAGAAATTAAAGACTTTAAGAGTTATTTAACTCAAATTCAAATTGAAAATGATGAAATTAATAATTCAAGAGATGCGTTAGATAAAGATTTATCTGCTTTAAAACAAAGCAGAGAAGAATTCTTGACTGAAGTTGATTTAGAGCAAGAAGAAGTTGAAATGAAGAAACTTGAGTTAAATATAAAACTTGATGAATTGAAAAAATTACAAGAAGATATTGCTGTAGCAACAATTACAGAATATGAAGAAATTGATTCAATTAAAGCTGAGTTTACAAGCAAACTTATAGATTTAAAATCATATGTTGAAAACATTAGTGCAGAAACACAAATTATTCAAGAATCAAAAGCTGAATACTTAGAAAAAATTAAAGAATTCAAGGAATATCATGATGAATTTAATAAAACAGCATCTGCTGAAAAAGAATCAATTAAAAATAGTATTTCTGAATTAAAAGAATTTATGTCACAGATTCAAATTGAATCAAGTGAAGTTAATCAATCAAAAGCTGAACTTGAAGAAGAATTAAAAAAATTGAAAGAAACTCAAAGTGCAATACTAGCCAAAATTGAAGCTGAAAATATTTCAACTCAATCAAAACAAAAACAATTAGAGAGCCAATATAGTGAAATCAATACAATTCAAAACAACATAGCTACAAAAGTTAACTTAATTAACGAAGAATCAACAACTATTAAAGAATCAAATTTTGAAATCTTAAAATTGAAAGAAGAATTAGAAAAATTAAAATATGAAATGAATGAACAACAAAATATGAAAAGATATGTAAATTCACATCAAGGTTTAAATAATTTTTCAGATAATATGCAACAACCAATGTGACATCAACAAAATGCAATTTCACTAAAAGATCAAGAATTAGAAAAAATTAAATCTGATTTGATTAAAGAAAAAGAATATTTTGAACAGTTAAGAAAAGAAATGGCATTTGAAAAAGAAATGAATCAAAAGTTAGCTAAATTTGATAGTGAAATGAAACAACGTGAAAATGTTTTAGAACTTGAAAGAATTAGACGTGAAATCCAAGAAGAGAAAAATAAATTAAACGAAGTATTGCTAATGCAAAAATTTAACAAATAAATTTCCCCAAATAAGATGTTAAAAAAAGTATTACCAATTGCCTCAGTATTTGTTCTAGGTTTTGGTTTAATAACTACTGCTTGTGGCCAAAAACCAAAAGATTTTAAACAAGAATATAAACCAATATATGACTATTATGTTCTTGGCGAATCTTTTGAACAAGAAGTTGAAACAAAATTTCATAATGCATTAGCTAAAAAACAAAATGAAATTATTTATATTGATCAAACTATGCAACAAAATAAAAATCTAGATTTTTTCACTCAGTCTAATTTACAAGAAATAAGTTTGCGTAAACAAAACCAAAATGTATCTTCAAATTATGAACTTTTATCTCAAAGAGAAAAAGACGCCTTAAATAATGATTTAAATAAGATTACAAAAAACAGTAAATTAGAAGAAACAATTTTAGATTCAATGAAACCTGAAATTAATTTTTATTCAAGTATTTTGGATTTTAAAAATGTAGATCAAAAATGATTTGATGGATTGTCTTATGATTTTAATAACATAGATTTTGGTTATTTAAATTTTGATAAAGAAAATAAAAATTATATAGCTAATGTTAATTTAGGTTTAGTTTTTACTTACCAATACACTGACATTAATAAAAATATAATTAAAAATAATTACCACGAAGATATAGTAATTACAATTTCTAATCAAAATGACATAATTGAAAACTTAAAGTTTACAACAAGTGAGCTAAGAGAAAATCTTATTAAAAATAAATTTGAATGAGCATGGTTTGATGCATATGATCTTAGAGTAAATGATTATGCAAGATTATTTAATTTATCAAATAGTGATTTTGAAAATCTCTTTAAATTTGATAAATTTGAAAAAAGTTTATTAAGTTATATTTATGAACATAATACTAATTTAAGTAAGCCAACACAAAGTTATAATTTTGCTTTTAAAGACGAAAATAGATTTAAACATTTTAAATCTATTGATAAAATTAGTAATTTCGATCCGCGCCAAAATAAATACGGGTCTAATGAATTAATTCTTGATGATACAGTTTCTACAACAAATACAAATAATATAAATTTATTCAAAATAATTTTTAGTCAATTAATAACAGACGATCAAATTGTTCTAGAAAATAAATTCGTAAAAGGAAATCAAGATATCTATGCTTATTTAAGCAAAGAATATAAAACATGAGTAAGCAATTTTCAATCTAACGTTAATGAAGAACTTAATATTAATTCTGATTCACTAGTTAATTTTGGAGAGGTTACTTTAAATAACTTTTGTCTATATTTTGATGAATTTAATTATTATCACCCAATTAGCCCGATTTCATATTATGTTGGAATATCAGCCAATAACTTTAATGACAGTTATTTAAATGGTGAAAGTGAAATGGTTAAAAATAAAATAGTTTTACCTGATCAAGATCCAATTTTTAAAGCAATTTACCAAAATACAATGAGTGCTTTACAAATTTTTCAAGAAAGTTATGGAACATCTAAAACAACATGAAAGTCTTTGTCAGACAATCAGCAATTAATTAGTTTAAAAAGTTCAAATATTTTACAATCAAGAGCTGCAACTACTAATGATAAAAGTATCTCAGATGTTAATGCTCAACTAAGTTTACTTAATAATAAAAGTTCAACTTATTCAGCAGAATCAGATCGCCAAAGTTTTTTAAATAAAACTAACTCATCATCATTTCATTTTCAATTTAACAATAGTGAAGAATTGCAGAATATTCCAATAATTGAAATGAATAATAATCAACTTATTTTTAAAAAATTTAAAGAAGGTTCAAGTAATCTTTCAGTCGATTTTAATCTATCATTTTTAAACCTAAGCTTTGTAATTAAATCAGAAAAATTTTATTGATTTGAAAGAACACTAATTGAATCTATTTAATTTAGTGAATTACATTGAAAGGAGGTGAAGGTACTATGGTAGAAGAAAATTATGAAAAAAAGAAAACAAACCCTTTGCAAAATTTTATAAAGCAAAAGCTTATTAAATATAGAAGAATCCCGTTTGTTAAATTAATGAAATTTAGTTTTAAAAGTTTATTAAAAGAAAAATTATTTTATATTTTAAATTTAGCAACTATTATTATTTCTATTTTAATGGGAATTATATTAGCTTTTGTAAAATCTGGAAGTTCTCAAGTTGTAATATTCAACTTTTATATATTATTTTTTGTTTGTTGTTTAATGTTTGTATTTATTTTAAGAATGATTCAATTTTTCTTCAGTAAGAATTTTGAAGATAAAACAACATATATTGTTTTAACTAATCAAGTAAGTAGAACAAAGTTTTTTATAGCTCAATATTTATTAATTATTTTAATTTGTGCTGTAAATATTTTAATGAGCTTTATTGTTATTAATATATTCTATGCAGTATTTACATTGTTTCATTATGATGTATTTATACTTAGAATGACATCAATGTATGTTATATATTGTTTACTTGCAACATTCTTTTTAATTAACTTTATTTCGTTTTTAATTTTTATATTTACGTTACAAACAACTACAATTATATGTACATTATTATTAGCATTATCATTTATAGCAAACATCCCCATGTCGTTTATAAAAGCAAATGAAAAAAGTTATTATGTACAATTTACAAGCGGTGACATTTTTCAGTTAAATGATATATATGATGCATACAGCTTATATGATCATGTAAACGATGGAAATATTAAATATCCCCATTTATCCAAATACGTTTACAACTATTTTCTTTCAAAAGAAATGGTCACTGATCAATTTCGTAACACAACAAATATAAATTATAGAACGCAAATGTGAAAAGATTTAGGACTTATAAATCCTAATCCAGTTGTTATAACAGAAACAAATTTAGATTTATTCTCAAAACCCCTTAGAGATACATCTGTTCCAAATACTTGAGCAATCTATGATAAATTTAATATTCAAATAACTTTAAAAGACACTTTTATAACAAACGATCAATTAGATGAACTAATTAATAAAACAGTTGATCAAAATACAAAAAATATTTTAGTTGAATTTAGAAATTTCACAAATGAAATTAACAAATACTTCAACAATGATCTTCAATTTGAAAAATATGATTTATTTTATGATTTCTTATTTTTAGATTCAGGTATTGAGAAAAGCTATTTAGAAAAACTTAATCCATCTGAAGAAGAAATAGAAGAAAATAAAGTAACTTATGCTTTGAAAAAACAAGATGTTGTTTCGTTCTATGAATATTCAGTTGCGGGAATCCGTAATGATGGATTCAGATTTACAAATGCAAATGATTTAGTTAGAAATCAATTAAACTTTAATTTAATGTACTCAGCTAGAGTCATTGAAGAATACTTTATTAAATATTCAAGCAATTACATAATTATGTCTTCAAATGCGGTATCTAAAACTTCAGGAGACTGAAATAGTTATACTAAAGGCAGAAGCATGATGCGTGGCCTATCCTATTTCAACTTGTATAGTGGGTTGTGAATGGTTTATACCAAAAACTTAGGATTTTACAATAATGATATTTGATTTTCTCCAAATTCTTTTTCAAAGATTTATTTAGAAGATCAAAAGAATTTATTTTTAGGATATCCAGAGTATGATATAAAACTTACTTCTACTAATATGATTGAAAAAAATACCACATCAAACTATATTAAGCCTTGATATTATTTGGTTATTTTATTTGGAATAAGCACATTTAGTTTTTCAATAGCTTTATATAAATTTAGAAAGTTTGATTTTTAAAATAAAATTTTAAAAATACACACAATTAAGAAAGAAAAGGAAAAAAATAAAAATGAAAAAATTATTATTAATATTATCATCATTCGCTGTAGTTGGTACTTCATCAATGGCTGTGATTTCATGTTCAAAAGATCCAGTTGAGCCACCAGTTGATCCAGCAGAAAAAGAAAAAGAAGCAATAAGACAATTAATAAGACAATTTGAATCTGAAGTTCAAACTAAATTTTCAACAATTGTTTCATCTCCAATGGCAACAAGATCAACTCTATTAGATACAGAAGCCTCAAATAATGGTTTAATTTTCTTCCAAAAAGATAATTTAAAATCAATTTATGATCAAGCATCAGCTGGAACAGGTGGTGGAGAAACAGGGCCTGAAACTTCAACATATGCAAATGAACAATCAGTTAAGTTTTATGATGTTTTAACACCTGATCAACAAAAAGATTTAACTTCAAATGTTGAATCACTATTAAGTCCTGCTAAAGCAATGGTAGATTTAAGAAATGCTATTAGTACTTCAACATATAGCGTTTTAATTGGAAGCTTTGGTTCAAGATGAATTGATGATATTAAATTCGACTATGAAAATGCAGAAATGACTTATGGTAATACAGGAGCTGATGGTGAAGGATTTATATCAGGTATGAACCTAAACTTCTCATCAACTTATAGATACAGAGATGCTGAACAAGCTACTGTGACAAATACTGTAAGAGGAACAGTTGTTATTACTGTTTCTGATAATGGTGAAATTATTGCTGCAATTAACAAAATTAGTAATGAATTAGCAGGAGACATGTTAAAAGAAGCAAATTCAAAAGTTTACATTGATTTTGAAACATTAAAAGCTCTAGAGCCAAGCTTAACAATTCAAGATGTATTAACTGCTAATACAACAACTTATAAATCAGCAATTAATAAGTACAATCAAAGCTTTGCAAAATCTATGACTTCAACTATTGAAAACAAATACTTTAGAAATACTAGCTCTGCTGTTGTTAACGCAATAAATGTAAGTTACTATAATGAAAATGATATTATTAGACAAGAGCAAACAAATCATTTCAGCAACACAGGAAAAATTAGTGTTGAGTTTGATCAAGGCGCATGACCTGAATGAAATACTTTCTTTGGAAAAGTTAAGACAACAGATCAAATTCAATTAGACGGTTCAAGAGTTAATGGAGATCAAGTATTATATAAATCTCTTGAAAATCAATGACAACAAGTTTTACAAAATTATAATAATAAATTAAAAAGTGAATATGACAGAAGAGTTCAAACATCAGTGATTCAAGAAAATGAAAGAACTCCTGATTTATTAGCAATGTCAATTTCAAGTGAAACAATTACAAATAAAGGTTTAACTATTTCTTTACGAAATGGATATACTCAAAGATTAAGTGATGTTGGTTTCACATATTCAATCGCTATTGACAATAAAGCAACATCAGCTTCTGAAGTAAATAGCCCCCAAACATCAAAAATATTTAGTGCATACTATAAAGGAATTGAACAAATGTTAAATACATTCCACAAGTTCTATGGTATTTCTGAAAGTGATATTTGATCATCACCAAATGCCTCATTGCAACAAAAACAAAATAAATTTAAAATGTCAGGTAAAACAGGTGTCAAAAAAGAAGATGGAACAGATTTTAATATTTGAGATTACTGAAAAGAAACAGGCGCAATGAATGGAACAATTAATGGAACTAATTTTGCAAATGCATTAAGTTTAAACACAGGAGTTGAAGCTCAACAAATTAAAGAACAAAACTTAATTTCAAAAATCGAAGGTTTAACTTATTTAAACTTAACTTATTCAGATGTAAACAGAAATTCATCTCAATCAAATTATAGAGGTGTAAGAAGCGCAACAATTGCAGATTCATCATATACAGGTAACAATGGAACAATGTTAATGAGTGGTTTATCAATGTCTACAAGAAATAATTCAGCTTTAACTTTTGGTATTTCAACTGATTTATTAGACGTTTCTTTTGGTAAAGGTCAAAGATTTGATATTCAATCACATGGTAGATATACTTTCATTGAAAGAGTTCAATAATTAAAAATAAGAGAGGAAGCTGAAAATGAAAAAATTATTATTAGTGTTATCATCTTTAGTAGTTACAAGTTCAGCATCAACGATTGCTGTATCATGTTCTACTAAAGCGGAAAAACAAAATATTGATTCAATTGAAAGATTTTTGACTATAATATTGCATAGTAAAGAAAATGATCAAGAGCCTTGAACTAATGATGAACTAGAAGCAGAACTTGTTAATCAAAAGGTTGATGAAGCTGGTGGAATTAGTGTAAAAGCTAGTGATGAAATAAAAGAAGGAACAATTACCAATAAACAACAAAGTATTGTATTTACTGGTAATGGTACTTCAAAAAATGGTTACAAATATACAGGCTCAATAACTTTAATTTATAACTTTGGTGGAAACAAACCAGCACCTAAGAAAAAAATAAGTCAACAAGAATTGGCCACAACTATAACAGCGTTACAAAGCTTTTTAGATACAATTTATTTCAAAAGTGAAAATGCTGTTAGAAGTACATTTGTACCAAATGCAAATATTCCAGGCACTCCAGCTGAAGGATTAGTTTTTAAAACTATTACAGTAACAATTCTTGATTCAACTCAGCCAACTGATCCATCAATTCCAAAACTTACAAAATTTGAAATAAGTGGAACAATTGGAATTAAAAATAATGATGATGGATACTATGAATTTGAAGATGAAGTTACTGAGGAAGATAAAAAATTTACATGTCAAGGAACAATTGTAGATGCAGTTATTATAGAAGACACTGTTATAACTGAAGCAACAAAATCAATCAATGATTGAATTAAAAACGAAAAATTTAGCGATTATAATGATTTTCATGATAAGCTTTTAACTCAACAAAAAGAAATTTTAGCAAACGAACAAATTGCAATTGATAGTATTACTGATTCAGGAATAACTGAAAATGAAACAAATATTGATTCAATTTATTGAACAAATCAAGTTAGTGTCAATTTAAAACCAAATGTTGGTTATGAATTTTCAAAAGAAGTAATTGAAAGTGAACAATATAAAATAAAAACAGAGATTGAAATTTTAAAAATACAATCAAATCCTTTAAAATGACATGTCTTGACAAGTAAAGGTAATAAATACATTGAACCACAATTTATTCAGTTTGATAAAAATGTTAACACAACAAGTAAAATTCAAAAAGAATATTTATCAAATCAACAAATTACTAATGAATGAAACCAAGATAATGATAAACTTCAACAAAAAGAATTTGTAAAAAGTTTAAATATTTTTACTGGTGATGATAAAGACAAAAAAATAAGTGAATCTGTTAACAGTTATTACTTTACGAATACAACTGCATTTAACTATGGTTCTGATGCAAGTGAAAGTTTATTTAAAGTTGATGAAGTTTTATTCTTTGATAAAACTCAAGAAAACTTAAATAATAATATTGAGAGCGTTTTAGGGCAAACTAAATCAATAGATGAGTTTGTTTCTTCAAGCAACGCATTGACTAGAACAACTATTGAAAATACTCAAAATACTAGTTATTACGCAGTATTTTTAACAAAAAACAGTAATGGTACATATAAAGCTGCAAATAGAACATTAAATGTTCTACTTCAAGAAATTGCTGTAGTTGATTAAAATAGAAAGATAAAAGATTATGACAGAACAAATTAAAAAATTTTTTAGTGGTCATGATGTAGAAACTAATTTAGAAGATTTAATTAAATTTAAAAAACAATTAAGTAAAAATTTAATTAATGAAGTTAGTTCAAATAAAAATTTACTTAAATTAGGTGAATTTAGAATTTCTATATCAGATGCTGAAATGATTAACTCACAATTAAATAAATTGATTAATGATTTAGAAGATATTATAAATCGAATAAATTTATAATAAGAAATGGTTTATCAAAAATAACTTTGAACCCTTCTTTAAATAAAAGAAGGGTTTTGTATTTAGAAAGGATACTAATGGAAAAACAAGAAAAAAATAAAAAGCAAAAAAATAATTTTTTAAAAAAATCAAAAAGTAATGTAATTAAAGTAAGCTTGGCGTTTTCTGTATTAATTACAATAGTTATTTTCTTTTTAATGAAAATAGTAAATGCATTAGTAAATAATACGGATATTTTAGATGCATTTAAAACTATTGGAATAATTCCCCCAACAGATCTAAGTTTGCCAAATTTAATTGATTATATATCGAATATTATTTTGCTAATAGTTTTACCTATTTTAGTACTTACTTGAATTGTTCTAATTATTAAATTTAAAAACAAAAAAGCAAAAAAAGCAAAAAAAGATTTTAAAGCTTCAATAAAAAATCAAAAAGTTGAAACTGAAATAGTATTAGAAGTTGAAAATCCTGATATTGATTTATATCCTCATTTTGAGGAAGACAAAACATTTTTTGAAGAAATTAATAATGAAAGTGATAACGATTTGACTTTGTTACAACAAAGAGCAAAAACAGATGGATCAGTTTTAATCAAAGAAAATTTAAGTGAGTTAGTTAAAAATGCTTATAAAATTAGAAATTACGCAATTTTAAATAATATAGAAGTTGATGATGTAGTTTTAGAAGAAATGACTAAAAAAGAATTAATTCTATTTATGAAAAAAATAGGTAATGAATTAAGAAAAGTTGAATATCAATATCTTAATTTTAAAGATGCTTCAACAGACGGAGAAATTAAAATTACTGAAAATGAAAATATAAATCAAATTAATGAAAAAAAACAATCAGAAAATATTGATGTTGTTGAGGCAGGTAAAATAAATCAAAAAAAGCCCGTAATAAGAAAAAATAAGGTAACAAAAAATGATTTGGTTAATTCAATTTTTTCAAATAATGAAAATAAATTGACAAAAGTTAAAATTAAAAAAATTGTTGATAGTTTATTTGAATTAATGGAAAACAATTTAGTTAATGAAGGTTCAGAAATCAAAATTAATAATTTTGCTAAGTTTTCAACTGTTTTTGTAGATGAAACAACAATGAAAGATATGAAAACTGGTGAATTAAAAATGGTTCCTTCACGTAAGACAATCAAGTTTAAATCTTTAAAAGGTTTAAGAGAAAGTTTAAATAATGAAAAAGTATAGTGGTGAAGACGATTTAATTTTGATTATTGCAGCTAATTTAAGAAAGATTAGATCTAGTAAAGGTTTAACTCAAGAAGAATTAGGCTTTAGATGTGGCATTTCAAAAAATTATATTTCTGATTTTGAAAGAGGAAGAAGAAATATAACAATTAAAATTTTACAAAAACTTATTGAAGGACTTGAAACAACACCTCAAGAATTATTAAAAGCTTAATTTGTACTTTATACTGAAAAAATATATTTAAGGAACTTTACTTACTGTAAGGTTCTTTTTTATTTAAAAATAAAAATCATTATATTAATTGCTTTTTTGCTTTTCTAATACTTAATAACAATTAGAAAGTATAAAGGAATAAAATTATGAAAAAATTATTACTATTTATAACAGGAATTAGTCTTTCAACAATTGTAATTAGTAGTCTGGTTGCTTGTACTACTAATGATTATGATAAAAATAATATTGAACAACCAGAAATTAACAATGAACCAATAGACTTAAAGTCTTTAGATTTAATAACAAAAGTTGTATTATTAAGTGATGAAGAACTCAATGAAAAATTAATATTAGAAAAGTTCATTTTTTTAAATAAAGAAATTAACATAGATTGAAATGAATTATCTGTAATTAAAAATGAAGAATATTTCTTAACCAGTTTAAATGAGAATATTTACATTGGTTTTATACAAATAGAAATAAAACAAAAAACTAATATCAATATCTTTTATCCAAACATTTATTTAAAATTAGCAGAAGAAAATCCAGATACGATAATTTACAATTTTAAAAAGAATAACCCTATTTTAGAAAATGCTAATTTAATTTGTGAGAAATATAATAATACTTGAAAAATATTAGCTGAAACAAGTGATGAAAATTATGATGGCTATTTAATATTAAAAGTTTTCATTGTTAAAGATATACAAGAAGTCATAAATCAAAAAGAGTTTAAAGTAACAACTTTAAACACACACGAGATATTAGTTTTAAAGTTAATTAGAAATAGCTATCCTGAATTAAATAATATTAAAATGTCAGCGATTAAATTAGACAAATCTCATTGATCAATTATTATAGATTCAAATGAAGTGCTTTATTATGGTGAATGTATTATAGAATTATATATTTAACAAAATGGTTTAAAACCATTTTTTTATTTATTTTTAAGTCATAAAATGAAGTTGAGGGTAACACCTCACAAAGGAAAGTTTATGAAAAAATTACTTAATTTATTAACAGGTTTAACTTTAACAATGTGTACATCAACAATAGTAATTAGTTGTGACACAAAAGAGATACCAATAATTGTAAAAACTGATATAAAAACAATATTTACTGACAATTATATTGAGATACCTTATTGAATGGAAATAAATAAAGATAATATTTTAAACGCAATAAAAGTAGCATATCCAAAATTAAATGATTGTAAATTAAAACTAGTTTCCTTTGAACTAGAGTGAGAAGTCCATGTTGATGATAATGATTTATACTATGAAGGTTTTAAAGAGTTTAGTTTAATTAAAAATGAAGAGATACCAAAATTACCATCAGTTAAAAAAGAATTGATTGATATAGTTTTAGACAAAAACATTATATTAGATGAAAATAGTGAACTAAATGAATTAAATATCTTAAACAAAATTAAAGAAATTTATCCCGAATTAATTTCTACTAATTTACTACTTGAAAGATTAACTGAATTAGAATGAAATTTATCTGTATATGATAAAGATCCAATATATCAAGGTAATGTTATTATCAACATAACTATTTATAAAGAAGAAGAAATACCAAAATTTCAAATTGAAATTAATTCTTTAATAGAAGAAGGAAGTTTTATTCAAGTTGAAGAAAATACTGATGAAGGAATCTTAAATAGTGTTTATAAATTAGTACCACAACTTATAAATAGATTATTTGTTATTTATAAAGAAGAAGTAGAACCAAATCTTTTTTATGTAATTATAAATGTTGATGATAATGATGAATATTATCAAGGTAGTGTAATGCTTAAATATTACTTTAATACAACTATAAATGTTTAAATGCAAAATTTATTTAACTTTAATAATAAGTTCAAAAGACTCACTATAGTCTTTTGTTTTTTTATGATTAAATTATAGTATGAAAACAAAACCATATTATAAAAATTGAATTTGATATTATCATTTAATAGCTTGTCTACTATTTATAGGTTTTTTATGCTGAGGATTTTACCTTTCAAGCTTTGTTGAATATTGATATAGTAAAAATGCATTTACAAATTATGATATCTTAATGAGTTTCTTTTCAGTGCAAGTTAATATTATGACAATAGTTTGATTAATTATCTATATCATTAATTTTGATAAAAAAGAAAAGCATGGAATATTAACTGATCGTTTTAGAATGGCTATTATGAATTTAAATATGTTAGTATTTTTAATATTTTGAATGGGTGTAGTATATTATGTTAAGTCTGGAGAAGATAGTATAGTTAACTATGGTACTAATCAAATAATCTGTACCATAGTAACGCATTTAATTTGTCCTATATTATTATTTATTATCTATCAATTTAGTATGGGCAATGAAAGATATGAATATAACTTTTATAAGAAATGAGATATCTACATTGTATTTATCTATGCAGCAAGTTATTTAGCATATGTATATATAAGGGGAGAGTTATATTTACAAAACCTTAATACAGGAAGATATCCTTATCCATTTGTAGACTTTCAAAACTTATTTATAGGTAATTCAGTTTGATTATATGTATTGTATTTAATAATAACCTTCTTTGTTTGATTTTCATTGCAACATTTATGATTAGTTTATAATAATAACTTAATTCAAAGTATTAAATATAAACGTTTTGTTTTATCAATAACTTAGCCAAAAAGAGTAAAAAGATCAAAATTTTGAGAATTTTTTCCAAAATTTTGCTTTTTTTTTTTTTTTTATTCCAAACTCACAATTTGAAAAAATTTAGTTTTATAATTTATGCAAGGTAAGATTTTTCTTGCTTTTAATATTTAATAAGAAAAGGGGATAAATAATGAAAAAATTATTATCAATATTAGGAGCTGTTGGTTTAACAGCAACAGGAGCTTCAGTTGCTGTTTCATGTAGCAATACTACAGATCCAGGGGACAAAGTTATTTTAGCGTTGGGAGATATCACAATTGCTGGTACACCAATTAGAGAACAATACAAAGCAGATGCAAAAAATAAAGAGGGTAAAACTAATGCAGCAGTTATTTTAGATGCTTTTAAAGCTAAGAATAAAGATTTAACTGTTAGTGAACAAGCAACTGTTGAAGGAATCACTTTAAAAGGTGCTAAAATCAAAGATGGTGAAACTGTTTACAATGTAACTTACAAAGGGACAGAAGAAAACACTAATCCAGAAGTTACTAAAGTAGATTTATCAAAAATTGAATTAACTGATTTTGTAGCAAAAAATGATACTGAAGACTTAGCTGTAATTGCAGAATTAGTTAAAGTAGAAGGTTTATCTGGTTTAAAAGCTGAAGATGTAACAATTACTAAAGTAGATGCAACAAATGAAGCTACAGGAACAATTACAATTAAAGCAAACGATTCATCAGAGTTAGTTGAAGGTCAATTAGTTTTAACTATTGCTCAGCTAGCTGAATAATTTATAAAAATACTTAAATTAAATATTTTTTAAAAGACCATATGGTCTTTTTTATTTTATATTTAGTTATAATCTATTTTAAATAAGGTTAAAGGTATTATTTATGATTGAATTTAAAAACGTAGATAAAATGTTTGCATCTAATAAAGGATTAAAAGGTGTAAATATTATTATTGATAAAGAACAAATAGGTTTAGTTGGTCCTAATGGAGCTGGTAAAACAACTTTTATTGAACTATTATTAGGTTTTCACTTACCAAGAAAAGGTGAAATTCTTATTAATGGTATTAAGTCAACAGATAAGAATTTTGATATTAGTAAAATTGGCTATATATCAGCTAATTTAGATATTCCTAAAAAATTAAGTGTATCTGAGTATGTAGGATATATTAAAGAATTAGAAAATAGTGAAAAATTTAACACTAACATTGAAATGTTTGCTAAAGTATTAGCATTTGATTTAAATGATAGTTCATTAATTGGTAGTTTATCATCTGGTATGGTACAAAAATTAAAAATTATTTTAGCAATATCTGGAGATAAAGAAATTTTAATTTTTGATGAACCAACAAGAGGATTAGATCCAATTGCTGTAGAATTATTTGAAAAAATTATGGATAAATTAAAAGAAAAAGATTTAACTATTATTTATTGTAGTCATATTCTAGACGAAGTTGAAAAATTTTGTGATCGTGGATTAATTATTAAAGATAACACTATTGTTAAAGATGTAAATATTAAAGATCATAAATCAAATTTAAGAGAAAGCTTTAAATCATTTTATGAATTTACTGAAATAGGGGATTTTTAATTATGAGATCAAATAATAAAAAAATGCATTTAAGTGCAAAATTTCCTACTAAAAATAAATTTGCTATTTATTTTAAATATAACTTCTTTAATGGCTTCAAATCTGGTTTTGTAATTTTATCTTTATTTACAATAGCTTTAATTGGAACTATTAGTTTATTAAGCTATGTTGCTGTTAAAATGGCTTTAGTTGATGAACCAGATAAAACAGAGTTAACAGTGGGTGTTGTTATGATGATAGTTGGTGCTTTAATGCTAGTTTTTTCAATCACAAGTATGAAAAGCACACTTAATGATAATATAAGCAAAAAAGTTAACCGTATATTCTTATTTGGTGGAATCAAAAGATACCAAATTAAAAACTTTGGCTTAATCTATAATGCAATATTATTAATAGCACAAGCAATTATAGCAACTCTAATAATAATTATTATATTTGGTTTAACTACAGCTATTTCGTCAGTTAAAGTAATTGAACTAATGAATTTACAATTCTTTGCAACTTTAGTATTAAAAGTACTATCAGCTTATTTCTTAGGTTTATTACTATCAGTATTAATTCAAGCTTTACCGAAAAAAGGAGCTATAAAAGTAATTATTATTATCGCTTTCTTTTTCATTCAATATTTATTAGTTAGTGCTAACTTTTCGTTAATTCCGTTATTATTAGTAGACAATTTTTATCGAAGTATAATTGGCTGAATTTTATTTATGATTCCATCAGTTTCATCAGGGTCAAGTTTTTGATGAAATGCTAATAACTGATTAATATTTGCAGGGTATGCATATAATATTGCATTTATCATTTTATTCATTTGATTATGAACATTACAAAATCGTAAAGCAACTTACTAGAAATAGTAAGTTTTTTATATTTTAATTTAAAAATAGAAAATAGGATTTTTTATGGCAAACACTAAGAAAACAAGTGCACAAACCACAAAAGAATCAACGACAAAAAAACCAGCAACAAAATCAACTAAAAAAGTTATTCAACCAATAGCTAAAAAAATTTGAGATTGTAAATAAAAACAAAGAAGTAAAAGAAATTTAATAAAAATGTTAAAAGAAGAAAAGTAGGATTAATTATAAATATTTAGAAATATTAAATAATTTAACTTAAACAAAAATTCAAGATACTTTAGAACAATTAATAAGAGATGCTAATCCACAACAAGGTTTATCAGCTGAAGAAATCTATAATAAAATAATATTATTAATTCAAGATAACGGATTAAACTTTGGTAAAAAACATTTAAGTCTTGAACAAGTAAAAGATGTTTTTGGAACTGTATTTGATAAAACAACATTAACACAAGTAATTCAAAATTCACTAGACAATGGTGGTTCTGTACAATTACATGAAACTGTTAATGCAGAATTTATAAATACAGTAATTGTTAAACTAGATTTAGATATAGTTAAAAATATGGATTTTCTTTTAGTAATAGTTGCAGCAGTATTAACAGCTATTAATTTATTAAATATTATTTTTTCTTCAAGATTAATTGTAGTTAAAGGCAAAATTTCAAAACCTTTATTTATTATTACTTCAATATTATCAATCAATATTATAAATGAATTGGAATGTTGGTATTTATGGTTAATGATAAAAAAACAGTTTTTTAATTACTGTTTTTTTGTTTTGTATTCATATTATTAGTGATTTTCATTACTTTTGTTTTTTAAACAAGTAAAATCAAGTTAATTAGAATTAAGGAAACTATTAAATGAAAGAAAAAGTAATTAAGCAAAAACCTTCAAAAGAGGAAAAGAAATTTAATAAAAAAGTCATACGTAGAAAGAATGGGATTCTACTTAACTTATTTGGTTCTTCTACTACAATTATTGGACTAATAATGTTTTCTTTAATTTCTATCTTAATTTTTATTTATATACGTCAAGAAAACTTTATAACTTTAGTTGATAATTTAGAAAAAGATTTAAAGACTAATATAGAGAAATTGATCAATGATGCAATACAAACAGTTAAAGATAAAACTAATCCTGAAGAGATTTATCAAAAAGTATTAGATAGCTTAAAAGGTGATATAACAGTAAAAATTAAAAATGAAGTTGTAACACTATCGGCTCAAGAAGTTAAGGATTTATTTAATCAAATATTACCAAAAGATGATTTTGTAAAATTAATTAATGACTTCTTAGACTTTGGTGAAATTAAAATTCCTGATAATGTTAATTTAGATTTCTTAAGAGATTTAATTAAAAAGTTAAAGTTAGATAACTTTAATGAAATTATGTTTATTATAGTAATTGTTTCAACTAGTGTAACTATAATTAATCTATTAAACATTATCTTTGCTTGAAGATTAATGTTAGTTAAAAATAAAGTAATTAAAATTCTATTTATAATTACATCAGTATTATCAATTAATATCTTTAGCTGAATTGGATCATTAGTATATTTATTTAATGATCGAAAAGAAGTATTTTAGAATATAATTTTTTAATTTAATAGTTTTAAATATATTTTAAAAATATAATAAAGAAAAAGATTAGAAAATATATTCAATATTTTAATAAATATTAATTTATCAATTTAAATTATTTTGAATTTGTTTTAAAATATTTCTCATAAAATTTTTTTAAAGATGGCAAGTAGAATTACCAAATAATTATATAAGAGCAATTTTATTTGGATGTAATTCAGGACTAGGTAATGCACCTTTAATAAATTAGGTTTATAAAAAATATAGTTAGAGACATACCAAAAAACAAGTAATAACATATATTATTAAAAGATTTTATAAGATAACTTTTACTTATAAAACTTATAGTATTTTGTGAAAGACTCAATTGTTTTTTGCTTTGCAAAATTAAAAGCATCCATAATATTTTTCATGTTCGAAATTATTATATATTCAAACAAGATACTAATTCTTATTTATTAGAGTATCAAAATTTCAAACATGATGAAATATTTCTTTTTTAAATGTTATTGTTGTATAAAATGTATTTCAAGCATCAATAAAAATTAAAATCATAATTTAAGTGATTGGCAAATAATACATTTTGTGTGTTGGAATTTGAGGAAAGGTTTCTTGAATAAGCAAATTATTAGGTAATTTGCCTTTTTTTTTTTTTTTTGCTAACATTATAAATAACCACCTTATAAGTGTATTTATTATAAAGATTACTATATATAAAAAATACCTAGCATAAATTATATCTTTTAGAAATTAAAGAATTGAAAGTAGCAAACAGTAACTTAAAAAATAAAATTTACACAAAAATAATTATTAATTAAGTTTACTAAACTTTTAGATCTTTAAAAAATAAAGGTGGATAGTAAAATGAGCATTTATTTAAAATATGGGCTTTATTATAAATTAATTATCATCTTCAAAATAAATTGAAAAATTAATTCACAAAATTTTAATTTTCTGAAGAATGTTATCAAAATAAATAGAAATAATGATTCTACTTTTAGCTTTTTTAATTGCAATATTATTTCTTTAGTATCTGAAAGTATTTTAGTAAAATATCTACCAAAACATTGAGTTTAAATAAAATTTTATTCATATAGGATCATTTAAACACAAAACCAAAATTTAATAAAAACTAACATTTCATACTTTAAGAGCTAGTGGAGTTTATAGTTCAGAATCTAGTCTTAAAGAAGTGAAAAAACCTATATCGTGCTAAATTAATTATTATTATATATAAAAAAATACATGAAAAAATCTTTAAAGAAGATTCAATTTATATAATAATATATTAGTTTAAAATTTCCTAGCCCTTACTTCTCCAGGTTTTACTAAATTAATGAATTTAATTAGAATATTAGTGAATATTTAAATAAAATAAAAACTTAATTTTACTTTATAAAAATAAAGAAAACAAAACTTTTAATCAGGATTTCAACAAAAAAATAACAAAATGAAAAGGAAATAAAAGGAGATAAAATGAAAAAAATACTAAAAGTAAATCAAAATAAATTTAAAAATATCTTAACTTGATTCTTAATGATAATTATCTTGATAATTTTAGCATTCATGTTTAAGATGATAAATCAGGCAATAAATGGAACTAGTCAATGAAAAGTAATTTTTGAATCAGAATTTAGTTTAATAAACAAGACAGATGTTAACTGATTTGCTAATGGAAAAATAACAAGTTCTTTTTTCACAGGACCAATAGGTTCAAAGTCATTTTCAGAATTTCGATTATTATACAGTGTAAACGGTGGATATATATTCTTACTTCCAATTTTTTGAGATTTATTAATCAACTGAATTCTAATCGTTGGAATTACCTGCATGCTAGGTTTTATTATTTATGAGCTTTTAAATAATAATAATAATAATAATATATTGGAAATTGAACCAGCATCTAATCAAAATGACAAAAGTAAAAAAACAGCCAATTCAAGTAACAAAATAAAAAAAATCAATTTTAAAAAAGACTCTAATGTTTCTGATGAAGATGCACATGACTTTGTTTCAAAAATGGAAACAAAATATAAAGATAGCTTAGTGGAAACCGCTGAGGAGTATATTGAAGAAGTCAACTTTAAAGAGAGAAAAACTATAGCTAAAAAAGAAGTTACGCCAAAAATGTCAGTCTCTGAAAGAGCTAAAATTGATGGATCACGCAATATTGATGAACAAAGAAATGAATTGCAAAAATACTCAAATAAATTAAGAAGCATTGCGATTGAAAAAGAATTATCAAAAAAATTACAAAAAGTTAATTTGAGAAACCTGACAAAAAAAGAATTAATTGCTTATATGAAAAAAGTAAAAAATGAAATTAAAAATTAAAAAATATAAAGGAGAAATATGAAAAAATTATTACAATTATTAGCTGTTTTATCTTTAACAGCAAGTGTTCTTACAGGAATTGTTTCTTATGAGTCGATGAAAAAATTAAATAAACCCCCTGCTTATAATAAAATTGATCAGAATGAAATACAAAAGAAATTAGAAGAATCTATTAAGAATAAAAATTTAACTGAAGATGAAGCTATTGCTGAGCTTAATAATTCATTAAAAAATGTTTCTGGAATTAAAACTGTTGAAGCTAAAATATTAACATCATATGCATTTGAGGAAAAAACTTTTGAAGTTAAAGTAATGCTCGAAGAAAATTATATTTGAGATGATTTATCATTTAATGGTGAATTCACAGTTTCAGCAAAAGTTGGAACTTATGATGTCATTAAAAAAGAAGAAATTCAAACTATGTTAAATGAATCAATTCAGGGTAAAAATTTAACTGAGGATGAAGCTATTGCTGAACTTAATAATTCATTAAAAAATGTTTCTGGAATTAAAACTGTTGAAGCTAAAATATTAACATCATATGCATTTGAGGAAAAAACTTTTGAAGTTAAAGTAATGCTCGAAGAAAATTATGTTTGAGATGATTTATCATTTGAAGGTAAATTTAATGTGAATATTTCAGTATCTAAAGTTATTAAAATTGATCAAAATGTAATGGAAAAATCTTTTAAATCAGCTATTCTTCAAGAATATGATGAGAGTGAAGCTAAAAAAGCTATTATTGAAACTTTCAATAAAATAATAAATCCTGATTTAACAACTGAACCAAAGATTGAAATTAAAAAATTAGGAGAAGTGGAATGAGATAAGGAGCACGAAATTACAATAAAAGTATCATTAAACACCCATAACTATGAATGAAAATCAGAATTTGATGGCGAATTTAAAATAAAAACAGTTTTAAATTCAACACTTATGTTTTATAAAATAGATAAAGATGAAAATATCCATAGCAAAGAATTTAAAGGAACAAGTTCTAAAGATTGAGATGAAATTGAATTTACTGAAATAATCGAGTTTGGTTGATATAATAATGGTCAAGTTTGTGGAATATTTTTTGAAGAAGACAATAATGAACCAATAAACATTTTTACTCGTTTTTCAGAGGATATAGTTTATCCAAATAAATTAAATGAAAACATAAAATCTTTGAACTATTTATTTTATGCTAATTCTAATTCTGGAGATCATTTAAGTGATATCAAAAAATGAGATACTTCAAATGTAAATTCCATGGAAGGAACATTCAAACTTACAACATTTAGTAATATTGACTTATCAGGTTGAAATGTTTCGAATGTAACTAATATGAATTGAATTTTTGCACAAAGTGATATTGTGGATTTTGGTATTTCAAAATGAAATACTTCAAGTGTAACTGACATGAGTAATATGTTTTATGGTGCTCAAGCTTTTAATGGTGATATTTCAACAAAAGAAGTAGATCAAAATAATGAAAAATATGTTGCATGAGATACATCAAAAGTAACTGATATGAGTAATATGTTTTCTGGTTCTTCAGCTTTTAATGGTGATATTTCAAAATGAAATACTTCAAGTGTAACTAACATGAGTGGTATGTTTTCTGATACTTATGCTTTTAATGGCGATATTTCAAAATGAAATACTTCAAGTGTAACTGACATGAGTAATATGTTTTCTCGTGCTTCAGCTTTTAATGGTGATATTTCAACAAAAGAAGTAGATCAAAATAATGAAAAATATGTTGCATGAGATACATCAAAAGTAACTGATATGAGTAATATGTTTTATCATACTTATGCTTTTAATGGTGATATTTCAAAATGAAATACTTCAAGTGTAACTAACATGAGTAGTATGTTTTCTGATGCTTCAGCTTTTAATGGTGATATTTCAACAAAAGAAGTAGATCAAAATAATGAAAAATATGTTGCATGAGATACATCAAAAGTAACTGATATGAGTAATATGTTTTATCATACTTATGCTTTTAATGGTGATATTTCAAAATGAAATACTTCAAGTGTAACTGACATGAGTAATATGTTTTTAGGTGCTCAAAATTTTAATGGTGATATTTCAACAAAAGAAGTAGATCAAAATAATGAAAAATATGTTGCATGAGATACATCAAAAGTAACTAATATGAGTGGTATGTTTTCTGAAGCTGAAGCTTTTAATGGTGATATTTCAAAATGAAATACTTCAAGTGTAACTGATATGAGTAGTATGTTTTCTGGTGCTCAAGCTTTTAATGGTGATATTTCAACAAAAGAAGTAGAAAAAAATAATGAAAAATATGTTGCATGAGATACATCAAAAGTAACTGATATGAGTAGTATGTTTTCTGAAACTTATGCTTTTAATGGTGATATTTCAAAATGAAATACTTCAAGTGTAACTAACATGAGTAATATGTTTTCTGGTGCTCAAGCTTTTAATTGTGATATTTCAACAAAAGAAGTAGAAAAAAATAATGAAAAATATGTAGCATGAGATACATCAAAGGTAACAGATATGAGTAGTATGTTTTTTGGTGCTCAAGCTTTTAATCAAGATATTTCAAAATGAAATATCTCAAGTGTAACTAACATGAGTTATATGTTTTATCGTGCTCAAGCTTTTAATGTTGATATTTCTAATTGAGATGTTAAAAATGTTGAATATTTTGCTAATTTTTATCATCAAGGGGGAAATTGAGCCAAGGAAAGACAACCAAAATTTCCTGAAAATAATTAATAAATGAAAATAATTTTTTTGACTATCTCAAAGTATAGATTAGTGTTTTTAAAGTGTCATATTTCTTGTTAGAATTATCACAAAATACCTAAGTTAATTCTAGGTTTAGGTATTTTATCAGATATTAATTTTTCAATATTTTAATTATATTATCATTTCCTTAATTGGCAAAATTAGTTTTTTTAGCTAATTATATTTTAATAATCAATTAATATTTTCATTAGTGTCTTTTTACAAGAAAATATTTATTTAAATGTATAATTTATTAAGAATACTTTTTTAAGAATTAATTATTTAAAATTTTCATTTGCATCATAAACTGGGAAAAAATAAATCTACACTTTAAATAATTAATTAACGCTAGCTCATGCTGGCGTTTTTCAATTTAAAACTTTCTATATTCTATGATTATTGTATCAACTTATATATCATTGCATGTGTTTATAAATTTATTTAAATTTTCATTTTTTGAGTATTTATTCTATTTAAGTATTCGCCCTTTACACACTAAAGAAATATTCAACTTCTCTGTTATCTAATGAGTTTCCAATTCTACTCATAGATATTTGTGAATTGATTTTTTTACTTTTTAGTAACTTCATAAGAAGAATATTGAAAACCATGATCAGAATGCAAAATAAACCCTTTTCAGTTTAGCTTATCTAAAGTATCAAAAACTAATTTTACATCATATTTTCAGAAATTTTTCATGATTCTATTTTTTTAGTTTTGTGACTAATCGCAACTGATAAATAAACATCATTATATGTTGATGTTGCAGGTATATAAGAAACATCTGTAGCTACGATATTATCTAATTCGGGATTATAATTTCTTTTGATTAATCTCTTTATTTAATTTTTGTATTTTTAATTTCTGCTTTGCGTTTCTTTTTACATGTAAGTGTTATTAAACCTTATCTAATCATGTAATTTCTCAAAGTTCTATCGTTTATATATAACCCATTTTGAGATAAAATGATTGCTATTTTTCTGCTTCCATAAAATCCTTTGCTGTTATTAAAAATATCAATTACTTTATTTTTCAAATAGTCAAATTTATAATTCCTTTCTTTTTACGTAATATAAAAAGTTGTTCTATGTATTGTAGAAATTTTTGATCTTAAAGTATTATTTAATGACTTAATTTTCTTTACAGAGTTTTTATTCTTTATTATTTCTTTGTTCTTTAATTCAAGCTTCAATTATTTCATTTTTTGTTTTCATTTAATTTATCAATAATTGAAGGAATATCAGAATCATCTCTTTTTGGCGGTCTAAAATTACCTGCTTTTCTTTGTAGTGCTTTCATACCTTTATTATCTAAAAAAAACTTTTATTTCTAATTCTTTTAGACCAACCTCTTTTCCAGTTATTTTTAAATACTCTATAGCTGCTTTATTAATACTTAATTCATCATTTATTTTTATAATATTTATTCTTTGTTTTTTTGTTAAAAATTTAGACATAAAAAAATCTACCTTTCTTTTTCAGAAATGTAAATTTTATTTTTCCCAGTTTATTGCTTACTTTAATCAAATAATGATGATTATAGTAATTGTTGCAACTAGTTTAACTGCTATTAATTTATTAAATATAATATTTGCATGAAGATTAAAATTATCTAAAAATAGAGTTATTTAAATACTATTTATAGTTACATCAGTAATATCAATTAATATTTTTAGTTGAATTTGATCATTAGTATATTTAATTAGTGATAAAAAAGCTATTTTTTAACCTATGGTTATAGCTTATTTTAATGTCAAAAAAGGGTCAAAAAGTAGTGTTTTTGGCCTTTTTTTTTTTTTTTTGGTAAATTCAATAAAAAAAGACGAAAAAATTCCCATTTTGGAGTTTTTTTTGAATTAATAATCTAAAATTGGAGTATTTATTGTAAAAAAACAATTAAATATGGGGGTTTATATGAAAAAATTATTAGCATTATTAGTGGTTGTTACATTAACAACAAACGTTGTTGTAGCTGGTGTAGCTATAGCTAATGCAGACAAGAAAAAGCAAAACGATATTAGAATCTTGCAATCAAAATTGGAAGCAATTTTAAAATCAAAAACTGATGCAAAATGAGATGTATCAGAATTACAAAAAAAAGTAGATACTGAATTTGGTGAAGGTGAAATTACAGTTTCATTTAAAGACTATACTAAAGTAACAAGTATAGCTAAAGCTGAATTTATATTTAAAGCAAATAATAAAAAATATACAGGTCAATTAACATTAACTCAAACTTATGAAGTAAAAGATAATAAAGCTGAAGATATTTCAGTTATTTCAACAAGACTGACAAGCATTCTATCTGAAAAACCTCATGATGAATGAACTGTTACTGATTTACAAACTAAGATAGATTCTGAATTTGGAAATGGTGAAATAGCAGTTTCTGGTGGAACTTATAGTGACGATAATAACTATACTGGTGAAACAAAGAAAAAAGCTGAATTTACATTTACAGGTAATGCAACAACAGATCCAGAAAATACATTAAAGTATATAGGTGAAATAACATTAACTCATACATATACAAAACAAACTGTAATTAGCAATGCACAAATAAATACTGTTGTTACTGATTTAGCAAATCACGATAAATTTGATAATAAAGAAGCTGCTAAATCAGCTATTGAAGCTGCATTTGCTTATAAAGAAGCAGCAAGTGATGCAGAACCAACAGGAATTAAAGGTATTGAAAAAGCTGAGGCTAAATATAATAAATCTGTTGAAGATGATAAATCAAGTTTTACAGTTACTTTAACATTATCAACTGGTTATGTTTTAGAACAAACAACTAACACAGTAGAAGTTACTGTAAATTTAATGTCAAGAACAGATATATCAACTAATGAAGAATTTAAACAAGAATTAACAAGTTTTGTTAATGATGAAGCACATAAAAATCAAGCTTGAACTAAAGATGGATTGCAATCTGCATTAAATACTAAATATGGTTCTGAAGAATTTGATGTTACTGAAGATGATTCAACTGTAACTTATGATAATTCTGAACTAGGTAAAAAAACAGAAAAATTTGTTATTACAGGTCAAGGTTCAAAAGAAAATAACAAACAATATCAAGGAGAACTTAAAGTTACTCATGATTATAAAGTTACTGCCAATATAAGTACAATTAAAAATGAATTAGAAACTATCTTAAAGGATAAAGATTATGAAGAAAAAACATGAACTCTAGATGAATTGCAAAAAGCTGTTGATACTGAATTTAATAAAGGGCAAATTACAGTAGAGGAAGTTATTCTGTTAAAAGATGATAATTCAAATGTAGTAAAAAATACAAAAGAATGAAAATTTATTGGTAATTCTAATGATGAAAACGAATTTGTTTATACAGGAGATGTAACTTTACCTCATACTTGAAAATCATATAAAGTTTTAGCTAGTGATATTCAAACAGCGGCTGAAGTTGCTATTAACGGAAAATCATATGCAAACATTGAAGCAGCTCAAGAAGATATTACAAATGCAGTACAAGCTATTACTGGTGTTGATAGTGTTATTTATCCAACAGAAACACCAAAAGACTGAAACGATGAAACAATTAAATTTACTGTTACATTTAAAGAAAATTATGTAATTGAAGGAAAAAATGATTTTAGTGTAAAAGCTAGAGTTGGTAATTCTTCACAAAATTTAGCAGATATTATTAAAGCTGATGATTTAAAAATTTCAGCTGCTAAAGGAAATGATGCTTCAGCTGTTAAAACACAAATTGAAACTGTGTTAACTGCAGCTGGATTAGTAAATGGAACTGATTATGTAGACTTTACAGTTGCTCGTACTGATGATGAAGCAACAACAAGTGTTGAAATAACAGGAAAAGGTTCAGATAAAGTTGTTGATGGTTCTAAAGTAACTTTTGTTGTAACTTGATCAACAGACTTTTCAAAAGATTTAGCAGATATTATTAAAGCTGATGATTTAAAAATTTCAGCTGCTAAAGGAAATGATGTTTCAACTGTTAAAACACAAATTGAAACTGTGTTAACTGCAGCTGGATTAGTAAATGGAACTGATTATGTAGACTTTACAGTTGCTCGTACTGATGATGAAGCAACAACAAGTGTTGAAATAACAGGAAAAGGTTCAGATAAAGTTGTTGATGGTTCTAAAGTAACTTTTGTTGTAACTTGATCAACAGACTTTTCAAAAGATTTAGCAGATATTATTAAAGCTGATGATTTAAAAATTTCAGCTGCTAAAGGAAATGATGTTTCAACTGTTAAAACACAAATTGAAACTGTGTTAACTGCAGCTGGATTAGTAAATGGAACTGATTATGTAGACTTTACAGTTGCTCGTACTGATGATGAAGCAACAACAAGTGTTGAAATAACAGGAAAAGGTTCAGATAAAGTTGTTGATGGTTCTAAAGTAACTTTTGTTGTAACTTGATCAACAGACTTTTCAAAAGATTTAGCAGATATTATTAAAGCTGATGATTTAAAAATTTCAGCTGCTAAAGGAAATGATGTTTCAACTGTTAAAATACAAATTGAAACTGTGTTAACTGCAGCTGGATTAGTAAATGGAACTGATTATGTAGACTTTACAGTTGCTCGTACTGATGATGAAGCAACAACAAGTGTTGAAATAACAGGAAAAGGTTCAGATAAAGTTGTTGATGGTTCTAAAGTAACTTTTGTTGTAACTTGATCAATAGACTTTTCAAAAGATTTAGCAGATATTATTAAAGCTGATGATTTAAAAATTTCAGCTGCTAAAGGAAATGATGTTTCAGCTGTTAAAATACAAATTGAAACTGTGTTAACTGCAGCTGGATTAGTAAATGGAACTGATTATGTAGACTTTACAGTTGCTCGTACTGATGATGAAGCAACAACAAGTGTTGAAATAACAGGAAAAGGTTCAGATAAAGTTGTTGATGGTTCTAAAGTAACTTTTGTTGTAACTTGATCAACAGACTTTTCAAAAGATTTAGCAGATATTATTAAAGCTGATGATTTAAAAATTTCAGCTGCTAAAGGAAATGATGTTTCAGCTGTTAAAACACAAATTGAAACTGTGTTAACTGCAGCTGGATTAGTAAATGGAACTGATTATGTAGACTTTACAGTTGCTCGTACTGATGATGAAGCAACAACAAGTGTTGAAATAACAGGAAAAGGTTCAGATAAAGTTGTTGATGGTTCTAAAGTAACTTTTGTTGTAACTTGATCAACAGACTTTTCAAAAGATTTAGCAGATATTATTAAAGCTGATGATTTAAAAATTTCAGCTGCTAAAGGAAATGATGTTTCAACTGTTAAAACACAAATTGAAACTGTGTTAACTGCAGCTGGATTAGTAAATGGAACTGATTATGTAGACTTTACAGTTGCTCGTACTGATGATGAAGCAACAACAAGTGTTGAAATAACAGGAAAAGGTTCAGATAAAGTTGTTGATGGTTCTAAAGTAACTTTTGTTGTAACTTGATCAACAGACTTTTCAAAAGATTTAGCAGATATTATTAAAGCTGATGATTTAAAAATTTCAGCTGCTAAAGGAAATGATGATTCAGCTGTTAAAACACAAATTGAAACGGTGTTAACTGCAGCTGGATTAGTAAATGGAACTGATTATGTAGACTTTACAGTTGCTCGTACTGATGATGAAGCAACAACAAGTGTTGAAATAACAGGAAAAGGTTCAGATAAAGTTGTTGATGGTTCTAAAGTAACTTTTGTTGTAACTTGATCAACAGACTTTTCAAAATATTTAGCAGATATTATTAAAGCTGATGATTTAAAAATTTCAGCGGCTAAAGGAAATGATGCTTCAGCTGTTAAAATACAAATTGAAACTGTGTTAACTGCAGCTGGATTAGTAAATGGAACTGATTATGTAGACTTTACAGTTGCTCGTACTGATGATGAAGCAACAACAAGTGTTGAAATAACAGGAAAAGGTTCAGATAAAGTTGTTGATGGTTCTAAAGTAACTTTTGTTGTAACTTGATCAACAGACTTTTCAAAAGATTTAGCAGATATTATTAAAGCTGATGATTTAAAAATTTCAGCTGCTAAAGGAAATGATGTTTCAACTGTTAAAACACAAATTGAAACTGTGTTAACTGCAGCTGGATTAGTAAATGGAACTGATTATGTAGACTTTACAGTTGCTCGTACTGATGATGAAGCAACAACAAGTGTTGAAATAACAGGAAAAGGTTCAGATAAAGTTGTTGATGGTTCTAAAGTAACTTTTGTTGTAACTTGATCAACAGACTCAGGTAATGGTGAAGAACCAGAATCAGAAGCTCTTTCTATATTCTCATACTCAATAATTTCAGATAAATATTCTAACTAATTAGTTAACTATTTATTAATAATAAGTAAAAGAACTCAAGTAGTTCTTTTTTATTTATTCAGACTAAACACTAAAAAATTTATGTTAAAATATAATAATTTATTAAATTAAAAAGAGAGTATATATGATTAAAAAATTACATTTTAAAAGTCTTAAAGACTTAATTGATAACTTAAAACAAAACAAAAACATTATTGGAATTATTCAATGTGGAAGTCGTGACTATTTAAATCAAGATCAAAACCAACAAGGTGATTATGATTTAACAATTGTTTTAAATAAAACTATTACACCAAATATTACAGGTATGCATTTTTACGTTAATGATATTCCTGTTGATTGTATGATTAAAACAATTGATCAGTTTTATTTACAAACTAATAATGTTTTTGACTTAATGCATTTAAATGGAGTTATTATTCATGATACTAATAATGAAGTTAATAAAGCATTAGATTATTTTATTAAACATAATAATAAAGTTATTAATAATCAATTGCTAATAGATAAATACAATCAGGTAAATTTAATCTTACATTTAAGATAATACAAGAAAAAGATAATAAGTTATTTAAACTAGTACAAGAATATGAAAATACTACTGATGAAAACATAATGTTTGAATTAATTGACCAAATCTTTTCATATATGTTAGAACCTTATAATGGTTATTGAAAACAAGATGAAATTTTATTTAGAAAAGATATTAATACTAAAAAAGAAGATGAAGAAATGTTAATTAATTATATTTTTAATAAATAATTATTTTATTCTTAATTTTTTAATTTTATTTTGTAATAACAATATGAAGTTAGAAAAGAGGTAATTATGCAAAAACTAAAAGTTGATGAATTAAAAGATATAAAAGGTGGAGCTGCTTCAGGAGCGTTGTTAAATGGAATAGGTTCTATTATTGGTAAAACGGGTGATTTTATTATTGATGTAGCAATGTTACCATTTGCTTATATAGAAGCTGCTAAAGGGCATGATAAAGCAAAATTTAAAATAGGTAATTCTAGTTTTGAATTTGATGATACAACTTCTGTTAAGCTAAATGCTAATAGTAATATTTCAGATAATATAGTTAAACTAGAAACTATGAGATCATTTGATAATAGTTTAATCAATCAAAATAATAATTTAGAAATGTCACAACCTATTAATACAACTTTAGATGCTAATATAGGTAAAGATATGGTTTTTAATAAGTATTTTGGTTAAAAACAAGTAAATATATTAAGTAGTTAATCTCTTTAGTTGAATTATATATTGGTTTGTAGTATCATTTAAATGTTGAAATCAAGTTTCAACCGCTCTTAATTAATACGTACATAAGTAGATTTATATCTCACGTATAAAGGCGAGTCTAGACTGGAGGATAAATATGTTCGCAATTATAAAAACAGGTGGAAAACAAATTAAAGTTGAAGCTGGAATGGAAATCTTTATCGAAAAATTAGAAGGTGAATTAAACACTGAAGTTACTTTCGAAGAGGTTTTAATGGTTGATGGAAAATTTGGTAGCCCATTAGTACAAGGTGCTAAAGTTACTGGTACAATCGTTAAACAAGGTAAAGGTAAAAAAATTCGTGTAGTTAGATACCACCCTAAGAAAAACGTTAATAAAGTTTATGGTCACAGACAACCATATACAAAAGTAAAAATTGAAAAAATTGAAGCTTAATTATGATTAAAGTCAAAATTAAAAATGAAGGTGAATTGTTAAAACAATTTGAAATATCAGGGCATGCTGAATCTGGACCTTACGGACAAGATCTTGTATGTGCAGCTGTTTCAGGAATTACATTTGGAGCATTAAATGCTTTAGATATTCACTTTTCAAAAGAAGTTGATTTAAAAGTTTTAGAAAATAAAATTGTTATTACAAATAACAATATAGAAAATCAATCTTTACAAACAATGTTGAAAATGTTGAAAATACAATTATCAACAATACAAACACAATACAAACAGTTTATAGAAATTATGGAGGTATACTAATATGCGTTTTATATTAAATTTACAATTCTTCGCTTCTAAAAAAGGAGTAGGGTCAACTAAAAACGGTCGTGACTCAGAATCAAAACGTTTAGGAGCTAAAAAAGCTGATGGACAATTCGCAAACGCAGGTTCAATCATCTTTAGACAAAGAGGTACAAAAATTCACCCAGGTCAAAATGTTGGACGTGGTGGAGATGATACTTTATTTGCATTAGTATCAGGAATCGTTAAATATGAAAAATTTGGAAAAGGTCGTACAAGAGTTAAAGTTGTAGCTCCTGCTGAATAATTATTCATAAAAATCAATTAGTCGATTACTCGACTAATTTTTTTTGTTTATTTTGTTAAAATAATATAAACACTAAAGAGGTATAAAATGGTAAAAATGTTAATTATTATACTTTGTATAATCATAACTTTATTTGTTATTGGAACAATAACATTTTTATTTACGTTTAAAAAGAATCGGATTGATTCACCAGACGCTCAAATAAGGAAAAATGAAGAGTTATTAAGCACTAATCGTAAGGTATGAATGAGAAATACTAAAAGAACTGTTTTAGTATCAAAATATGACTATTATGAAAGTTTTGAAGAGTTTCCTTTTAACTCAGAGTTTAATAATACAAAAGAATATTTATTAAAAAATAATTTTTCTTTTACAACAACAAATGATGTAATTAAAGAATTAAATGAAGCACAATCAAAAATATTGAATTTTTGATTAGTTGAACAAAAAAAACTATTAAAAGCATTTGATCAAACTGGTTTAGAAGATAATTATCAAAATCGAAACTTTTTAATGAAATTTTATAATGAATCTTTAAATATATATATGAAAGTAGTTACTCAAGGTTTTGTACCAAGAATATTAAAAGCTAAAATAGATTTCTTAAAAGGAGATGCATTATTAGATATTGATAAAGAAGTCAATTTAATGCATTCATGATTTGCAAAAGCTATTGATGATTTAATTAATGAATTATATAAACAATCTGGAGTTTATCAACAATCAGAAACATTCAATAATCAATATCAACAATATACATATCACCAACAAAAACAATCAAAAATGTCAGATCAGTTCAGTGATATTAACTGAGCTTATCAAACACTTGGTGTAAATGAAAAATCAACAAGTGATGAAATTAAAAAACAATATCGTAAATTAGCAATGACTTATCACCCAGACAAAAATAAAACAGCAGAAGCAAAAGATAAAATGGTTGAGATAAATCGAGCTTATCAATTTTTAAAATCAATTAACAAAGTTAATTAAGGAGAATATTATGGAAATTAACAACAAATTATTATTAGATAAATATTTCACAGAAGCTTTAGAAAAAACTAAAGAATTAATTAGAATACCATCAGTATTAGCAGATCCAATTGGAAATATGCCTTTTGGAAAAGGAGTTAATGATGCATTAGACTATATTTTAAATTTAGGTAATGAATTAGGTTTTGAAACATATCGTGATGAAACTAATAAATATGGGTTTTTAGAATATGGTGAGGGAAAAGAATTATATGTAATCTTATGTCATTTAGATGTAGTTCCTGCTGGAGATATGTCAGAATGAGTTACTAATCCTTTTGAACCAATTGAAAAAGATGGTAAATTAATTGGACGTGGTTCTATTGATGACAAAGGCCCAACAATGATGAATCTATATGCACTTAAATACTTAAAAGATCATAATTGAAAATCAGATACTTATAAAATTAGAATGATTTTTGGATTAAGTGAAGAAACAACATGAGAATGTATGGAAAAATATGTAGCAGATCATGGTATTGCTTCTGCTGGTTATGTGCCTGATGGTTTATTCCCTTGTGTATATGCAGAAAAGTGAATTAATAATATGGATGTTATTGCTAATGTACCTTGTGATTTTGAAATTAAAGGTGGAGAAGCTTACAACATGATTTGTGATAAGGTTTCATATAAAGGACCTAGAATTGATGAGATTAAAGCTAAATTAGATACAATGAAAGATATTCATACTTCAATTAATAATGATGAATTAATTGTTAAAGGAAAACCTGGTCATGCTTCTACTCCTCATGTTGGAGTTAATGCTGCATCTCACTTAGCATTTGCTATGAATGAATTAGGTATTAAACACCCTTTAATTCAATTTATTGCAAAAGAAGCTCATTTAAATTTCAACATGTCTAATATCTTTGATAACATTGCTGATGAAACTGGAGATTTAACTCAAAACATTGGAATCATTGATATTAAAGACGGAAAAGGAATGTTTACATTTAACTTTAGAATACCTGTTTTATCAGAACCTAAAGCTAAATTCTTTCCAATCATTGAAGAAGCATTTAATAAATATGGTTTAGATCATACTAAACAAAGAATTGAAGATGCAGTGTACTTCCCAAAAGATGGTGAAGTTGTTAAAAACATTATGCAAGTTTATCAAGAAATTACTGGAGATATGATCAGTCAACCTCAAGCAATGGGTGGAGGAACTTATGCTAAAACTATGCCTAACTTAATTGCGTTTGGAGCTGTTATGAGTTTAGAAGATTCACCTATGCATGACTATAATGAATTTGCTACTATTGAAGAGTTGCAAAAAATGATTAAAATATATGCTAAAGCAATAACAAAGTTAGCAAAGTAGAAGGAAAAAAATGTTAGTTTGTTTAAAATGTAAAAATGATATTTTGCCAACACATAAGTATATTCAAAATAGTGTAGGTATTTATCACTTGGATTGTTATAATAAAATTCAAAAAATGTTAAAGTATTCTATTTTAGTTGGAATAGTTTTTTCTATTTTAGTTACAATAGCAGTTATTGCTATAGTAGTTGTAGTTTAACAAAATAAAAAATATTAATAAGTAAAAAACAAAGATTTAACCAATTTTAAAGGTTAAACTTTGTTTTTTTAAGTTATATTTTTCCTAATATACAGTAAAAAATAAATACTGTTGTGTGAATTTAATTATTAAAGTTCAATAAACCTAAAATAATTAAAATAAAAACGTCAGAAAAACTGACGTAAATAACTAAATATAATTTTATTATTTATTTTTTTGAACTACTTGCAATTATTATTATTGAACATATTGTTCCAAATAAACCACCAAATAAGAAAACTAACACTCCAAATCCAGTTTTATTTTCATCTGTATAAGTTAATTTTTTAGTTTTAATAGTCATTGGAATCATTCATAGCAATGGAATTAAAACGAAGCCACTAATAATTGTTGAAACTAACATTAATCTATATGCAATAACCATATCAGTATTTATTATTTCAAAATCATTTCTTATTCTGTTACTATCAATTTCTATTGATAAGAAAATAATATTAATTATTAAAACTATTCCCAAAATAATTCAAGATAAAAAGAATGATATAGTGAAATAATGAAATAAGAATATACCCAATAATTGAAAAATTGAAAATAAGATCAAACCACAAATTAGGTAAATAAGTCATCAAACAGTTATTTTTTTATTTTTATTTGTATTAGTCATATTTTTTTTATAAAAATATGTAATTATTCAAAAACCTGTGCTTGTTAATAAACTCATAATTCAAGGTATGATTCAAGTCCATTCTCTTACAATAATTTCTTTACCAGTTTCATGATCAAAAAAAGATGTAACTCCAAGTCTAATACCATCTATCAAAAATAAAATTGTAAATAATGAAACAAGCGAAGCAGTAATTATTTGTAATAAAAATATTATTTTTTTTCTATTCATATTCTAAATCCCCTTTTCTATTTATAATTTTCAATTCTGTTTGTTATCAATAATATCCCTGATATTAAACCAAAAACTCCACCAAATAGTAATACTCAAATTCCAAAACCAGTTCGCTTTTCAAAATTATAAGCTAATCTTTTTGTTTTTAAAGTCATTGGTATTAATCAAATTAAAGGAATAATTAAAATAGCATAAATTATTGTTGAAGCAATTAAAAAATAATATGCAATTAAAATATCATTGTTAACAGAAACTTCCAATTTGTTTTTGTTATTTATTTGATTAATTTTTTCATAATCTGTTATTCCTTTTTCTTTTACAATAAGTACAATTGCTAAAATTGAATTAGTAAAAAAGAAAATAAAACCTATAAATATATTTAAATAACCTAGCAATGAAAGTTGATAATCATATTTATTAAATAATTCAATTGCTTCATATAAGTAATGTACTTTAAATATAAATAATAATATTGAACAAATTAATATAACCACAACATATGTTTTTATATTATTTTTAATTCTTTTTATAAGTAATATATAAGAAATAAGTCATGTTAATAGTAAAATAAAAATTAATAAAAACACAAAATTAAAACTTAAAAATAAAGTTTTAGCAATAAAAGTTAAATAAATTAAATCGTAAATGAAAAATAATCAAAAAACACATAAACCGAATAGATTAAGTCATGAAAAACTTCATCTTTTTTTCATATATTAGACCTCCTTAAATGTTATTATACCTACAATTTAAAAATAAATTTATTTTTCATTTTAAATTGTATAATCATACTTAAGAGGTGATTTATATCTTATTAGCATCAGGTTTATCAACATGAGGGGCAAATATGTTTTCATTTTTATGAACAATTATAGCCGTTTTTATTATTTGAGTAATTTTATTAATATTTTCAAGTCTTAATCGCCATTGAAAAATGAAAAATTTAACTGAAAAACAAACTATTTATTTAGAATATGTAAAGAATGAAAGAAAAGATCGCTATATAAAATTAAACTGAGCTTTATTTATTTCATTAATGTTTGGAATCTTTTTCATGATGATTCAATTAAACTTAACTCCTATTATTGTTGGTGATGTATTTCCTATTCATAATTTAGATTTATATATTGGTTGAGGAATGTATGGAGTTTGAGTCTTCTTAACTATAATAGCTATTTTAAATATTCTATATTCAGGTAGAAATATATGTAATGCAAATATGAAAATGAAAGATTCTATGGATGAAGAAGAATTCAAATTTTATGTAAGTAATTATATTAATAAAGTGAAAGTAAAAGATTTAATTGAAGAATAATTAGTAAGGGAAAATTGATAAATGAATTCAATATACAAAAAAGTTGACAATTTAAGTAGAGATAATAGAGAGACAACTTTTAAACAAATTGCTCAACAAATACTTAAAGATTTTTCAAAAGGTTTATTTAGAACACAAGATGAGTTAGCTAAAAAATGTTTTGTAAGTAAATCAACAATTACACAATTTGCTAAAATAGCTGAATGCACAGGATTTCGTGAGTTGCAAGTTAGATTGAAAATTGAATATGAAAATAATTTCACAGAAAAAAATGCAAATTACTCGAAACACTTAACTGTTAGAGAATATTATGTTTCATTTGAAAAATGAATTTCAGAAAATTATGATTTTTTAATAGAGTTTGCTAATGATATAAAGAAAAAAGAAGAAGTATTTTTATTTCCAAGTTTTCAAACACAATATGCATCAACTTTTTTGATTGATGTTTTAGAAAAACATGATTATCAAGCCAATATTTTTAATTTAGAAAAAGATTTAAATAAATTGAAAAAAATAGAATGAGAAAAGAAACTTGTTTTATTGATTTTAACCGGAAGAGATAATGGAAGTTTAAAATTAATTTATGAATACTTAACAAGTATTGGTTCTAAAGTTTATATAATTTGTTCAACGAACTGAAAATTTGATGATGATAATACTAAAGCTATGTATTTTGATAATAAGCTTTGTCAAAGAAATTATGTTGACAGAAATTTTTGATTAATAAACTTATTTAAATTATTAGAGGAATTATTAATGACAACAGAATACTAAACTAGTTTTTAGAAAACAAACTAGTTTAGTATTTTATTTTACTTTAGCATTTTTATAAAAAATGAGTTGAAATATATACAAAGGAGAATTTTATGAAATTTACAAAAGAAAATATTGTATTTCTTTTAGAAAATGTTGGTGGATCTGAAAATATTGAAAAAATAAGTCACTGTATTTCTAGAATGAGATTTAAACTTGTAGATATTACAAAAGCTAACACTGAGGAAATCAAAAAGCAAAAATGATGTAAAGGTGTTTTAATTGTTGGTGGTGAATATCAAGTTGTTATAGGAACAGAAATTGAAAGTTTTTATAAAATGTTTTTAAAAACAACTGGAATAAATGAAAACGCAAATGATGAGTTAAAAACTAAAAAACAAAAAATGACTTTTATTATGTTTGTTTCATCAATTTTTAGCCCAATAATGATTTTGCTTGTTGTATACGGAATGTGAGAAATGGTAAGAACGCCTTTCTTCTTATCTTCTAATTCAACAGAAATTCCAACATTAATTGAAATTAATAGTTTTATGGAATTAATTTCAAAAGGATTAAGTTGATTTATTGTTATGGCAGTTTGTTGAAGTACATTTAGAGTAATGGGAGGGACACCAATTATAGGTTTAGCAATTGGCGCAATTCTTATTAGTCCAATGTTAACACCTCTTTCAGCACTTGATCTTGATGGTGGTAAAACAATAATACAAGCAATGAATGAACATGGTTGAAAAATATTTGGAAACGCTGTTTTCCCATGAAAAGTTTCATTTGAAGGTTTAGTAATACCGATGATTTTTGTTGGTTTACTAGGAGTTTTCATTGAAAGAGGGATGAATAAAGTTAATTTAGGTGGAGCTAGAATGCTTATTCAACCAATGGTTGTTATTGCTGGAACAGTTATTGTAACTATGTTTACAATTGCTCCAGCAGGATTAATAATAACAAATTATATGTCTATATCATTTAACTTTTTAATGACACATAATATAACAAAATATATATTCTCACCATTAATAGGAATGCTATATGCACCAATGGTAGTATTTGGATTACATAGAACAATAACACCTATATTAATGCAAGATATATTAAAATTTAACGGTAGTTTTATAATGGGGTTAATGATCATTTCTAACATTTGTTTAGCTGTAGGTTGTTTAACATTTGGAAGATTAAACAAAAACTGTAAAGAAGTAAAAAATATTGCATATTCTAATGGTATTTCTGCATTTATCGCAGGAGTAACTGAGCCTGCTATTTATTCAATTTCTTTAAAATATCTTTTCCCTTTAATAGCTTCTGCTATAGGAACATATTTTGGATGCTTATTGTATACTTCAGCTGGAGTTTGAACAAATGCAGCACCTTTTGGTATTTTAGGAATAATCGGTTTTGCTTCAACTATACCACAAGGCATAAATGTAGAACAATGAGCTGGTGGTTCAATTGTTTGAGGAACACTAAGTGTAATTTTGGGAATATCAATAACAATATTTATGACAATAGTTTTAAGTCAAGTTAAATATTTTAAAGAAAGAACAAATAAAATACTTTTTGATGAATACGGATTTACTCCTGAATTAAAACAAAAAAGTATATTTAAATTTAAAGGTAATAAAAATGGAAAAATTAAGTAAAGATATAATGTTGGGAACTTCAATATCAGCTAATCAAGCAGAAGGTTCATGAAATATTAATGGTAAAGGTTTATCAATAGCTGAAATGCGTAGATATAATCCATCTTTGGATCAAAAAGATATTAATACTGAAAGAAAAATGACTGAAGATAAAATAAAAGAAGCTTTAGACCCTAATTCAAAATTTTATTATCCTAAAAAAAATGGAATAGATTTTTTCAAACATTTTAAAGAAGATATTAAACTATTAGCTGAAATGAATAACGATTGTTTTAGAACATCAATTGCATGAACAAGGATTTTTCCTAATGGAGATGAAACAGACCCAAATGAAGAGGGATTAAAATTTTATGATCAACTGATTGATGAATTAATAAAAAATAATATAGAGCCTATAATAACAATTTCTCATTATGAAATGCCTTATTATTTGGTTGAAAAATTTGGTGGATGAAAAAATAGAGCATTAATAGATTTTTATACAAAGTATGCAAAAACTTTACTAATTAGATTTAAAGATAAAGTTAAATACTGAATTCCTTTTAATGAAATGAATGCTGCAAATTATAGTGTTTGAGCTGGAGCTGGTTTAAGAGATGATGAACACGAAAATATTTTGGGTCTATCAATTTATGCTTTACACAATATTTTTGTTGCTAATGCTTCAATTATTAAAGAAGGTAGAAAAATAAACTCAGAGTTTAAGTTTGGATCAATGATTGCAACTTTATTATCTTATGCAGATGATTCAAACCCTTTAACTGTTTTGAAAGCTGATAAAGATCAACAAATGAAAATTTATGCTTATTTTGATGTACTACATCGTGGTGAATATCCTAAATATGCATTAAATCTTTATAAATCTTTTGGTATGAATTTAAAAATTAGTGAAGAAGATAGAATTGTGCTAAAAGAAAATACATGTGACTTTGTTGGATTTAGTTATTACATGTCAGGTGTTGTTAGTTTAAATGAAGATTCATTAACTGAAGGAAATTTAGTTAAAGTTGGAAAAAATAAACACTTGAAAGAAAATGACTGGGGTTGACAAATTGACCCTGTAGGATTAAGAATATTAATGAATAGATTATATGATAGATATCAAAAGCCTTTATTCATTTTAGAAAATGGTGTTGGATTTAAAGAAGAAAATCCAAATTTAGAAATGATTAATGATGATTATAGAATTGAATATTTAAAATCACATTTACAACAAGTTCAAAAAGCTGTTGATGATGGTGTTGAATGTATTGGTTATACAATGTGAAGTCCTTTTGATATTGTTTCTCATGGAACTAGTGAAATGGCAAAAAGATATGGTCTTATATATGTGGATCAAGATGATATGGGTAATGGAACTAAAAAAAGAATACCTAAAAAATCATATTACTGATTTAAAGAAGTTTGTGAAAAAAGAGAAATTTAAAACCCTTACGGGTTTTTTGTTTTGTTACAAATATATATATTTGACTTTATTAATTTTAATTGTTAAAATATTTTAAATTAAATTAAACATACTATAAGGGGACAAACAAATGAAGTTTTTATTATCATTTTTAACGGCTTTGACTATTGGTCAAGGTTCATTTAATATTGTTGAATTGGCTAATTTTTCAATCAATTCAAATAAAAATTATGAAATATTAGAGTATGAGGCAATGAATAGAGCAGCTTTAACATTTGGCACAAAAGTAAGACAATCCTATTTTGATCAAAAAGATGGCATTACTACATGAACAGGAAATTATACAGATCCAAATAATAAGAAAGTAAAAGTACAAGGTTTATCAAAAACTAAAATGAACTCACAAATGAGTGGTCCAACAAAAGAAGTTGCCTACGTCTACAAAGCAGGCACTAATAAGAATACAACACCACTTGATGTTTCAGGAAAAACAATATTCTATGGAGATGATAAAATATCTTATTATTTTGATGACTCTAAAATATATAAATTTGAATGATTAAATGATCAACCAAGTAATTATGGTTTAGTTGGTGGACTTGGTGGCATAATTGGTGGAGTTGGTGGAATACTTGGTGGAGTTGGTGGAATACTTGGCGGAGTTGGGCAACTTTTACTTCCATCTGCGCCTAAACCAAAACCAATAACAGGATCTGAACAAGTTCAACTTGAAGTTTACAATAGATCTATTAAAAGTGTAAAATATAATTCATTTGATAATTCTTTAATTTATTCTACGTTAGATGATAATGGAAAAGATTGACAAATTAATAAAATTTACATCAATAAATCAGAAGAAATTACTTTAGCATCTGGAACAAGTAATTATGGAAATTATCCAATTGTATCTATTGAAGATAATTCAAGTAATACATATTTTATGGTTGATGGAGAGGTTTCTATTTATAGAGAAGAAAAAACAGAAAATCAAGTTGAAGTTATAGCAAATATTGAAAAATATAAACAATTACAAGCCTATAATATTTTTGTTGATACAGAAGGCATGTATATAGGTTTATCAGAAAGTAAAAATACTAATTTTGAAGCTCATGAATCAGGTGAAATTAAAAAGACTGCTAAAACTTTATATATTGATAGAAGCAATGATGAAGTTTCATATCCTAGTGATGGAGATGGATATATCAGAGATGTTCAATGAGTTAACCGAATAACTAAATATGTTATCTATGATTCAAAAACTATTGTTAAATCGAACTCATATTCTGCATCAAAGTATATTATTGATGGTACTAAATTGAACCCTAATTTAACAGTTCGATATGAGGACGGTTTGCCAAGATATAGTGGTATGTTTGATTATGGTGTTATGTACCAAGCAGATGAAACATATAAAACTGTGACTGCCAAAAACAAACCAACAACAGATAGAGCTCAAGTTAATAGAGTGTTTAACGATAAATTTCAAGAAACTCTTAGATCATCTAATTTAATAGGAGCAAATTCATTAGATTGAAGTTTAGGATCAAAAGGTGAAGTTTATATTTGAAATGATGTCACAAAATCTAATAATTTATTAAAATTAACAGCTAAATCATATATAACAAAAGTTTTATTAGTTCATGAAGGAACTGAAACACCAGTTGAGAATGGTGTTATTTATAATAAAATTTCTGATGATGAACAATATTGAGAAATAAAAACACCTGATGAACATGATAGAGAAGGGTATGATTTATATGTTCAATTTTTTGATGAAGAAAAACAACCTAATAATGTCATTACTTCAATTCTTAAATTGAGACCAACCGATAGCGCCAAAATTGATTTAGCTAATGCAGAAAATTCAATTGAAGGTAAAATCAATCCATCAAATGAAATAAAAGATACCGAAATTTTGGCTTCATTATCAAAAGTTACAGAAACAAAAATAACAAATGAAGATGTAACAATAAAAATTCAACCATCAACATATGAAAAAGATGGTGAAATACAAATAGAAGCTAATCCATCTTCTAAGCTTGTTATGAATCAACAAAAAATTTTAATACCTCATTTAGTTTATGATATTTCAAAAACTAAATTTACTAATGAAGATACTGATAGAACCAAAATTGTAAACACAATAGTAGCTCAATCTATAAATGGTAAAAGTCAATTAACAACTGATCTAGTAGAAAATCAGTTAGAAGAATTAAAAATAGCTAATCCAGCCATTGGTAAGAACGGATCAATATCTGTAAAAGCAAAAGAATCAGCTTTGCAAATAAAAGGTGAACAAACTATTATTCTACCTGCAACTAATGCAATTGATTTATCAAAATTAGATTTTAACAAAAAACCACTTTCTAATACAACTTCTGACGCAGAAATTATTCAAACAATAAATGAATTAATTAAAGAGAACCTTAATCAACCAATTGTTAAAGTTGAAATCAATGCTGATGATATTGATATTGAAAGAGTAAAAAGTGCAAAAGTTGGAGAAGAAGGGTACATAGTTGTAAAAGCTAAACCGGTATCAATTAATGTTAGCAATTTTAATACATTCACAATTGAGCAATTGAAATATAATTTAAAAGACTTTAAAATTGCTGATTCATCAAATTTAACTGACAAAAATGAAATATTAAGAAGATTAAAATTAATAACAGGATTAAGTAGTGTTACAGAGCAAGATTTTAACTTTAAAATCAATAATTCAACATTAGAAAAAGAAGGTAAAATTACTTTAACCGCAACAGATGATTCAAAACTTCTTCAAAATAATAAAGAAATTAATGTTCCAAAAATATTGAATCTTAATGAAACTGATTTATTTAAGGACTTTATTTTTTATGAGGATACGAATACTTATGATATTATGAGTTATTTACAAAATCAAAAACATTGAACTAATGTTGATTCGTCTTATATATCATTTGAACGTGTTAGTTCTTATTCATTAAAATATAAAATAACATCTTTAAAGTCTGAAATAATTGGATCTGACTTTGTTGGAGTAACCCAAGACAATCAATTTATAGAGGTTGATGTAAAACCAGCAAGAAAAGATTTATCAACATTGAATATAAAACCTTTAGACATTAAAAAAGTTGATGCATGAAATATTGATGGTAATACTAATGAAGAATTGATAATCAATTTAAAAAATCAAATAATGGAACAGTCAAAAGCAGAAATTAAAAATTCTGATATTAAATATGAAGATTTACATATTGAACTAATTGATAGATTTAACTTTAAAATTGTAGCAAATGATGATTCTGAAAATTATAAAGGTTCAATTGATGCTAAATACTATTTACAATACGATATAGCTGAGCATAAAGCAGAATTTAAAGATGGTATTTTTGTTAATCAAGAGGATATAGATAATATTAATAAACTTGAAGATGCATTAAAATTACAATACCAAAATACTGTTATTAATTGATCAGAAACAAAAATAAGTAAAAACGAAAGTGGAAATTTAATTGTTGAAGGTAAAGAAGAAACAAGTTTGTATTCTGGTAAATTAGAAGTTAAGGTTTCTCCAATACAAGATTTAAATTTAATAATAAATGTTTCTATTGACTCAATTCCAAAAAATAAGTTTAATGAAGCAGGAATAATTTCTATAATTAAAGAACAAAATAGCGATATTGTATGAAATCAAGTTATTACAGAAGTAGTAATTGATGGAGATAGTGCAAAAGTAGTTATTAAACCAATAGATAATTCAAAAATGTATATTGGTCAAGCTAACTTTGACTTCATTAAAAACAATACTACTATTAATACAAGAAATAATACAATAAGTATATTACTATGAATTCTAGCAGCACTTAATATAGTTGCAATTGCTATAGCAGCTATATTTATTAAAAAGAAAAAGAAAGATGAGAATTAAGATATGAAATTAATTAATAAAAATAATCTTAAAATATCAATTATTTTTCTATTGATTATTCTTTTTACTACTTTATTGATCATTTTTAAATTATTAAATAATGTTTATAATGGAAATCAAGAATGAAGTGAGGTAATTTCATCTGGATTTAACTCACAAGTTGTATCTAAATGATTTGAAAATACTAATCATTTTTTACAAGGTCCTATTGGTTTTTATTCTATGTTTCAATCTAAACTATATGTTGATTCAACTTTCTTAACTCCTATATTTTTAGATGCATTTATAAATTGAATGTATGTGATTATCCTAATAATTTTGTTAACTATACTTGTTTTACAGTTTTGATTTAAAAAACAAACAATAAAAACAAATGAAACTATAGTTCAAAAAAATAAAAGTTCATTATTAATTATTAAAGAAAAAGTTATTAGAGAAGATAAATTAATTAAGAAAACTAGTTATGATAAGGTATCAAAAAAATATTTAGTTGAAAGACTTACAGAAATGTATCCTGATTATAAAAAGAAAACTATTGATGAAATTGTTAAAAATTTATTTCAAAATGTTGAAAATCATTTAATAAGTGGAGAAGAAGTTATAATTGAAAACTTTGGAAAATTAATTAAAGTTGAAAAGCCGGTAAAACAAGCAATTAATCCATCAAATGGAGAAATTGTAGAAGTTCCCGCAACAACAATAATTAAATTTAAACCTTCACGTAATTTAAAATTAATTATGTCAGATACAAAATGAACTGGAATTAAATATAATAAAAAAACAATTGAAACGATAACAATTGAAGAGGAACAAAAATAAGCTTAGGCTTATTTTTTTCTATTTTAACCAAAAAATAAATAATGACAATATAAAAATAACATTATTTTAAAAATTAAAATAGTAATATAAAAGTAGGTAAGTTTTATACCTTAGAATGATAAAGAAAGTGAGCCAAAGTTGACAGTCTGTGCTTATTCTAGACTCTAAAAATAAAACAAAGAAATATTAAATAAAGGAGGATATATCCATGAGCGATATACTTTTTCGTTGCCCCAAATGTGGCGAAGAAATCACAAAAGATTCTTTTAAGAATCATAATTCAAACTGAACAGTTATTGAAAACTATTTAAGTGAATTAAAACAAAAGCAAGAGAATGAAATTCGAGTGCAACTTAAAAATGAATTAATAGCACAAATGAATGATAAACAGATTGCTGAAATTAGTTTAGTTAAACAAGAAATGCTAAATAACTTTAATAAACAATTAGAAAGCTTAAATATTTCAATTAATGAAAAAGATAATTTAATTAATAAATTAAATGAACAAAAGGCATTAGAAATAGATAAAGAAAGAAATGCTGTTATTAATGAGTTTAATGAAAAAATTAAAACATATGAATTGAACATTCAAAAACAACAAAATATGATTGATCAATTAAATCAACAAAAGATTGCAGAATTGAATGAAGCAAAAAGTAATTTATTAAATGAGTTTAATGATGTTAAAAATTCATTAGAGATTAAACTTGCAAATAAAGAAGTTGAAATTAAAGCTTTGGATCAAAAACTAAATCTTGAGATTGAAAAAAATAAAGAAGTTTTAATTAATCAATTTAGTCAAGAAATAAATAATTTAAAACTAGAGTTAAATAATAAAAAAATTGAATTAGAAAACTTTGCTATTCAAAAAGAAGCTGAATCAAAAACTAAAGAATTAACTTTAATAAATGATTATGATAAAAGAATAGCTGATTTAGTGCAAGCTAACCGTGAATTTAAAATTATTAATTCAAAACGAAAAGGTGAAAACTTTGAACATGAAGTGTATGAAGATTTAGTTAAAGCGTTTTCATTGTTTGATGGTATTGAAAAAATAACAACTGGTGAAAAGAAAGCAGATTACTTACAAACTATTAAAAATCATAAACGTGAAGAAATTGGAAAAATTGTTTATGAAGTTAAGAATGCGGAATGAAGTAATACTTGAATTCCTAAATTATCAACTGACGCTGCAAGTAATAACACTAAATATGGAATTTTAATTGCAACAAGTTTTAATGATAAATACCCAGGAATACCTTTTATGAGAAGTGATGAATATGAAAACATTTGAATAACTGATTCAGAAAGTTTTGTATTTGTCGGTCAAATCGTAAGAAGACTAGTTGAATTTGAAAATGAATATAATCAAAAAATTAAAACAGTTACTAAAGCTTCTGATAATGAATTACTAAAAGAATTAGAAAAACAAAAAGCTGAATTAAATGAATATTGAACGATTCAATTCCCAACAGCGTATAAAAAAATGCAAAAAGAATTAGAAGATCTTGATAAAGTGGCTGATAGTTTAGAAAGAAACTCATCAAGAATAAAAAAATCAATTAATGTTATTAATCAACAATTCTTTAATAAAGTACAAAAAGGATTATCAAGTATACTTGGAGAAATGAAAGCAGAATATTTATAATATAAAAAATTCACAAATAATGTGAATTTTTTATATTAAGCTCTTTTCGCTTTTTTAGTTTTTGGTAAAAGTTTTAATTCATTAATATCTTCATGGAAATCATTTAATAAGATTTCTCTTGATCTATTTCAGAAGTATTTAGTTTTACCTAAAGAATAAGTTGCAACAAAAGTTATTATACATGAAGTTAATACTGAGATTGTACCTCATAAGTATCCTCCACCAATTCAAGTTGTAGCTCCAGTTTTTTCAGGTGCTTGTTGTAAGAACATAAGTATTCCGAAAATTGAAGAAGCCCCTTGCAATGCATATGAATTAGAAGCAACCATAATCATTGTTCCAAAGAATGTACCTATTGAACATCCGATTAGTGGGAATAAATGTTTTAAGTTTATTGTATATAATGATGGTTCTGTGATTCCTCCAACAATGGCAGAAACCCCGTTTGAAACTCCAATATCTTTCATTTTTGAAACTCTTCTGTGTAACACAACGAATGCAATTGAAGCAACCCCTTGTGAAACGTTTGAAATAGTACAGAAACCTTGAATCAATGTGGCTCCATAAATTGCTTGACCTTGTAAAATAATTGGAGTTAATGAGTGGTGTAAACCAGTTATAACTAAAGGGCCATATAATCCTCCAACAACAGGTATAGCAATATATTTAGCAATACTATTTGTACTTAATCAATTTATACCAATTGATAAGTAGTTTGTGAATAGTAACCCAACAGGTGCTACTATGAATACTCCAAATAAGAAACCTCCACCAATAATAGCAATTGGTTGAATAATCATTTTTAATGTACTTTGTTTAATTTTATTAGTTTGTATTTCTAAGAATGCACCAAATGAAACAACAACTATCATTGGAATAATTAATCCATTGAAGTTTATTTTTCATGGATATTTAACTCCATCTCCAAATAATGTTCATCCGTCATAAGCTCCTAAAATACTTTGACCATCAGCTGGTTTAACATCTCCCATATTTATTAATCCTGGTGATGTTAAAACAAGTGCAATTATAATTCCATAAATTCCATTACATCTTAATGCTTTAGCTGTTGTATAACCTACAGCAACTGTAACAAACAATGAAAATGAATTAACAAGAATTGAAAGTATTCCAGAAAACTCTTTAAAAAAATGTGAATTAGCAGCTAAACTACTATCTGATCCACTTCATTCAACAGTTATCAATGATGCGATTGTCAAAATCAATCCATAACCTACAAGAGGTATAACTATTGGGGCAAAAACTTTTGAGATAAAAGAAAGGGCTTTGTTAAATGAACCTTTAACTCTAAATCTATTTTTCATATCAACAATTTCTTTATTTTGTTTCTCTGTTAAATTTGGTTTATCATTTTTAACAATTAATGTTTTTCCATCTTCATCATATCCATTAACTTCGCAAAAAGCATTGTAAAAACTTTCAACTTCAGGACCTATAATAACTTGGAATTCACCGTTGCTTTTATTTTTGTTAACACCAACAGCATAACCACCATCTTTAATTTCATTTTCATTTGCTTTATCTCAATCATGCAAATGAAAACGCATTCTAGTCATACAGTGAGTGAAATATTGAATATTTTCATGTCCACCAAGACTTAAAAATAATTTTTCAACATTTTTGTATATTTGACTTTTTGTAGCCATAGTTTACTCCTTATTTTCTATTAGTTCTTTATATCAGTAAGCTGATTTTTTAAACTTTCTAGATTGGTCTTTTAAATCAACTTCAATTAAACCATATCTATTTTTATAAGCATTTCTAAAGCTTCAGCAGTCAATGGCAGCTCAAATGTGGTAACCAAAACAATTTGATCCAGCATCTAAACCTCTTTTTAATTCAGACATATGAGTTTCTAAAAACTCAATTCTGTAATCATCATCTATTTGTCCATTTTCATTTCTAAATCTATCTTCATTTTCAACACCCATACCATTTTCAGCAATGTATCATGGAATGTTATTTAACTCTTTTTTAATTGCTATAGATATATCATATAGCCCTTCAGGATAAATTTCTCACCCTCTAAAAGGATTAATTTTTGCATCTGCAGGAATTTCAATATGCATTTGATCTAAAGCTCATCTATTTTTTACATTTTCATTTGTTTTAACTCTACAAGGGAAATAATAATTAACTCCTAAAAAATCAATTTCAGTTTGTTTAATTATTTCAATTTCTTCGCTTGTGTGAAATGGAGTTATGTTATATTCTTCTAAGGTTTTTATAATAATTGGGTTAATATTTCCATTATACATAATGTTTAATGGTCCTCTATTTACATAAGCATCATAGATTTCAGCTGAAATTTTATCTTCTGCTGAATCTGAAAATGGGAATGTAAAGTTTCAGTTATAAACAACTCCTATTTTTGAATCAATTTTTAATTCTTTAAATAACTTTACTGCTTTAGCATGAGCTAGGAAAATTCCATATGCTTGAGCTACAGCTTCTTTGGGACTATCCTTTGCGGGATAGTGCATTTTACCTACATATCCTTCAAATACAGGAACAAGTGGTTCATTGAAGGTAACAAAATAATTTATTTTTGATCCATATTCCTTGAATACAAATTCACAATAACTTATAAATTTTTCAATAACTTCTCTGCTCTCTCAACCACCTAATTCATGTGCTCATAAAGGCATGTCAAAGTGAAATAAAGTCATAATAATTTCAATATCATTTTTTAAATACTCATCGATATAGTCATGATAGAACTTTACTGCTTCTTTGTTTAGATTAATACCATCTGGAAATAATCTAGCTCAAGAAAAACCTGTTCTAACTGAATCTAATCCGATGTATTTAAATTTTTCAATATCATCTTTATAGTGTCTTGTAATATCACTTGTCAGATCTGGCCCAACACCATGGTAAAACAATTCCGGATTTTCTTTGAAATATGCATCAAAAGTTAAATCACCTATTTCAGTAATTCCTTTTCCTTCTGTTTGCATAGCACTCATTGAAGCACCGATGTGAAAATTTTTAGGAAATTTTAACATTTTTATAATCCTCTTTTTTCTACACTTATTTTATATAAAAATTTTGCTATTAATTTTACATGTAGTATATTTATAAAGAAGTACTTAAATTTATGAGAAGTACTTTTGGGAGAAAAAATATGTTTCAAAGTATAAAAGAAAAGTTAACTGTTATTTATAATAACAACGAGAGTAATACACATAAATTAATTGCTAAATATTTACTTGATTGTTTGGAAGAAAATAAAACCCCAACTAGTAAAGAATGCTCTGAAGTATGTTTTATTTCTGAATCAGCGTTAACATCATTTTCTAAAAAATATGGTTATAACGGTTTTAGAGAAATAGCTATTAGAATAAAAGTTGAAAGAGAATATTACAAAGATTTTGAAAAGCAAAAACTTTCTGCCAAGCCATCTACCTTATTTAATCAAGTTGTTCAAAATATAAAACAAATTGATGTCCAAGAAGATGAAATAAGTTTGTTGGTAAGTTTGTTAAAAGAATGTGGAAGAACATTTTTATTTAGTTCTTATGAACAGAACTTTAATGTTGAAATCTTTGCAAGTCAATTGCAATATAAAGGTATTGATTCAAACTTTAATTCACAAAGAAAAATGAATCCTATTTGAATAGATTATTGTAAAGAAGACGATTTATGTATATTCTTTGCATTTGGATTAGATAATCAATACTTAGTAAACTATTATAATTTAGTTAAAAATAAAACAAAAAATATTGTAATTGTAACTTCATCATCTCAAAGTCATAAATTTCAAGAATTTAAAGCAGAAATTTTAATATATGAACATAATAGAGAAGATATATATTTATCTATGAGATCTGTAGTTCTTAATTATTTATTTACAAAAGTAATAATAAAACTTTAATCAAAAGAAAATGCGCAAGCATTTTTTATTTATTTTTTAAAAAAATGATATTTTAATCTATCTAATTTCAAAACTAAATGATATTATTTATATATTGTAAAAATACTTAAGAAAGGACTTTATGAAGACAAATAAAAAAACATCACAAAATGCAGAATTCTTTAAAATAATTTCTAAGTATTATTTAAAATATTGATGAATAACAATTATTCTAGCATTAACAATATTATCTTTCTGTTTAACTAGAGCTTCAATACCACTTTTAACACAACAAATTACATTGGCTATTAAAAGTGAAAATAAAGTAGTTTTAAATGATGCAGAACAAGCTCTTTTTTGAGGATGAAGTTCTACAACTATTATTATTGTTGCTGTAGTTATGATTTTAATTGATGCAATAGGAACTTTTATTTTTAACTATTTCTCATATATTTTAGGAAGAAAAATTGAAATTGATTTAAGAAATAAAATTCTTGAAAAATTGGTAAGACAAGATATTTCATATTACTCAGATAAAAAAATTGGAGAAATCTTAACAAGTGTTGTTGCTGATACTCAAAACTTAGGTGATGGTGCGGTTAGAATTCCTACTAATATTGGAATTTCATTATCACAATTTGTTGTTGCATTTACCATGACATTTATTCTTGCATGAAAAATTGCAATCTTTGGATCAATTATTTACTTCTTATTATTAGCTTTATACTTTGTTTTCTATATTCAAACTGTTAAAAAATATGCAGTTGTTAGAGAAGTGTATGAAGAAGTTAATGGTAATGTTACTGATAGAGTTGGAACAATTAGATTAATTAAATCAACTGGAACAGAAGATTATGAAAAAGCTTATTTAGAAAAACAACAAGATATTAACTATAAAGCACATAAACCAGCTATTTTAAACTTGTCATTCTTAATGACTACAGTTTATGCAGGTTCAATGATCTTACAATTTGCTATTCCAATAATTGCAGGGATTATTTATTCAATTAAAGGAGATACAGCAGCATCTGCTACATTCTTCTCAGTAACTTTCCCAGCTTATATGATTAATCAAGCAAGTTTAATTGCAACATATAGTAGTTTAATGGGAATTACATTCTCATTAGCTGTAGCTGGAGTTGCTAGTGTAAAAGTATCAAACTTATTAAAAGATGAATCAAGACTAGATCCACATTATACTGATGGAATTATAGTTGATGAGATTAAAGGGGACATTGTATTTAAAGATATTGAATTTAGATATCCAGAAAAACCAGAAAAATTAATTTTGCCTAAATTCAACTTTACATTTGAAGAAGGTAAGTCATATGCGTTTGTTGGTGAGACTGGTTCAGGTAAGTCAACAATTGCTCGTTTATTATTAAGATTCTATGATCCAAGTAATGGAGAAATCATTATTAATAAAGATCAAAACTTAAAAGACTTAAACTTATCAAGTTATTTAAGACATGTTGGTTATGTAGAACAAGAACCTCAAATCTTATTTGGTGATGTTTATGAAAACGTTAAATATGGAAGATTTGATGCAACTAATGAAGAAGTTATTGAAGCATGTAAAAAAGCTGAAATACATAAATTAATTAGTTCATGACCAGAAGGATATGACACAATTCTTGGTGAAAGAGGATTTATGTTATCTGGTGGACAAAAACAAAGACTAGTTATTGCTAGAATGATTTTAAAAAATCCACAAATATTAATTTTAGATGAAGCTACATCAGCTTTAGATAATATTGTAGAAAAAGAAATTCAAGCAAAACTAAATGAATTGATGAAAGGTAGAACAAGTTTCACTATTGCTCATAGACTTTCAACAATTAAAAATGTTGATCACATTATTGTTTTAGGTGGAAACGCTAAAGGAATAGTTCAACAAGGAACATTTAAAGAGTTAGTTAAAGTTGAAGGACACTTTAAAAACTTATATGAAGCAGGTTTATTAGAAGAACAACAACAAAATCACTAAGGAGGTAATTATGAAAAAGAAAAAAGAAATTTCTAACAGTCGAGCATTTTTATATTTATTTTTTAAATATTATAAACAAGACTTTAAGAAAAACTGATGAGTAATTCCTAACTTTATATTTTGAGCTTCTATGTTGTTCTTAGCACCATTGCTAACAAACCAAATAAACTTAGCTTTAAGTTTAACTGATGCAGAAAAAGCTGCTTCAAGTGGTTTTTGATTAATTAGATTTTGAGGTTTAGAGACAACAGAATTAATTATTATCTCAGTAGCTTTATTATTATTTAACTTATTTAACTCATTTTTATTTAATTGATGATCAAATACTTTTGCAAAACAAATTGAAACTCATTTAAGAAATGAAATTTTAGAAAAATTAATTAGACAAGATATTTCTTATTATTCAGATAAGAAAATTGGAGAATTGTTAACTAATGTTATTTCTGATGCTCAAGTAGTAGGAAATCAAGCTGTTGATATTCCAATGAATGTTGCTAGTGCAGTTATTCAATCACTTATAGGATTATCTTTAACTTTTATTTTAGAATGAAGAATTGCTTTAGTTGGATTTGTAATTTTTGTATTAATTTTAATTGCATTTTTTGGTTGTTATATTGCATTAGTTAAAAAATGAGAAAAGGTTAGATTAACTTTAGAAAAAACTAATGGTAATGTAATTGATCGAGTTATTTCAATTAGATTAATTAAATCTTCAGGAACAGAAGATTATGAAACACAATACTTTAAAGACAAACATGTTGATTATTTTGATCAAGGTAAACCAATTGGTAAATGATTAAGTTTATTCTCAGTTATTGTTTTCGCAGGAGACTTCTTATTATTATTTACAGCTCCTGTATTTGCTGCAGTTTTCTTTGGTGGAGATTCAGATACTGCTAGAATGCAAGCTTTCTTCCAAGTATTCCCAGCCTTTGTTATGGCACAAGGGATGTTGACTGGTCCAATTATTACTTTATTTGTAATATCTGGTGGTGCTGCTATGGCAGGAGTTTCTTCTTCAAGAATTCTAAAAACTTTAAATGCTGAATCAATTTTAGATTTTCATTATCATGAAGGAAAAGAAATCAAAGATTTAAAAGGTGATATTGTTTTCAAAGATGTTAAGTTTAGATATCCAGAAAAACCTGAAAACTTAATCTTACCTAATTTTAACTTTACTTTACAATATGGTAAGTCATATGCCTTTGTTGGTGAAACTGGTTCTGGTAAGTCAACAGTTGCTAAATTATTATTAAGATTTTATGATCCTACTGAAGGACAAATATTAATTAATAATAAAGATGATTTAAAAGATTTAAATTTATCACATTATTTAGACCATGTTGGTTATGTAGAACAAGAACCACAAATTCTTTTTGGAACTGTTTTAGAAAACATTAAATATGGTAAATTTGATGCAACTGATGATGATGCGATTGAAGCTTGTAAAAAAGCTGAGTTACATGCATTAGTTATGAGTTGACCTGAAGGTTATCAAACTGTTCTAGGTGAACGTGGATTTATGTTATCTGGTGGACAAAAACAAAGATTAGTTATTGCTAGAATGATTTTAAAAAATCCTGAGCTATTAATTTTAGATGAGGCTACTTCTGCTTTAGATAATATTGTTGAAAAAGAAATTCAAAATAAATTGAATCAATTAATGAAAGGTAGAACAAGTGTTACTATCGCTCATAAACTTTCAACTATTAAAAATGTAGATCATATTATAGTACTTGGTGCTAATGGTGCTGGTATTGTACAAGAAGGTACATTTAATGAATTAACTAAAAAAGAAGGTCATTTTAAAAACTTATATGAAGCAGGAAAAATTGAACATTAATATATAAAAATCATTTCAATTGAGATGATTTTTTTATTTTTTCTTTAATAACTATATGAGGTGAAAAGAATGAAGGATTATTTAGTTTGTGATATTAATTCAAAGGATGATAATTATTTATATGTTGAGTATCAGAATAAAGGAGAATACTTTTCTTATTTAACAAAAGATAATTTTAAAAATGAAAAAAACATTAAATTGTTTATTGTTGATCATAATACTGAATTTGAAAATGTTGAAATAGTTTTCAGATCAAGAGATGAAAGAAACCTTTTTAAAGAATTGGTGAAAATTAAAACAGTAGGACTTAAAACTTCTTTTTATTTATTAAATAATTTTTCATTTGAAGAATTTATAAAAATGATTGAAGAATATGATATTGAGAAATTAGCTAAATTAAAAGGGATTGGCAATTATACAGCTAAACTAATAATTGAAGAATTGCAAAAGCATTTTTTCAAAAACAAAATAACTCAGAAAAAAGAAAAAATAATAACATCACTTGTTAAGCTGGGATTTTCTTATAAAACAATAATGAAAAATATTGCTAATGTTGATAATTTACTTTCAGTGGATGAAATAACCAAAATAGTTATGGAGCAAATTAGTTATGAGTAATGATTTTAGACCTAGTAAGTGGAGTGAATACATAGGACAAGAAAAGGTCATTAAGAATTTAAAAATATGTATAGAATCATCAATCAAACAAAATAAAGTTTTAGATCCAATAATTTTCTCAGGACCAAGTGGAATGGGTAAAACAAGCTTAGCTTATTTATTAAGCAAAATATTAAAAACTAAAATTCATATTGTTAATGGGCCTAGTTTACAAAGACCAAGTGATTTGATTTCAGTTCTAACAAGTATAAAAGAAAATCAAATTCTTTTTATTGATGAAGTTCATTCAGTTAGCAAAGATATCATGGAAGTGTTATATCCGGTTTTAGAAGAAAATAAACTTAGTATTATTATTGGAAAAGAATATAATTCTAAAATAGTTAATATAAAGTTACCAAACTTTACTATCATAACTGCAACAACAGAAATAAATAAATTACCATTTCCTTTTTTGAATAGATTTCCAATACAATTCGAATTAGAGGGTTACAATCATGATGATTTAACAAAAATTATAATTAATACATTTAATAAATTGCAATACAAAATAGAAATTGAACAAGCAAAGATTATTGCTAAATTTTCTCGATTAGTTCCAAGAGTTGCTATAAATTTAGTAAAAAGAATTTATGATTTTTTGATAACAGAAAAAATAAAAGATTTATCAGAAAAAAATTTAATATGAGTTTTTAAACAAATGGGTCTTTATGAATATGGTTTAAATGAAAAAGATTTAGACTACTTATTTACACTATTAGAAAATAATACATTGTCATTAGATAGCTTAGCGCAAATTATAAATGTACCTAATCAAACAATTTTAAATAATATGGAGCCAATCTTTTTAAAAGAAAGATTAATTATAAAAACAGGCCGTGGTAGACAATTAACTAACAAAGGAAAAATATATTTAGAAAAAAATAAAAATCAACATATTTAGAAAAGAAAATTAATAATTTTAGAATTATAATCTTTACATTGAAATAAGGAGATTGTATATGAAACAATATTTAGAATTAGTTAATGAAATTTTAAAAGATGGAGAAAAAAGAGAAGATCGTACAAACACAGGAACAATATCTAAGTTTGGTGTACAAAAAAGATATGATTTACGTGAAGGTTTTCCATTACTAACAACTAAAAAAGTTTTTTATAAAGCAATCTTTCATGAGATGTTATGGTTTATAAAAGGTGATACCAATATTAAATACTTGGTTGAGAATAATGTAAAAATTTGAAATGAATGACCATATGAAAATTTTAAAAAATCATCTGAGTTCAATAATGAGACTTTACAAGAGTTTGTTGAAAGATTAAAGAATGATAATGAGTTCTGTAATAAATGAGGAGATTTAGGACCTGTTTATGGAAAACAATGAAGAGACTTTGGTGGAATTGATCAATTTGCAAAACTAATTAATGATATTAAGAAAAATCCATTTTCAAGAAGACATATTGTTTCAGCATGAAATCCAGCTGAAGTTGATAACATGTTGTTACCACCATGTCATTCTTTTTGACAAGTTTATGTTTCAAAAGACGGTTGATTAGATTTACAACTATACCAAAGAAGTGGTGATGTGTTTTTAGGAGTGCCATTTAATATAGCATCGTATGCGTTACTAATGGAATTAATCGCAAAAGAATGTAACTTAAAAGCAAGATACTTTGTTCATACAATTGGGGATGCTCATATTTATTTAAACCATCTAGAACAAATTAATGAGCAATTAAAAAGAAAACCATTGCCACTATGCAAAATTAAGATTAATTCTGAAAAATCAATTTTTGATATTGCATTTGAGGACATTGAAATTGAAGGTTATGAAAGTCATGCTAAAATAACAGGAGAAGTTGCAGTTTAGTAACTTTTTCTTTATTTTAAGAATTAGCACTCTATTATTGACTTTGCTAAAATTATGTATTAATATAATTACAAACCTAGGAAAAAGGTTTTTATCAAGGAGGAAATTTATTATGGAATTTCAACAAAAAGGTGAAGAAATTAACGCATTAGAAAAGTACACACGTGATTTAACTCAAAGTGCTAAGGATGGAAAAATTGATCCTATTATTGGTAGAGAAGAAGAAATATTGAGAGTTATTAGAATTCTTTCAAGAAAAACAAAAAACAATCCTGTTTTAATTGGAGAACCCGGAGTTGGTAAAACTGCAGTAGTTGAAGGATTAGCTCAAAGAATAGTTAAAGGTGATGTGCCTTCAATTTTAAAAGGAAAAAGAATTTTAGAATTAGATATGGGAAGCTTAATGGCTGGTGCTATGTATCTTGGGGACTATGAGTCTAGGGTAAAAGCAATTGTTAATGAAATCAAAAAATCAGAAGGTGAAATAATTTTATTCATTGACGAACTTCATTTAATAGTTGGTGCTGGTAAAACAGGTAATGGTGGAGGAATGGATGTTTCAAACCTTCTAAAACCAGCTCTTGCAAGAGGAGAGTTAAAAGCTATTGGAGCTACAACTTTAAAAGAATATAGAGAATACATTGAAAAAGATTCTGCATTAGAAAGAAGATTTCAAAGAGTAATGGTAGAAGAACCAACTGTTGATCAAACTATTTCTATTCTTAGAGGATTAAAAGAAAGATTTGAAACTTATCATGGAGTTAGAATTCATGATAATGCAATTGTAAGTGCTGCAAATTTATCAAATAGATATATAGCTGATAGATTCTTACCAGATAAAGCAATTGATTTAATTGATGAAGCATCTTCTACAATTAAAACTGAATTAGCAAGTGTACCTACTGAACTAGATCAAGTTAATCGTAAAGTTATGCAACTTGAAATTGAAAAAAGTGCACTTTCAAAAGAAAAAGACGATAAATCAAAAGAACGTTTAGCTGAAGCTGTTAAAGAACTTGAAAAAACAAAAATTGAACAAGATAAATTAGCAAGCGAATGAAATAAACAAAAATCTCAATTAGAAAAAATAAATAGTTTCAAAACAACTATTGAAAACTTAAAAAATGAATTAGAAATTTCACAGAATGAAGGTAATTATAAACGTGCTGGAGAAATACAATATTCATTATTACCAAGTTTAGAAAAACAATTAAGTGAAGCTGAAAAAGATACTCGTGAAACATTAGTTAGTGAAGAAGTTACTGAAAAAGATGTTGCTGAAATTGTTGCTAAATGAACAGGTATTCCAGTTGATAGACTAGTTGAGTCTGAAAAAACAAAATTACTTGAGTTAGAAAAAACTTTAGAAGAAAGAGTAAAAGGACAAAATCAAGCAATCGAAGCTGTTTCTCAGGCTATCTTGAGAAGCAGAAGTGGTATTAAAGATCCCAATAAACCAATTGGTTCATTCTTATTCTTAGGTCCAACAGGTGTTGGTAAGACTGAAGTTGCAAGAAGTTTAGCTGATATATTATTTAACTCAAATAAAAAAATGGTAAGAATAGATATGAGTGAATACATGGAAAAACATAGTGTATCTAAATTAATTGGTTCTCCTCCAGGTTATGTTGGGTATGAAGAAGGTGGAAGATTAACTGAAGCTGTTAGAAGAAATCCGTACTCAATTGTTCTATTTGATGAAATTGAAAAAGCGCACCCTGATGTATTTAACATTTTATTGCAAGTTTTGGATGAAGGAAGAATTACAGACTCACTAGGTAAAACAGTAGACTTCAAAAACACAATTATCATATTAACTTCAAATCTAGGTAGTGAATATATTTTAAAAAATGGTTCAACATCTGAAGAAAGTAAAATAGCTATTCAAGCAGAATTGCTAAAACATTTTAGACCTGAATTTTTAAATAGAATTGATAATGTTGTTGTATTTAATCCATTGTCAAAAGAAAATGTTTCTGAAATAGTAACAAAAGAACTAAATACTTTATCAGCAAGATTAGAAAATGATAAAAATTTCTTTTTAACATTTGATATGAAAGCAAAAAATAAAATAATTGATGAAGGATATGACTCTCAATTCGGAGCAAGACCAATAAAAAGATATATTGAAAAAAATATTGAAACATTATTAGCTCAAAAAATAATTTCTGGTGAAATAGAAGAAAACATTAGATATACAATAACAGTTGAAAATGATGACTTTGAATTAACAAAAATTAGAAATTAAGAAAAAAAGTAGCAATCTAATGTATAGAGTGCTAAAATAAAAATAGGTGATCAAATGTTAAGCGAAAGACAAGCTAAAATTTTAAAAGTAATTGTTTCAGAATATATTAAGACTAACCAAGCTGTTAGTTCTAAAAGAATTCAAGAATTACTTAACATAAAAGTTTCAAGTGCAACTATCAGAAATGATTCAGCAGCACTTGAAGAAATGAATTTTTTAGAGAAGCAACACACATCATCTGGGAGAGTTCCTTCAACAAAGGGATACAGATATTATGTTGATCACTTAATGGAATTTGATGATTATAATGAAAGTTTAAAAGAAAACTTAAAATCAATTTTATTTCAACGCGGAACAAAAATTGAAAATGTTTTAGAACAAGCAAGTCAAATAATTAGTGAAATGACTAAAATGACAGCAATTGTGACAAAGCAAAATTTAAATAGTGAACTAATGGTCAAAAAAATAGACCTAATTCCATTATCAGAAACTATGGCATCAGTTATTTTTATTCTTTCAAATGGAGAAATGCAAAATCAATTATTCAATTTAAAAGATATTTCTTTATCAGACTTATCAATATCAATAAAAATATTTTCAGATTGTTTAGTTGATACTCCGGTTAAAGAAATTGAAAATAACATATCACTTATCAGACCTAACTTAGAAACAACTGTTAAAAACTATGATTTAATTTTAGAAACTTTTATGTCAAACATTTTACAAACAAAAGAATCTAAAAAAGAAATTGTTGGAATGAAAAACATGTTAGAAAATCCAGAATTTAATGATACAGATAAACTTAGAAAAGTTATTAACATTATGGAAAACATGTCACCATTTGATTGATTTGATGTAAGTTATAGTTCAAATCAAAAAATGATTCAAATAAGCACAAAAATAGGTGAAGAAATTTCAGAAGATTTAAGTGATATTTCAATTGTTGAAACCGCAATTAAAACAGAACAGGGTTCAACAATGTTAACTTTGGTTGGGCCTAAAAGAGTTGATTATTCTCAAGCTAATCAATTAATTAACTTGATAGTAGAAATAATAAATGGAGATGATCATAAAAATGAATAACGAAAAAGAATTAAAAAAAGAAGAAACTTCAGTTGAGAATAAAGAGAAAAAAGTTGCAACTGAAGAAATCAAAAAAGAGAAAAAAGATTATAAAAAAATAATTCAAGATCTTGAAAAGCAAATTGAGAGTTGTCAAAAAGAAATTGAATTTCAAAAAAGTTTAAGAAATGCTGATATTGCAAATCTTACAAAAAAAAGAAATGAACAAGAAGCTTTAGTTAGAAAATATGGTTCAAGCAATTTAGCTGAGGACTTAATAAAACCAATTGACTTACTAAAAAAAGTGGTTGAGACACCTACAGATATTCCAGAGTTACAAAATTATTTGATGGGATTTAAAATGATCATTAGTCAAATTGAAAATGCATTTGAAACTAACGGAATAAAAGCAATGGGTGTAAAAGCGGGGGATGAATTTGATTCAAGCTTTCATGAAGCAAATGAATCACTGGAAAACAGTGGAATGGAATCAAATAAAATAGTATCTGTAATATCAGATGGATATATGATTCATGATAGAGTATTAATTCACGCAATTGTAAAAGTAGCAAAATAGTATTAAGAGGAGAAATAAATTATGGCAAAAGAAAGAATTATAGGAATAGACTTAGGTACAACTAACTCAGTTGTTTCAATTATGGAAGGTGGGCAACCAATCATTTTAGAAAACCCTGAAGGACAAAGAACAACACCTTCTGTTGTAGCATTTAAAAACGAAGATATTATTGTTGGGGGAGCTGCAAAACGTCAAGCAGTTACAAATCCAAACGTAGTTATATCTGTTAAATCAAAAATGGGTACAAATGAAAAAATTGATATAAATGGTAAAAAATATACACCGGAACAAATTTCAGCTGAAATTTTAAGATACATGAAAAAATATGCAGAAGAAAAAGTTGGAGAAAAAATTACTAAAGCAGTTATTACTGTTCCTGCTTACTTTAATGATTCACAACGTAAAGCAACAAAAGATGCAGGTAAAATTGCAGGGTTAGATGTTGAAAGAATTATTAACGAACCAACCGCAGCAGCTTTAGCTTATGGATTAGAGAAAAAAGATAAAGAAGAAAAAGTTTTAGTTTACGATTTAGGAGGAGGAACATTTGACGTTTCTATTCTAGAATTAGCTGATGGAACATTCGAAGTTTTATCAACAAGTGGTGATAATAAACTTGGAGGAGATAACTTCGATACTCAAATCATTAACTGATTAATTGAAAAAATTAAAACTGAAAGTGGTGTTGATTTAAAAAACGATAAAATGGCATTACAAAGATTAAAAGATGAAGCTGAAAAAGCAAAAATTAATTTATCAAGTCAATTAGAAGTTGAAATTAACTTACCATTTATTGCAATGAATGAAAATGGACCAGTTTCATTCTCAACTCAATTTTCAAGAACAGAATTTGACAAAATTACAAAAGATTTAGTTGAAAGAACTTCTAAACCAGTAAAAGATGCATTACAAGCAGCTAAATTAAGTGCTAGTGATATTGATGAAGTTTTACTAGTTGGTGGATCAACAAGAATACCAGCTGTTCAAAAAATTGTTAAAGAATTATTAGGAAAAGAACCAAACCGTTCAATTAACCCAGATGAAGTTGTAGCTATGGGTGCAGCTATCCAAGGTGGGGTTTTAGCGGGAGATGTTACAGATGTATTATTATTAGACGTTACACCATTATCATTAGGAATTGAAACTATGGGTGGAGTTATGACTAAATTAATTGATAGAAATACAACTATTCCTACAGAAAAATCACAAATATTCTCAACAGCAGTTGATAATCAACCAGCAGTTGATATTAATGTTTTACAAGGTGAAAGACCAATGGCAGCAGATAATAAATCATTAGGTCAATTCCAATTAACAGGAATTAAGCCAGCTCCAAAAGGTACTCCTCAAATTGAAGTTACTTTCAAAATTGATGTAAATGGTATTGTAAGTGTTATTGCAAAAGATAAAGCAACTAATGAAGAAAAATCTATTACAATTAGTAACTCAGGAGCATTAAGTGATGCTGATATTGAAAAAATGATTAAAGAAGCAGAAGCAAATGCAGAAGCTGATGAAATAAAAAGAAAAAACATTGAATTAAAACATAAAGCTGAAAGCTACGTTGCTATTATTGAGTCAAGTTTAACTCAAGAAGGACAAGAAATTCCACAAGAACAAAAAGAACAAGCTGAAAAAATGGTTGCTGAAGTTAAAGAATTAATTGAAAAAGAAGATTATGAAGCTTTAGAAACAAAAGTTAATGAATTAGAACAAATGATTCAAATGGCAAGTCAATTTGCTCAAGCACAAACTGCTCAACCTGAAGAAGGAAATTCAGATTCAGAAGAAAACAAATAAACCAAATTTAAAAACTAACAATTGTTAGTTTTATTTTTTAAAAAGGAAAAGAACATGGCAAAAAGAGATTATTATGAAGTTTTAGGTGTTTCTAAAACTTCAACAGAACAAGAAATAAAAAGCGCATACAGAAAACTTGCTAAAAAGTATCACCCCGATATGAATAAAGAGAGCGGTGCTGAAGAAAAATTTAAAGAAGTTAATGAAGCTGCAAGCGTTTTACTTGACGCTGATAAAAAAGCTAAATATGATCAATTTGGTCATGCAGCTTTTGATGGTAGTTCAGGTTTTGGTGGATCAGGCTTTGGTGGATTTGAAGATTTCTTCTCAAACATGGGTGGAGGAATGGACTTTGGTGACATATTCTCTGATTTATTCGGTGGGGGAAGAAGCGGGCGTTCTTCTAGAAGAGGACCTTCAAAAGGTCAAGACATTGGATTAGAAGCAACACTAACTTTTAAAGAATTAGTTTTTGGAGTAAATAAAAAAACAATTTTAAATTTAGTTAAAACTTGTACAAAATGTGATGGTGTAGGTGCTGAAAACCCTTCTGATGTTCATATTTGTACAAAATGTAATGGTGCTGGACAAATTATTGTTAATAAACAAATGGGACCTTTCCAAGTTCAAAACCAAGTTACTTGTGATAAATGTAATGGAGTTGGAAAAGAATTTAAAAGCAAATGTAAAAATTGTCATGGTAAAGGTGTTGAATCTAAAAGAGAAGAAGTTGAAATACCTCTTCCAAAAGGTTTATGACCTGGTCAACAATTTGTTATGCGAGGAAAAGGACATGCATCACTAGAAGGTGGAATTCCAGGTGATCTTTACATAACTATAGGTATTGTGAAAAGCGATGTATTTGAATTGATTCCAAATTCAAATGATTTAATAATGAATTATAATATTTCATACCTTGATGCTATTTTAGGAAATGAAGTTATCATTAAAACATTAGATGGACCTGTAAGATTAAAAATACCAAAAGGTGTTTATTCTGGTCAACTAATAAAAGTACATGATAAAGGATTATACAAAAATCAAACTTCTGATAAGCGTGGAGATTTATTAATTAAAATAAGTATTTCTATTCCAACATCAGTTTCTAAAGAAGAGAAAAAAATACTTAAAGAGTTAGAACAACTTTCTAATTTTGAGCCTAAAAATATTATTGATTAAAACTAACTTAAAATAAAAGTTAGTTTTTTTTATTTGAATATTGACTATTTTTTATATAAAATCGTTAAGTATAAAATTAATATGAAAACTTGTATAATCCTTCATATCGGGAAGGAGTCTCTACCTAACACCAATGTTAGATTATGAGTTTTATGGTTTTCGCTATGCGTATTTTTTACGTAGACGAAAACTTTTTTTATTTTTTGCTGAGTTCTTCATTGAATTTTATACATAGAAAGAATAGGCAAAATGGATAATAAAAGTCTAAAACAGACTCAAGTTGAGAATGAGTCTGAATTATTTATAAATGAAACACCTGAGCAAACGGCTCAGAGAAATAAGGAAGCTTTTGTCTTCAGCAACAATAAAGCTATCCGATCAATTGAAAAGTACTTTAAGTTTGATACTTTAGGTGCAATTATGAAGAAAGAAATCATTGGTGGTATTACAACATTTTTATCATTGATGTACATACTTACAGTAAACCCTGGATTAGTTTCAGGAACACCTTCAATTAATACTGGTGCTGGAAATATGAATTACTTTGGTATATTTTTTGCAACAGCATTGGTTTCTGGTATATGTTGTATAATTATGGGTTTATTTGCTAATATACCTGTAGCAATGTCAACATCAATGGGAATGAATGCATTGGTTAGTGTAAACATTGGAATTAGTGGTGGTTTAGGCTTTGAAGGTGCAATGATTGTTACAATGTTATCATCTGTAGTGTTTGTAACAGTTTCACTTACGCCTTTAAGATCATTCATTATTAAATCAATTCCAAAAGGAATCGTATTAGCTATTGGTATTGGTATTGGTTTATTTATAGCTTATGTAGGTATTTCAAGCATGGGATGATTAGCTCAAGAAAATGGAATACCAATGGCTTCAGTAGCTACATTAAAAGATAATTACTTACCAATAATATTAGGTTCAATAACTTTATTATTAATTTTATTTTTAGCATTTAAAAAAATACCAGGAGCAGTAGCAATTGCTATTTTATCAATGTCAGTTATTGCAATTATATTAGCATCTACACTTCCTAGTGATTCAAAAGCTATTTCATTATTAGGTTCAGCTGACTTAAGAAAATGAGAAGGATGAAATTATGATTTTGATGGTTTTGCATGAAATTGAACTTCTACATTTAAGGCATTCGGTAATGCTAAAATTTGAACTTCACCAGTAACATATATTTCAATATTTGTTGTTATGTTAATTAATTTCTTTGATGCAACAGGAACAATGGCTGCATTTACACATCAATTAGATCAAAAAACAAATCAACATAAAGAAATAAGTCAAAAAGCTTTAGTTATTGATTCAATGGGAACAATGATGGCTTCAGTAACTGGAACAACACCTTTAGGAGTTTTTGCTGAATCAGCAGCAGGTATAGAACAAGGTGCTAAAACAGGATTAGCAGCAGTTGTTAATGGAATTCTATTTTTATTGGCAATTATAATGTTCCCAATCTTTAAATTAATTCCTCAACCTATTACAAGTGCTGCTTGTGTATATATTGGAATTATGATGATTAAAGAAGCTGCTCATGTTGAATGAGATAAACCTGAATTTTTAGTTCCTACATTCTTATCAATTTTATTTATGATTGCAACTTATGAAATTGCAAATGGTGTTGCGATGGCATTTATAGGATATTCATTCATGATGATGATAACAGCGAAAGCTAAAAAAGTTCATCCAGCAGTTTACTGCTTGTCATTCTTATTTATTATTTACTTCATTGCTTTTGCATTCATACAAATATAATTTGAAATAAATTAAAATATGTTAAAATTAAATTACTCATTTGAGTAATTTTTTTGTTTAAGGAGGAAATATGAAAAAGAAAGTTATCGTAGGTTTAAGTGGCGGTGTTGATTCATCAGTTGCTGCTTATTTATTAATTCAACAAGGCTATGAAGTTGAAGGATTATTTATGCGAAACTGAGATTCCTCAGCAAATAATGATATTTTAGGAAATCAAGAAATTGATAATGATGTATGTCCTCAAGAACAAGACTATTTAGATGCATTAGAAGTTGCAAATAAATTAGGAATAAAATTGCATAGAATTGATTTTGTTCAAGAATATTGAGAATACGTTTTTGAATACTTTATTAAAGAATATAAAAAAGGAAGAACTCCAAATCCAGATATTTTATGCAACAAGTATATTAAATTTGACAAGTTTTTAAATCATGCAATAAATGAATTAAAAGCAGATTACATTGCAATGGGTCATTATGCAGGTGTTAGATTTAATGAAAAAACAAAGCAATATGAAATGATAAGAGCGGTTGATACAAATAAAGATCAAACATATTTTTTATGTCAATTAACTCAAAATCAACTTTCAAAAACTTTATTCCCATTACAAAGTCTAGAAAAACCTGAGATTAGAAAAATTGCTGCTGAACAAGGTTTAATTACCGCAGATAAAAAAGATTCAACAGGAATTTGTTTTATTGGTGAAAGAGAATTTACTAAATTTTTACAAAATTATATTTCAAATCAACCAGGTGATATTGTAGATATCAAAACTAATGAAGTTCTTGGTAAACATATTGGAGCAATGTATTATACAATCGGTCAAAGAAAAGGATTAAACTTGGGTGGTATGAAAGAACCATATTATGTTGCAGCAAAAGACATAGACAAAAAAATAATTTATGTATGTCCAGCTAGTGATGAAAGTTATTTATTATCAAACAATGCTATTGTTACAGAAATTAATTGATCATTAGATTTAAAACAATATATAGATAATGTTGAAGAATTTGAATGTACTGCAAAATTTAGATATAGACAACCAGATGTAAAGGTTAGATTAAATAAAATTAAAGATAATGAATATAAAGTATCATACGATGCTATTGTAAAAGCAGTAACTCCAGGACAAGAAGCTGTTTTCTATTTAAACGATATTTGTCTCGGTGGAGGAATTATTGATATAGTAGAATAATTTTAGAAAAAATAATTTATAATAATAAAGAAATTAAAAAGAAGGAATGATATTTTTATGGGTAATAGTGCAGGATTAATAATTCTTTTAGTTATGCTTGTTGTTGTTGTAGGTTTTGTAATTATTACAACAATTACTGGTAAAAAAGCTGCTAAAAAAGAAAAAGAACAAAGGTATAAAGCAGTTAGAAATGAAATTAAAGCATTTTTAGCTAAATCAGATAACAGAAAAAACATTAGAGTTGAATTTGAAAAGGTTTATTCAAGAAAAGGCCCTGAATATAAATATCGTGACGTATTTGATGTTGTTGTTGAATTAATTGAACCTAAAACTCAAAAGTCAATCGAAAGAAGAGCTTATGAAGTTGAAGGTATAACAACTAAAATTGATAAAAAAAACTATGCAACAAAATGAGTTGTTAATACAATTTTAGATTTAAACGAAACAGAACAAAGAATTGCAATTGGTCAAAAAGAAATTAAATTGACTAAAGAAGAAAGAAAAGCAATTAAAAAATCTGATCGTATAAAAGAAAAAGAATTAGCTCAAATTGAAAAAGCTGAAATTAAAAAAATCAGAGCTGAAGCTAAAGAAAACAAAAAAAATCCAGTTATCCAAAGAACAACTGAAAATAAAGAAAAATTTGTTCCTGTTAGAAGTAGAGAAAAAAACTAATATTATCAATAACTTGCAATTATGTTTATAAATGCAAGTTATTTTTTAATAACACATTTAAAGTTGATAAAATATTAATAATAAAAAGTTTTATAAGGAGATTAAGCATGTTTAAATTAAAAGCTAAAGTTAATAAAGAAACATTTAAATTATCCATGAAAGAATGCGTTAAAAAAGCATGAATATGAGATAACAAAGAAAATTTTGCAAGTGCTGTTAATTGAAAAAAAGACAGAATACTTGAGATTGATGCTGATGCTAATTTTGATGATGAAAATGAATTTTCTGATTCAGCAGAATCAATTGATATATTTTCTGCATATTTAAACATTGAATCACTTAATGAAAATGAGAAAGAAGAGTTTCTTAAAAAATGAAACTCTGCATGAGATTCTGAAACTGGTTTTGACCCTGAATTATTTGCTGGAGAAACTATTGAAGATGGTAATGCATTTGGTGAGAAAGTTAGAGAATATTTTGACATGAAAAATATCATTGCTAATGATAAAAGAAGTGAAAAAAAATCAACAGCAAATCTTGATGAATTAAAATTTTTTGAAGCAGAGAAAAAAACAAAAGAATTACTTGAAGAAAATAAGTGTGAATATATTTATGAAGCGGCTTTTAGTTTTGATGATGAAAAGATAAGAACAAGATGTGACGTTTTAAAAATTAAAGACAATAAACATGTTGAAATAATAGAAGCTAAAGCAACAACAAAAGTTAAAGCTGAACACTTTTTCGACTTAATGTATCAAGTTTTTGTTTTAGAAAAATGTGGTTTTATAGTAGATGATATTTGTATTGCTAAAATAAATTCTGATTATGTAATGAATTCTGACTTAATAATAACTGAAAAAACATTTGGAGAACAAGCTAAAGAATTTATAAACAAACTTGGAAAAATTAAGTATGAAGAAATTAAAGATTTTGTAAAAAGCGATTTTACTGTTGAATATGATAATGAACCTATTGAAGTTGATTTAAATAAACTAATTTATCTTGACTATTTGACTTATGGTAAAAACGCCAAGAGACCAACTTTAAAGGATGATTTAAAAGCTTTTAGAGAAAAGTTTGATTTAGATCAAATATTTATGAATCTATCAAACCATTTAAATATGAAATATGAAAATGGTGAAATACCAGAATTTCTACATAATAAAAAATGTACATTAAATTACAATAAAGATCGTGCTGGGAATTGAGATCATGGTTTTAATCATGATGAATATGATAATTGCTTTCATGTGATGAATTGATTTGATAAAGATGAACCAGGTTTTTGAAATATAGGAAAATTTAAACGTTCTTTTAAATCACATGTTATAAGAAATTCAAAATCTCCTTACTTTAAAGACTATGAGAGTTTATTTGAACCAAGTATCGTTTTAAACAAAAAAGGAGAATCTTTTTTTGAAACAAATAGAATAGCTAAAAGAATGTTTGAAGTTTATAACCTTAAAAAACAATATCCAGAAGATGAATCAAAATGAAGAGTTATTGATTTAGATAATCTTGAATGAATAAACAATTTATTAAGTGTTTATGAAAATTATCCTATTTATATGTATGATTTTGAAACTTCTAAATGAGCTATTCCAAGATTTAATTTAGTTAACACATACTATCAAACACCATTTCAATATTCTATTGATGTAATTGTAGATAATAATTATGATTACAATAAACCTGAAACAATGAAACACTATAGCTTTTTAAGCAATGAACAAGACACAGATCCAAGAATTAAATTTATTGAAAACTTTATTAAAGATTCTTTTAAACATGGTCCTGGTGTTTATGTAGCTTATAATAAAAGTTTTGAACAAGGTGTATTGAGAAAACTGGCAATGATGTTTCCAAAGTATGCAAAACCATTGGCATACATAATTCAAAATACAGTTGATTTAATGGACTTTTTTACAAGTGATACTAAAGTAACAGGAAGACCAGCATTTTTAATTTATCATCCTTACTTTAAAGGAAGTTATTCAATCAAAAAAACACAACCAAGTTTAGACCCAAGTTTTTCATATAATGATTTAGTTATTAACAAGGGTGATAAGGCCAGTGAAACATTTAGAAAATTCGTGGATGGTAGAATCCCAAAAGCAGCATGAGATTTAAAAGTAAAAGAAGGAATGCTTAAATATTGTGATAGAGATACTCTTGCAATGGTAGTTATTCTTAAAAAAGTGAAAGAATTAGTGGAGGCACATAATGGAAAAAATTAAAGTTATATTTTGTGGCACTCCACAAATTGGGGCTGACATTTTAACAACATTAACTGAAATGGAAAATGTTGAAGTAGTATTAGTTATTTCTCAACCTGACAGACCTGTTGGCAGAAAAAAAGAATTGAAACCAACTCCTGTTAAAGAAATTGCTTTAAAAAATAATTTAAAAATAATTCAGCCAGTTAAAATTTCTGAAGCTTATGAAGAAATTGCTCAAATCGAAAGTGATTTTATTGTTACATGTGCTTATGGTCAATTTGTACCAACAAAAATATTGGATCTGCCAAAAATTGATTCAATTAATGTTCATGGAAGTTTGTTACCAAAATATCGTGGTGGTGCACCTATTCAGTATGCTATTAAAAATGGTGATTCTAAAACTGGTATATCAATTATGAAAATGGTTAAAAAGATGGATGCAGGTGATTATTATATTCAAGAATCAATTGATATTGAAGAAACTGATGATACAGGAATCATGTTTGAAAAATTAGCTAAACTAGGTCAAAAAATGATTAAAGAAAATTTATTAAAAATTTATAATAATGAATTACCGCCAATTGCTCAAAATGAAGATGAAGTAACTTTTTCAAAAAATATTTCAACAGAAGAAGAAAAAATTAACTGAAATGATTTATCAGTTAATGTTTGAAATCATATCAGAAGTTTATCACCATGACCAATAGCTCATACATTTAAAGGTGAAGAAAGATACAAAATTCAAAAAGTACAAATTTTAAATAATAATGTAGAAGCAAAACCAGGAACAATAGTTAATATTAGTGAAAATGGAATAGACATTCAAACAAAAGATGGTCAAGTTCAAATTTTACTTATTCAAAAACCAGGTAAAAAAATGATGGAAGCAAGTTCATACAAACTGAACAATCTTTCTGATTTAAAAGTTGGTGATTGTTTTGAGTAAAAGATGATCAATTAAATATATATGTTTAATTGGAATGCTAACCGCGTTGCTTGTAACTCTGTCATTAGTAACTATGCTATTTACTGCTGATGGTGTTGCTATTCAATTTACAACAGGAGTTTATTTAACATTCTGTTATTTAGTACCAGGATATGGAATGTTAGTTTCTGGGATTGTGTATGGAGCAATAATGGATTTAGCTTTAAATTCTGTTATTACAATGGGTATAACTATTGCAATAAATATTTTAATGTTTTTAATTATGAAGTTTGGTTCAAAAATATTTACTAAACATATTGCAGTAATTTTAGCGGCTAGCTTAGTATTTTTATATATACCATTTTTATATTATGTTGTTTGAAATACACTACAAATTTCAACAAGAAATGGTCTAGCTGTAAAAGAAGCTATTGTTGATAGCATTCAATGAATTATTTCAATTATAGTTTTTGAAGTAATGTTTTTAGCTTTATCAAAAACAAAACTAAATGAAAAACTTTCAAACTTTTAGGTTAAATGCTATAATTTACTATGATTAAAATCAAAATCTTAAAAAGAAAGAAGGAAAACAAATGTCAGTAAATGATTTACGTCCTGGAACAACATTTATATACGAAGGTAATTTATTTGTTGTTATTGAACAGTCTTTCTCAAAAACAGGAAGACAACAAGGAAAAGTTAGTGTAAAAGCTAAAAACTTAAGAACTGGATCAAGAGTTGAAATAACTTTCACTGGTGGAGAAAAAGTTGAAAAAGCAATGATTGAAAGAAAAGATATGCAATATTTATACAATGATGGTACAGATGCATACTTAATGGATACAGATACTTATGAACAAATTCAAATACCAATGACTAGATTAGAATGAGAAAGTAAATTCTTAACAGATGGATTAATGATTAAAATGACTGAATATGATGGAGAAGTTTTAGGGATTTCTTTACCAGATAAAGTTGAATTAGAAGTTACTGAAGCTGAAGCTGCAGTTAAAGGTGATACAACAAGTGGAGCATTAAAAAAAGCTGTTGTTGAAACTGGATTAGATATTATGGTTCCATTATTTGTTAATGTAGGAACAAAAGTTATTATTTCTACAACAGATGGAAAATACAGCGGTAGAGCTCAATAATAATAAAAATAAGAAATAGAGGTGTAAGAATATGTATATTTCAATAGAAAGAAATAATCGTGGAGCATTAGAGATTGAAGTTAATGCTTTAAATAAGTTAATTCAAAATACAATCTTAATGCGTTCAAACTCAGATTTGAATAATGTAGACAATATTGAAGTATTAACAGACTTATACCACGATAACTTGCTTTACGTTTTAATTAAAATTGATTTAAAAAACAAAAAACAAATGTTAGAAGAAAATCAAATTAATAAAATTGTTGAAGAAATAATTGTAAAAACATTAAGCATAAAGCCTAAAAATATAGCTGTTGCTTATAAGAGATAGAATAAACGAGGAATAGAAAATGAAATTCACAGAATTAAAAATTATTGAACAAGGTCAAGGTAAATGAACTGTTACTATTGATGGAACAGAATGAACAGAAACTTTAAAAAAAGCAAAAAACAGAGTTCTTGCTAACTTAGAAGTTCCTGGATTTAGAAAAGGAAAAATTCCTGCTGCTCAAGCTGAAAAATATGTAACTCCTTCAAAAATTTATAATGAAGCTTATAGAATGATGGTTTCACCTGCTTTTGACTTTGCAAGAGCTCAAGAAGTTAAAGTTGAACCAATGAACTCACCAGAACCAATTCCAGCAAAAGTAAGTGAAAAAGAATTAGTTATTGAATTCTTATTTGACTTAAAACCTGAAATTAAATTAGGTGATTACAAAAACATTAAAACAGTTAAAAAAGAAACTGTTGAAGTTACAAAAGAAGAAATTGAAGCAGTTATTGATCAATACTGTGAACAATTCATTATGGAAAAACCAAAAGCTGCTGATGCAAAAATTGAAAAAGGTGATATTGTTACTTTTGACTTTAAAGGATTTATGAATGGAGAAGCTTTCAAAGGTGGAGAAGCTAAAGGGCATAAATTAGTTATAGGTTCAAACCAATTCATTCCTGGATTTGAAGATTCAATGATCGGTTTAGGACTTGGAGAAGCTAAAATTGATGTAACTTTCCCAGAAGGTTATACTCCAGAATTAGCAAACAAACCTGCAACTTTTGAATTAAACATTATTGAAGTTAAAGCAAGAGAATTACCTAAAAAAGATGACGAACTTGTTAAAGATTTAAATTTACCTAATGTTGAAACTTTTGCTCAATTTGAAGCAAAAGTAAAAGAAGACATTACAAAACAAAAATTACAAAATGTTAAAAATCAATTCGTTAATGATTTAATTAATGAAATAATTAAAAATTCAACAATCGAATTGCCTAAAACAGCAATTGAAAACCAAACAGCAGATTTAAGAAAAGAATTTGAAGCTCAATTAAAACAACAAGGATTAGATATTAAAAAATATAAAAAAGTTACTGGTTTATCAGATGAAGCTATTAAAGCTGAATTAACAGCTGATGCTAAAAATAAATTAGAAACTTACTTAGTTACATCTGAAATTAGAAGTAAAGAAAAATTTGAAGTTACTGAAGAAGCAATCAATGCTAAATTCGAAAACTTAGCAGCGCAATTTGGAATTCCTGCTGATCAAATTAAAACTATGGTAAATCCTGAAATGTTAAAATCAGAAATTGTTAACGATTTATTAGTTGATTTCTTATATTCAAATAACGGATAATTATAAAATAAAACAAACCTGATAAAGGTTTTTTTATTTTTAGCACTCTACTATTGTAATTGCTAAACAATATGATAATATATATTTAACCACATAGGAGGTTAACAAAATGAGTAAAAAAATAAAACTACCTATTTTCCAAATAAGAGGTTCATTTATTGTTCCTGGAATTAAAGAGAATTTAGAAGTTGGAAGAAAAAACACATTAGCGAGCGTTAATTATGCGATTAAAAATTCAAATAATCAAATGATCGCAATACCACAGATTGATGCATCTGTTGAAAAACCTGAATTTTCAGATTTACATGAATTTGGAATTTTAATTGATTTTGAAGTAATCAAAGAATGAAAAGATAATTCATTAACTATTAGCACAAACCCTATTCAAAGATGTAAAGTAATTAGCTTTTTTGAAAATGAAGATCAAGTGCCATATGCGGAAGTTGAATTAATTGAATCAATTAATGATTTTAGTGATGAAGAGTTAAAAGAATTAATTGAAAAAATCTCTGATGCTATCAAAACTAAAGCTAGTTTAGTAACAAAACAAATTAAACAGTTAATATCAGGTGAATCTGATGATTTAAGCTTAGCTTTTGATTCAATTATGTTTAAACTGGCTCCATCAAAAATATTGACAAATCCAGAATACATAACATCTCCATCATTAAAAACAAGATGATCAATTATTGAAAAAATAATTTTTGCTGAAGATGGAATCATAACAAGAAATGCAGAATCAATTGATGCAGCAAGACAAAAGAATGAAATTGAACAAGAACTAAACCATAAATTAAAAGAAAAAATGGATAAACAACAAAAAGAATATTATCTAAGAGAAAAAATGAGAATTATCAAAGATGAATTAGAAGATGAAGATGATTCTGATGACAGTTCATTAGAAAAATATAAAGAACGTTTAGCTAAAGAACCTTTCCCTGAAGAAGTCAAAAGAAAAATTATGGCTTCTATCAAAAGAGTTGAAGCACTTCAATCAGGAACTCCTGAATGAAATACTGAGAAAAATTACATTGATTGAATGATGAGTATTCCTTGATGAGAAGAAACTGAAGACTTAACTGATTTAAAATATGCTAAAAAAATTTTAGACAAACATCATTATGGTATGAAAAAAGTTAAAGAAAGAATTATTGAGTACTTAGCTGTTAAAACTAAAACAAAATCACTAAAAGCACCAATTATTACATTAGTTGGTCCCCCAGGTGTAGGTAAAACAAGTTTAGCAAAATCAATTGCAGAAGCAGTTGGAAAAAACTTTGTTAAAGTAAGTTTAGGTGGAGTTAAAGATGAATCAGAAATTCGTGGACATAGAAAAACTTATGTTGGTTCAATGCCAGGAAGAATTATTCAAACAATGAAAAGAGCAAAAGTAAAAAACCCATTATTCTTGCTTGATGAAATTGATAAAATGGCATCTGATCACAGAGGTGATCCAGCAAGTGCAATGTTAGAGGTTCTTGACCCAGAACAAAACAAAGAGTTTTCAGATCATTATATTGAAGAACCATATGATCTAAGCCAAGTTATGTTTATAGCAACTGCTAACTATCCTGAAGATATTCCTGAAGCCTTATATGACCGTATGGAAATCATAAATTTATCTAGCTATACTGAAATTGAAAAAGTTAAGATAGCACAAGATTATTTAGTTCCAAAAGCAATAGAACAACATGAATTAACTTCAGAAGAAATATCATTTACTGAAGGTGCAATTAATGAAATTATTAAATATTACACTAGAGAAGCTGGTGTGCGTCAATTAGAAAGACATATTAATTCTATTATTAGAAAGTATATTGTTAAAAATCTAAATGGTGAAATGGATAAAATTGTTATTGATGAAAAACAAGTAAATGATTTATTAGGTAAAAGAATTTTTGATCACACTGAAAAACAAGAAGAATCTCAAATTGGTGTGGTTACAGGTTTAGCATATACACAATTTGGTGGAGATATTTTACCAATTGAAGTAAGTTTATACCCTGGTAAAGGAAATTTAATTCTTACAGGTAAACTTGGTGAAGTTATGAAAGAATCTGCAACAATTGCGTTAACTTATGTTAAATCAAACTTTGAAAAATTTGGAGTAGATAAAAAAGTATTTGAAGAAAATGATATTCATGTTCACGTTCCTGAAGGAGCTGTTCCAAAAGATGGACCAAGTGCTGGTATCACAATTACAACTGCTTTAATTTCTGCACTTTCAGATAAACCAGTTTCAAAAGAAATTGGAATGACTGGTGAAATCACACTAAGAGGAAATGTATTGCCAATTGGTGGATTAAGAGAAAAATCAATTTCTGCTTCAAGAAGTGGATTGAAAACAATCATTATTCCAAAGAAAAATGAAAGAGACTTAGACGAAATTCCAGATGAAGTAAAAGCAAAACTAAAAATTATACCTGCTGAAAAATATGAAGAGGTATTTGCAATAGTTTTTAAAACAAAATAAGAGTAAAATAATAACTAGTAAAAACTAGTTATTTTTTATTAAGGAGGAATTATGAATACACCATTAGCATATTTATTAAGACCAAAGACAACATCTGAAATTATAGGTCAAGAGAATCTATTAAAAGAAGATGGTTTAATTAAAAAAATGATAAGTAATAATTTTTGTAGATCATTAATCTTTTATGGGCCAAGTGGGGTTGGTAAAACTTCATTTGCTATAGCATTAGCTAATGATCTTAATATTGAATATGATTTGTTTAATGCAAGTTATGATAAAAAAGAAAATCTAACTAAAATTATTGATAAAGCTATAAATAAAGAAAGATTTATTTTAATAATTGATGAAATACATAGATTAAATCGTGACAAGCAAGATATATTATTGAACTTTATGGAGAGTGGGAACGTATATTTATTTGCAACAACTACAGAGAATCCATTTTTTACAATTAACCCCGCTATTAGAAGTAGGGCCACAATATTAGAATTAAAAAGAGTAAGTCATGATGAATCTTTTGCTTTTGTAAACAAATTAATTAAAGATAAAAAAGTAGATATTAATATTAAACCTGAATCACTTAAATACTTATGTGAATTAAATAGTGGAGATATTAGAAGTCTTTTAAATAATATTGAACTGTTTCATAATTTATATAAAGGTGAAGAAATTACAATTGATTTAATTTCTTCAATTATTTCTCAAGGAAAAAATCCAAGTGGAGCTACTGGAGATGATTTTCATGATTTAAAATCAGCATTGCAAAAATCAGTTAGAGGTAGTGATGTTGATGCTAGCTTACATTATTTTAGTAGATTATTATCTATTGGAGATTATGAAACTTTAATGCGAAGAATGGTTATTATGGCATATGAAGATATAGGGCTAGCAAACCCAAGTTTACCACCAAGAGTTATGCAAGCGTGTGATGCATTTAGACAAATTGGAATGCCTGAAGGAATTATTCCATTAGGTTTAGTTATTATAGAAATGGCTTTAAGTCAAAAATCAAACTCTGCTTTAATGGCAAGTGGCAAAGCTTTTGAAGATGTTAAAAATGGAATGGCATATGAAGTGCCATCTCATTTAAAAGACAATCATTATAAATCAGCTGTTAAATTAAATAGAGGTGTTAACTATTTATACCCACATGTTGAAGAAAAAGGTTGAGTTGCTCAACAATATTTACCTAATGAGATAAAAAATATTAAATATTTCAAACCTAAAACAAACTCTGCGTATGAAAGAAAACTTTGATCTTTATATGAGGAGATGAAAAAATAATACTAAAAGAGGAGTTATTATAGTGAAAAAGATACTTATTGTATTAACTAATACAAACCAATATGGTAATTACAAGGAAAAAACTGGATTGTGGCTTGGTGAAGCAACCGAATTTATCAATTTTTTAAAAAACACTGATATTAAATTTGAATTTACTTTCATCAGCCCTAAGGGAGGAAAAGTTCCTGTAGATCCAAGAAGCTTAAAATTTGCAAGTGAGGAAGATATTAAACTTTATAAAGATAAATGATTTGTTGATAAAGCGTTAACTAATTCATTAAAACCAAGTGATATAAAAGACGAGGAATATGATTGTATATATTTCACAGGTGGTCACGGAGTAATGTGAGATTTTACAAATAACAAAGAAATTCACGACATAGCTTTAAAAATTTATGAAAAAAATAAAATAGTATCTTCAGTATGTCATGGAATCGCAGGTTTACTTTATTTAAAGGATAAGAATAATAAATTTATTATTGAAAGTAGAAATATTACAGGATTTACAACGACAGAAGAAATTTTAAGTGGTAAATATAGGAAGGTACCTTTTCTTAATAAAAAAATAGCAATTAAAAATAATGCTAATTTTAAAAGCAAAAGATTTTATAAGCCATACGCGTTAAAGGATGGAAATTTAATTACAGGACAAAACCCCTTTTCTGTAATTAAAGTAGCTAAATTGGTTTATGAAAATATTTAATTAAATACAAAGAATAACAAATTTTTAAATTCTTTTTTAAGAGTTTTTAAATTTTTTTTATTTTTTGGAAAAAATTTTTTAAATTTGTTGCAACTTGATAAAAACTTATGCTATTATTAAAAAGTCCCTGATTGGGAAATGATCTTTGAAAACTAAATAGAACAACAATTGTACAATCCTGTAACAATTTCAAATTGAGTACAGAATAATATACAAAAAAATATAATAGTCAGAATCAAAACAATAATTTAAAATGAGAGTTTGATCCTGGCTCAGGATAAACGCTGGCGGCATGCCTAATACATGCAAGTCGAACGGAGGTGCTTGCACCTCAGTGGCGAACGGGTGAGTAACACGTATCTAATCTACCTTCTAGCGGGGGATAACTTTTGGAAACGAAAGGTAATACCGCATGTGGATGTTATTATCGCATGAGAAAACATTCAAAGATCCGTTTGGATCACTAGAAGATGAGGATGCGGCGTATTAGCTAGTAGGCGGGGTAAAGGCCCACCTAGGCGATGATACGTAGCCGAACTGAGAGGTTGATCGGCCACATTGGGACTGAGATACGGCCCAGACTCCTACGGGAGGCAGCAGTAGGGAATTTTTCACAATGGACGAAAGTCTGATGAAGCAATGCCGCGTGAGTGATGACGGCCTTCGGGTTGTAAAGCTCTGTTGTAAGGGAAGAAAACATAGGAGAGGAAATGCTCTTATCTTGACGGTACCTTACCAGAAAGCCACGGCTAACTATGTGCCAGCAGCCGCGGTAATACATAGGTGGCAAGCGTTATCCGGATTTATTGGGCGTATAGGGTGCGTAGGCGGTTTCGCAAGTTTGAGGTTAAAGCCCGGAGCTCAACTCCGGTTCGCCTTGAAAACTGCGGGACTAGAATATCAGAGAGGTAAGCGGAATTCCATGTGTAGCGGTAAAATGCGTAGATATATGGAAGAACACCAGTGGCGAAAGCGGCTTACTGGCTGATTATTGACGCTGAGGCACGAAAGCGTGGGGAGCAAATAGGATTAGATACCCTAGTAGTCCACGCCGTAAACGTTGAGTACTAAGTATTGGGGATTACCTCAGTGCTGCAGCTAACGCATTAAGTACTCCGCCTGAGTAGTATGCTCGCAAGAGTGAAACTCAAAGGAATTGACGGGGACCCGCACAAGTGGTGGAGCATGTGGTTTAATTCGAAGCAACACGAAGAACCTTACCAGGGCTTGACATACAGTGCAAAGCTACAGAGATGTAGTGGAGGTTAACATTGATACAGGTGGTGCATGGTTGTCGTCAGTTCGTGCCGTGAGGTGTTGGGTTAAGTCCCGCAACGAACGCAACCCTTGTCGTTAGTTACTAACATTAAGTTGAGGACTCTAACGAGACTGCTAGTGTAAGCTAGAGGAAGGTGGGGATGACGTCAAATCATCATGCCCCTTATGTCCTGGGCTACACACGTGCTACAATGGCCGATACAAAGAGTCGCAATCTCGCGAGGGGGAGCTAATCTCAAAAAGTCGGTCTCAGTTCGGATTGAAGTCTGCAACTCGACTTCATGAAGCCGGAATCACTAGTAATCGCGAATCAGCTATGTCGCGGTGAATACGTTCTCGGGTCTTGTACACACCGCCCGTCAAACCACGAGAGTTGGTAATACCAGAAGTACGTTTCCTAACCGTAAGGAAGGCGCGTCCCAAGGTAGGACTAGCGATTGGGGTTAAGTCGTAACAAGGTATCCGTACGGGAACGTGCGGATGGATCACCTCCTTTCTATGGAGATAAAAACAAAACAGATTGACTATTATATGTTCTATTTAGTTTTCAGGGATTATTTAAATATAATCTCTGAAAGAGAATTGTTCTTTGAAAACTGAATATTAGATGAAAAGCATTGTAAAAGATTAAAATAAATCAACAATTTTTAACAAATAAAAATAATTTTACTGAATCAATTATCAATTGCTTTAAGATTTTTTCTAAAAAATAGTAAGGGCACATGGTGAATGCCTTGGAAAATGGAGCCGAAGAAGGACGTGATTACCTGCGAAAAGCATCGGGGAGCTGGAAGTGAGCTTTGATCCGGTGATATCCGAATGGGGAAACCCAATACGATTAATCTCGTATTATCCATAAGTGAATACATAGCTTATGAGAAGGGAACCTTGGGAACTGAAACATCTTAGTACCAAGAGGAAAAGAAAATAAATAATGATTCTGTTAGTAGCGGCGAGCGAAAGCGGAAGAGGCCAAACCAGTCTACGGGCTGGGGTTGTAGGACATCTTTTTAGAGTTACAAAATCAACATATAGTAGAAGTTACTGGGAAGTAACGGCATAGAGGGTGATACCCCCGTATACGAAATGTGTTGATCTCTTAGATGGATCCTGAGTACGGCGAAACACGTGAAATTTTGTCGGAATCCGCCGAGACCACTCGGCAAGCCTAAATACTCCCATTTTACCGATAGTGAACCAGTACCGTGAGGGAAAGGTGAAAAGTACCCCGAGAGGGGAGTGAAATAGTTCCTGAAACCATGTGCTTACAAGAAGATAGAGCCCGTTAATGGGTGATATCGTGCTTTTTGTAGAAAGAGCCGGCGAGTTAATGTATCGTGCGAGGTTAAGCAGAATATGCGGAGCCGTAGTGAAAGCGAGCCTTAATAGGGCGTTTAGTACGTTGCATTAGACACGAAACCGGGTGATCTAGCCATGAGCAGGTTGAAGTTTGGGTAAAACCAAATGGAGGACCGAACCGACGTTCGTTGAAATGACCGCGGATGACTTGTGGCTAGCGGTGAAATTCCAATCGAACCCGGAGATAGCTAGTTCTCCCCGAAATATATTTAAGTATAGCGTCGAGGTTTACCACAATGGAGGTAGAGCACTGAATCTATGATGGCCCCACCTAGGGGTACTGAATAGAATTAAACTCCGAATGCCATTGTCGGATACTCGGCAGTCAGAACATGGGTGATAAGGTCCATGCTCGAGAGGGAAACAGCCCAGATCGTCAGCTAAGGTCCCTAAATTTAGGTTAAGTGTGTAAGGATGTGGAATTGCACAGACAGCTAGGATGTTGGCTTAGAAGCAGCCACCATTTAAAGAGTGCGTAACAGCTCACTAGTCGAGTGATTCTGCGCCGAAAATGTACCGGGGCTAAACCTAATACCGAAGCTACGGATTGTATTTTTAAATACAGTGATAGGGGAGCGTTCTAATTGTGATGAAGTCAGACTGTGAGGACTGGTGGAACGATTAGAAGTGATTATGCCGGCATGAGTAACGATTGAATGTGAGAATCATTCATACCGTTTGACCAAGGTTTCCTGGGCAAGGTTCGTCCACCCAGGGTTAGTCAGGACCTAAGGCGAGGCCGAAAGGCGTAGTCGATGGACAACAGGTTGATATTCCTGTACCTGCTAGTTAGTGATGGAGTGACGGAGAAAGGTAGTGTATCCCAGGTGATGGATGTCCTGGGTTAAGCACAAAGGCGGCAACATAGGCAAATCCGTGTTGTATTAAACGCTGAAGTGTTATGAGGAGTGAACGGTTCGCCTAGTAACGAAGTACATGACCCTACGCTTCCAAGAAAAGCTTCTAACTTAATAACTAGTAGCCTGTACCTATAACGAACACACGTGGTCAAGGAGAAAATCCTAAGGTAAGCGAGATAACTGTAGCTAAGGAACTCTGCAAAATAACTCCGTAACTTCGGAAGAAGGAGTGCTCAACGCAAGTTGAGCCGCAGTGAAGAGGGAGGGGCAACTGTTTAGCAAAAACACAGCTCTCTGCTAAGTCGCAAGACGAAGTATAGGGGGTGACGCCTGCCCAGTGCCGGAAGGTTAAGAGGAGAAGTCAGCGCAAGCGAAGCTTCGAATTGAAGCCCCGGTGAACGGCGGCCGTAACTATAACGGTCCTAAGGTAGCGAAATTCCTTGTCAGGTAAGTTCTGACCCGCACGAAAGGCGTAATGATCCCTTCGCTGTCTCGGCTGCAGACTCGGTGAAATTTTAGTACCGGTGAAGATGCCGGTTACCCGCAACTAGACGGAAAGACCCCGTGGAGCTTTACTATAACTTGATATTGAAATTTGGTATAACGTGTAGAGGATAGGTGGGAGACTTTGAAGCTGGACCGCTAGGGCCAGTGGAGTCAACCTTGGAATACCACCCTCGTTATATTGGATTTCTAACTTCGACCCGTTATCCGGGTTAAGGACAGTGTCTGGTGGGTAGTTTGACTGGGGCGGTCGCCTCCTAAAATGTAACGGAGGCGCTCAAAGTTACACTCAGCATGGTTGGAAATCATGCATAGAGCGCAAAAGTATAAGTGTGATTGACTGTGAGACTTACAAGTCGAACAGGTACGAAAGTAGGATTTAGTGATCCGGCGGTCCCGTGTGGAAGGGCCGTCGCTCAACGGATAAAAGTTACCCCGGGGATAACAGGCTGATCTCCCCCAAGAGTTCACATCGACGGGGAGGTTTGGCACCTCGATGTCGGCTCATCGCATCCTGGAGCTGTAGTCGGTTCCAAGGGTTGGGCTGTTCGCCCATTAAAGCGGTACGCGAGCTGGGTTCAGAACGTCGTGAGACAGTTTGGTCCCTATCTGTTGTGGGCGTAGGAAAATTGAAGAGAGCTGTTCCTAGTACGAGAGGACCGGAATGGACACACCTCTGGTGCTCCTGTTGTCACGCCAGTGGCACAGCAGGGTAGCTATGTGTGGAACGGATAATCGCTGAAGGCATCTAAGCGAGAAGCCTCCTTTAAGATGAATTTTCCCATTTCTTTAGAATGTAAGATCCCTTATAGACTATGAGGTTGATAGGATGGATGTGTAAGTGTCGCGAGGCATTAAGCTAACCATTACTAATAGATCGAGAGAATTTTAGAAAAAAGAAGCAATTGAGTATGTAATCATCTAATATCCAGTTTTCAGAGAACAATTTAAAAAAAGATCTGGTGGTCATAGCGTAGAGGTCACACCTGTTCCCATACCGAACACAGAAGTTAAGCTCTACAGCGTCGACGATATTGCATTGTGAGAAAATAGAACGCTGCCAGTTTATGAAAGAATCCGTAAGGATTCTTTTTTTTAGTTATAAATGTTAAAATATATTTAAAATAAGAAGGGTTTTTTGGTGATTTTAATGAATAAAATAATGAAAAGTTATCTAAAAACTTTTTTTAAAAACTGATTATCAACTTTATTCATGATAATTTTTATTGTTACATTAGCTGCATCAGTCATTGGGATGTTAGCAACACCTTTACAAATATATTCAAAAATGAATTCAGCACAACAACAAAATGTAGCTTATAATTCAAATTTTTCTTCTGCTAGTGAAGATATGCTTTACAGTGAGGAATTTATAACTAAGTATGCAAAAGATTATTTAGATCCTAAATTTATAGAATTTTTAAATGCAAAATTATGAACTGATTCAACAAATAAAAAAGATAAAGATTATTATTTAAATTGAAATAATTTTAATTCTGAGGAAAAAGAAAGAATAACATTACAAGTCAATTCATCTTTAAGAAGATATAGATTATCAGCTAATTCTACAGCATTTGAATTATCATACAAAGATTCAGCAAACTTTGATTCAAAATTTGAATTACCTACACCTCAAGAAGTTTTTAAATATCATGTTCAAAAATCATTAGAGTTAGGTTTATATGATTTAGAAAATTTTTTACAAAACGATGATGAAACTAATATTTATTCTTCAGTTGCAAGTATAGGATTTTCAACATTATATAGAATATTAAATTTTGCTTATGTGAATGGTATTATTCAAGATATAAATTCAATTTCATCAATAACTAATCTTGACGATATAAAAAATTTAATTGCTAACTGAAATCCTAAAACAATTAAAATTTCAAGTTATACAGTTTTTAATTCTGAGTATTCAAAAATTTTAGCAAATGAAAAATATCAACATGATGATAGAATACTACTTTTTAATGAAATTTTAAATAAAAATAATGATGAATCTAATTACGAAATAAACATTAATAAAAATTTTGTATTTCAAAAAAGTGAAGCAGGAGTTTTAACTAGTTCTCAAACTTTTGAAATAAGAACTGATTCAACTAATGAATTTAATAATATTATTTTTGATAAAGGTAATAAAAAATCAAGAAAAACTGAAAGTTGAAATTTAAACAAACAACCTGAAATTATTATTTCATCAGCTTTTGCAAGTGCAAATAATATTAAAATAGGTGATGAAATAAAAATGCCTATAGCTAATTCAAATAATTTAATATTTAATGCAATACTATCAAACAAAATAGTTCAAAGCATATTACCAACAGAAAGTTTTTTTGCAAATCAATCAACAACTGTTAAAATTGTTGGAATAGGGCAAACTTTTGATGACTTTGTTCCTGGTAATAACTTTTCAGCATTTTCACAAAGCATGGAAACTTATGGTTTTATTTATTTAAATCAAAAATTCATTAATAAATTTAGAGATTACTCTTGAAACCTATTAAGTAACGAAGCTTCATATAATTTAGAATTAAAGATAAAAAATGTAAACTCAACAAATGAAATACCTTTTGAACTATTTAAAACAAATGATGATGTTAAAATACTATCAAATTTAGAAAATAATTTTATTCCTTGAAGCGAAACAAAAGTTGCTAAAGCGTTAGAAAATCTACAAATTAGAATAATTATAAATGTTGTTTTAGGAACTATAATTTTAGTGCTAGCTTTCTTATTCATTAATTTTCAACTTAAAAAAGAAATGAATGAAACAAGAAAACAGTTAGGAATATTTAAATCATTTGGTTATAAAACTAGTGAGTTAAGTTGAATATTTTCAATAAAAACCGGTATTTTATTTTTTATTAGTTTAATCTTTGGATTTATAATTTCTATTCCTATACAGACTTTCGCTGCAAAGGCATTTGAAAATACTGTTTCAATTAGCTTTAGCACTATTTACTTAAGCCCATTATTCTTGTTTTCTCTATTTATTCTTATACCATTACTTTTTATTCTAATAAGTTACATAACAACTATCTTATATATAAAAGAGCCTGTTTTATCATTAATGTCTAATAGTAGAAAAACAAAAGCTAATATAAAACAAGGAATATTATTTAAAAAAATATTTGCAGGAGAAAAGTTTTTCAATTGAAGATTGAGAAGAGCTTTTGTTAGAACTTCAAAAGGAAAGTTTTATACTGTTCAAACATTATTTGCATGTGCATCATTTACTTATATATTATTATTTGGTGCTCAAAGTTTAATGACAAAAATGTTAAATCAATCGTTTGCAGTTTATAACGAAAAAACAGATCATTACTATAATTGATGAAATTCTAATCCAACATTAGATATTACTGAAGGACAAAATAAATTTAATTACAAATATGAATGAAATAGAACATCTCCTGATTATAATGATTATTCTGAATATAAAAATACAAATGAATATTTGAACAAAACATCTTCAGAAGAATATAGATTTAGAATAGATGCAGTAATTCAAATGACTAATAACTATTTTATGACATTAAATTCAACTGATAAAGCTAATTTCTTATTACCAAGAAGTGAAATGTATTTTATTTTAAACAATATGTTGAACATTAAAACAAATGATTTAATCTTAGAAGAAAGTAGTAATAATAGTTTTATAAAAACAATTATGTCATATAATTTAAATTCTCAAAATTCTGCTTTTATAAAAGGTGTTGAGGAAATTAAATTAACTGGAACAACTTCTCAAATATTAGATTTAAATGAAAAAACAAACGAAAGTAATTCTTTATCAATTGCATCTATGCAATCTGATATTGTAAAACATATTTTCAGTAAGGATTTATCTTATATTTTTGCAGTAAAAATAGCTCAAATTGATTTAACAATTTCTGCATTACAAGAAATTATAGGTAAGTCTAATCAAATAATTGAGATAAACGATCTAGTTGGAGCAACAACAACAAATGAATATATTGATAATGCGTATCAAAAATTATATACAAACAAGTTAATTAATAAAGTTAATATCTATGACACAAAACAAAGAAACTTATTAGACAATTGATTATTAAGTCAAATTGATGAGATATTTTCTAATGATTTAAAACAGTATATACCGCTTTTAGTTAGAGCTAATTTTACAAATATGAATTCGGTTGCAACAAATGTATTTCAAACAACACAATTAACAGATTTTGATAATTATGATGAAAATGATTACATGTTAAATATTAATAATGTTATGTATGATAAAGAAAATGAAGTCTTATTTGACTGAATTGGTTTATCACAAAGCGGCCAATATAATGATGTTGATGTTTATGCAAGATTAGTAAATACTCAGTCTAATCAATATGGAAATTTTGAAAATATGTTTAATTTTGAAGATGTATCAACTTCTGAAATTGAAAGATTTAAAAATTCAGCTCAAGAGAATGTAAATTCAAATATTGTTAATGCAATAATTCCATATAGTATGGCTAGAAATCAAAATATAAAGATTAACGACATTATAGAATTTAAAACTAAAACATTAGATCCCCAAACAGTTCAACTTAGAGTTGTAGGAATTAATAAAGCAGAAACTATAAAATTAGGCACAGATAATATTTGAATTAATTCAGAAGATTTTAAAACTAAATTTTATGATGAAAGCCTTCCAGTGAGATTTTCAAGTTTATATTCAAAAAATGAAATGATTTCAGTTAATACAAAAACTAGTGATTTTATGGAATTATTTTATTCAATTAAAATTATTGAAAAAAATTCATCAATTTTAATTAATGAAGATACACCAATAATGTTAGATATTTTAAGACCAGTTTTCAAATATACTAATTCTTTGAGTCCAAATGTAACTACAAACTTAAAATCTGTTGTTAATCCATATTTCTTAAACTTTTCTTCAAGAACATCAACAGTTTCTTTTATCATAAATAATTTAGTTATAAATAAAGCAACTGAAATAGTTGATAGAGTTATGTTAATATTTGTATTATTAACAACTGTTCTTCTTGCAATAATTCTAGTTGTAATTATTGGTATCATAGTTGAAGAAGCTAAAATAGTTATATTAACTCTACAAGCTTTAGGTTATAAAGATAAAGAAATAAATTGAGTTGTAATGGGTAGTTATGCTATTGGGGCTTTAATATCTTTTATAGCTGCATATATTGCGTCTGTTATATTCTGAAAAATATTATTAACATGAATAGCAAACAAGTTTAGTGTTTATATTTTTATGACAGTTGATTTAAAAACTATTTTAATAACTTTATCAGTTATGTCAGTAGTTTTACTATTTGGTTGGTATGCATCAAATAAACAAGTAAAAAGAAACCCTTTAACTCAAATAACAAGTTTAGCGTAGGAGAAATATGGAAGTAAAACAATCTATTATTAATCACTTTCAAGAAGCAAGAATTAAAAAAGATCAAACTGTAAAAGTTTTTGAAATAAATTTTACATGAGAGTATACAAATCTATTTGATATCATTTCAAAACCAATATTTTTGAAGTACTTAAATATGAAATATAAGAAAGAATTTATTAAAAAAACTGTGATTAATTTCAATGAAACAATCGATTATTTAAGAAATTTCAATAAAGAGGTCGAACAAACAATTTGAGACTACCTAATTCAAACTAATAATGATAAAATTATTTACAATATATATGAAGAATTTTTAGCTTTTATATATAGTTCAACAAAAGCTTTTATTAATGATGTTTTGATTGAACAGATTATCTTTTGGAACGAAGGTATTGAAATTAAAACACTGAATAATAAAAAATATGATGTTGATTTGTATTTTAAATACGAGTTAGAAAAATATAAAAAGAGTTTTCAAAACTTTATATTTAAAAAATTAAAGATCTTACAAAAAGAAGAACCAAATAACTCTGTTATTGGTATAGTTATTCAAGCGTATGAAGAAAATTTAAAAGAAAATGAAATGAAGTTAATTGTTTTAAAACAAGAAGCTTTAATAAAGTAGCAAAAGGAGTTTTTTATGTTAAAAAAAATTAATAAGATTAAAGATCAATTTATATCTGATTTAAATAAAGTAAAAACAATTGAAGAAGCTGAAAAATTGAAAAAGTCTTTATTAGGTAAAGAATCAGAATTAAGTGAAATTTTGAAATCTTTAAAAGATTCTGATACTAATGATAAACAAGCTATTGGAATTGCCAGTCATGAGTTAAGAACATTTATTGCATCAACAATTGATGAATTTGTAGCAAGAATTAAAAAAGAAGCGCTTGATGCAAAATTAGCTAGTGAAAAAATTGACGTTTCACTAACAGGTACATTAGCAAGATTTGGAACTAAACACCCTCTTAATATTGTTGTTGAAGAGATTACACAAATCTTTACAGAAATTGGTTTTGATGTATTAAATGGAAATGATGTTGAAAGCGATGAATATTGTTTTCAAAAATTAAACTTGCCAGTGGGGCACCCTGCTAGAGATATGCAAGACACTTTCTATATAGATGAAGAAACTGTTTTAAGTACTCACTGTACACATATGACAGCTAGAGTTTTAACACAAATGGCTAAAGACGAAAACTTTGAAGGTAACTATGCCTGTGTTGCTATTGGTAATGTTTATCGAAGAGATGACGATGATGCAACTCATTCACACCAGTTCATGCAATTAGATTTATTATGTATTGGTAAAAAAATTACTTTTGCTAACTTAAAATGAGTTTTAAAATACATGTGTAAAAGATTATTTGGTGAAGAAGTTAATATTAGATTAAGACCAAGTCTATTCCCATTCACCGAACCAAGTGTAGAAGTTGATGTAAGTTGTTTTAAATGTTCTGGTAAAGGTTGTTCAATTTGTAAATATTCAGGTTGAATTGAAATATTAGGATCAGGAATTATTAATGAACAAGTTATGCTATTAAATGGAATGGATCCAGAAAAAAATACTGCGTTAGCTTTTGGTGCAGGTATTGAAAGAATAGCAATGCTTAAATTTGGAATTTCAAACATTAGAAACTTATATGAAAATAATGTTCAATTTTTAGAACAATTTAAATTTTATGGAGAGTAGGTAGAACATGATTATTACAAGAAAATGATTAGAAAAATACTTAGATCTTTCTAATATTACAAATGAACAAATTTCAGTTTGTTTAAACTCTTTAGGATTTGAAGTTGAACAAGAAATAGATTATTCAAAATTGAATACAAAATTAGTTATAGGACACATCGAAGAGTCAGATCCAATTGAAGGAACAAAACTAAAGAAAACTAAAACTCGTATTGGTGAAAACAAATATGCAACAATTTTATCAACATCAAGAAACATTGAAGAAGATAAATTTGCAATAGTTGCTTTACCTGGGGCTAAATTAGCTAATGGTCTAGAATTAGAAAATAGAGAAATTTTAGGTATACTTTCAGAAGGAATGTTTTGTGGTTTTAATGAGATTGGATTACCTAATTCAGTTTTAACAGAAGATGAACAACAAGATGTATACTACATTGATTCAATCTATAAAAACATGGATGAAATGGTTGGAAGAGAAATTAGTGAAGTTTTAAATTTTGATGATTACACTTTTGAAGTAGATTTAACTTTAAATAGAAGTGATGCTTTAGCAGCAAAACAATTAGTAAAAGAAATAGCTAACTATTTTGATTTAAAAATTAATAACAATGAACATAAAGTTAAATTTGAAAAACCAACTGAATCAATAACTATAGATTTAAATAAAAAAGTTGAAGATGAAGTAAATACTGTTTCACATACTTTTATTGGTTTAAAAAATACTAATACACCTTTCGATTCATCTCATGACGTATGATTAAAACATTCAAATGTTAAATCAGCTCAAAACAAATTTGAAAATATAGCTAATATGGCAACTTTAATTTCAGGTCAACCTTTTATTTTAATTGATGCTGATAAAGTTAATGGAGAATTAACTTTAACAAAACAAACAATAGATGAAAAAGAATTAATTGTTTTAAAATCAGGCAACTCAATTGTTAATATTTTAGGACTAAAAACTGAAGATAAATTTAAAGTTACTGAAGAAACAGTTACAATGCTTGTTGTAATGTTAAATTTAGACCAAATATCAATGCGTAAACAACAAAGAAACTTAAATGTTAGCACAGTTGATACTCAAAGATATGCAAAACCATTAAATCCAAACCTTTATGATCAAGGAATAGATGAATTAGTTTCAATATTAGATGAATATAAAATGTTAGAAGATGTTCAAAAAGTTGTAACAACAGTTCAAAAACAAAATTATGACAATGTATATTCAATTACTTTAGAAAAAGTTCAAGATATTCTAGGTATTGAAATAACTGTTGAAGAAATAATAAGTTTATTTAGAACATTAGATATTGAAATATCTGTTAAAAAGTCTGAATTAACATTTACTGTTGATAAAAATAGAACTGATTTATATGGCAAGAATGATTTATGCGAAGAGATAGCTAGATTATATGGTTATGACAATATTATAGAACAACCTTTAGAATATGTAAGTTTCAAAAAAACTAAAAACTTAGATAAAAAACTTAAAGATAAATTAAGCGATTATTTAGTTGGTGCAGGTTTTAACAATATTAAAACATATTCTTTAACTGATATAGAATCAAATAAAACTTGAAACTTATTTAAAGTTAAAGATCCTGTTGTTTTAATGAGTCCTTTATCAATTCAACGTGAAACATTTAGAAATAATTTATCAAAATCTATGATAGATACAATTATTTTTAATGCTAATAATGGAAACAAATCAGTAAAGTTTTTTGAAATGGCTGATATCTTTGCACTAAATGGATTCAGACAATCAAATTTATGTTTTGGTGTTTCAGGAGAAGCAATTACTGATTCATTAAGTCAAGTACATATTAAATCAAATTATGCTTATATAAGTTCAATTTTAATGAGCGTTTTAGATTTATATAAAGTTGATGTAACAAATGTTACATTTGAAGTTAACGATAAAGCTATTGATGAAATTCATCCTTATATTAATGCAACTGTAAAATATAAAAATAAAAAAATTGGATTTATATATAAATTAAATCCTGCATTTGAACAAGCTAATAAAATTTATCCTACATTCATTTGTGAAGTAAATTTAAACTTATTACTTGAGATTGCTGATAAAGTGCATGTAACTAGTGAAATTTCTAAATTCCAAAAATCAACAAGAGATATTTCTTTTGAATTAAGTAATGATGTTAATTTTGATACAATCGTTAAAGCAATGTTAAAAGATCTAAATTATTTAACAAATTACAAAGTAATAGACAAATATTCAGATGAACAAATGGATAAAGAAAATATTTCATCATTAACTGTTAAATTATCATTTAATAGTTTAGATCACCAGTTAACTGAAAAAGAGATTAACGATGATTTTGAAAAAATATTAAATAATTTAAAAGAATTAAAAGTTAAAGTTAGATAGTACTATGAATAAACAATATTTTGAAAAACAAGTACATACAGAATTAACAGAAATAATAAATGATTTGGAATCAATAAAACTTAATAACATTTTAGTGAAAAAAGTTAAGTATTTAGATTATGATATTGATGTTGATTGAATAAGTTCAATTGAAACCGTTGCAGTTAATGGCATTATCAATTTCACACTTGATGCTATTGATTCAAGAACTGGAGAAGAGTTTGAATACTCTGATTCAATTGATTGAAATGATGAATATTCTTTTTCTGATTCTATAAACGATCAAGCTAACATTATAGTTGGCGAAGAATTCGATGTACAAAATTATGTAATAGAACAAATAAATATAAATTTACCTTTTAATTTGTCAAATAATAGTGATATAATAAAAAAGACTGGATTTGGTTGGACAATTATGTCTGAGGAAGAATTTCATCAAAATGAACAAAATAAAGTAGATCATAGATGAGATAAATTGAATGAGTTCATGAAAAAATAAAATGTTAAGGGGGTTTTAAGATGGCTGTACCATTTAGAAAGACAAGTAAATCTGCTAAAAATAAAAGAAGAAGTCATTTAGCTTTAGTAGCTTCTAATTTAGTTTCATGCGAAAACTGTGGGTCAATGATTAAACCACACAGAGTTTGTAGAGAATGTGGATTCTATAAAGGAAAAGAAGTTAAATCTGTTCAAGATTAATTTCTCTTAATAATAAAACGATGAGGTTAGCCTCATCTTTTTTTGTGTTTTTTTAACTTTTTTAATTCTTTTTATTAACAAAATTAAATAAATATAGTAATATATATTTATAAAGTGGGAAGAAATGGGGGAAAGTGGTATGTTATTCTTTGGAACATATGATCATAATCTGGACGATAAGCAAAGACTTACCATCCCTTCAAAAATGAGAAACAAGATTTTAAACTCAACAGTTTATGTTTCTAAGGGCTTCGAAGGAAGTTTAGAAATGAGAACTGAAGAAGAATTTGAAAAGTGAAGTTCTCAAATATTAAATCTTTCTTCTTTTAATAAAGAAACAAGGATGATAACTCGTGAGATTATAGCCAATACACATGAAGTTGAAATCGATAAGATAGGAAGAATTAAAATTCCAAATAACTTATTGAAGCTGGCTAACATTGAAAAAAGCGTTTACATACTTGGTATGGGTGACAGAGTTGAAATATGAGATCAAAAATCATATGACAATTATCAAAATGATAACAGTGACAGAATGGAAGAAATTGCTGAAACAATTTATCAAGGTTTAAATAAATAATGGAAAAACATATACCAGTATTATTGAAAGAATCAATTGAGTATCTAAATATTAAGGAAAATGGAATTTATGTTGACTGTACTCTTGGTAGAGCTGGACATTCAAGTGAAATACTAAAAAAATTAAAAGATGGTAAATTATTTTCAATTGATCAAGATGAAACAGCAATATTAGAAGGAACTGAAAAACTTACAAAAATTAGTAACAATTTCAAAATACTAGAAGGAAATTTCGTTAACATTTCAGCAATGTTGGCAATGCAAGGGATTTTCGAGGTTGATGGTATCCTTTATGATTTAGGAGTTTCTTCGCCACAATTTGATGTGGCAGAAAGAGGTTTCAGTTATAGATTTGATGGTCCACTTGATATGAGAATGGATAGAGCTAATAATTCTCTAACTGCTCACAAAATAGTGAACGAATATACACAAGAAGAACTAGAGCAAATTTTATGAAATTATGGTGATGAAAAATTTGCAAGATCAATTGCAAAAAATATTATTCTTTCAAGACCTATAAATACAACATTTGAATTAGTTAGTGTAATAAAAAAATCTTTACCAGCAAAAATATTGAAACAACAAAAACACCCTGCTAAAAAAACATTTCAAGCTCTAAGAATAAGAGTTAACAATGAAATGGAAACTTTAGAAAGTTCGTTAGAACAAAGTTTAAATTTATTAAAACCAAAAGGAAGGGTTGTTGTTATAACTTTCCATTCATTAGAAGAAAAAGTTGTTAAAAACATATTTAAGAAATATACACTTGATGAACAACAATTTTACTTAAGTAATTTACCATATGAAATTGAATCATCAAAAGACTTTAAACTGTTGTTTAAAAAGCCATTAAAACCCACAAATACAGAAGTAGAAAATAATAATAGAAGTCATAGCGCAAAGCTTTGAGTAATTGAGAAAAAATAAAGAAAAAAAGAGGATAGAGTTATGTTAAAAAATAATAAAACATTTACAACAGTAGAAATAAGAAAAAGTGTAGTTAAAATTAATGCTTATAGAGTATTAAAAAACAACATTATTTCAATTTTTGAAAATGAAATCGAAGCTAAAAATAACTCTACTTTTTTAAATGAAAATGGAGTTGTTAGAGATTCTATTTCAACTTTATTAAAAAAAGATATATCTGCAATGATTAAATCAATTGTTAAAGAACAATCAGAATTAAAAGATAATAAAATTTTTATGGTTGTTCCAAGTTCAACTTATAGTTTTACAACAAAGAAAAAAACAATTTCAAGTGAAATGCCAATATTAATGACAGAAGAATACGTAAATGATTGCTTTAAAAAGATAGTTAAAAGAGAACAACAAGCAAATAACGCATATCACTTAGATATTGAACTAGTTCAAGTAAAAATTGATGGAAACAAACAAGAAGTTAATAAATTAAATGTTCAAGGTAAAGAAATTGAACTAATAATTTCAATTAAATCAATTTACAAAAAAGTTTTTGAATCACACAAAAATGTTATTGAAAAAATTGAAGAAGGTAAAGATTCATACATGACAAACCTTGAAGCTTTATATAACTCAATTCAAAGACCTTCAAAAGATGAAAGCGATATTATAGTTGTCGATTGAAAAGAAGATCATATTGAAGCTGGATTATTTAAAAAAGGCGCATTTGTTGAATATGCATCAACAAACAATGGTATGAACAGCATAATTAAAAAAATATCAAATGAATTTGGACTTAGTGATGAAATGAGTAAACACTATTTATACAACAACATTAACTTCGATTCAAAAAATATTTTAAAAACTGTACTTTTAAAATTTAAAAATTCTTTAGTTTCAAAAACATTATCAGGTGAACAAATTCAATTAATAGTGAAAAAAGCAGTTAAAAATGCATACAAAGAAATTAAAGAATCATTTGTAGCAAAAGAAAAAATTGATTTCTATGTAACACCTATATTTAACTTTGGTTTAATTCAAGAAATTCCAAATGGTGTTTCTTTAATTTCTGAAGCAAAAGTATCTTCAGATTATGTAAATCAAGTAAAAGTTATTGGTGCTCTAAAAAACAATGAACACTTTGAAAGTTATGGATTAATAAGCAAAATTACAAGCAAATTTATATTTGACGAATTTAAAGCTAAAAAACAAAAAATTAAAAATGATGTTATTAATATGCAATTTGCGTTTTTTGATGATTTTGGTAGTCAAAATCAGGCAAGCGGACAATTATATTTGAAAAATGATGGTATACTAATAGATAAAGTAGAAGCATAAAAGGAGAAAACAAAATGAATAATAATACACAAGAATTTAGCCAAAAAGCCAAGATTAAAGTTATTGGAGTTGGTGGTGGTGGAAACAATGCCGTTTCAAGAATGTTTGAGCAAGGCGCTCACGGTGTTGATTTCTATATTGCAAATACTGATGCTCAAGTTTTAGCAGGATCAAATGTTCCTAATAAAATTATTTTAGGAGAAAAATCAACAAAAGGTTTAGGTGCTGGAGCAAACCCTGAAGTAGGTAAAACAGCTGCTTTAGAATCTGAAAATGATTTAAGAGCTGCTTTAGAAGGTGCTGATTTAATTTTTGTAACTGCTGGAATGGGTGGAGGAACTGGAACAGGTGCTGCTCCAGTTATCGCAAGAATCGCTCAAGAAACAGGAGCTTTAGTTGTTGCTATTGTAACTAAACCATTCAGATTTGAAGGTAAATACAGAAACACTTTTGCAGAAGAAGGAATAATTGAATTAAAAAAATACGTTGATTCAACAATTGTTATCTCAAATGATCGCTTATTAGAGTTCATTGGTGCTAAACCTATTCAAGAAGCTTTTGCTGAAGCTGACGCAATATTAAAACAAGGTGTTCAAACAATTACAGACTTAATTGCAGTTCCTGCTTTAATTAACTTAGACTTTGCTGACGTTAAAACAGTTATGTCTAAAAAAGGTAACGCATTATTTGGAATTGGTTTAGGAACAGGTCCAGATAAGGCAAACTTAGCAGCTAATGATGCTATCTCATCAACTTTACTTGAAGCAGCAATCGTTGGTGCAAAAGATGTTATTGTTAATGTTACTGGTGGAGAAGGTATTTCATTAAACGATGCTTATGATGTTGTTGATGTTGTTAATCAAGCAATTGATAACCCAGAAGTAAATATCGTTTTTGGAGTAGCTATTAATAAAGAATTAACTGAAAAAGATGAATTAGTTGTAACTGTTATTGCTACTGGTTTTGATGAAGAAATGATTAAATCATCAGCAAACTTAGGAACAAAATCAAACGCGGCTTCAACATTTGCAAATTTAAGAACTTCAAGTTTATACAAATCAACTCATGTTGAAGAAGAACAAAAAGCACCTACTTCATTTGAAGAAGATGTTCTACATGCTCACCAAACTATGCATTCTGTAAATAGTGGTGCATCAACATATTCAGATGATACTGAAGATGATTTCCCAACATTCTTGAAATAGTAGGAGAATGAAAATGAAAATTAAAGAACTACTAGATAAAATGAAAACTAAAAAACTTGAATCAGGGGAAATAGATCAAGCTTTAAACGATGTAAATGGATACAGTATGTATGATGAAGAAGATTCAACAACTAAAGAAGAAGTTGAATATTCAAATGAAAGTGAATTAAACACAATCAATCAAGATATTCCTTCTAAAAGAACTGAAATTATTAAGCCTACTTCTTTTTCTGAAGCAGCTAAAATTGCAGATGAATTAAAAATTAATAAAATTGTTTTAATTGATCTTTCAGGATTAGAAAAAGCAGAAAAAAGAAGAATTATAGATTTCATATCAGGTGTTATTTACATTAATGATGGTATCTACAAAAAAATTGAAGGTAACATTTACAAAATATTAATTAGAAAATAAGCACTGCTTATTTTTTTTATTTCATTTTTATTTGTATGTTTATAGTAAAATATAAATAATAGAAAAGAGGTTATTATGTCAGAATATTCAACTTTAGCTCATAAAATGATTCAAATGTGAAATTCAAGTTTTTCCAAAACAATTAAGCAACGTGAAGAAGCAGCAAGTTTAAAAATTAATTTTGTTAAAACAATTAATAACTTTAATTCAACTAATAGAAATTCAAATAAAAAATTAAAAATAAAAGAATATAAAAGCCCAACAGCTAATTTCACAACGCTTTCAAAAGATGGTGTAAAAATTGTTGCTAGTGTATGATTAAATCCAAAGCCAAGTAATAAATGAGTAATTGGTGTTCATGGATTCAATTCAGGAAGATTCAATGTTTTATATCTAACTTGACACTATCGTTCATTAGGGTATAACATAATAACTTTTGATTTTAGAAATCATGGATCAAGTGATAGTGATGTTGTAACTTGAGGTTATAAAGAAAAATGAGACTTAATGACAATTATTACATGAGTAACACAAAATTATAAACCAGAAGAAATTGGTCTTGTTGGAACAAGTATGGGTGGATTTACAGTTAACTACCTAGCTTTAACAGAAGAAAAATTTGTTAAGGAAAATAATATTAAATGAGCAATATCAGATTCAGCTTATATGTCAGTTTCAAAACTTCTAAGAAGTATGGTTGCTAATAATGCCCCAAAAATATTTGAGAATTATGTTAACTTGGTTTTAGAAGACATGTTAAAAATATATAAAAATGAATATGGAGTTAATCTAGTTGAACTTGATTTTATTAATTTAATTGAGACAAAACATAAGTATATACCTATTATGTATATTCATAACAGATTTGATAGAGTAACAAACTTTTTAGATAGTTTTAAAATGCAAGATGTTAAAAACAATATAGAAGAATCTAAAGTGAATGAATTAATTATTTATGATACAGGAATTAATCATACTAAATCAATTATTAAGTTTACAGAAGATTACATTTTAAGAACAACAGATTTTGTTAAAAAACATCAAATTTAATTAAAAATAATATAAAATATTATTATAAAAACTAAAGGACAAGTTTTTTAAATTAATTATTCAAAGAGAGCTAGTGGTTGGTGTAAACTAGTAATAATATTTAAAAGATATCACCTTTTTTCAACAGAAAAGAAAAATTATATTGAGTAGAATTCTGCGGTGGCACCGTTAAAACCTTGAAGATGATAAATTAAGCTTTAATTTATTAATTAGGATGGTACCGCGGTTAGTCGCTCCTTATATAAGGGGCGATTTTTATTTTTAAAGGAGATTAGAAAATGAAAAACATTTATAAAGATACATTATTAATCGGTCAAACAGATTTTGATATGAGAGCTGGCTTAAAAGATAAAGAACCAGTTATTCAAGAAATGTGAGATGCTAAGAAAATTTATGATCAAAAACAAAAACTAAATGAAGGAAAACCTTTATTTATGTTACATGATGGTCCACCATATGCAAACGGTGATTTACACATTGGTCATGCCTTAAATAAAACATTGAAAGATATGATAATCAGATGAAAAAATGCTAATGGTTATTTAGCTCCTTTCATTATGGGTTGAGATACTCATGGTTTACCTATTGAAACAGCTGTAACAAAAATGGGTATTGATCGTAAACAAACTCCAGCAGTTGAGTTTAGAGACATGTGTAAAGACTACGCTTTAAAACAAGTTGCAAATCAAGCTAACCAATTTAAGCGTTTAGGTATTTTTTCTAATAGCGATGTTAAATATGTTACATTAACTCATGATTTTGAAGTTAGTGAATTAAGACTATTCCAAAAAATGTATGAAAAAGAAATGGTTTACAAAGCATTAAAACCAATTTACTGATCTCCTTCAAGTGAATCTGCTTTAGCTGAATCTGAAATCGAATATAAAGATGTTAAATCACCAACTATTTTTGTTGCTATGAAAGTTGTTGAAGGTAATGCAAAAATTGATACTGATACTGAAATTGTTATTTGAACAACAACACCTTGAACTATTCCTTCAAACCAAATGGCTGCTGTTGGAGAAAACATTGAATATAACATTGTTAAAGCTAATGATAGAAAATTCATTTTAGCGTCTTCATTAGTTAATAAAGTTGCAGAACAAATTGGCTGAGAAACATTTGAAATTTTAGATACTTTAAAAGGACCTGAAATTGTTGGTGTTAAATATGCTCACCCATTATATGAACAAAAAATTAATCCAGTTGTAATTGGACATCATGTTACTGATGAAGCTGGAACTGGTATTGTTCATACCGCTGGTGGATTTGGGGAAGATGACTATATAATTGTTAAACAACATGGTATAGAACCATTTGCTCCAATTGACGATCAAGGTAAGTTTACAAATGAAATTGCTGAATTTGATGAAAAACTTGTTGGAGTATTCTACGAAGATGCTAATAAAATTGTTGGTATGGATTTAGAAGCAAAACAAAGATTATTAAAATTAAAATTTGTTTCTCACTCATATCCACATGACTGAAGAACTAAAAAACCTGTTATTTACCGTTGTACATCACAATGATTCATTGGTTTAGACAAAGCTAAAAATCAAATTTTAGCAAATGTTGATCAAATAACAACAAAACCTGAATGAGCAAAAAAACGTTTATATCAAGTATTAGAAGACAGAACAGATTGAACTATTTCACGTCAAAGACTATGAGGAGTGCCAATTGTTGCATTTTACGATCAAAATGATAAGTTAGTTCTTAATAATGAAATATTAGCATTTGCCATTGATAAAATAGCTGAATTAGGAACTAATGCTTGATTCGATAAACCAGCAGATACATTCTTACCAGAGGCTTATAGAAATAAAAACCTAAAAAAAGAAAAAGATATTTTAGATGTTTGATTTGATTCAGGTTCAAGTGCAATTGCATTAAGCGAAAGATTTAAAAATTTACCATTACCATATGATTTATATTTAGAAGGAAATGATCAATATCGTGGATGATTTAATGCATCAATGATTAACTCAACTATCTACTCAGGCAAATCACCTTATAAAAAACTAATTTCTCACGGAATGACTGTTGATGAAAAAGGAAATAAAATGTCTAAATCATTGGGAAACGGAATCGATCCTATTGAGTTTGCTAATACACAAGGTGCAGATATTTTAAGATTATGAGTTGCTTCAACAGATTATACTGATGATCAAAAAATAGGACCTGAAATTATTAAACAAATTGGAGAATCTTATAGAAAAATAAGAAATACAATGAGATTTATTTTAGCTAATTTATTTGATTTTGATCCAAGTAAGGATTATCAAACAAATTTAACTGAAGTAGATAGATATGCGCTTAATAATTTAAGTGTTGTTAAAAATAAAGCTAGTGAAGCTTATGATAATCTATCCTATAACCAAGTTTATAATTTGGTTGTTAATTATGTAACTAAAGATTTATCTTCATTTTACTTAGACTTTATTAAAGACATTTTATATATTGAGAAAAATGACTCAATTAGAAGAAGACAAGTTCAAACAGTTTTATATGAGCAACTTTGAATGTTAATAGATTTATTAAGACCAATATTAATTCATACAATCGAAGAAGTTTACCAAGCAATGGTTAATTTAAATAAAACTGATTCAGTTCACTTATTAGATAATAAGAAACAAGACTTTATTGAATCAAATGAATTCGTAACAAAATGAAATAACATTATGGTTTTAAGAGACGATGTAAATAAAGCTTTAGAAATAGCAAGAGAACAAAAAATAATTAATAAAGGTTTTGAAGCAACAGTTAAAGTTTGTTTAAAAGATGAATTTAAAAATATTGAATCAACAACTGAATTAGAAAAAATCTTTATTGTTAATTCTTTAAGTTTCACAAATGATTGTTCTGGATTATCTGAGCAAAAAATTGCATTTGTTGGTGTAGAACTTAAAAATGGAACAAAATGTGAAAGATGTTGAGGAATATTTGACACATTAATAAATAATGAAATTTGTGAAAGATGTAATTCAGTAGTAGAATCATTATAAGCATTAAGGGGTGATAGTTATGTTTAAAAATCAAATATCTAATTTAATTTTTGGATTAAAATCATATGATTTTAAATGAAAATTTAAACTGATTATAGCTACCCCTATAATGAGCTTTTTGATACTGTTAGATTGAATAATTAAATGAGTTGTTGTTGCAACAATGAAAGAAAACGACTCAAAAACATTTATAAATGGATTTTTAAATATTCAATACAAAATAAATTTAGGTTCTGCTTATGGTCGCGGTGATTATGCAGATGGTTTAGCTAAAACAGTAACTTTAGCAGCATTATTTGTTGCACTACTAATCATTGTATTTATATTTTTAAATGATAAAAAATGAATTATTACTTGTTCAATATTACTGGCTGGTGGTTTTGCAAACTTATTAGCAAGAGCTTGAGCTCCAGCTACTATAAGAGATGGCCAAGAAATTTATGGTGGAGTTGTAGATATGTTTGTATGAGGCTTTGACTTCTTAGGCTCTTCAGGCTATATATTTAATTTAGCTGACATGTGGGTGAATATTGGAATCGGAATTGGGGCAGTGTGTTTTATTATAGAAATGATCAACATATTTAAACCAAAAAAACAAAAAGAAATAAATAAAGAGGTAGATAAAAATGAAAATAAAAGCTAATGTTGAAAAAGTAAGGTTAGACAAATACTTAGTAGATGCTTTAGCTGAATCTACTGAATATTCAAGAAGTTACATTCAAACTTTAATCAAAGATGGCAATGTAATAGTTAATGGTAATGTTGAAACAAAACAAAATTTTAATTTAATTGGAGATATTGAAATAGAAATCAATATTCCTGAAGTAAAAACATCAACAATAAATCCTGAAAAAATTGATTTAGATATTGTTTATGAAGATGATGATATTTTAGTTGTTAATAAACCAAATAACATGGTAGTTCACCCTGGAGCTGGAAACACAGAAGGAACAATGGTTAATGCTTTATTGGGAAGAGATGCTGAATTCTTAAGTACAATTGGTGGTGTTGAGAGACCTGGAATTGTTCATAGAATAGATAAACAAACAACTGGTCTATTAATTGTTGCTAAGAATGACAAATCTCACCAAGTATTAACAGAAATGTTGAAGAACCATGAAATATACAAAGAATATGTAGCTTTAGTTTGAGGTGAAATAAAAGAAGATAAAGGAATTATCGATGCACCGATAGGTAGACACCAAAATGATAGAAAAAAAATGATGGTTACTTCTAAAAATTCTAAATATGCAGTAACTAATTTTGAAGTTATTAAACGTTTAGACAAAACAACATTAGTTAAGTGTGCTATTGAAACTGGAAGAACACATCAAATTAGAGTTCACTTCAATTTCATTAAACATCCAATTGTAAATGATCCTTCATATGGTAAGTTAGCAGAGAAACAAACTGATTTTGGACAAATGTTACATGCGTATAAATTAGAATTTTTACACCCAATCACAAAAGAAATGGTAAAATTAAAAGCAGAATTACCAAAAGAATTTACTGATAAAATTCTTCAGGAAGGCGGGGTTGAAAATGACTGAAAAACAATCTAACACTTATCAAGCATTGGTTAAGTTTTTGAAAAAAGAATATAAGTACAAAAACGTTGATAAAAAAATAAAAGAGTCACGTGCAATATTTATTAATAATTCTAATCAGTATGTAATAATAGATCTTCAAATACAAGGTTCAACAGAAAATTGATCAAATATTGAAATGACTGCTCAAAAAAACTTTATGAATGAGAAAGTTAAGAAATTAAAAATTGTTATTAGTGAATATGAAAATAAATTAACAGAAGATGAAACTGAAATTCTAGTTATTACAACTCCAGAAGAACTTCAAAATAATTTAGTAAAATTTTTACCATTAATTTCAAAGTTTAAAAATAATAAACAAACAGCTCAAAATAAAGAAGAAAACTTAATTCAAGACGAAGATTTAAATGATGAAATTAAAATGAATAATTTTAAAATAGCTTTAAATAAAATTAAAAATAATAACATTAGTTTTACATGAATCATTTTATTCTTTTTCATAATAATGCCCGTTTCGTTTACTATTATTGGTTTATTCATGAACTTAAGCATTCTAGAAGGTATGTCATACAATGATGCTGGTCAAATAGTTAAATGGTCAGCAAGAGCATGACAAGCACCAATGATAATATTTGGTGGTACAAACCAAACATTAACAATAGCTGGTGGTCAATGATGAAGAGTTTTCACTTATGGTTTTAGTGCTATGGACTCAGGAAATGGGATAGTATTTAGTGCTTTAATGATTTTCTTATTAACAACTTCATTATTCTCAATAAGTAAAATCACTGAAATTATTATCGGTAATGTATGAAAATTAGCTATTTCTTTTGTTTTAGCGTATATAACACTTGGTTTTGTTGTTTCAGCAACATTACCATATACTATTACTTCAGGTTCTCTTCCAATTATTGGAATTATGGTTGGAATATTAGCTATGAATGTTTCTGGAGAAACATCACCAATAGCAAGATTTGGAAAAGTAAAAGTTATTTGACCAATAGTTTTAATTATTCTTGCTATTTTCAATAGCCAAGACCAATTAAGTTCATTCTCAGTATTGATGTCAGGAATTATATTTGGATCAATTTTTGCAGGTTTAGTAAAAAAACCAGTAAAAGACTGAACATGAAGAGAAAACATTTTAATATTATTCTTATTAGTATTTATAGTTGTAGCAATAGTTTTTGTTGTTACTCTTAAAAAAGCACCAGCATATAACTATAGTGTTATTACAGCATTACAATTTTATGCAAAAAATAAAATAGGTGGAGATTTTGATCATTATAATCAAGTATTTGAAAAAATTGGATGATTAGGTAGATTTCAAGATGGAGCATGAAATGAAAATCTATATCCAAAACCTCCAACTGTAGCAACAATTAATTTAGCTTCAACTGCTGATGTTATTACAAACATTAAATTAGGAATCAAACTATAATGAAAAGAGAGAATTTTTTAAACTGAGAACAATTCTTTATGACTGTTGCTAAAGTTTGTGCAATGAGAAGTAAAGACCCATCAACTCAGGTTGGAGCTATTCTTGTTAACAATTTAAATCAAATTATATCAACAGGTTATAATGGATTTCCTAGAGGTGTTAATGATGATGAATTTCCTTGAACAAGAGAAGGAGAATGAATTGATACTAAATACCCTTATGTAGCTCATGCTGAATTAAACGCTATTGTAAGCGCAAGAACAAACTTAACTGACTCAGATGTTTATGTTACTTTGTTCCCATGCAACGAGTGTACAAAAATTATCATTCAAGCAGGAATTAAAAAAGTATATTACCTTGAAGATAAATATAAAGATTCAAACGAAGTTAAAGCTTCTAAGAGAATGTTAGATGCAGCTAAGATTGAATATAAGCAAATTAATGATTTTAATGTAAAAATATCAATAGATTAACAAAAAACCTCACAAGATTAGACTGTGAGGTTTTCTTATAGGCTATTAATTGATAAAATTAAATAAAATAAAAGGATGCATTATGATTGAAAATATTGGAATTGATATTGTTGAAAACAAAAGAGTTAATTTAAGACAAAATTTTTTAAATAAAGTTTTAACTAAAGATGAGTTAGAAAAATTATCAACACTATCTTCAAAAAAAGCAAAGATTGAATTTGTTGCTGGAAGATGAGCTGTAAAAGAATCTATTATTAAAACATTAAAAAATAATGAAGTATTGCCAATGAGTAAAATTAATATAGGTTACTTAGAAAAAACACCAATTATTTTAAATAAAGAATTAACTAATATATTGATTTCAATTTCTCATGAAAAAAAATATTCAGTTGGTATGGCGGTGAAGAAAAATGATTAAAATGATTTGAGCACAAACAGAAAAAGGAGTAATTGGTAAAGACAATTCACTTCCTTGATCTATAAAAGAAGAAATGCAACATTTTAGAACAACAACGTTAAATCAAAATGTTTTAATGGGTGGTAAAACATTTGAGTCAATGAACTTTAAAGGGTTACCAAATCGTATCAATTATGTACTTACAAGAGATACTGAAAAGTACAAAGAACACATGTCAGAAAATGTAAATTTCATTAATAAAAAAGATTTTATTTTAAAAGAATTTAAAGGCAATACATCAAAAGATGTTTACATTATTGGTGGAAGCCAAATATATGAATTATTCTTTGATGATTGTGATGAAATCATTAGAAGCATGATAAAAGATGATTTTGAAGGAAATGTACATATCAAAAACTTTAACTATGATAATTTTGATAAAATAAATATAGTGGAAAAAGAACACTTTTATGTTGAATACATGAATAGGAGAAAATAAAATGACAAAAGAAAAAGAAGTTAAAAAACCAGTAGCTAAAAAAACTGAAACAAAACCAGCAACTAAAAAAGCAGCTACACCAAAATCACCAGCTAAAAAAACTGCAACAAAACCAGTTGCAAAAAACCAGCCAGCTAAAAAAGTTGAAGAAGTTAAAATTGAAGAAGTTAAAGTCGTTGAAACTACTGAAGTAACAAATGTTAGTTCAACAAAAACAACTAAATCAAAAACTAAAAAGAAAAAAAAGGAAAAATTAAAACTTAATTTTTGAAAAATGACATACATGTGATTACCAATGTGAAACATGATGCGTAAAGCTAAAAAAATAAGTAAAAAGAATTTAAAAAGCCCAGGATATTTTTCAGAAGAATATTGCTATAATTTTGTTAAAAAAGCAGCGAAAAGAATTTTATATGTTTCTGATATAACTGTTAAATGTGAAGGAATTGAAAATTGATTAGATCGTGGAGTTATATTAGCACCTAACCATCAATCAAACTTTGATCCAGTTGCACTTGTAGCATTAAATAATTTTTATCTTCAACAGCCTTTAGCGTTTATTGCTAAAAAAGAATTATGAGAAGATAAAAAATTTGGTAGATTTGTTCGTTTAATGGATTGTATCCCACTTGATAGAAAAAACCCAAGAAGTGCATTAGAAGCTTTCAAAGAAGGAAAACAATTAGTTGTAGACTTTAGACGTTCATTAGCTATATTCCCAGAAGGAACTAGAAGTCATTCACAACAAGTAGGAGAATTCCAACCAGCAGCATTAAAAGTAGCTCAAATGGCTAACGCTCCTGTTGTTCCAGTTACAATAATTAACTCATACCAAGTATTTAGCAAAGATAGACCAAAACATATTGAAATAAAAGTTGTTTTTGGGAAACCAATAATGCCTTTAAAACATATTTCATTAAAAACAGAAGATCTAACAAAAAATACAAGAAAAGTTATTATTGAAAACATGGAAAAATGAGTTGATAAAGAAATTTTATTAGATCATAAAACAATAAATAAAATTAATTTGAAAAATAGAGAAGACTTCCAAAAAGCAGGAAATTCTAAACCTAAAAAATCTAAAGAAAAGAAAAAACTTAAAGATATATTTAAAGTTGTTGACTAACAACTTTTTTTATTTTAAAAAAAGCATTTTTTTTAAAATTTTGCTTGTTTATTTAAAATTAATAATATAAAATAAATAATGTCCTTGTTAAAAGAGGATAGCAAAAAAAAAGGCATCGCTGACTTAGCTCAGTTGGTAGAGCAATTGACTAGTAATCAATAGGTCGAAGGTTCAAGTCCTTTAGTCAGCACCATTTAAATGGAGGGGTAGCGAAGCGGTCAAACGCGGGTGGCTGTAACCCACTTCCTTTCGGTTCGGGGGTTCGAATCCCTCCCCCTCCACCATTTATTGGGCTATAGCCAAGCGGTAAGGCAAGGGACTTTGACTCCCTCATGCGCCGGTTCGAATCCTGCTAGCCCAACCAACTTTGACTCGCTAGCTCAGTCGGTAGAGCAACTGGCTTTTAACCAGTGGGTCCGGAGTTCGAGCCTCCGGCGAGTCACCATATACATCCCCAAGTGGCGGAATCGGTAGACGCAGTGGACTTAAAATCCACCGGGCTTTATCTCCCGTGCCAGTTCAAGTCTGGCCTTGGGGACCATTTAAAAAATACAATCAACTTTCGGGTTGATTTTTTATTTACTATATTTTAAAAAACAAAATAAAAAATAGGATAAAACCTATTTTAGTATTTATTTAAATTATATGAATAACTCTCTCCAGATTCTGATGATGTTTTAGAATCTCTAATAACTCAATTATCTCAATTCTGTCATTTTCATTGATTTGATGCTGTTGAATTTAAATTATAGTTAGTATTATCAGATTTATATGTTTTTGTCATTATATCTTTAGTATGAACAACACTTTGCATACCGTTTATAAAATTATTTATAAGATCATTTTCTTTGTAATCGCTTTTACCTAAATCTGGATTGTCTCCATCTTTTTTAACTTGATTATAAGCTTCAAATCCTTCTAAATAACCTACAAACTCACCATTTCTAATAATTAAGAATAAAGGACCTTTTGAATTTTTAATAGCTTCAGTTCTTGAGTTTATTTCATCATTAACTTTTTTAATCTGTTCTTTATCTTTTGTTTTATCTCATGATTGATTATGTTTATCTATATTAGCATAAACCATTCTAGCAATCGAAGGTTTTATTCAATCATTTAATATTTTTTTAGTTGCTTTATCTGTTCAAAGATCTCCAACAGTATCAACTGTTGTTCCATGCATTTCAATTTTAGTTCCAGTAGCTTCAGCACTAAAAGTACTTAAGTCAGTTTGATTTTCAAAATATCATAAATCTTTTTTCTTGTTATAAGTAACATTTGTTTCAACTAATCTTAAGGCATCATCACCATTTACGTTATTAGCTGTAAAAGTATCACCTATACCTTTAAATTTTCCTGCAAAATCATTGGTTGAACTGTTAGATTCATTCAATTTTTCAAATGCATCATCTAAAGAAGCACTTTCATCAAGTCCAACTGATTTTTTTAATGCATATTCAAATGATAATGAAGAAAGATTATCTTCTGCTCCAATGTAGTAAACCAAAGTTGAACCTTTTTGTTCGATCTCATTGTTATCATTTAATGTTGGTCTAGTTGCATTAGCAAGTTTTGCAAAATTGTCATATTCTGGTACTGTTGTATTTCCACAAGCTACTACAAGTGATGCTGATGAAGCAGTCAAAGTAATGGCTCCTAAAAGGGCTATTAATTTCTTCATAATTCCTCCTTAAGATAAATGATTAAAATCATTATTAATATTTTACTATAAATCATCTAAAATAAGCAAATTAATCTTTAATAATAAATTTATTGACTATCTAACTTGTAAAAAAGTAGAAAGGTTGATAATATTAAATAGATATTGTATCTATACAAGAAAAGTTTAGTGAGGTGACGTTTATGCGTGAAAAATATATTCTACGTTGTACAGAATGTAAAAATGAAAATTACATTGGTAAAAACGATAAGAAAAAAGAAAAAATAGAAGTTAAAAAATTCTGCAGTAACTGCAACAAACACGAATTACATAAACAAAAAAAATAGTTTAACTATTTTATTTTTTTTTATTTAATGACAAAATAATATATAACAAAACAAGGAGTAAGTATGAAAAAACAAGAAATAGTAAATAAATTATTAGAATCAAATTCAGCTGAAGCTATTTTATTTTATTCACCTGAAAATAGATATTGATTTTCAAGATTTAAGTCTTCATTAGGTTACTTATTGATAACAAAAACAAAAAGCTATTTATTAGTTGATGGAAGATATATAACAGCTGCAAGAAATTCAAATAACATTCCAAAAGATATTGAAATAAGAGAATTTTCAAACAATTTATTTGTTCAAATGAAAGAAATACTAAAAGAACATAATGTTAAAAAATTAGGATTTGAATCTGATTGAGTTCATTATGCAGAATTTGAAAAATATGCATCTATTTTTACAGAACAAACTTTAGTTCCTATTAATTGTTCAGAAATTAGAATTGTTAAGGATGAATGAGAAATTGAACAACTACAAAAAGCTTGTGATATAACTAATGAAGTTTTTGAAGCTATTCTTGAATATGTAAAACCAGGAATGACTGAAAAAGAATTACAAAGATTCGTTGATAATGAATTTTTAGTAAAAGGTGCTGAAAAAATATCATTTGACACAATCATTGCATCTGGTGTTAATGGAAGTATGCCTCATGCTGTTCCAACTGACAAAAAAATTGAAATTGGAGATCTTGTAACTATTGATATGGGTTGTTATTACAATGGATATTGCTCAGATCAAACTAGAACTATAGCAATTGGTGAAATAGATGCAAAATTAGAAGACATTTATAATGCAGTTTATGAAGCACAATCTTTAGGAATAAGTTTAGTTTCAGAAGGTGTTAATGCTGGTGAAATACATAAACAAGTTTATGATTTCATTGAAAAAAGAGGATATGGTGGATACTTTACTCATGGTTTAGGTCATGGTTATGGAGTTGAAATACATGAAGAACCATATGCATCAGCTGCAGGAAATACTATTTTAAAAGAAAACATGACTTTAACAATTGAACCAGGAATTTACATTCCAGGTTTAGGTGGAGTTAGAATTGAAGATGATATCTTAGTTTTAAAAGATGGTTATAGAATGCTAACTTCAGCAACAAGAGAATTAGTAAAACTTAAATTTTAATTTAAATGAACCAATGGTTCATTTTTTTATATTTATATAACTTATCAAATTATTAATACTTTATAATTATTATAAATATAGTTTTGGAGAAAAAAATGTTTTATAGTAGTTCAATGAAAGCTATGGTAGATGTATTATCAAATTTTAATTTTTGAAGTATTCTAATAGCTGCCTCTTTTATTATTTTTATAGGTTTTATATTTCAAAGAAAAACGCTTATTTTTGCTGATTGAGAAAAAGTTGTTGTTAAGATAATTTTATACGCAGCATTACCTGCATTAGCGCTTAAAAGCTTTTTAATAGATATAAATACTGATTATATTTGAGAATCTATTTTTATAGCAATTTTAGGTTTGATATTTTATACAAGTTTAACTTTTGGGTCTAAATATTTTTTTATAGGTAAATCAAAATCATTACAAGATACTTTAGGAATGAGTGTTGCTTTTTCATCAGCAGTTTATTTTGGTGTAATGATTATCAAAGCAATCTCACCAGCTGATCAACAACAATCAATAGATTTATATTCATCATTATTTTTAATTGGTTTTTGAATTTTCATGTATTCAGCAGCTGATAATATTATGAAAAAGAAAAGATATAATGAAAATGAAGTACAAAATAGTTTGTTACAAGAAAAGCAGAAGACTTCATTTATAAGTATGCTTAAGGTATTTAAAAATCCTGTTATTATAGCTACATTCATTGGGATATTTTTATGATTATTTCAATTAATTCCAGGTGTTAAAGTAATACACATAGATAACACATATTATTCAATAAGTAGAATCGATAAATTTATTCCAGGGTTAAGTCAAGTATTAGGTATATTAGCTCCATTAGCTAGTCCACTTGCATGATTCTCAATGGGAGCAGTATTAGCTAAAAGTCAAATTAAAGAATCTTTCCAATCGTGATTAGTTTGATGAGCTACTTTTGTAAAAAATATAATTACACCATTAATATGTGTTGTATTATTCATAATATTTAGTTTATTACTTAAAACAGTTATTGGAAAAGGCATCACTTCACTAGCATTTGTATTATGTGTTGCAATCATAGCTTCACCAACAGCAAACACAATTGTAGGTTATGCAATTATTTATAATAAAGAACCAAAAATTGCATCTCATGTTGGAACTTTAACAATATTAACAAGTATTATTACAATACCACTTTGAATTCTTATTTCATCAGCAATTGGAGCTACAGGTTTATTCTCATAGATCGCCAAAAACACTTTTTTTAGACAAAAAAGTGTTTTTTTTTTTTTTTTGTCTACAATAAAAATTAAGAATGTTTAAGGAACGGTCAAAAAATGCAATTTTTAAAGGAAAAAAACAAACTAAATAAATTTATTATTTATCCTTTGATAGGTATTTTTTTACTAAATTTATTCTTTTTTATATTTTCATCATTTTATGATTATGAAATAATGGAAATATTTGCACAGTTATTAAAAATTGATTTTATAAAATATCTTTCAATTTATTATTTACAATCAGGGTATACAGATTTATATATTGTTTTTGCATTAATAGCTTTTATCATCATAGAATATATTTTAATAAACTTAAATAAGAAAAAGGGGTTAGATAAAGATTTTTGATCTTGAATCTTTTTTGCAGTTATACTAATTGCTTGATTTATTTTTATGTTTTTAAAAGTAGATAGTTCATGAAAATTTAACAGAACAGTTGAAACTATTGATGGAGATATATTAAAATTTGATATTAAAAGATTCATTAGTGCAAAAGACTTTAGAAAAATGTTAGTTATTATAGCTGTTTTACAATTTGGGATATTATTGAGTATATTATTATATGCAAAATTAGTTTGATTTAAAAAACCATTTTTTTATGAAAATAAATATTGAATTAAATGTATACAAATAATTGTTTTTTTCTTTTTAGCATACGGTTTAGTTGGAACATTAAAAATATTAATGGGGAGAGATTACTATAATTTAATGGAAGTTGTTTTAAAAGAAAGAGTAAACATGTTTCAAGAAAAATATGGAATAGCTATAAATTTTAATCCAGATTGAGTTAAATCACCTGATGTCTTTCAACCATGATGAATATTTAATGGTTTAATTGGTAACCCAGATAAAATAGACTGATCTCTAGATAAATTATTTGATGCTAATGCTTTTCCATCAGGTCACATGGCTCAAATGGGTATGTGTGGATTTGCGTTCATTTTCATAATTGATTTTAAAAATCCTAACAATTTATCAAAAGGAAAAATAGCTGCTATTTATTTATTCTTTGTACATCAATTATTTTTAGTTATATCATTTTTAATTAACGGAAGTCATTGACTTACTGATACAACATTTACTTGAATGTGAATTATCATTTGTTCTTATTTATCTATAGTTATAGTTAATAAAATAGTAAACAAAAAAATCTTAGTTAAAAGCTAAGATTTTATTTTATATTTTCAAATTTTTCTTTGGCAATGTCTTTAAAAATTTGATCATTAGTTTGTTCAAACATATAACTGGCTCAATAAATCCATAAGTAATTTTGATATAAGATCAGATTAGTTATTTTATTTAATTCTGCTTCAGATAAATTTAATAAATTTAAAAATACATTCCATCTTTTTTTATTTAAAGATTCACTTATAAAACTAGCATAATCAAATAAATAGTGGTTATACATAGCATATTCAAAATCAATTATTTTTCACCCTTTTTTATAATTAATAAAATTTCCTTTTACTAAGTCATTGTGAGAAAAGACTGGTTTAGAATTATCACTTCAATAATTATCTATTATTAAATTAACTTGATCTTTAATAAAGTCTAAATCAAATAAGCATTCTTTTGTATTTTTAATAAAGAAGTTTAAAAATTCTTTAGGATTAAATACCTTTATATCAATCAATTCTAAATTATGTATTTTACTAATTATTTTGATTATTGATTTCATTTTATTAACACAGATATCTGTTTCGTGAAGAGTTATGGCATTATCAAAAAATTCAGTTTTAGATACCATTTGTGTTTTATTAATTTTTCATTCAAAAGGTATTATCATAAAATCATTTTTTAAATTACTTAATTGCTCATAAATTTTTATTTCATTGTCTCTGTCAAGGTATTTATCAACATATGAATAAGATTCTTTAACTAAAACTTTTTCTTTTACAATTATTTTATTACTTAAACCGCTAACTGCTTTCATTTTTATACCTAAACCTCTAAAATATATAATATATATTATCAAATTATCTCAGAAAGGCAGTCATGAATAAAAAAGAATTATGAATAGCTAGCAATAATGAGGGTAAAATCAAAGAATTTAAATTATTATTACCTGATTATGAAATTAAAAGCGTTAAAGATTTACCAGAATATGTAGAACCAGAAGAAAACGGTGAAACATTATTGGAAAATGCAAAGATTAAAGCTGAAGCATTATCAAAATACATCAATGGTTGAGCTATTGGAGATGACACAGGATACTTTTTTGATGCGCTTGATGGTTTTCCTGGAGTTTATTCAAGAAGATGAGCATACCCTGTAACTGATTTTAAAGAGATATGTAAAATGATAATGCAAAAAACTAAAGATTCAGATAATAAAAACATGAGCATGCAAACTGCTATTGTAATTTGCAATTATGAAGAAAATCAAAGTTTTGAAGCTTTAGGAATCACAAAAGGTTTAATGGGTGAGGAATTAAAAGTATCAGATCATACTTTTGGATATGATTATATTTTTAAACCTGAACCGTTTAATGTTTATTGTGCAGATTTAACTGAAGAAGATAAAATTAATTGTTCAGCTAGAGCTTATGCGTTGAATGATATTAAAAAAATAATTGAAAAGGAAATTAAATAAAATGGAAAGACAAGTTAATATAGTTTTATATGAGCCAGAAATAGCTCAAAACGTAGCAGCAATAATTAGAACTTGTGTTGCTACAAATGCTAAGTTACATATTATAGAACCTCTAGGTTTTATATTTAAAAAAGAAGAAATGAACAGAGCTAGTGCTGGAACTTTTGATTTAGTTGAATACCAACTATATGATGATTGAGAAGATTTTTGTGAAAAAAATCCAAGTATTGATTTATTCTGTATTTCAAGATATGGTGAAAAACCACATAGTGATTTTGATTTTAATTCATATCAAAAACCTGTTTTTGTAATGTTTGGTAAAGAATCTACAGGTATACCAAAACAAATTATTAAAGATAACTATGAAAATACTTTTAGACTTCCAATGTCACCTCAAACTCGAAGCATTAATGTTGCTAATACAGTAGGGATAGTGACTTATGAAATATTAAGACAATGAGATTATCCAACATTAAGTAAAACAGAAGTGCAAAAAGGTAAAGACTATATTATGAGCGAAAGATGAAAAGATGAAAAATAATAAAAAAATAGCACTTTTTGGTGGAAGTTTTGACCCTGTACACACTGATCATTTTAATATGGCAAAAACTTGTCATGACAAACTTGGTTATGAAGAAGTTTGAATAATACCTACATTTTTAAATCCTTTTAAATCGTCTACAAAAACTTCAAATGAAGAAAGATTAAATTTACTTAATCTTATTTTTGAAGATGAAAATTATATTAAAATTAATCAATTTGAAATGAACAATCAAAGAGTTACAACAACTTTTGAAACAGTTTCACATTTCAAAAAAATGTATCCAGAATATGATTTTTCTTTTGTTATTGGTTCAGATAATTTAGATAGATTAGAAGAATGAAATAATTTTGACGAACTTATTAATTTAGTTAATTTTATTGTGTTTGAAAGAACTAATGAATATAAAAAAGATGTAGCAATAAAATATAGTTTACCTATTTATCATTTTGATAACAATTTTTTAAGTTCAACAAAAATAAGAAATCTTGAAGAGTTGAATTTATTAACACCTAAAGTAAATGATTATATAAATTATCACTTGTTATATCTTCAAACAAGAATGAAACCATTTATGGATGAAGAAAGATATCAACATTGCTTGAATGTTGGAGATATGGCCGCTAAACTAGCTGAAATTAATAATATAGATCCTCAACAAGCAAAAGTTGCTGGTACATTGCATGATATTACTAAAAGATGATCAGAAGAAAAACAAGCTTTATACATTAATAAGTATGAAAAAGCATTATTAGTTGAACCAAAACCTGTCTGACACTCATATACAGGTGCGTTTCATTTAAAATATGATTGATTAATAAGAGATGAAGAAATAATTAATGCAGTTTACAATCACACTGTTGGTTGTGAAAATATGTCAACATTGGATATGATTGTTTTTTGTGCAGATAAAATTAGTTCAGAACGAGATTATAAAGATGTTGAATATTATCGAGAAGAATGTTTTAAAAATTTAAAAAATGGTTTTATTAAATTACTAATAAACCAATATGAAGTTGCAATTAAAACTCATGGAATAGATTCTATTGGCGATAAACTTTTAAAAACTTATAACTTTTATGTAAAAGGAGAAAAATAATGAAATTAATTATAGGAGCTATGCATGAAGAATTGCAGGATTCAATTGCTTTTTACAAATTAAATAAAGTTGAAAATGAAAAGTTTACAATTTATAAAAATGAAGAAATTATGTTTTGTATAACTGGAATTGGTTTAGTTAATGCAGCTGCTCAATTGTCATATATTTTAAGTAAATACGATATAGATTCAATAATTAATATTGGAACTAGTGGTGGTTGTGATAAAGAATTGAAACAAGGTGATATTTTAATTATTGATAAAATTTATAACAGCGTTGCTGATGCAACTGCATTTGGTTATGCTTATGGTCAAGTACCAAGAATGCCAAAATATTATGAAACAAGTAATAAAGATATTATTAAGACTATCAGTAAAGCAAAAATAAAAAATATTGCTTCATCAGATATATTTATCCACTCAACTGAACAAGTTAAAAATTTTATTAATAAAATTGAAGATAAAATTAGTGTTTTAGATATGGAATGTTTTGCATATGCTCAAACAGCCTATTTGTTTGAAAAAGAGTTTAGTGTAATAAAAATTATTAGTGATGTAATTGGAGAAAAAAACACAAACAATGTTCAATTTAACGATTTTATTAAAATAGCTGGAAAAGAAATTTTGGAAATCTTGAAAAAAATATTATAATAATAGTATAGAACTCGAGGTGGATTTATGGCAAATCACAAAATTAAAGGTAGAAAAGAAGCTACAATTTTAAGAGAACTTACAATTATTATTGAAAGAGAAATGAAAAACGATGTTTTAAGAGCACTTTCAATTGCTGAAGTAAGATTAACAAATGATAGTGAAATAGCTAAAATTTATTGATCATTCTTACCGTTAAATAAAGAAATAACAAAAGAATTAATAGCAAGTGAACTTGAAGAAAATAAAAAAACTATTCGTATGAAGTTAGCACATAAATTAAATACAAGAACAGTACCAGATTTATTCTTTGAATATGATACTAGTTTGGAGAATGCTAATAGAATTGAAGAAATTTTAAATAAAGTTAACAAATAATTAAAATTAAATCTACTTATGTAGATTTTTTTATTTTTTTTACCTTAATAACTAATATGAAAAAGTTTCAATATTTAATAGCCTTTACTATCATTTTAATCCTTGTTTTTGTAACAAGTTTTTTTAGTATTGATAATTTTAGCAATAAAGAAGAATTTATTTTTCAAATTAGATATGAATTAATAACAAATATTGAAAATTTTACATACCCTAAAAAATTGCCTAAAAATAATTATAAAAATTATTGAAATGAATTTCAAAAGGTTAACAGTAATTTGAATTGGTTCGAACCAATTAAAATAAATTTAAAACAAGATAAAATAGTTTTAGACATCAAAGATCAATATATTCAAAAAATAAATTATCTGAATATAAAAATGAGCGATTTATTAGTATTTAACTTAAGCTCATCATATTCTATTGAACTATTCTTAATTATTGATCAAGCAAAGCCTTCTTCTGTTATTGAAAGTGAGGTGAAAGCATTTTGTGAATCTAAAAATGAACAATTCTTATTTGAAAAAGGACTTTCAAAACTTATTACATTTTAAACCTATTTTATATTTTATTTTTTTAATTTCACTTGTATCTATGTATCATTTTTTTATACACAAGAAATAATTTATTTGTTTATAAGCCTTTTGATACTTTTAATATTTACCTGATTAGAAAACAAAAGAAAAATATTGTTCGTAACTGCTTGAATAGTTATTGCAATAATAATGTTATTGATATATCAATACTGAAATTCAAATAGTTTTGAAGAAGAACAAGAAATAGTCGGAAAAGCAAAAATATTAAAATGTAAAACTAATTACATAATAGTTAAAATTAATAATACAAAATTTTATATACAAGCTAACAAAAATAATTATGTTGTAGGTATGAAACTAAACATAAAAGGAAAAGTAAATCAAATAAATAGCATTTCTAATTACTACGAATTTGATTTTAAAGAATATCTTAGCAAGGATAATATTAGATACCAAATTAAAACATCAAATTTAGAAATATTAAATAACTTCAATATAAGAGTTTTAATTTATAAACATTTTAATTTGAATAATGCTCCTTTATTAATTAATGTGCTTTTCTTAAATAAGTATGATTCAAGTGATTTAATGGTTTCTGAATTAAATCAATTGGGTTTAAAATATTTAATTAATTTTAATTTTATAAATATGTTTTTAATCTTTAAATTATTTAATAAAATAACTCTTAGAAAATTTAAATACATTTCAACTTTTATATTGTTTGTATGAAGCTATTTAACTTGTTGACCTATTATGTTTACAAGGATAATGTTTAATCAAATTTTAGATATATTTAAAACATTAAAAACTGATAAATATTTAAAAAATCTTGTTTCAATTGTCGTTATCATTTTAATTTTTCCTAACTTTGCTTTTAGTTCTGGTTTTTGATACATTGTTTTAATTATTCTCTTTTGATCTTTAGTTAATAAAGAAAAAAAACTTTTTAATTTCATTTTCTTCTTTATGCTATTAAATTTATTGAATGTATATTTCACTTATCAAATAAATGGTACTTCGATGTTTTACGCTTTTTTATTATCACCAATAATAAGTGTATATTACTGAATTACGCCATTAGTGTATTTAATTAACAAAGATTTATTAAATAATTTATACGATGTATTACTAACTGTAGTTATTTTGCTTAAAAGAATAAGTCTTATATTAAATGTTGGTTATTTCAATATTATTTTTATATTATTTGGTTATTTAACAATAATAAACTTTGTTTGTGATTTAGTATCAATAAAAATAAAGATATATTCAATAATTGCATTTTTCTTATTTTTAGTTTTAAACTTTTTATTTAAGCCCTCAGAATATTTGACAATGCTTAATGTAGGTAACGGTAATAGTTTTGTTTATCATAACAAGTGGAATAATATAACTATAATTTTTGATGCTGGAGTTGGAAAGCAAAGAAGTCCAGAACTCGTAAGTAATTTTTTAAAGTATCAAGGTATCAATAAAATAGATTTAATTTTTATTTCTCATACACATGAAGACCATTATAATAATTTATTCAGTTTAAAAGAAAATTTTAAAATAAAGCAAATTATTTTAAATGAAGATATATTAAACACTATAAAAATAAAAAACATTATTATTAATATTTTTATAAATCCATATGCTAATTCTGAAAATAATAAGAGTTTAGTTTTAATAGTAGATATTGGAAATATAAGAAGTTTATTTATGGGAGATGCTGAAAAAGAAACAGAAATGTACTTAATGAATAGAATTGATTTTATTTATATCTTAAATCTTAAGAAAGTAGATATCTTACAAATAGGCCACCATGGGAGTAAGACAAGTTCAAGTTTTGAGTTCATTAATTTAATAAAACCTAAAATTGCTTTAATTAGTGGTGAAAATGAAGGCGGAAATAAAAAGTTTCCTCATAAAGAAACAATAGACACACTCAAAAAATTAAAAATACAATATTACATCACAAATGGTTTAGATAATATCTTTGTCTTATTTAAAAGCTATAAGATAATAAAAAAATAAGGCAACAATTGTTGCCTTACATTATTTCTTTTTAGTTGAGAATTACGCTTGCATTAAACGTGATTTTTCTCTTGCAGCTTTATTAGGTTTTAAGATACCTTTTTTAACACCTTTGTCAACTAAACTAACTGCGTGATTAATTAAATCTGTTGCATCAGTAGCTTCATCTTTTTTAGCAGCTAAAGCTTTTTTAATCGCTGTTCTAATTTCTGATTTAATTGCTTTATTTGAAGCTCTTGATTTTTCATTAGTTAAAACACGTTTTTTTTGTGATTTAATATTTGGCATAATTTCAACTCCTTTATATAATTTTTAGTACAATTTAGATTATAACAAATAAGTAGATAAAATTAAACATTTTTATTCTTTAAACATTTTTATCTAAACATTGATATAAAATAAGAATAACATTTGTGGAGGTAAGTATGTATTTTATTTATTCAGAGGATCATTTTTTATTAACTAAAACAGTTAATAAATTAGTTAAGAACTTATTGACTGAAAAAGAATATGAAGTTGAAAATTATTCCTTAATTTATAATGATATATCCGAAATATATACTTCATTAAATACTTTCTCCTTATTTGGAGAACCTAAAATTTTAATAATAAGTGATGCTTGATTTGCAACAGAAGAAAAAATAAGTTTGCATAGAAACTATTCAGAAGAAGCACTTTATAGAATTCTTGAAAGTAAAACCGACAATGTTGTAATTTTTACATTAAATAACGAAAGAATTTCTAAAAGATTAAAAATAGCTAAATATATAGAAGAAAATCTAGAAGTAACTAATGTTAAAACTATGCAAGAAAATGAAGTTTTAAATTATATTAAAGCATTTTTCACTAGAAATGAAAAATCAATAACAGATCATGATGCAGCTTTTATATTTCAATCTATTCCAAAAGATATGCAAACTTTAACAAATGAATTAACTAAACTTTCTCACATAGAATCAGATGTTATAACACTTGATGATATAAAAAATAATCTATCTAAATATATTGATAACGACATCTTTGAATTATCAAATGCTTTTGTTAATAATGAAACAAAAACATTTTTAAAACTTTATAAAGATTATTTACTTATGAATGATGATATTTCGAAATTAATAGCATTATTAAGTTCAACTGTTGTTTTCTTTAGAGATGTAAATGTTATGAAACAACAAGGAATTAGAAATGAAGAAATTGTTCAAATAACAAAAGCACACCCTTATAGAGTTAAGATAGCTATTTCAAATAAACTTAACATTAGAGAATTAAATGATAAAATTAAATTATTATATTATATTCAACAAGGTGTTTTAAATAACACTATGGATAAAGACAATATAGTTGAATACAGATTTATTAAAAACATGGAGGATAAAAATGCATAATAAAAAAATTTATATTAGTATTTCACATTTACTGTTTAATATTATTAAAAATGATAAATTAAAGTATTTTCTAAGAAAAGAAGAAGCTTTTAGAAAAGAAGTTATTAAGTTAATTGACTTATTATTACTTTTGGAAAGCGACAAGTTCAAGTGTAGATATAACCGTAAAAAAGTAGCAGCAGAATTTGCAAAGGCTTATGTAAAAATAACTAAAGTTTCAAATAGATTTGAAGCAGCAGATGATGACATCAATAGCGAAGAAATTTATGCTGAATATTCACGTGTTGTTACTTTCATTAACGAAAATTATAAAGTAATGAGAAAAACATTAACAAATGAAGAAGAAATATTTACAATTGAAGACATCGAATCAAATGCTAAATTATCTTCAGATTATGTTAAAAAAATGGATGAAAAATTAGCTGAAGAAGCAAAAGAGAAAGCTGAAAAAGAAGCAAAAGAAAATGCTGAGAAAGAAAAAGCAAATTCTGACAAAAAGAAAACTAATTCAAGTACTGAAAACATGAATCAGCAAAACTTTAATCAACAACAAAACTTTTTTGGTGGAAATATGGGTGGTAATGTGCCACCAAATATTTTTATGAATCCTAAATTTTATCCTTTTAAAACAAAACCAAAATATATGCCACTTATTAAAAAATTATTCACAGTACTTATGCTGATTACAATTATTTTTTATGTAGCTTTAACAATATATGTTGGAACAATAAAAGTTGATCTTTCTAAAAATGATAATTCTTACATGCACATATTATTTCAAGATCAAAAATGAGATCAATTTAAGGATTTCTTTTATGTAATTAGCAACACTTCTTCAACAAGAGTTAATATACCTAACTCTATGAATATTTTTGCACAATCAACAACAAATGTAGGAGCTATAATTTTTGGAGCATTTTATTTAATTTGATTTGGTTATATTGGATTTACTTTTTGAAAAAAACAAGATGCATCAAGATTAAAATATAGAGTTAGTGGTTTTATGCTATTAATAATAGCGATTCTTCTTATTTATATAGTTATAACTTCTTCTGCTTCTATATCAAATGATTTAGTTATGAACAAATGAAAAGCATTTGAAAATCTAACAATCCAACAAATTTCTGATACATCAAACCCAGGAGAAGTTACTGGTAATTATTATAATGATTTTATAAAAGCTTTAAGTTCAGATTTTAAATCTCAAATAGACATTATTATAACTTTATCTGTAATAACTTTAGTATCTTCAATTTTAACTTTAATGGGTGCATTAATGTTAGTAATTGTAAATCCTAAAAAAGATGTACAAAAAATTATGAAAGCAAGAACTGAACAAGCAAATGCAACAATGGCTGCTATGCAAGGAAAACATTATGAAATAGATCCTTCATTATTTGATGAAGACGAACAAGAACAAAACTAATATCAAAATGATAGGTTTCTATCATTTTTTTTATTTTGTAAAACCTTATTATTTGTTAATAAATGAAAATGTTATAATATTTAAAGCAAAAGGAGATTTTATGATTCAAAAACCTAGAGGAACTCAAGATTTATTTTTAAATAATTCTAAAGAATGAAATGCAGTAGAAGAAAAATTTAGAAAAGTTCTAAATCTTTTTAACTATGGTGAAATCATTACTCCTATGTTTGAATCTAAAGAATTATTTGTTAGAGGTGTTGGAGACTCAAGTGATATTGTAAGCAAAGAAATGTATGAGTTTACAGACAGAAAAGGTCGTGAATATGTTTTAAGACCAGAAGGAACAGCTCCAACTGTAAGAGCTTTAATTGAAAATAAATTATATATTCAAGAGAATCTACCATACAAAACATTTTATATAGGACCTATTTTTAGATATGAAAGACCACAAGCTGGAAGATATAGACAATTTAATCAATTAGGGGTAGAAACATTTGGTATAGATTCAATTAGTCATGATGTTGAATTAATTTCTTTAGGTCAGTCATTCTTAAAAGAATTAAAAATTAATAAAGACGTAATTGTTGAAATGAATTATTTAATAAGTGGAAATGAAAGAAAAGAATACGAATTAGAACTTAAAAAATATTTGAATTTATTTGATGATTTATGTTCAGATTGTGAAATAAGAATTAATAAAAATGTTTTACGTGTATTAGATTGTAAAATTGATGGTAATAAATTTGCAGAAGCACCAAAAATGACTTTATTTGCAAGTCAAGAAAACAAAGAAAGATTGAATAAAACATTTGATCAATTAAAGCAACTAGGAATTGAAGCAAAAATAAACTTTAACTTAGTAAGAGGATTAGATTATTACACAGGCTTAGTTTTTGAATTTAAAAATATTAAAACAGACCAAGCTATTATCGCTGGTGGTTCATACAATAATTTAGTTGAAGAACTAGGTGGACCAAATTTACCTGCTAGTGGTTTTGCAATAGGCATTGAAAGAATAATGATGATTCTTAGTGATCAAGAAATAAAAGTTGCTGATGAAGATGAATTAGATTTATTTATAATACCGTTGTCTGATGATGCTCAATTTTTAACAAATAAACTTTTATTAGAAGCTAGAACAGCAAACCTAAAAGTTGATACAAATTGAAATATTAAAAATTTAAAAGCTGGATTTAAATCAGCAGAAAGATTGAAATCTAAAAATATCGTTATTATTGGTGAAAATTCAATTAATAGTGATATTTATGCAATAAAAGATCAAAAATCTGGTGAAACTAAAGAATTGAAATTTAAAGATATTGTTAAATACTTAAAAGGGGAAAAATAGAAATGAAAAGAACACATAATTGTAATCAATTAAACATTTCAAATGTAAATCAAGAAGTAACATTAAAGGGATGAATTAAAAAAATTCGTAAAATGGGACAAATTACATTTATTGATTTAAGGGATTTTTATGGTATTACACAAATTGTTGTTGGTGAAAACAAACAAGAATTAATTAATAATTTAAAACCTGAGTATGTAATTTCAATAACAGGTAAAGTTATTGAACGTAAATCAAAAAATGCAGATATACCTACTGGTGAAATTGAAATTGAAGTTAAAAATATTGAATTAATTAATAAAAGTGAATTAACTCCCTTTGTTATTGAAAATGATGTAGAAGTTTCAGAAGAAACAAGAATGTCATATAGATATTTAGACTTAAGACGTCAAAAGATACAAAATAATATGCTTTTAAGAGCAAAAGTTAACAGTATAATTCGTAAAGAATTTGAAGCTGATAATTTTGTTGAAGTTGAAACTCCATACTTTGGGAAATCAACTCCAGAAGGAGCAAGAGATTTCTTAGTTCCATCAAGATTAAATAAAAATACTTTTTATGCATTACCTCAATCTCCCCAATTGTATAAACAATTATTAATGGTTAGTGGATTTGATAAATATTATCAAATTGTTAGATGTTTTAGAGATGAAGATTTAAGAAATGATCGTCAACCTGAATTTACTCAATTAGATATGGAAATGTCATTTGCATCTGCTACAGAGGTTCAAGACCAAATTGAAAAGGTAATTAAGAAAATCTTTTTAGAAGTTAAAGGAATTGATTTTAAAGAAAAATTAATTAAAATGCCTTTTAGAGAAGCAATAGATTTATATGGTAGTGACAAACCAGATATTAGATTTGATTTAAAAATTAATACTTTAAATGAAATATTTGATAAAACTCAAATCAAATTATTTGAAAGTTTTAAAGAAAATAAATTATCAATTAGAGGAATTTGTGTTGAAGAATTATTGAGCAAAAAACAATTAGAAATTTTAACAGAAACTGCAAAACAAAAGAGTTTTAATAATTTAGCATTTGCTAAATTTGAAAATGGAACTTGAAGTGGTTCAATCGCTTCAAGTTTATCAGATGGTGAAAAACAAGCTTTAATTAAACAATTTAATATTAAAGATAAAGCAACTATTCTACTAAACGTTGGTAAATATGAGAAGATATCAGATATGCTTGGTGCAGTTAGAAATAAAGTTGCTGAAATTTTAAACTTAGCTGATCCTAATGATTATAAATTATTATGAATTATTGATTTCCCATTATATGAATGAAGTGATGAGGAATCTAGATATGTAGCTGCTCATAACCCTTTTACAATGCCAAACATTAAATCAATTGATGATTTTGAAACTAATAAAGAAGATGCAATAGCAGATTCATATGATTTAGTTTTAAATGGATTTGAACTTGGAAGTGGTGGAGTTCGTATTACAGACTCAGGAATTCAACAAAGAATGTTTGAAGCTGTAGGATTGGATGATGAAACTATTGAGAAAAACTTTGGTTGATTTATAAATGCATATAAATATGGAGCACCAAATCATGCTGGTTTTGCTTTTGGAATTGATAGAGTAATCATGTTACTTACTCATTCAGAATCAATTAGAGACGTTATAGCTTTCCCTAAAAATTCAAAAGGGATTGATATGATGAATGATGCACCTAGTTATGTTGAAGACAATCAATTAAGTGAATTAAGTATTAAAACAATAAAATAAGACTAAACATTCATTGTTTAGTTTTTTATTCTGTGCTCACTATTTAAACTAAAAACAAATAAAAATAAAAAATGATAAAATTATTTAAAGGGGAAATGACATGAAGGGGATATTTGACATAAATAATGCTTTAGTTATATTTGGGAAACCAATTCCATTTTTATTTATTTTTATTTTCTTTGCATCACTTCTTTTGATATCTTTGCTAATTTATCTAACAAAGTTTGCTGTTACAAAAGTAAAAATAGATAAAAGTAGTAATAATCTAGAAATTGAAAAAATTAAAATAGATGAAGAAATTAACTCAATAGTTAGAGAAACAAAACTTAAAGAAAGGGAAAGCAAATAATGAATAATGAAATTATGAATGGGATTCAACAGCCTAATCCAAATGAACAAAATCAAATAAAAAATCCTAATTATGTAAATTCTAGTGATTCAGTATTTGGTGAAAATAAGTTTAGAGGTATTACACCTGAATTTTCAAAAAAAGAATTAGAAGCAGTAACAGTAAACAAAAGAATTGCAAAAGAAATTAAAATGGAAAAATATAAAATAGCATTCTTAATGTTTACTTCAATAATATGTTCGATTGTATCTGCATTTTTCATAGCATTAAATTACATTAAATTACAAGATGGAGAAAACTTCTTAAGAATTGATCCAAAATTAATTCCAAGTGCTGCTATCATGATTACTATTTTAATTTTAAGTTCTATTGTTATGGTAATTGCATTAATTGATTTAAGACATATTATGATTGATGTTAAAGGTTATAAATCTGACTTATTAATGGGAAAAGAAAGAATCCCATTCTTTATAATCAAAAGTTATAAAAAAATAGTAAAAAGACATATATATTTAAACTGAACTTGTTTTGGTATTTATTTATATGGAGGATTAACAACATTAATTTTATTCTTAGTTAATAAATCAGATAAAGTTAGTTTAGATTCAGAAATTATGATTTTTATTGTGATTTTATCATTAACTGCAATAATCCAAATTTTTTCTTTAATATTTAATTATTCGAGAAAGGGAAACATAGATTCATTTTATGGATATGAAATTGTTGGAGTTGCTGAACAAATAGCTTTAAAGAAAGCAGCTAATAAATTTTGTATGTTAATTTTTTTCACAATATTGGCTATTGTTTTATTAGTAATATTTATACCTTACTTTATTATGAGAAAAAAATCTGACAAAAAACTTTGATGATTTTTATAGAAAATAAAATTTAACCAAAACAAAAAAAGGTTAAATTTTTTTATTTTTATTAAAAGTATTGTAATTTACAACCCAATTGAGATAAAATATTAATAGTTTATTGAATTGGAGTTGAAAAAATGGCAAGTATTATCGTACACGAGGGAGAATCAATCGAAAAAGCTCTTAAACGATTTCAAAAAGTAGCATCATCAAACAAAGCTGAAGCTAGAAAACGTGAATATCACCTAAGTAAAAAAGAAAAAAGAATTTACAAACAAAAACAAAACCGTAAATACAAATAATAATAAAGCAATTTAGTTTGCTAAAAAGATGCTTTTTGCATCTTTTTTTTATTAAATTTATAAACTAAAAATAATCAATTTTTTAAAATAGTTATATAATCAATTTAATTAAAAAAGGAGATTTAAATGAAAGTATTAATTTTAGGTGGTCATGGAACACTAGGAACTGCTATAGTTAAAGAATTGAATAAAAGCAAAAAAGAATATGAAATAATAACAGCTGGAAGAAAATCTGGAGATATTCAGGTAGATATGACTTCAAAAGAAAGTATTGAAGCAATGTTTCAAAAGATTGGGAATGTTGATCATATTGTGAATGCTGCAGGTTCAGCTACAATGGCTCCTTTAGAAAACTTAACTCAAGAAGATATAAAGTTTTCTTTAAATAGTAAATTATTAGGACAAGTTAATATGGTTTTAATAGGAAGTAAGTATTTAAATGAAAAAGGAAGCATAACTTTAATTGCAGGAATAATTAAAGAAGAGTTTATTAAAATGGGAACAATGTATGCCTTGATTAATGGAGCTGTAGCTTCTTTTGCTAAAGCAGCCGCTTTTGATATAGAAAAAGACATTAGAATAAATTGCGTTAGTCCTTCAGTTTTTAATGAATCAATGGTTGAATATGAAGATTATTTCAAAGGTGTAAAACCTGTCCCTGTTGAGAAAGCTGCATTAGCTTTTGTTAACGTTATTGAAAGTGATATTAACGGTGAAGAAATAAAAGTTTATTAATAAAAAACTATTAGTTTAATTCCTAATAGTTTTTTTATTTTAGGTTTATTGTGAAACCTTTGTAAATATAAATAAAAGATTCAATAAAGTTAGATTGAAGATAAGCTAAGTACATAATATTTAAAAATTGCTTTTCTGTAATTTCAGTTTTCTTTAAAAGATTTGATGCATATTTTACAATTGTATTTACAATGATTCTTGAGTCAAAAAATACACCATCATAAATAACTTCGTTTTCAAATATTCCTTTTATAACATCTTTAATTATTTCATTCCCACCAAAAGTAGATAAAACTTCTCTTTTGAATTTATTTCATTTTTCTAATAAAACTTTATTTGCAAAATTAATTGCATCAATTTTATTAAATTTATTTAAATCATGATCTACTTCTTCTGTATAAAATGATGCTATAGTACTTATTGATGCTGTATAACCATTTAATTGCATATAATTTATAATTGACTTATCAAATTTTTTAAAAGCATGTCTTTCGCTTACAATTGTTTTTAATTTCGGTGTATAAAAATTTAAATAATTATTTACACCCCTTATATAATCATTAAAATTAACTTCTTTTAAACTATCAAATGTAATGTAATCATTTGGCTGCAGTCCAAACTTTGAAATAAACAATTTGCATTTTGCAATTTTTTTATCAACAGGTTTATCTCATCAAGAATTTAATTCTTCCAAATGTGATAATTCAACTTGATTTAACTCTTTTAACTTAAATATTTGAATCATTATAACTCCTCTATTCTTATTCTTTTTTATATTATAAGGTATAATTAAATATAATTATACTTTAAAAGGAGAAAGAAGATGAATAACGAAATCGAAGTTGATTTTTTAGAACCTGGTTTAGCAATTGTTATTTCAAGTTTAGAAAATGTTGAAGCTGAATTAAAAAATAAAAAAGAATTAACAAGTCTTTTAGATAATTTAAATGAAGTTGAAGAGTTAGAGGATTTAACTAAATTATTAAATAAACTTAATGACATAGAAAAAGATTTATTAAAAGAGATTAAATCTTTAAACCACAAGGAAGAATTTGAAATTATTTCAGATTTACAAATAGCTATAGCTATGAGTAATTTTTTAGCACCTAATGAATTTTTATTTGAATTTACTGATTCAATAGAAGCTAAATCAAAAGCAAATGAAATAATTGTAAATCAAGAAAATATTTTAGAAATATTCAAAGAAATAATAATTAAAAAAGTTAATGAAGTTTATGGTGAATCACTTTCAAAATTTAAAAATGTCTATGATAATGAAAATGAATTTATTAAAGTTTTAAAAATAGCATTTGAAGAATCTAATTTAAATGATTTAAGAGAAGCAAGTAAATTAATGATAAATTTACTTAAAATTGATAGAACTATAAATGATGAAAAAAAATATGAATTTTTAGAAATATTAAATAAAGCAGAATCATTAATTAATTTAATTGATATTTGATCACAATATGAAATGGATTTTGAAGAAGAATAAAATGGACTCAAAATTTATAATTGCAATTTGCATAATAATCTTATATGCAATAATACTTTTAATTGTTGGAATTTTGTCATATGTTTATTCAGTTAAACACAAACCTTTTAAAGTAATTAATGATGAATATCTAAAAGAAATTGCTGAATATAAAAAAGTAGAAGACGAAATACTTAGAAAACTAAAACCAATTAAAACAAAATTTGAACTTTCTGAAAATGAAAACATTTATTTTGTGGATGAATTAGAAGTATCTTTTAATGAAAATGAAAATAAAAAAAATAAGAAAAAAGAATTTGATGATGAATATGATCAATACATTAAAAATCTTAAAAAAAATTATTCTCTTTTTAAAATAAAAGGAAAACAAAACGAATTAGAAAAAACGCTAACTTATATAAGCAATAAAAGAATTGTTTTAGACAATGGCACAGAATTTAAAATTATAAAATTTAATAATGTTATATTAGTTGAAAATTATGTTTGAAATTTTAACGGTGAATATTTGAAAACTATTTACTTAAAAACGAAAAATGAAGAAATATATTTTGTAACTAATGATCTAAAACTGAAATCTATCATTTCAAAATTCAGATTGGAGAATGAGTAAGATGAAATTAATTATATTTCCGCTATTAATAAGTTTAATTTTAATGGCGTATGCATTTTACATTGCTATAAAAGATTGAAAATATTTTAAACAAATTCAAAAATTGATTAAACAAGATAGCAGATATTTTCAAAATTCAAAATTACTATATATATGCCTTGGTTATTTGATATCACTAATGATATTTAGTTTAGCATTTGTTATTATCACAATCATTTGTTTAGTATTTATTACAAACATAATGTTATTAGTACAATCAATTATATGTGTAATCTACATGATAATGCTAATTATTTGAATAACTTTAATTCAAATTAAAATTAAATCAATATATGTAGTTGTTAAGAACAGTAAAATAGTTATATGAGATAAAGTTTTTGGTCTTGAAGAAATAGAAAAAATAAAAAATGATATTAAACGTAAAAAAATAATTTTTAAAGTTAAAGAAATTGAAGGATATGACATAATAAAAGTTTCATATCATTGAGAATTAAAAGACTTTTTAATTGAGTTAAAAATGAAAACAGAATTTATTTAGGAGGTAAAATGTTTAAACAAAGCGTATTTATTAAATCAGCAGCAAATAAGTCTGGTTGAATCGAAGATAACATTCCAGAAGTTTGTTTTGTAGGAAGAAGTAATGTTGGTAAATCAAGTTTTATTAACACTTTAGCAAATAACAAAAAATTAGCTAAAGTAGCTAACACACCAGGTAAAACAAGATTATTAAATTTCTTTGATATTAACAATAGTAGCTTTAGACTTGTGGATGCACCTGGATATGGTTATGCTAAAATTTCTAATTCAATGAAAGTTGAGTTTGGTATTATGATGGAGGATTATCTAACAACAAGAGAAAATCTTAAACTTGTTTGCATGTTAGTAGATTTAAGGCATAAACCAACAAATGATGATGTTCAAATGTATGACTTTTTAAAAGCTAATGATATCCCAGTATTAATGATTGGAACAAAGTTAGATAAATTAAAAAGAAATGAAATTGCAAAAAACGAAAAATTAATAAAAGAAACTTTAGAGTTTGATCAAAATGATGTGTTTGTTAAAGTTTCAAATTTAGATAAAATAAATATTAAAGAAAGTTATGATGCTTTAATTAGATTATTAGAGGTAGAAAATGGATAGTTGAGAGAGTAGTCAGATAAAAGAAATTGAAAATAAGTTAGATACTGATATAAAAACAGGTTTAACAGAAGAAGAAGCAACAAAAAGACTTATAGAGAATGGTAAAAATGAATTACCAACTGCAAAGGTTACTCCTTGATGAGTTACATTCTTGCATGCCTTTGTTGAACCATTACAATTAATATTAATGTTTGCTGCTGTTATATCAGTTGTAGCTCCATTAATTTCATCTCCTGGTGAAAAAATAGGTTTTCATGAATTTATAGACTTTGTTGTTATTATGCTTATTGTTATTGTTGATGCTGTTTTAGAGACAGTTCAAACAGTTAAAGCTAGAAAGAGTGTTGACGCACTTAAATCACTTTCTAAACCAAAAGCTGTAGTTTTAAGAGATCATAATCAAAAAGAAATAGATGCATCTGATCTTGTAGTTGGTGATATTGTAATTCTTGAAGCTGGTAAATATGTACCTGCTGAATTAAGAATTGTACAATCAGCTGATTTCATGATTGATGAAGCAATTTTAACTGGTGAATCAGTTCCTGTTGAAAAAACACACAAAGCAATAAAAGAGACAACTATATTAGCAGAAAAAACTAATATAGCATTCATGTCAACATTTACTACAGCTGGTAGAGCTGTTGGTATTGTTATTGGAACTGGTTTAAACACAGAAATAGGGAAAATTTCAGAAGCTATTGATAAAAACGAAGAAACTGAAACTCCACTTGAGAAAAAAATTAGTAAATTTGGATATGTGATTAGTTGTGTAGCTGGTCTAATAGGAATTTTTGTTTTCTTATTATTATCTTTAGTTGGTGGATTTGAAGCATGAGCTAGTTATTTAATGGTGGCAATTACTTTAGCAATCGGTGTTATACCAGAATCATTGGCTGCTGTAATTTCTATTACATTGAGTTTCTCAACAAAAAGAATGGCAAATAATAATGTTATTGTTAAAAAATTAGCTAGTGTTGAAACTTTAGGTTCAGTTAATGTTATTTGTACAGATAAAACTGGAACTTTAACTCAAAATAAAATGACAGTTAAAAAAGTTATTGATAATAATAGAATTATGGATTCAGATGAATATCTTGATTTAGATAAAAGTATTCAAAAAGAATTATTACTTAAAGCTTTAGTTTTACCAAATGATAGTATTACTGAGGGAAACGAAAGAATTGGAGATCCAACAGAATTAGCATTAGTAGATTTTGCAGAATTAATGGGTGTTGATGAATTAGTTTATCGTAAGAAATTCGAAAGAATTGATGAAATACCTTTTGATAGTGAAAGAAAGTTAATGAGTACTTTAAATACTGTTGATAAAAAAACAATAGCATTTACAAAAGGTGCTATTGACCAATTATTAAGTATTTGTGATCATATAATGATTGAAAACAAAGTTATTAAATTAACTGAATCTCATAAACATGAAATTATGCGCGCAAGTATTAATTTAAGTGATGATGCTTTAAGAGTTTTAGCTTTTGCGTATAAAGAAGTTAAAAATAATAAACTTGAAGAAAAAGGTCTTACTTTTATTGGAGCAGTTGCAATGATTGACCCAGTTAGAAAAGAAGCTGTTCAAGCAATTGAAGAAGCTCACGCTGCTGGAGTTGAGGTTTGTATGATTACAGGTGATCATGCGATTACTGCTTTAGCTATTGCTAGAGATTTAGGATTAGCTTATGAAGAAAAACAAGTTATTTCATCAGATAAACTTGATACTATGTCTGATGCAGAATTGGAAGAAGTTATTGATAACATAAGAGTGTTTGCTCGTGTTAATCCAGAACATAAAGTTAAGATTGTTGCTACATTACAGAAAAAGGGATATATTGTCTCAATGACTGGTGATGGAGTAAATGATGCACCAAGTTTAAGCAAAGCTGATATTGGGGTTGCTATGGGTATTACAGGTACTGATGTGGCTAAACAAGCCAGTGATGTTATTTTAACTGATGATAACTTTGCAACTATTATGACTGGAGTTAACGAAGGAAGAAACGTTTATCAAAAAATTAAACGAGCAATTACTTTATTAATGGGATTCAACTTGGCTAACGTTTTATCTATTTTAATAATTTCATTAATATTTAAAATATCACCATTAGAAGCAACAAATATTTTATATATCAACTTAATTGTTGAGTCATGTTTAGCGATTGCGATTGGTATGGGTCCTTTAGATGATACTTTAATGAAACTGAAACCACAGGTTGGTAAGAATGGTTTATTAAAAGGATTAATATTACCAATAATTAAAATTGGAGTATTATCAGCATTATGTTCTGTTGGTTCTTTCTTTATTGGAATGATGGCAACAGATACAAAAGCTTGAATAGATTATGATTTTTATGCTCAATTTAAAATTAACTTTGAATTAAGTTCAACAACATGATTAGGTCAAATTCATGAAATCATGAATAATGTTTCAGATGGTATTATAAGAAATAAAATTTTAGATGAATATATTGTATTTGGAAGAACAGCAATGTTTATAACAATAGTTATGTCACCATTATTCTTTGCACATTTAATTAAAATTTCTAATTGAAAAGCATCAAATAAAATTAAATTACAAATTTCTAAGCCTTTAATATATGCATCATTAATAGCATTAGTATTATCAATCGGAGTTATAACAATTCCTGGATTAAATGATAGTATTTTAGGATTAGTAGGATATTCAAAAGCTACTTCAAAATGAACAAGTGATAATATATGAATTATGTTTGTAGCATTTGCAATTTCAATTGTTCCGTTCTTATTAATCTTAATGATAGATACAATTGTATTTTACTCATATCATTTATCAGTTGGTAATTGACAAAAAAATCAAATATTAATTGCTGAAATGATTAACCAAGATGCTAAAGAACAAAACAAAAAACGTAAAAAATAATGAGTTTGTCTCATTATTTTTTACGTTTAAACACAAATGTTTTATTTTCACTTTTTGTTAAAGAGTAAATATTATAAAATTAATATATTGAAATGGAGATAATAGAAATGAAAAAAGAATTAGAAGCTAAATATAGTTATGAAATAGTTGAAGAAAATAGATATGAATGATGAATTCAAAATGAGTATTTCAAAGCTAACCCAGATTCTAAAAAACCAAAATTTTCAATTGTTTTACCTCCACCAAACGTAACAGGTAAATTGCACATTGGACATGCATGAGATGGAAGCTTGCAAGATGCCATTATCAGATTTAAAAAATTAAATGGATTTGATGTACTTTATTTACCAGGGATGGATCATGCTGGTATCAGTACTCAAGTTAAAGTTGAAGCAAAACTTAGAGAACAAGGTATTAGTCGTTTTGAATTAGGAAGAGAAAAATTTTTAGAACAAGCTTGAAAATGAAAACATGAATATGCAGCAATCATTAGACAACAATGATCTAAATTAGGTCTAGCATTTGATTACAGTATGGAAAAATTTACATTGGATGACGATATTAATAAAATAGTTACAGAAATATTTGTTGATTTTTATAATAAAGGATTAATATACAAAGGAAAAAGAATAGTTAACTGAGACCCAATGCAAAAAACTGCGATTTCAAATGTTGAAGTTATTTATAAAGAAGTTGAAGGATTTATGTATCATTTTAAATACATGATTCAAGGAACTAATGAATTTTTAAATGTTGCAACAACAAGACCAGAAACAATGTTTGCTGATCAATGTTTAGTTGTTAACCCTAAAGACGAAAGATATACATCATTTATAGGGAAAAAAGCCATTAATCCAGTTAATAACCAAGCTATTCCAATTATTGCTGATGATTATGTAGAATTAGATTTTGGAACTGGGGTTATGAAATGTACTCCAGCACATGATTTAAATGATTTTGAAATTGCTGTTCGTCATAATTTAGAAAAACCAATATGTATGAATGAAGACGGAACAATAAATGAAATGGGTGGAGAAGAATACCAAGGTTTAGACCGTTTTGAAGCAAGAAATAAAATTATTGAAAATTTAACAAAAGAAAAAACTTTTATTAAAGCAGAACCTATGATTCATCAAGTTGGATTTAGTGAAAGAAGCAATGCAATAGTAGAACCTTATTTAAGTGATCAATGATTTGTTAAAATGGATAGTTTTGCTGATATGATTTTAAAACTTCAAGAAAGCAATGATAAAATTAAGTTTTTCCCTGAACGTTTTGATCAAGTATTAAAAAAATGAATGGAAAACATTCATGATTGAACTATTTCAAGACAATTATGATGAGGTCACAGAATTCCAGCTTGATATAACAAAGAAGATAAAACAAAAATTTATGTGGGTATGGAAGCGCCTAAAGATGCAGAAAATTGAATTCAAGATGAAGACGTGCTTGATACATGATTCTCATCTGGTTTATGACCTTTTGCCACTTTAATGCGTGGAGAAGGATTTGAATCTAAATATTTTAAAGAATATTTACCAAATGGTGTATTAGTAACTGGTCATGATATTATTTTTTCTTGAGTTTCAAGAATGATATTTCAAACAATTGAATACACTGGACAAATACCTTTTAAAGATGTACTAATACATGGTTTAGTAAGAGATGAGCATGGAGCAAAAATGAGTAAATCATTAGGTAATGGAATTGATCCAATGGATGTAATTGTTAACAATGGTTCTGATTCATTAAGATTCTCATTATTAACTAATTCAACACCTGGACAAGATATTAGATATAGTGATTCTAAAGTTAAAGCTGCTTGAAATTTCATTAATAAATTATGAAATGCATCAAGATATGTTTTAATGAATTTGGAAGAAGACTTTAAACCTTGAGAAGAACAAGCAATCTTAAATTCAAATTCTCTAAATGAAACTGATAAATGAGTTTTAACAGAATTTAGTAAAGTTTCAAAACAAGTTAATTATTTAATAGATAAATATGAATTTGCAATTGCTGGTAAAATGCTTTATGACTTTGTGTGAAATACATACTGTAGTTGATATATTGAATTTGCGAAAGTTAATTTAAATAATCCAAAAACAAAAGAAGCTACTCAACAAACAATTGTTTATTTATTAAAAAATATATTGATTATGTTGCACCCATACTTGCCATTTGTAACTGAACATATTTATAAAACATTAGATATGAAAAACTCTATTTTAGAAGAAAGTTGATTTGATAAAGAATTTGTATTTGAAACAGATTACATTAATGTTGTTATTGAATTAATTAATTCAATAAGAGAATTTAGAGCAACAAATAATATCAAGAATAATGTGCTTTTAAATTGAAATGCAACTAATGGTAATTTAGAAATAATAACTAAATACAATTTAGAAATAAATAACTTTTTAAATGAGTTTGTTAATGCTAATTTATCAATCAATGAATCTTTGGTTAGCGAAACAACAAGTTTATCAGTACTTGACTTCTTTATTGAAATTCCTAACGATGATTTCATTGATAAAGAAAAAATGTTAGAAGAATTAGCAACTAAGAAAAAAGAACTTGAAAATGAAATAAGTAGATCTGAAAGAATGTTAAGTAATGAAAATTTCATATCAAAAGCAGCTCCTTCAAAAATAGAAGAAGAAAAAGAAAAATATGAATTATACAAACAACAATTAGAACTAATTCAAGATAAACTAAATAAAATGTAAAAAAACGGTAAAAACACCGTTTTTTTGTTATTTCTAAATAATAAAATATATGTAAATAAAGTATAATTTAATAAAAGAGGTTAATATGAGAAGAGTTTCAATAGAATTAATAAATAAAATAAATAATTACATCTTAAAGCAAAAATTTTCAGCTGATGCAACTTTAGCAATCTTAACTAAAGATATTTCAAATTATGATAAACAAATTCAAGAACATATTAAAAAGTACACACTGTATTTAATATGATTAGATGATAATAAAAAAGATTCAACTAATGCATGAGAAAAATATGTTGCGAGAGTTGAAGTTTTAGAAGCTAAGAATAATGTTAAAGTAGTTAATGAAAAACAAACAGAAAAATTAATTAGAGACTTACAAGATCCTTTTAGCAAAATTAATCAAAATAAACAAAAACGTAGCAGATTAAATTCTTTATCTAATAACCTATGAAAAAGACAAGAAGAAGAAAAACCAAAACAAATAGCATTTGAAGAGGTTTTATCAGATGAAGGTGAGATTTTAATTACAAATATTGTTAGTGAAACAATCGATAATGAACTTACAGAAGAAACTGTTGAAGAAATTACAGAAGATAACACATCAAAAACTTTTGAAAATGAATCTGATGATGCTTCAGCGTTAATTGATTCAATTAATAGAACAATAAGTAATAATTTTGATAAAGCAGAAGAATTAAACTTTGATGATGAATTAATAGATTTAACATCAACTTTTGAAGAACTAAAAACAAGTGGATTAGTTCATGATGGTGAAAAAACAATTAGTGAAATCATTTCAGCAACATTACAAGCAGATAAAACACAAATTTTATTAGATGACTCAACAGATCCAATTTCTTTTGAATCTGATAATGAAGATTTAATTTTTGAAGATTATGATGAATTACCTGAAGATGAAAAAACTTTATCATTATTTGATGACAAAATAGATGATTATTCAACAATAGATATTCTTGGTGAAATAGAGTATTCAGATGATGAAGAACAATTAAATATTTTAGATGATTCTTTAAAAACAGAACATGATGATACATTCTTAAATACAGCTGATTTAAACGGACAAAATGATGATTCTATTCAAACAGCTGATTACAATGAGTTAAATGGTGAAACGTTATCATTTGAAGAACCTAACAAAGAAATCAGATTTAATTCTGAAGAAGATAAAGTTCATTTCTTACATGAAAAAGCATACATTAAAGAAGGTGTTAATAAACCATTTAAAAATGTTGTTTCAGAAGAAGAAACTGAATTAGTTGATTTTACTTTTAATCAAGATGTAATTAAAACAGAAGATTATGAAGAATTAGAAGAAGAAACATTAGCTATATTTGAAGAATCAGAAGATACAAAACATGATGATACATTCTTAAATACAGCTGATTTAAACGGACAAAATGATGATTCTATTCAAACAGCTGATTACAATGAATTAAATGGTGAAACGTTATCATTTGAAGAACCTAACAAAGAAATCAGATTTAATTCTGAAGAAGATAAAGTTCATTTCTTACATGAAAAAGCATACATTAAAGAAGGTGTTAATAAACCATTTAAAAATGTTGTTTCAGAAGAAGAAACTGAATTAGTTGATTTTACTTTTGATCAAGATGTAATTAAAACAGAAGATTATGAAGAATTAGAAGAAATGACAACAGCAAGTCTTTTAGGAACTGGAGAAGATAGTTTAAATAGCTTTGAATTTGATACAGATAACAGATTATCAATAAACAATGAAGGCGAATTTGATTCTTATGATGAAGTAGAAAAATTAAGTATTAAAACTGTTAATAATGAAGAAATGAATCATTTATCTGAATCAAAAATTCTATATGGTGACATTGATGAAAATTTTGATCATGAAATTGAAAAAGAATTAACACAAATTGAAGAAACAATTAGCAATCTTGAAAGTTACACTGAAAAAGTTAATAGTGATCTTGATGAATTAATATTTAGTGAAGAAGAAAGAACTCTATTCCAATTTGAACCAGAAGATTTAGATGTTGATGATACAATGTTTGAAAACGTTACACTATCATCTGGAATTGATCAAGAAACTAGCACGATGGATGCTTTAAAATTCTTAGATGATGTTGAAGATAAATATGAAAGTATACTAACTCTTGATTTAGATGATGATAATGAAGTAAGTTCAACAATCGATGCTTTAAAATTCTTAGATGATGTTGAAGATAAATATGAAAGTATACTAAATCAATCATTAAAAGATGAAACATTAGAAGAAACTGAAACTGATTCAACAATGGATGCTTTAAAATTTCTAGATGATGTTGAAGGAAAATATTCAGATTTATTTGAATCAATGGATGATGATGAATTAGGTACAATTGATAACTTAAATTGACATTCTGATGATGATGTCGACCAAATAGATATAATTAAACTTGATCATATAGCTAAAGTTGGAGAAATTATAGATTACAACAACACACAATATGTTGTTGTTGGTATGAGTGAAAAAACAAACGACTTAGGTGAAACAATTGAAACAGTATTAGTTAGCGAAAATGGAGATATAGATAACTCTATTGAATTAGTAATTGAAATAAAATAAAAAACACTTTTAAAAGTGTTTTTTATTTTATATTTTATTAATAACTTCAATAAACTTAATTAAAAAATTTATTGAAGTAGACATTTGTGATATTCTAATAATTTCGTCAATATCATGCATTTCTAAAATGGAATCAAAATTGATTGAGTTTAATAATTTTTCTAGTATTTCCTTTTTATCATTTAAATTCAATTTTTCAAATTCATTGATAAATAGATTTTGAGAATCTAATAAATTTGAACTTAATTCAATATCTTCTCTTATTTTTTTAAATCTTCTTTCAATATTAAAATCAACTAATGAATCAAACTCATTCTTATTATTTTCATTTATTTCAATGGCATTACCCATTTTTTCTAGAATTCAGTTTAAAGATATAATTATTTTTTTATAATTTAAAAGTTTATTTTGAATGAAAATAATGAATTCAAAAACTCTTTTTTTATTTTCTTGTTCTTTTGAATCATTTAATTTAAATGTTTGCTTTTCATCAATTAACATCTTACTTACCTGCTGAGTAAAATCTTCTATAAAAATATTTATAGAAGAAAGATTGTTATCTAATTCAAATAATTCTATTAATTTATTATTATAAATCTCATGCAAATTATTGAAATTATAATCTTTACTTTGGTTCAATTCCTCAACTAAATTCATATTTTTAATGCAAGAATTTATATCATCAATTAATTCATTAATTAAAATGTTACTAGTTAATTTACTTAATATCATTAAAAATACCTCCATTTAGTGTTTATAACCTATAAATAAGATTATACAACAATGAAATAATATATTAATTTGTTAAAATATAAAAAGGAAAAGAAGAGAACTATGAAGTATAAAAATTTGGAAATTAAAGATAATTCAATAAAACTGAATAAATACCAATCAATTCATTTTAATTTTGAAGGTTTACAAAATAAATTAAAAGAAATTAAATTTCCGGTTCTAATATTAGATACAGAATTTTTTAATCGTAGTCATGACTTTGAAAACATAAAACCTAAATTATATAGTGAAGAAGAAAAAGATATAGTTTATTTAATGAACTATTCATTTGCTAAGAATTTCAATGAAGTTTTAACAAGAAACAATCATAAATCAATAAACAGTTTATCAATTAAAAGAAAAATCAATGATGATAAATATAATTTTAAAAATCAATATCAGTCAATGATTAAATGTTTTATTAATATGTGTGTTAACAAAAACATTAGAACAATTATTTTTGCAGGACAAGATAATGATAAAAAAATAATCGAACAATGAATTAATACATATAAAGCTTTATTTAAGAATAAAAAAACTGATTTATTTATTTTCAATAAAGATACAAAAAGCTATAAGTTAAATAGTTTTGATATATATGATGCGTTAGAACAAAATTTAAGTTTTTCTAATTATTCAAAAAATGGGGAAAAATTTTATAATGAACAAAACCTTAAAAAGGGTGATGTAGATGATTCTATTAAAATAAGAAGTTTAAAAAAATTCTTCGACTACACAGAAGATCTACATAATAAATATAATTTTAAAGATGATAATATAACATTCTTATGTAGTAGAGCTTTAAAACTATTTAGTTTAGAAAATGTTTCACAATATGAACACAATAAACTATCTAAAAGTTTAAAAGAAGCTAGATCACATTGTTATGATGATGTATTAAAAATATTAGTTTTAATAAAGTTCTTAAGTTATATTATGAACAAACAAATGGGGGAAACATGAGCAAGTGTATAGGTTGTGGAATTTTAAAACAAAATAAAGATCAAAATAAACCTGGTTATGTCATTAAACCAGAAAATGAATATTGTTTAAGATGTTTTAAAATTAAAAACTATAATGAATTAATTAATCAAGAAATAAATGCTGAGCAATTTATTTTAAAATTAAAAACTTTAATTCAAAATGATAAACCAAAAGATATAGAATTCTTTTATATAATCGATATTTTTGATTTAGAAGGAAGTAGAGTTAAAGAAATTGAAGAAGCTATTAAAAGATACCCAGTTACAATTGTAGTTAATAAAATAGATTTACTCCCTAAAGCTGTAAAACTAGCAAAAATAAGAAGATATATAACTGATCTATTTGCAAAAAGTGCTATATACGATGCAAATATTATTTTAAACACAAGTTTTAAAAATAATTTTACAAATAGTTTGTTAAATAAAATTAAGAAAACTAAAACTAAAAAATATTTCATTGGGAGCTCTAATGTTGGTAAATCTTCAATTATTAATTCACTTTTAAGAACTAATAACTTAATACCTCAAATAGTTGAATCTAAATACTTTAATACAACATTAGACTTCATTCAAATTAAATTATCAAGTGATGATATTATATTTGATACACCAGGAATCGCTAGAAGCAATTCTGCAGCTAATTTATTAGATAAAGAAGATTGAAAATATATTTACTTCAATAAAGAAGTTGCACAAAATACTTTTCAATTAAAGCCATTTAATTCAATCTTTTATGCAGGTATTGCTTGAGTTGATTTTGAATGAGAAAGTGATGAAATTAACAGTTTTCATTTCTTCAATAACAAAGAAATCAAATTACATAGAACTAATACAAAAAACGCATTTGATTATTACACAAGAAATAAAGAAAATATTGTTCCATATAATTTAGACAATAACTTTGTTAAAAGAGAGTTTATATTTAATGAAAAAGATATAAACAAAGAATTTGAAATATCTATTTCAGGGTTAGGTTGATTTAACTTTAAAGTTAAAAATCCAATGAAAGTAACAATAAATATTCCTACAAGTAATGTTGAAGTTGAAACAACATTAAGAAAACCATTAGTTTAGTATAAAATAAGTTTAAAGGGGTATTAAAATGAGTCAATCAAAAGAAATGTCAATGCCAGAAGTTATTCAAGAAATAAATCGTTTGGCAAAAATCAAAAAGGATCGTGAACTGACATCAGAAGAAAGTGCATATAGAGAAGAATTAAAAGTTCTATACTTGAATTACTTTAGAAATGGTTTTGAACAACAATTAAAAAGTACAAAAGTAATAGATGCACAAGGAAATGATGTAACACCAAGCAAACTAAAGAATGAAGGAGATAAATATGATAAACAAAAATAACAACAATTTAAATGCTTTAAGAATTTTAGGAGTTTCTGCAATTAATAAAGCAAATTCAGGTCACCCAGGTATTGTATTAGGCGCTGCACCAATCGTTTATACTTTATTTAACAAAATTATGAAACACAATCCTAAAAATCCTAAGTGATTTGATAGAGATCGTTTTGTATTATCAGCAGGGCATGGAAGTGCTTTATTATATTCAGCATTACATTTAGCTGGTTATAATTTATCAATGGATGAAATTAAAAACTTTAGACAATGAAATAGTAAAACACCAGGTCACCCTGAATCTCACTTAACTGAAGGGGTTGATGTAACAACTGGACCTTTAGGTCAAGGAATTGCTATGGCTGTTGGATTGGCAATTGCTGAATCTCATACAGCATCAGTATATAATCAATCAGATTTAAAATTAGTTGATCACCATACATTTGTTTTATGTGGTGATGGAGATTTACAAGAAGGTGTAGCTCAAGAATCAATTAGTTTAGCTGGTAGATTAAAATTAAACAAATTAATTTTAATTCACGACTCAAATGATATTCAATTAGATGACAAAGTTGAAAAAGCTCAAAGTGAAAATATGCACGAAAGATTTAAAGCTGCTCAATGAAATACTTTAAAAATTAATGATGGTGAAGATTTAGTAGCTATTGAAAAAGCTATTAATGATGCCAAAGTATCAGATAAACCTACATATATTGAAGTTAAAACAATTATTGGTATAGGGGCCACAAAACAAGGGACTAGTGCAGTACACGGTGCCCCAATTGGTTCAGATATCGAAACAGTTAAAAACGTTTTTGATTGAAAATTTGATGATTTTGAAATACCAACTGATATTTATAAACATTGAAATGAAAATATTTCAAAAAATTTAATAATTGAAAAAAAATGAAACGAAACATTAAATACTTTAAAAACTAAAAATCCAGAATTAGCAAAACAATTTACAGATGCTATTAACAAAGAAATTAATTTTGATTTTGAAGCATTAAAAGGTAAAACTCCAGAAAAAGCAGAAGCTACTAGAGTTAGTTCAGGAAACATTTGAGATAGCATAAATTCTCAAGTTAAATTTTTAATTGGTGGTTCAGCTGATTTAGTTTCATCAACAAGAATTAAAGGTGCTGATGGTCAATTTGATATTGATAACAGAAGTGGAAGAAATATTCTTTATGGTGTTAGAGAATTTGCTATGGGAGCTATAAATAATGGTATTCATCAACATGGTGGTTTAATTCCATTCTCAAGTGGATTCTTTGTATTCTCAGATTACATGAAACCAGCAATGCGTTTATCATCAATTATGAATACACAACAATTGTTTATATTTACTCATGATTCAGTTGCTGTTGGAGAAGATGGACCAACTCATCAACCAATAGAGCAATTAGCAATGATTAGAAGTATTCCAAATCACATTACATTTAGACCAGCTGATTATGCTGAAACATTAGCATCTTATAAAATAGCTTTACAAGACTTAAAAAAATGTCCTTCTACTTTAGTTTTAACTAGACAAGACTTAGTTCAATTACCACATAATGATGTTTATGAAGAAGTTAAAAAAGGAGCATATATTATTTTTGATCAACCTAATGCTTCAGTAACTTTAATAGCAACAGGTAGTGAAGTTGGTTTAGCGATAGAAACAGCTAAAAGACTAAAAGAAGATAACATCATTGCAAAAGTAGTTTCAATGCCTTCAACAAACTTATTTGATCAACAAGATCAATCATATAAAGATAAAATTATTGATAAATCAACTTTAAGAGTTTCAATTGAAATGGGAACAACTTATGGATGAAGCAAATATACAGGTGACAATGGATTAAACATTGGAATTGATGTTTTTGGAGCAAGTGCACCAGCTAATACAGTAATTAGTCAATATGGATTTACAAGTGAGCAAATTTTTAATAAAATTAAAAAGGTTATAAAATAATTTAAAATTAAGAAAAAATAGAATAGAGTGAAATTATGGTATTATTAACAACAGAATTTTCAGCAGGAGGATTAGCAGGAATGCTAATCGGAGTTATCTTAGGAGCAATTATCTTAGGAGCAATTATTGGTTTTTTCATTACTAGAGCAATGGTTAAAAAACAATTAAAAGACAACCCACCTGTTACAGAAAAACAAATTCGCGCAATGTACATGAGCATGGGAAGAAAACCAAGTGAATCAGATATTAAAAAAACAATGCGTGCAATGCAACAAGCTAAAAAATAATTAAAAAATATAATTAAAAATATGTTTTGGTCTTTCGAGCCAAAGCATATTTTTTATTTTAAATTATTAAAAAAATGTGCAATTTTAATTTTAACTTTATTTTTTAAACACTTATAAAATTACTTTTTAAATTTACTCAAAAATAAACTTACATATCACACTTATCTTTTATTTATTAACAATTTTATATAACTTATAATGATTTTGTAAATAAATAGTGAGGAAAAATGTTTTGAAAAAATTATTAGGTTTATTAGGCACGATATCATTGACAGTTCCAACAACAATTTTAGCTGTATCATGTAGCACTAATACTAAAAAAATTAATATTGCAATAGTCATTGAAAAAAAGAGTTTAGGAATTATAAATAAACCAACAGAATATGAAATAAGACAAGCTGTTTTATTAAATAATCCAAAGTTAGTTACATCAGATTTTGAAATAACTAATATTAGTACAAGTGAAAGTTCAGGAAAAGCAACTTTAATTGGTCAAGATAAATATAATGGTGAAATTACAGTTTCTTTTTACATTGTTCCAGCTTTAGAAGACAATATCATAAATACTGATCTGGGTACAATAAGTAATAAATCAGAAAGTACGATTAGAAATGCAATCTTATCAAAAAATCCAGATATTAACATTAATGGTTTTGAAATCACAGAAATAGATTCAACATCAGCATTAATAATAGGTAATGATTTTATATATAATGGTTCACTCACAGTTGTTTTTACATTACAAACAATAAAACCAAATTTAAGTAGTGTAATTACTAAAAAAGATTTAGGTATTTTATCTGATAACAACGTGCTAACAATTCAACAAGCAGTCATTAAATTAAATCCTAAATTAACAACAAAAGATATTAATATCACTTCTATAACTCAAACATCAGCAAGAGTTAATTCATCAGCTTCTGGAAGATATACAGGTTCTGTAAATGTAACATTTACTATTCAAGTTGTTAAACAAAATTTAAGTTCAGTTTTAATTAATACTAATTTAGGTAATCTACAAGATAATAATGCTTCAACAATTCAAGCAAGTATTTTAGCAAAAAACTCAAATTTATTAGCTTCTGATATTTCAATTGATTATATAACTCAAACATCAGCAAGAGTTAATTCATCAGCTTCTGGAAGATATACAGGTTCTGTAAATGTAACATTTACTATTCAAGTTGTTAAACAAAATTTAAGTTCAGTTTTAATTAATACTAATTTAGGTAATCTACAAGATAATAATGCTTCAACAATTCAAGCAAGTATTTTAGCAAAAAACTCAAATTTATTAGCTTCTGATATTTCAATTGATTATATAACTCAAACATCAGCAAGAGTTAATTCATCAGCTTCTGGAAGATATACAGGTTCTGTATATGTTTCATTTACTATTCAAGTTGTTAAACAAAATTTAAGTTCAGTTTTAGTTAATACTAATTTAGGTAGTTTACAAGATAATAATGCTTCAACAATTCAAGCAAGTATTTTAGCAAAAAACTCAAATTTATTAGCTTCTGATATTTCAATTGATTATATAACTCAAACATCAGCAAGAGTTAATTCATCAGCTTCTGGAAGATATACAGGTTCTGTAAATGTAACATTTACTATCAATGGAACAAAACCAGAAAAAACTAATTTAACAAATGTTATAACTAATAAAAACATTACAACTGTTTTACCAAATGCAGATCCTGATTTAATATTAAATGCTTTAGTAAAAGATAATTCTAAGTTAAATTCTAATTATGTAAGAATATATGATGCTGGTTTTAATTCTTCAAGTGGTTGAGGTTGAGCTAGAGTTACTTCAACTAATGAAAATGTTTATATCAATCCTAAAGAAGGTTATCTTGATTTAACTTTTGAAGTAGATGAAAATCTTTTAGCTATTGATTTAGCATCAGTAATTACAAATACAAATTTAGGTACTTTAAATAAATTAGATGAAATAACTATTAAAAGTCAATTATCAAAATTGAATTCTAATTTAGAAGTTAATTACGTAGATATTAACAATATAACTGAAACATCAGCAATAGTTACATCAAATAGTCCAAGCAAATATAAAGGAAGTGTAAACATAACTTTTAAACTTGATACTTCAAAAGCTGTTCCTCTTTCTTCTGTATTAAAACAAACTAATTTAGGAACATTAAGCTCAACTGATGAAAATACAATCAAACAAGTTATTAAATCAAAAAATCCAAATATAGATATTAATGCAATAGGGATTGATTCACAATCAATTACTATATCAAACGCCTTGGTTAAATCAACTGATCCAACAAAATATAGTGGTTCAGTTAAAATAGAATATATTATAGATACATCGAATGCAGTTGATTTAAGCACTTTAATAAAAGAAAGAAATTTAAAAGGTATATCTGATAATTTAGATTCAGGAATAATTAGAAACATTTTAAAATTTAACCCAAATACAACAATTCAAGAAAAAGATTTAAAAGTAATTAATAAAACAAATGAAGTAGCAACGATTCAATCTAATAATTTAGCCAAATATAAAGGTAGTGTACAAGTTCAATATGAAGTAAAAACCCTAGTTGGGTATCATTATGATTGAGGAGGAAATTTTGAAAATAAAATTGCATTAAATGATAAAGATTTATTAACTTCTTCTTATAATGTTATTAATTTATCATTTTTATATTCTACTGTAGAATATCAAATGCCAACTTATAGTCCTAATAATCCTGCCGCAATAAAAGAAGGAGTTAAAGCATTACAATCTCAAGGTAAAAGAGTACTTATATCAATGGGAGGAGCTACTGCTGAACATATGAAATTTAGAAATGATCAAAAAGATCAATTAAAAACAGCAATTAAAAGTGTAATTAACGAATATGGTTTTGATGGATTAGACATAGATTGAGAATCTGAATCTTTAAAAAGTTCAGAAAGTAAAAATGTAACAGCTGAAGCTCTTAAAGAATTAAAAGATGAGTATAAATCTGAAGGAAAAGATTTTATTATAACTATGGCCCCTGAATTTCCTTACCTTAGAAAAATCAAAGAAGCTGATGGTAACTATAAAGAATTTTTAGATGGTCTTGATGGTTATTATGACTGAATAAATCCCCAATTTTATAATGGTTGAGGGGATGGTGTTCTAGTAGAAACAAGTGAAGATGCTAAAAAAACAGGTGTTCAACAAAATACATATATTACAAATGATAATGTTGACAAGCGTGGTGAATTTTATTATTTAATGTCAAAATATATTACTTCAAAGCCTAATAATCAAAATGGTTTTTATCAAATACCAGCAGATAAATTCATTATTGGTGCTTCAACAAATGAACCAGCTGGAAGAGGAGCAGGTTCAAAAGAAGCTTTCAATAAAGCTTACAATTTATTAAATTCTGATGGAATTAAGATTAGAGGATTAATGACATGATCAATTCTTTTTGATGCATTTGAAGGTATGATACCAGATACTTATGGTGGAACAGAACCAAAAATTATGTGATATAGGTGATCATATAGTAAATGATTTGATGAAAGTTTTGGTAAATTACAAGATAATGTATAAAGTACAAAATCTAAGAGCAAGTAATTAATAATTAAAAAATAAAACTCATTTAAAATGAGTTTTTTTAATATAAACAGTTATTTTCTTATTCCTTCTTCTTTTATTATTGGTACAAGTATAATAAATAATCAAATAACGTTGACTAAAGGTAATAGAAATAATAAATTAAAGATTATTTTTCTGTTTTTTTGATTAAATAAGCTTTGATTGTCAAATTTATTTTTAAATGTTTTACTAATTGAAATAAATAGGATATTTAAAAATTTAAAAATTATTGAATAATAAAATCCAGGACTTGGTGGTTTTGAATTACTATCTAAAACAATAACCATCAGTAAAGCTAAATTTAAAATTAGTCAAAAAGTTATGAAAAGATCCAAAATAGAAACTAAAACAATATAAATTTTAATTTCATCATGATCATTATAATCGTTGCTTTCTTTTTTAATCTCTAAATTATGTATTTGTATTAAACCTATAATACAAGGCGTTAATGATATAAAATATAAAATACTTCAAAACATTTGAATTAAACTTCTATTTTTAAATAATAGTTAATTAAAGAAGTTATAAAATAAGAAAATACTACAGTTATTTTTTACAAATTCATTAAGTTCAAGAATTTGTTTATTTTCTTCTTTTTTCATTGAATTTATTTGCCTTTGTCTTTCCTTTTTGTAATAAAAAAATATCACACTTACATTTTATCATTACATCAATTAAATCACTTTAGATTTTTTTGTTTTCTATTAGCTGTTTATTTAATTCTTTGTTAATTTTAATATTTATATCTATTGAAAATAGATAAACAAGCACATAAATAATTAAAAATATTGGGTAAAATAGAATAAAAAATAAAATAAGTAAAATGGTACCAACACCTCAAAAAGTAAATATTTCAAAGAGAATATCGCCTGTAATGTATAAAAAACCATGTTTTTTTGTATTCATTTTTTTGCTATCATCTTTTTTTCAAAAAATTTTAATGTAGTTTGAAAATTGTTTATTCTGATCTATAAAAACTCTTTTAAAATTTTTATGGTTTAAAAATAAAGCAAATATAGATAAATATTTTTCATTATCTGAAATCTCGGTATTCTTTATTAAACTCAAAACATTCAATATATAAAAGAACAATCAAAAACTAATAAAGAAACAAAAAATTGTTGTGAAATAATTAAATATTATAATTCATTCATGTTTTTTAACAAAACTGCTTTCATCATATAAAACTGAAAGTATTAATAAAACTAATCCCGGCATTCAATATATAAAACAGAGTATGTCAAAAATTACTAATCGTTTAATCATTACTTTAAAATATTTTTTTGTGTTATTAAATTCAATCATATAGTATCCGCCTTAAAGATACTAATATTTTATATTATTAATAGAAAAACATAATAATAAAAACTCACTTTGTTTTAAAAGTGAGTTATTTTCTTATTTATAATTTGGAGCTTCAGCTGAAATTTCTACATCATGAGGATGAGATTCTTTTAAACTAGCTCCAGTTATTTTAACAAATTTAGCATTGTGTCTTAAAGTTTCTATTGTATTAGAACCAGTGTAACCCATTCCACTTCTTAAACCACCAACTAATTGAAAAATGACTTCTTCTAAAGTCCCTTTGAAAGGAACAACAGCTTCGATTCCTTCAGGAACTAATTTTTTAGCTCCCTTTTGGAAGTAACGATCACTACTTCCACGTTTCATTGCTGCTAAAGAACCCATGCCAACATAAGTTTTATATCTTTTATTATTAATAATAACTTCTTGACCAGGTGCTTCTTCAGTTCCAGCTAGCATACTTCCTAACATTACAGAATGAGCACCAGCTGCTAAAGCTTTAACAACATCACCAGAGTATTTAATTCCTCCATCTGCAATCAAAGTTACGTCTTTATTAATAGATCAATTGTAAACATCATTAATTGCTGTAATTTGAGGTACTCCAACTCCAGCAACCACTCTAGTTGTACAAATACTTCCAGGACCGATTCCAACTTTAACACAATCAGCTCCAGCTTTATAAAGAGCTTCAGCACCTTCAACTGTACAAATGTTACCAGCAATAATATCTAAGTTAGGATATTTAACTCTAATTGCTTTTACAACATCAATAATACCTTTACTATGACCATGTGCTGAATCAACTACTAAAACATCAATACCAGCTGAAATTAGACCTTCTACACGTGTTAGAGTTTCATCATTAACTCCAACAGCACCACCAACTCTTAAAAATCCATTAGCATCAACACAAGCATTTGGAAATTCATCTGTAGGTTTAATTGATTTAACTATTTTAATTTCATTTGCTTGTTGTTCAATTGTTAAATTTTTATGAACAATACCAATACCACCAATACTTGCAATTGCAATTGCTAACTCAGATTCAGTAACTGTATCCATTGCAGCAGAAATGATAGGAATATTTAATTCTATATTTTTAGTTAATTTAGTTTTTAAACAAACTTCATGAGGTAAAACTTCTGAGTAATTAGGTACTAATAGTACATCATCAAAAGTAATTGCTTCATTTATAATTTTTCCATTTAAATCTTTATTCATATTTATTCTCATTCTATTGTTCCTGGAGGTTTAGATGTAACATCATAAACTACTCGGTTAACATTATCTACTTTATTTATTATTTCATTTACTACTTCATCTAAAAATTCTCAAGGAAGATGTGTGCTAGTTGCTGTCATAAAATCAATTGTATTAACACTTCTTAAAGCAACAACATAATCATAAGTACGATTATCACCCATTACACCAACTGTTTTAACTGGTAATAATGTAACAAAGGCTTGTGAAACTGTATTATATAAATTTCATTCCCTTAATTTTTTAATAAATATAGCATCTGCTTCTTGTAAAATTTCAACTTTATCTTTAGTTACTTCTTCAATAACTCTAATTCCTAGCCCAGGTCCAGGGAAAGGATGACGATTAATCATTTCTTCAGGTAATCCCAATTTAAAACCAACTTGTCTTACTTCATCTTTAAATAAGTTTCTTAAAGGTTCAATTAATCTAAATTTTAAATCTTCTGGTAATCCACCAACATTGTGATGAGATTTAATTGTTTTAGAACTAGCTCCATGAGAAGAAGATTCAATAACATCTGGATAAATAGTTCCTTGTGCTAAGAAATCAGCATCCTTATGTTGTCTAGCCGCATCTGTAAAAACGTCTATAAAACATTTACCAATAATTTTTCTTTTAGCTTCAGGCTCTTTAATTCCTTTTAATTCAGAAAAGAAAAGATCACTTGCTTCAACTAACTTAATATTAATATCAAAATTAGTTTCATAAGCTTTCATAACTTCAATTGTTTCATTTTTTCTTAATAAACCAGTATCAACAAAGATACAAGTAAGTTGTTTACCAATAGCTTTACCAATAATAGCAGCAGCAACTGATGAATCAACTCCACCACTTAAACCCAAAATAACTTGCTTATCTTTAACAGTTTCTTTGATTTCTTTGATTTGTTGATCAATAAAGTCATCAAGATTTCAGTCTTTATTACATTTAGCAATATCATATAAGAAGTTTTCTAACATTTCTTTACCTTGTAAAGAATGAGTCACTTCAGCATGGAATTGAATACCATAAATTGGTTTAGTATTATGAGCAATAGCTGCAATACTTGCGTTAGAATGTGCAATCTGTTTAAAATCTACTGGTAACTCTGTAACATGATCAGCATGACTCATTCAAACTTGAGACTCAGTAGTTACATTTTTAAAAAGTGGATTTTTTTTATCATCAATAGTTATGATTGCTTTACCAAATTCTTGTTCATCAGCCAATTCAACAGCACCTTGAAAATATTGAGTTAATAATTGCATACCATAACATACACCTAAAATAGCAATATCTAAATTTAAGATTTCAGAATCTATTTTATAAGCATTTTGTAAATATACACTTGAAGGCCCACCAGAAAGAATGATACCTTTTAAAAGTGGATATTCTTTAATTTTTTCAATTGATGTATCAAAAGGTAAAACTTCTGTATAAATATTAGCTTCTCTAACTCTTCTAGCTAATAACTGTGTATATTGACTTCCAAAATCTAAAATCAAGATTTGAGTATTTTTCATTTTAATCTCCTTCTAAATAAAAAAGAGGCTTTTTTGTGTAAAAAAACCTCACGCTTATAGTCTAAGGATAGGTCCAGAGGCAGGTCGACAACCCAATATGTTGTCATGTATAAGTTTTTTATATTTAATTATTTGAATTATTATATATTAATGTTGTATTTATATTCAACAATAAATGTTAAAATATTTGCAAAGAAAAAAAGAGAACTGTAAGTTCTCTTTTTTAGTTCGTTTAATTATTAATTAAGCGTTAACTTTTTTAATTGATAATTTTGCTTGAGCTTTTTCATCGTTTAATTCTAAAATTAGAACTTCAACGTCTTGACCAACTTTAACGAAATCGTTAATGTCGTTTACAAAAGTGTTAGCAATTTCACTAATATGGATTAAACCTTTGTATTCTTTACCGTCTAATTCAAAAATAGCAAATGCACCAAAAGGAGCAATATCAGAAATTTTAACTGAGATAACTTTGTTCATTTTGTCGTCTACTTTCTATAATACTGATCAAATGGATAAAATTATGAACTAAAAGTTAAAATTTTAAGATTCGATTTGTTCAAATACTAACTTTATTATATCAATTAGTTTTAAATAAAATAGTATTTTTATTTTTTATCTTGAAATCCTGCACAACCTTTTAAATCTAAATTAGTTTTATAACCCAACTCAATTGCATGCTCAAAAGTTGCTTTAACACAAACTTCTAAAGCAACTCCCACAATAGTTAATTCTTGAATATTATTTTCTCTTAAATATTCGTCAAGAAAGTTAGAATTCCCTTTTTCATCAAAAAAGGCACTATAACTTTCAGTTTTTTTATTTTTGCCTTTTTCAATTATCTTATCAATTGAAGAAGAATCAAAGTATAAATCAGTACCCTTAGTTCCAACAACACAATGTGGTCCTCATTGAGCAAAAGAATAATGATCAAGTGGGTGCATATCCTTTGTAGCAACAACTAAATCATTGTTTTCATTGAAAATTTTAATTAAATATTCTATATAAGTTTTTTTACTTTCAGCTGCATGCACATACAATTTTCCATTTGAATCAACAAAATCATACTGATAATCAACTATTATTAAAGCTTTATTCATAAATTTTCCTTTGTTTTTAATATAAATTATAATAGTGGTAAAAATTAGGGTTATTTACTAAAATTATACATTACTAAAGTTTCAAATCATGATTTAAAAAATAGACTTTATAAAAAATTAGATTAAAAATAAAAGTAGTTAATAAAAAATATTAACGGTTCTACACAGAAGGGGGAACAAATATGAAAACATTATTATCAGTTTTGGGAGCTATTGGTTTGAGTGCAACTGCTGCATCTCCTATTATTAGTTTATCAACAGAAGAAAATATAAAAGATATTAAAAATGACAAAGTAAATTTGGAGTATGGAACAAATTCATTAACTCCATATGATTTTAGCGACAATTATTTAAGAAGAGCTACAACTATGAACAAGTTTAGCGGTAGAGGTGTTGAAACAGTTGAATCAAATTTCACTGTGCCATTGCCTAACGCAATAACAGTTAATGATATATTAAATGATTCAAAAATTGACACAATAAATTATGGTGGTATTTTCAATATTGAAGCAGCTTCAGTAAATCAAAGATTTACAGCTATTTTATTAAAAAGAGATCCTAGTCAAAATACAAAAGATAAGGCTGTATTTATGGGAAATATACACCAAAATAATTCAGCTACAAGTATAGGATGATCGCTTGATTTAGAACTAACTTATTACATTGATTCAAAAGGTAATGCATTTGCTGATATTAAACTAAATCAAACAGTAGTTGATGGATATCGATATACTAATTCTTTAACTGGAGAAGTAGGTGTTAAAATATTTTTTAAAACAGAACGTACACATTATTACATTAATAATACTGTTTCAACTGAACAAGATATGGGAACAGAACTTTTAGCTACAATATTTAATATAAGTTCTTCAAATAGTGCTGTTGTAACTACAAAAGATAGAGTAATTAATCAAAGCATCTCAGGCCTAACAGGCTCAACTGTTTCAACTCAAGGAATTAACTTGCAAAATACAAAAAGAGTTTCTTTCTATGGAACTATGCGTAGAAGTATACAACAAGCAGGATATAATTCAAATATTATGCTTGATTCTATTGATTTTATAAAAAATGAGGAGCTATCAACTGAATACAATTTAGTTTTTGAAACTAACTATGAAACAATTGGAATTAATGAATCAACTGGAAATTGAAACTCTTCATTAAATTTAACATTAAACATTAATATAGATCCTGCAACAAATAGAGTAACCCTTTCTAACAAAGGAATTATCGATTTAGATAACTCAGAAACAACAAACGCTAACACATGAATGGAAACAACATGAGTGTTTGATAGAGCATCATTGTGAGGTTAAAATGAAACAAATATTAACATTTTTAACTGGAATGACTTTGGTTAGTTCTAGTGGTACAGTTGCAGCTGTCAATATTCCATCTTCTAAAGAGGAAACAAAAGAAATTAAAGTTGTTTCAGAAGTTATTGATATAACTAAAGATCAAATTGAATATGTAAATAATGATAAAGGTGGAAGTATTACATTAAACTTAACTAATGATGGTAAAAATTTATTTCATTATAATGAAACTGGTGCAACATCAGCACCAGTGTTAAGTTATAAAATTTACAGAATTCAAACAGATATTGACGCTTTTAAGCCGACTGAAAATCCTAACGAATGAGAATTGGTCGAATTAAACAGTTTATCTGCTGAAAATAGATTTGAAAATAACAATACTAAAAATTCTAATCAAATAACTTGAGGAGGAGATGTTTTCTATCCAACTAGTGCTTTTGCAAAAAAACCACATTCTATTTGTGACGTTAAAAAAGGACCAATGCCTCCAACAACACTACCCGAAGAAATAATTAATTCGCGATTAAACAGAATCTCAAATTATTATTGACAATCAGGTTCAGCTAGATTACAATATAATGAATTTTCAGCTTTAAATTATACTTATGACACTGGTGATAAATATGAGTTTGAATTTATTATAGGTTCTTATATTAATCCTATATGATCATTTTCAAGTGGAAAAAGTTGAACTAATTTAGGTACATCAGTAACATTTAATTACACTTTATAATAATTTAAAAAACGTGTGACTTATGTCTACACGTTTTTTTCTTTTTTAGGATAAATTGGTTGTTCAGTTTTATTTTTTAATTTAACAATATTTGATTTATGTCTAACAACTAAAATAACCATTCCAATTAAGATAACAATTTGCCCTGTTAACATTCCATCAGCAAAGTTTGAACCATGTATATTAGAAGAAAACTTATGAAATAAGTTATAAAAACTAAATACAATGTGTTTATCTCAAGCAACAATGAAAGAATCATATCCGTTGAATAAACTATAACCCATAACACCATATGTTCAAGGTAATCACATTAATAATAAGATTGTAGCAGTTCCAATAATTGAAGATAAACTAACTTTACGATATTTAAATGCAAATATTCATCAAACGATAAAGAAAATTAAAAAGTATAAGTAATTAACAACAATTAATAGACCTAAGAAACAACTTACAGCTTTACCACCTTTAAATTTAAATCAAATTGGTCAGCAATGACCAATCAAAACAAAGATACATGGAATAAAGTAACTTGTTTTACTAAATAATTCATTTGGTATCATTGATAATCCAATTGCAAATGCAGCTGTGATTAATACTTTGAATCCATCAAGTAAAGCTACAGCTAAACCTCATCTTTTACCTAATATTCTAACTGTATTAGTGGCCCCAGGGTTATTTGAACCCACTTCATAAATGCTTACACCTTTGACTCATTTAGTAATAGGAACTGATCAGAGAACACTACCCAATAAATAACCAAAGATTGAAGCTATAATAATTCCTAAATAGGGAAACATTTAATCAAATCCTTTCAGTAACAAATTTATTATATCAAATAGTATATTAGATTTTTGTGTTAAAATTTATTGTAGTTAAATTACTAAATATAGGAGAAACTATGAGTGAACAAATTCTAAAAAGAAATTTAGACTTAACAGTTGAAGAATTGGTAAAGCAAAATGCTCAACTAAAAGTTGAAAACAAAGATCTTTATAAACATGTAAGTAAAATTGATAATAAAACAGCTGGATGATTAAGGTTATTATGATTTATCCCAATTTTAGGATGAGTTATTTATAATGCTATTATGGCTGGCAGAAAAGCAAACCCTAAATACTTAAATCAAGTTTTACCTATTAAAGAGAAAATAGCAAGAAATGAATTTCAAGTTGTTTATAACGAAAAACTAATTGAAGATAAAAAATAAAAAACCTTATGAATTAACATAAGGTTTTTTAATATCAATTTTAAATTTCGAATAAATCTAAGAAAATTGTGTCATATATTCTTTCTAATCAGAAAAGTTTGTGAACTGTTGCTTTATTAAATTTAGCTTTCATTCTATTTTCTAATAAATCGACATAACTTTCTCATATTTCTTTATAACGATCTAATATTTCATTATTTATTTCTATCATTCTACCTTGATCAGGTCTAGTTAAATCATCTTTATTAACTAAAATAAATAATCCATTTTTTGAAGTTAAACTGTTTTTACTAAATTTTAAGTTTAAGTAATTATCTTCAAATTCGACATCCTCAAATAATGATTTATTTGAGAAATATTGATCTTTAATCAATTTAACATAGTTTGCATCAATTGCTTTAGATTTATCAGCAATTTTATTAAATGAGTTCAAGAATGATGGAAGAAGCATCATATCAATTGTGGTTCTTAAAATAGCTCAGATTAAAACTTTATTATCACCAGTTGACACAAAGTTTTGTTGAATTTCAAAGTTTACTAAAATAGTAATGTAAAAATTTGATGCGACAAAGAATATTAAGAATCATATTGGTGTAAATGAAATTTCTCTAACTGCTCTAAATTTTTGTCTATCAACTTTTGATTTATATTTAAATACAATAATCTTTTTGAAATATAAATTTTTTGAAAATCAATTCATGTAAGTAAATTTTGCTAACATAAAAGCTGAAACACCTAATAATATGTATCTAACAATATTAGCTGCTGTTCTATCAAGCACAAATGCTGAAAGAATAAATAGTACTGTAATGACACTCAACATTACAACATCTAAAATAAATAAGAATAATAAATATGGAATAGTTTTTAATAAAAGATTTGTAATTTTTTTATGAGTTTTAATTAAAGTCAATCTTTTTTCTTTTTCTGAAACTTCGCTATTGTTAATTTTAACGTTTAAATCAGAAAGTAATTCTTTTGTTTTTTTGGTTTCTTTTTTTAGTGGTTTAACAATTTTAATTTTGCTTTTAGCTTGTTTTTTTTTCAGCCATAATTTTCTCCTTTTCACATTTTATAATTATAATGTAAAATAGAAATAAATTAATAATTTAGTACAACATTAATTTGAATTTTAAAAATATAATTAAATTAAATTGTATTAAGTGGGGGAGAAACAAAATGACTATACACTATAATGAAATGCTAATGATGCTATGAAATTTGCCTCAAACAGTAGCTGTATTTGCAGAATTTGATAAATGAGATGAAAATGAAACTAATTTAATTAAAAAAGCGAAAGAGAACAATTTAAAAGTTATTTTGATTCAAAAAGAAATTAGTAACTTTAAAAATATAATTCCAAATAAAGGAATTGAGCAAAAAGCCAAAGATTTAGATTGTGAACTTGTTTTATGACATTCATTTAATCAAGAATATAATTATGAAAGAATTAAACAAGATTTAAATATTCAAAAAGTTTATTTATTTGATAACAATTCAGATCTAGCCAAAATTGAAACAGCTTTTGAAGATAAAACAATTATTAAATATGATGAAAAACTTAATAATGATATTAAAAAGAGTGAAGAGTTTTTAAAATTAGGAAAAATTCAAGAATATAAAAATTTAAATGGTTTTAATTTTGGTTTTAAAGGTTTTGTTGAGCATGGTAACCACATTGGGAGAACAATTAATTATCCAACTGCAAATATCATTATTAATGATGAGTTGATTTTGAAAGAAGCTGTTTATTTAACAACTACTAAATTACCAAATGACGAAAAAGCATATCCAAGTATTAGCGCTTATTGAACTAATAAAAATGGAGTTAATGTATTTGAGAGTCATATTTTAGATTTTGATCAAGATATTTATGGATGAGGAATCGATGTAGAAATTATTGATTTTATACGTGAAAGTATTAAAGTAAATAACTTAGACGAACTGAAAGATTTATTAAATCAAGATAAAGCATATGCAATAAAACATTTTAAAGGAGAATAAAAAATGAAAAAACCAATTTTAGGTAGCCATGTTGGTATGAGCAAATCAAATAAACATGGAGAATATTTAATCGGAAGTGTAAAAGAAGCTTTAAGTTATGAAGCTAATACTTTAATGTTTTATACTGGTGCACCACAAAACTCAGTTCGTACTGCAACTGATAAGTTGTATATTGAAGAATTTAATCAATTATTAAAAGAAAATAATATTAACAAAGATCACATTGTAGTTCATGCACCTTATATTATTAATATTTCAAATCCAGTTAATCAAACAACTTGAGATTTTGGTGTTGATTTTTTAAAACAAGAAATTAAACGTTGTGAAGATATCGGAGTTAAGATTTTAGTTTTACACCCAGGAGCAAGATTAAAAGGTGATTATACAGATGCTTTAAATGCTTTAGTAAAAGGATTAAATGCTGTTGCGTCAAGTCAAACTAATGTAATTATTGCATTAGAAACAATGGCTGGAAAAGGTACTGAAGTTGGTTTATCTTTAAATGATTTTAAATATGTTATTGATAATGTAAACGAACCAGAAAAAGTTGCTGTATGTTTAGATACATGTCATATGCATGATGCTGGTTATGATTTTAATAATTGAGAATTAATTAAAGAAGAAATTAATAAAACAATTGGTAAAGATAAAGTTTTATGTTTCCATTTAAATGATTCAAAAAACCCGTTATTAGCTCATAAAGATAGACATGAGAATATTGGTTATGGTTACATTGGTTTTGACAATTTATTAAAAGTACTTTGAGATGAAGAATATATAGATATTCCAAAAATTTTAGAAACACCTTATGTAGAAGATAAACCTCCATATAAAGAAGAAATTGAAAACCTAATTAATAAAAATTTTTCCAAAAAAGTTAAATAAAATATGAGATAATTAATAAATCAAGGGGCAGGTGATATTATGAGTGAACAAAAATTAAGTATGACAAAAAGACGTACATATCTAGTTCAAATGTTTTATAGATATTTATTAATGAATAATGATGTTAATTACATCAAACAAGATATATTAGATGAAACACAAGAAAAATTAGATGTTGAGACAACACTAATAGCAAATAATATTGCTGAAAAGCTTTCAGATCTGAAAAAAGAAATTATTAAACATTTAAGTGCTAATTGAAAATGAGAAAGAATACCAACATACATTCAATCAATTTTAATTATTGGTGCATATGAAATTATTTTTACTCCAACTCCAAAAGCTGTAACAATTAATGAATTAGTTAATTTGGTGAAAGAAAACGAAGTTGATTTTGATTACAAGTTTGTAAATGCGTGTTTGGATAAGGTTATTAAACTATAATGGAAAACAAAATATTTTCAGTAGCTGAAATAAGTCAAATATTTAAAGAAGCTATTGAAGGTAGTAATTATTTTAAAAATATATATGTCAGAGGGGAAGTTGGCAATCTAACTTTTAACAAATCGGGACATGTATATTTTTCTTTAAAAGATAATCAAAGCACAATAGCTGCAATGATATGAAAAAGTAATGCACACAAACTAACAAACTTAAATGTAAAAGAAGGAATGGAAATTACATGTTATGGTAGATTAACTTATTATGTTCCAAGTGGAAGAGTAAGTTTTGAAGCTGTTGATGTAAGTGTTGAAGGAAAAGGTGATCTTCAAGAAATTTTTGAAGAACGTTTAAAAGAAATAACTGCTCTAGGTTGAACAGATGAATCAAGAAAAAAACCAATAAATAGATTTGCTAAAAATATTGGTTTAATAACAACTGATTCTGGTGCAGCTATTAAAGATTTAATAACAACATTAAAAAGAAGAATGCCTTCTGTAAACATTTACTTGTTTCCAACAATGGTTCAAGGTGAAACTGCTAAGTTTGATATAGCAAATAAAATACAACAAGCTAATTTATTTGAACCTAAGTTAGATATCTTAATTGTTGGTCGTGGTGGAGGAAGTTATGAAGACTTATGAACTTTTAATGAAATGAAAGTTTTAAAAGCCATAGTTGATTCATCAATTCCAGTAATTAGTGCTGTTGGTCATGAACCAGATATAACACTAAGTGATTATGTTGCTGATCTAAGAGCAGCAACACCAACTGCAGCAGCTGAATTAGCTTCAATTAGTACAGAAGAACTATTAAAAGAATTAGCATATAATTATGAAAATCAAATTCGTTTATTTAAGAATGTTTATAACAACCAACAATTAAAAATTGAAGAATTTAAAAAACAAAATATTTTAAAGATTAATAATAAATATGACTTACAATCACTTGATTTAAATTACATTGAAAAAAGTTTTATCAATAATATAAACAATATAATTAGCAGAAATGAAATGTTTATAGAAAACATAGAATCAAAAACAGCTCTATTAGACCCTAAAAAGCCATTAGACAAAGGATTTGGTTTAATTATGAGTAAAGATAAGCAAATTATTAATTCTGTTGACAAAGTAGATATAAATCAAGAAATAAAACTTGTGTTAAAAGATGGTGAAATAGAAACTATCATAAAAGGAGTAAAAAAACATGGAAAATAAAACATACGATCAATTAATTATTGAATTAAAAGAAGAAACATTAAAATTATCATCAAGTGAAATATCAATGGAAGAAGCAATGAAGATATTTGAAGAAAACATTAAAAGAATTCAATTAGCAAAAGAAAAGCTAACTGAATACAAAGGCACTATTAACAAAGTTTTAGCAGAAAATAAAATCGAAGAATTTAATTAATGAAAAAGCGTTTAGATGAAGTTCTTGTAGAAAAAGCATTAGTTTCTACAAGAAGTAAGGCAAAAGAACAAATAGTTAATAGAAAAGAAGTATATGTAAATAATGTTTTAATTACAAAAGCTGGTTTTATGGTTAGTGAAACTGATTTAATCGATATTAGATTGAAGCAAAGTACTTTTGTTTCAAGAGCTGGTTTAAAATTAGAAAAAACTATTAAGGATTGAAAAATTGATTTAAACAATAAAGTATGTTTAGATATTGGTGCTTCAACTGGTGGTTTTACACAAGTATGTTTAGAAAATAATGCAAGTTTAGTTTATGCAGTTGATGTAGGTACTGATCAATTAGATGAATCTTTAAAAAATAATAAATTAGTCAAAGATATGCAAAAATATAATTTTAGATATGCAAAAAAAGAAGACTTTGATAAAAATATAGAATTCTTTTGTTGCGATGTAAGTTTTATTTCATTAGATAAAATTTTACCAACTTTAAACAATTTAATTCAAGAGCAAACAAGTGGTGTTGTATTAATCAAACCTGAGTTTGAAGCAGGTAGTGAATTAGCTAAAAATGGTAAAGTTAATTTAAAATCAACACATTTACAAGTTATTAAAAATTTTATATATTATTCTAAAGAAAATGGTTTCTCTGTTGATAGATTAACTTATTCACCAATAGTTGGTAATAAGAAACAAAATATTGAATATTTAGCTTATTTAACAAAAACAGAAAAACAAAAGAATTGAAAAGATGAAGAACTAAACAAAGTTGTTAATCAATCTTGAAAATACTTAACATAAAAAGGAGGCATCCACATGAATCAAAAAGTAATTTTGCATCTTGATATGGATGCTTTTTTTGCAAGTTGTGAGCAAGCTCATGATAAGACTTTAAAAAATAAACCAGTTGTTGTAGCAAGAAATAATGATAGAAGTATTATTGTTGCAGCTTCATATGATGCTAGAAAATATGGGATAAAAGCAGGAACGCCTATATTTGAAGCAAAACAACTAGCTTATGGTGAATTAATAATTAAAGAAGGTAATAGAGATCTATATGAAGAATATAGCGAAAGAATATTTAATTTAATAAAAGAACAGTTTACATATAAGGTAGAGGTTTTAGGTATCGATGAATGTTTTATTGACGCTACTAATATTTGAGAGAAATATGGAAATGTTCAAAATTTATGTTTAGCTATTCAAGCTGCAGTTTATCAAGAAACAGGTTTAACTTGTAGTATAGGTGCTAGTTTTACAAGGTTATTTTCAAAAATGGGTAGTGATATGAAAAAACCTAATGGAATAACAATAATAACAAAAGAAAATTTTAAAACTTTAATATGAAATAAATCAATCAAAGATGTTATTGGTGTTGGTAGTTCATCTTTGGAAAAAATGGAGTTATTAAACGTTAAAACAGTAAATGATTTTGTGAAACTTGATGAAAAAATAATAGCTGATAGTTTTGGTTTATCTGGACAAAAAATGTATCAAAAATTACATGGAATTAAAAATGATGAAATAGCATATTGAGAAACATCAGTTAAATCAATATCTAAAGAAAAAACTTTTGATAAGAAAAATATGGCAATTGAAGATATTGAAGAAATATTGTTTAATTTAGCAGAAAAAGTTGTATTGAGAATGCAAAAGAACAATATTCTTGCAAAAACTGTAACATTGTCAATTAAGTTTTATAATCAAGAAATTAATTTTGACAAAAAAGAACAAAAAAAAAGAAGAACATATAGTGAAACTTTTAACGAATATACAGATAGTTTAGAAAAATTATACTCAAGAGTTAAAGTTATTTTAGATGATATTTATGATGGTGAATCTATTTCTTTAATTGGAATTGGAGTAACTAATTTAATCGAAAAGGATAAACTGGTAAAACAACAAAGTTTTGAAAATATAATTATTTAAAACTATAAATAATTTAATTTTTATTTTATTGGTATTTTTCATAAAAGAAAGATAGTTAATAAAACTATTTAGAAAATAACTAAATTTTTATTTACTATGATGCTTAATTTCTTTTTCATTCATGCAAGTTCTAGTAATTAAATCTACTTTAAATAAGATATGCAATAGAATATTGCATTACTTTTCTTATTTTTCTTTAACATATTTTCTAAAATATTAACTTATTCACTTTATTGTTTTCATTAATTATTTAACTTATAGTCAACTTTATTTTTTCAAAATATTATAAAAGATTTCAAAATATTCAATTAATGAATGAATAAAAGGGTACATTTCTATTCTTAAAAAATAATTATCACTTAATCTTAAATATGTTATTCAGTGATCTGGATTACTAAAAATATTTATTTTATTTTCTTGAAAATTCTTAAAGATTTCATCATAAAGTTTAATTCTTATTTTATCTACGTCTTTTACATATAAAACTTCTTCCATATTTTCATCAAAATCATTTTTATTAAAATTTAAAATTGCCTCATCCAAATATTTATTTTGTATTTTACAAAGTGTTATTGTTTTTTTATTTGAGTTTAGCAAATCAAACATACATAACTTATTTGGTTTTGAATTAACTAAATCATTAATAATTTTATTATTATAAAAATTAAATTCATATATAGAATTTAAAAGTTTATGAATAGTTATTGAATCTAAGTAGAAATGAGAAAATAAATTTCTTAAAAAACTTAAAAAATTAATATTAGCTTCTAAAAAATCACTTCCTAATTTATAATTTTTTTCTTTATTATTTTCATTTTCTTCATTAATTAAGAAAATTATGTTTTTACAATATAATCAAGTTAAACTGCTAAAATTTTCAAACAATAGTTTTTCATCAATTTTATTACTTTCTATTGCTGACCTTAAAATAAATAAAGAATTGCAATAACTAAATGATTGTTTAATTAATTTATGCAAAGAATAATGTTTTTCAAAAACATTTTCAAAAACTTTTTCAAAAACTTGCATTTTTTCAATAAAGTCAATTAGTCTATTTAAAATCTCACTTTCAAAAAAATGATTATTTTGAATTACTAATAACGTATTTATTCTATTAGGTGATAATTTTATGATTTCTTTGTTAAATTCTTTTTTCATATATTTTTCCTTTTTTTAATTATTATTTTATTCGTTAACTTAAAATATTTTTGTAAGTTTAAAGTCACTATTTTAAAAAATATAGCAAGAAAAAATATATAATTTTATCTAATATTTTCTTGTCTAATTTTTTACAACATATTTTTTTACTTTACTTTAAATTTTATTGATACTTTAATTTAAAGTAAATATAATTTTATTAAATAATTATAAATCTTGATTGAGAAAATAAATCGTTAAACAGGAATCAATTTATAATCTTAAATGTAATGAAATACGAAAAGAATATAAATATGTTGAATTTTTTATATTAGTATAATAATTGACTTACTTCTAAATGAATTAAGAAACGAATTAAGAAACTCTTATTTATTATAAATTCTTAAAAGTAAAATAGTTTTAAAAAATGTGAGTTTCCCATTATTAGAAAAATTTTATTAGCTTTAATACTTTTCAACCTTTAATTTATTGTTTTGCAAAACAACAAAGTTTTGAAAATATAATTATTTAATGTATAATCATACTTAATATTATTTAAACGAAAGTTATAAAAGAGGAAAATTTTTTATGAAGTTTGGACTTAAGAAACAAGGGATAACACTTATTGTGATATCTTCTTTATACGGTATTGGTGCTGTCGCCTCTACTATACCAGGACTTGGAATTGAATCTATTAGATTTATTAACTCAGTTAAAAAACAATTACAAATTATTATGCCAAAAGACAAGTATGTTTTAGACGCAGAAAGTCCATTATATGAACCAATTATGCATAACGTTATAAGAACTTCATATTTAGCTGATGCTATCTCAACAATTGATTCTTTTAATGCAGCTGAAAAGGACAAATTTACACCTTTATATACTGATTTTACAAATGATTGATATACAGAAAGATGACAACCAGTTATTGATCAAAAACAAAATATTGATTTTTATGACATTGCTACAGATATGATTAAATTTGATCAAGCTATTGCATCAGAATTTCAATCATATGGTTATGTTAATACTGGTACTCAATGAATTTTTCATAAAAATGGAATTAGTGAAATGTTTTCAAGCGATTTAAGAGAAAATGCAATTAAGCAACAATCAGTATGAGATCAAGATGAATATGAAGATTTAATTGAATCTACTGGTCCTGGTTTGACAGGAATTACAGTAAAACAATCACCAGGAACAAAACTAGTGAATAACAAGGTATGATTTTTAAATCAACAAATTGATTCAATCAAATATGCAATTAGTATTCAAAGTTTACAAAATCCGTTTGTAGACAAAAATTTAATAGTTGAAGATGTTGCTGATTATGTAACAATTGACGACTTATATCATCCAAACTTTACAAGAGGTCTTACAATGGCTCAATTATCATTTATTTTTATGTTATCAGCTGTTGTAGTTTCACCTACATGCTTAGGTTTTGGAATATGAAAATATAAAAAATGAGAAAAATCTGAAAAAGTTGAAAGTGCAGGAGAATAAAATGAAAAAGTTATTAGCAATTTTAGCGGCAACAGCATTAATAACCCCTGTAGTTACTAGTGTTATTAGTTGTGGGGAAAATCAAGAACCATTCACTAACAATCCATTAATGATTGGAAAAGGGATTGATAAATCAAAAGCAATCGATGATAGTCAACCAGGTAAATTTGGTTTTACTAATTTTTATATAGTTGGTGATAGTTTGAGTGATACTGATGGAATCTCAAATTTAATCAAAACTAAGTTTGCAAATCAAATGGTTGATTTAAATGTAAGTCTATCAGGGGCTTATGGTTATGAAAAAAATGATGTGCATTATTCAGCTTTTAGTAATGGAATGACAGCTGGAACAATTTTGTCAGAAAAATTAGGTTTTGGGGAAATGAAACCAAGTAATTTCTTATCTAAAAAAGAAAGCACAAATTATGGTAAAAACTATTCTGTTGGTGGAGCTACTGCAGCTAAACTTGATTTACCGACTGGTATTTTATTAAATGATGCAACTATTGATAGACAAACTGAAGCTTTATTGTCTCAACATAAGATTAACAACAATGATTTAGTGTTTTTTGAAATTGGTGGTAATGATTTATTTTCATTAATTGGTTTTGAAGGAAATGAAGCAAAACAAATAGAATTTATGAATGATAGCATTGATAGAGTAAGAACAGCTTTATTTAATTTATTAAACAACGGTATAAAAAACATAATTTTTATGACACCTCCAAGAATGGACTTTCCACCAAGATATCGCGATATTTTTAATGAAGCTAACGCAGGAAATTCTAAAGCAAAGAAAACAGCTGAATTTATAATTAATATTTGTGATGAATATTATTCTAAAATAATGAATGTTCTTAACGAAGTTGAACAATACTATCCTGATTCAATTGAATTATATGATTTATACAAAAAAACTAATGAGTTAGAAAATGAATTTAAAAAAATAGCAGGACAAGACGCAATTATTGATAAAGCATATAGTGATGGTCAAGCAATAGAAATAAAATTAAATAACGAGAAAATGACATTTAATACAGATCCTAAATTAGATTTATTTGATAATGTTTCTAGTGTAATAAACGAATTTAAAAGTGATATTGTATTTGGAGCTAAAAATACTTTAGACATTACAATTTCAGCAACAAGATCAACTTCAAGAAGTTTATATAACAATAATGAGCGTGATAAAGACATGAGTAAATTTTTCTTTACTGATTTTGTTCACCCAACAAAACAAGTTCATGAATTGGTTTCTGAAATTCTTTTAGACCATGCAAAGGAGTTGAGTAAAAAATGAGAAAATTAATTTCTTTATTGGCTGCTGTAACTTTAACAGCTTCAGCCTCAGCTTCTGTTATTGCTTGTGGTCAAATACAACCTAAAGCAAAAGAACCTGCTGTTTATAATTCTCAAGACATTAATATTTTGCTTAAACAAGTAGCTAAAGCATATTATTTAAATTCAAATAAATCTACAAATTATGATTTTAATTATGTATATGAAAATATGATTAAAAATAAATGAATAAAACAATTAGATGCAACCGCTGAAACATCAAATACTAATGGAATAAATAATAATTCTCGCTTTACTGACATTCAATCTACATATTTTGGTAATGAATTAATAAGTAGTAAATTAAAAGATAAGAGTAACATTCAAATTATTTCTGGAGCAGCACCAAAAGATCCTAATATAATTATGAATATTTCAAATATTTATCCTACATTAATTTCATTTATGAGTAACGGACAAATAATTGAAATGATTTTATTTTTAGTTGATTTAGGAATTACTTTAATGCCACAAATCATTTCTGATCAAGGATTATTAGAATATGCAGCAGCATTATTACCAGATGCCAATATTAAAAAATTAGCTGATGCTTTAAGTCCTTCAACTGCAAAATATCAAAATTATACAATGGAGGAAGTTTTAAACTCATCTATTGTTGATTTTGGTAATGCTTTAAATGTTTTTGCAGGTAAAGAAGCAAGATACAAAAATTCAACAGCAAAAGAAGCCAATGAATGAAGAGCAGCAGCGTTAAATGGTTCTGTTTTAGCAATGCAAGATTTATCAAAACAATCTAATGTTAATCTAAATATTGTAGATAATTGAGATTCATTATGTTCAATCGTTAACTTTGCTAGAGTATTAGTTATCTATCTAAATAACTTTGCTACTCAAAGATTAGAAATTATAGAAAAATCAGAATCAAATATTGAAACACTTTCATGAAGTAATTTACAAAGTATTAGAAATACAAAATATTCTCAAGTTAAAAATGAATTAGATATCAAAAAATTAATCAGATATTTAGATAAAACTTTTAATGATGAAAGTGGTAAAGAAATACAAAATTTATTACAATTTTTATTTAGAGGGCATGAAAAATATAAACCAGCAGCTAATGGGCTAATTCCTGATATAGATGGTTTCATGTATAACTTTACGAATACAGTATATGATGATGCTGGTTTAAGTGGAGTTTTTAAAGCGTTATTAAATGGTACTTCAACGCCTAATAAACCAATAGGAAGTATGCTTGTTGGAGGATTAGGATTAGTAAGTTCTAATAATAATATAGTTGGTAAAATAAGTGAATCTATTCTTAGACCTTTAATTACAACTGCTTTAAAAGCAGCTGCTGCGCTAGGAACAATTGATGAAAAAACTGCTAACTTATTAATTGATTTAATTAATGACGGAATTTTATCAAAACCATGAGATGTTACTTGAAATAAATTTTTAATACCTTTTACAAATAAAAAATTAAATAAGAATGGGAAAGTTAATATCTTAGGTTTCCCGATTAGTGGTGATTACACAATTAAAACTTTACTAACTCGTTTAACTGATTTAACAACAACTGAAAATGATCAACCATTAAAAATAGATTTTAATAATGTTTCTAATTTAATAAATCAATTACAAGGTGTTGTTAAAGTTGCACAAGAAAATCCAAAAGATTTATTAAGTAAATTAGGATATATTAGACCTTCTATTGGTGATGATAAAGAATTTATAAAATCAGGATCATTTTTTGACTATTTAGGTAAAATATTAAACGATACAAAAGGAAGCAATGGATTATTTACTGCTTTAAATAATAAAACAAAAGAATTTAAAGAATCACAAGAAAAATTAAAACAAGAAATGCAAGAAAAATTTGATTCAATTAAAGTTTCAAATGAAAAACAAATTGATGATAATAATTTTGAATATGTTATAGACAATAAAACTATTACAATAACAATTAAAGTAGTTAAAAACAAATACTCAATATCAGCAATGAGTATTAAAAATTAATTTAAAAAAGACATTAATCTTTAAAAGGATTAGTGTCTTTTTCTTTTTTCTTTTTAACAATATCAGCTTTCAATAATGTTTCAGCTTCTTTTGTTCTTTTTTTATTTGTACTAACTATAGTTTTAGCTTCTTCTTCAGTTATACTTTTATCTTCGCTAATCATTTTTTTGATACGTTCTTTTTTAATTATTTGTGCTTGTTCATATTCTTTTCTGGCTACATAGCTTTGATATCCTAAACGACTAATCATTTCAAATACAGATCCTACTATTAAACCTAATAATATAAATACTATCATTACAAAAAACAATGTAGTTATATTAACAATATTATGAGCAGCTATAATAAATATCATAGTTAAAATTAAACTTAATGAATATAAACCTAAAGAACTAAGAAAATAAATTTTTTCTTTTTTAGTCATTACATATTCTTTTTCTTTATTTAAATCATAAAATTTAACAAATCAATAAAATCCTAATAATAAACAACCAATTAAAAATAAAATGATTTCTGTTATTAATAAAGCTGTTGTATTTCCTTCAAACACACCTTTTTTAAAATCAAAATATTTAACCAATAATGAACTTAAAAAGAATAATCCTGAAGCTGTTGCTAAATATTTTAAATACGTTTGTTTTTTACCCATTTGTTTCTCTCTTTTCTAGCATAGTTTCAATAAGTGTTGTATTTCTTCTAGGTGGTGTTATTTTAATTGCATTAAAGAATAAATCACTATCACCTAAAATAACTATTTTATCTTTTGCTCTTGTTACTGCTGTGTAAATTAATGTTTTATTAATAAAGCCTGAATTAAATTTAGGACTATCTATAACTAATAAAACATTATTATATTCACTTCCTTGAGTCTTATGCACACTAGTTGCATAAGATAATTTTACATCACTAAAGTTTTTTGGTTGTAATAATATCTCTTTATCATTAAATTCAGTTAAAACATCTTTTAATCTACCTATAGCATCATAATTAATTTTAATTATTTTACCTACATCACCATTAGCTAAATCTAAATCAGTGTCATTTTTTAAAAACATGATTTTATCTTCAACTACAAATCGATAATCTCCTCGATCATAGACTTTCTTTTTATCTTTAACATTTTCATTAAATTCATTTTGGATTTGAGCATTGATTTCATCAATTCCTAATTCACCACCATACATTGGACAAATAACTTGTAAATGATTAGCTCTTTTTTCTAAATCATCTCAATGTTGACCAACAATTTCAGTAACTTTGTTCATGGTGTTTTGATTATTATAATCAAAGTTTATTTCAACATTACTCATAGATTCTAAATCACTTATCTCTAATGTCTCATTTAACACTTTATAAGCTAAATCAACAATACCATTGCCATTCTTTTGTCTATGAACTGTATCTAGTTTAATTGTTTTTAAAAAATCTAGTTCTAATAAATCAGCAAATGTATTTCCATACCCTACACTTGGTAATTGATTAGCATCACCAACTAAAACTACTTTTCTAACTCGATCACAAGATTGTATAAAACTTGCAAATAATTTATTATCTATCATTGAGCATTCATCTAAAATTACAAGTTTTTGATTTAATGGATTATTTTGTGTAATTTGAAACTTATTAAGTTCTTTTGCTTCTAATAGTTTGTGTATTGTTGTTGCATATGATTTCTTGTATGTTTCTCTAATTCTAGCAGCAGCTCTTCCGGTTGGTGTTGCTATTGCATAGTCCTCAGTACCACTCATACGATTAAACAATTTAACTATTCCTTTAATCAATGTTGTTTTACCAGTTCCTGGTCCACCAGTAATAATAGATAATTTATTATTGGCAAATAATTCTAATGCTTCTCTTTGTTTTTCATCAAATTTAAAATCTTTAATTTTATTTTCATAAGCTATTTCTTCTTCAATTTGATTTATTTCTCATGAAATACCTTCTTTATTGGCATTTTTAGTGGGTATATTAAGCTTTATTATATTATCTGCGATAATTTGCTCTTCTCTTCAAGATTCTTCTGTATAAATACGATTTTTAGTTAATTTTAAAATACCTTTTTCTTTAGCATATAAAATACCTTCAAAAAGTAATTCGGTATCTTGTATTTTTAACTTACGCATTAAACTTCTTGAAAGATAATCTTTGTTTGTATAAGTATCTCCAGATGCAAATAAAAAATCATCAGCTAACTTTCAAGCTCAATAAGCTATTCTTTCAGGTGAGTGTAATTCTAATCCAAAATGAACAGCAACTTTATCAAGTTCTTCAAATGAAGCAATTTCTTTATCTTTTGCAAAAGATAAAAATGAATTTGAAAAAATGCTTTCAATAATGTCATTATCTTGATCAAAGTGATTATCCATTCAATCTAATATTGAAGTTTTAAGATTATTTTCAAAAAAGATATATCTTAATCTTTCTTGACCTTCTTGTCTGATATTCTCTTCTATTCCTTTTTTAATAATTGGGATATAAATAGCATTAAGTCCTGGTATTTCATTTAATAATTCAATATTTTTAACTAATTGTGTAATTGCTTTATCACCTAAGTGATTTATTATAATTTCAGCTGTTTTTTCTCCTACACCTGGAAATGCAGGACCTGCTAAAAATTTAATTTGTTCTTTAGTTGAGTGAATAGGTGCTTTTCGATAAGTTTGAACATTAAAACTTTTACCATAACGAGGATGTTCTTCAAAATATCCAGTTATTTCATATAAAGTTTTTTTATCCATACTAGTTATTGATCCTTTAATACTCATATGTTGTTTTAAATTATCTTCACTAGCAAATGTACCAGTTCCTCAACCAGCATCATTTGAAAAACCATATTTAACTACATATCCTCTAAAAGTTAATAATTCGTTCATCTTCTCACCCTTTTTATTTATATATTTTATAACAAATAAATCTCAAACAAAAAAAGAACTTGTTTAAATAAGTTCTTTGTTTATAAAATTTACTTAAATTTTTGAATTTTTTATTTCTTTTTCAACTTCGTCTATAATTTTTTTTGATTCTTTATTTTTAGACATAAGTTGCTTTTTCAACTCATCGCTAATATTTAGTAAATTATAAATTTCATCAGTTGTTATGTAATTTTGAGAAAATAAACATAAAATTTTTAAATCATTTCTCTCTAATAAAGTAATTTTTAAATCATTAATTTTATTTCAAAATTGTTCTTCTTGGTTTTCAAAATCTTTTTTAACTTTATTTTTTCCTTCTGCATCAGAAAACATAAAACTTCTTGTAAAAGTTAATATTGGCCTTAAATCTGTATTTATTATTTTTAGTAACATTGATGGAATGATTGGTGAATTCTCACTTTCAATTACAAGTTTTTTTAAAAATTTAAATAATTGATAAATTGAATTAACTGCTTCTGCAGTATCGCCTCTTGAATCATTTGTTATAACAGAAGTTATAATCGCTGTGAATGCTTTTCAAGAAATTTGTCTATTATTTATTTTTTCAGGTAAATTTGATTGAATCTCAAATGTAACTATTTTAAAATCTAAATTTGTTTTAACTGAACTTGAAAGTGAACTTGAACCAATAAGTTCTTTAAGATGTAAATTTAATTTTTTATCTTCTCTTTTAAAAAAGATTTTATTATTTAAACTTAAATCTTTATTATCTAAAAGATTTTTAAATGATTGTTTAGTTTGTTTTAAGTTTTTATTATTTTTTAATTTTAGTTTAATACTTTTTATTATTAAAGGAATAAAAATAAAAAATAATATAATAATTAAAATTATTACTAAATATCATAAATTATTAATCTCTATTTTCATCTTTTATCTCCCACATATTGTACAGCTTGTATTGTTACTTCTGTAAGGATCAGAATTATTGGGTAGTACATTATTTCTATTTAAATAAGCTTTTTCAATTAATTCGTTTAATTTTGAAGGGTTATTAATTACGTTGTGATAATAATCAAAAACTGCATAGTTATTTTTTATATTTTTTGAAATTCTGGGTCCACATATTCTTTCACTATTTCATGTCCCTGCTGAAACATAAGGCACCATCTCAGGCATAACAAGAATAACAAGCCCATTTCTTGGATTTAAAAATGTTTCTCTAATAGATGAAGCAATTTCTCTATCTATATGCTTACGGTGATTTGTATGTAAACCTAGAAGAACAATTGTTACCTGACTATCTTTTAAATAATCATCTCTTATTATTTGATAAATTCTTTCAGTTGGTAGATTTTCATTAATATCTCCAATGTGAACAGAATTATTTATATTTCTAGAAGCTCTTACTGTTTTTTCTAATTCATCTTTTTGTATTTGATGACCAGAATGCCAATAAGAAATAAAAACTTTTTTATTCATATATTCCTCCATTTTTTATTTTATTATATTACTTTATTTAAAAGATTAATCTACTTTTGTTTTAATATGTGATAATTATGATATCGGAGATACTATGATTGAAATAAAATTTAAAAATCAGAATGAAATAGATTCATATAATAAATATAAAGAACTTAAAGGTGTTGAATATCATCAATACATAGCTAAATATTTAAATACTGATGAATATGCTAAAATAGCTGCTGTTATTCAATATGATCTAAGACTTAAATATATTCTTTATCGTTATATTTGTTTCTTTGAAGAATATATAAGAGCTGTTTTAATGAATTGTGATGTTAAAGATGTAGAATTCTTTTTAAAAGAAAACGTTAACATGAGTGAAGCTCAAAATTTATATTTTAAAAACTTAAATAAAATTCAAAGTGTATACAATGATAGACCTATCATTTCTCGTAATGAATTTGATGGTATACGTGAATTAAGAAATCAGATTTCTCACTTTAAACCAATCATTTTAGACAATATTTTAGAAAATCAAATGAACATCAATTTCTTATACAATAACTTAACTAAAAACTATCAATCTAATTTTAAAAATGAAATAAATATGGCAGGTAATGAAATAGATTTAGTTGATCAGGTAAAAATTAAATTTGATAAATAAAAACTAGAAGTTAATATCTTCTAGTTTTTATTTCTATTATGCATTAACTTTACTTGAGTTTTTTTGCTTTTTAGCAAATGCATGAAAGTTAAATAATTCTTCATTATTTTTAGGTAAATTTAATGCATTATTTTCTAAGGCCATAATTAACTGATTAAAATTGTTTTTAATTTCATTAAATTCTGACTTATTAGTGATCATAACTACTCTATCAACTGATTCATTAGTTATTTCTTTTGCTTTAATTGTAATTTTATTATATTGACTATTTAATTCTAAAATTTCTCTAATATATTCTTCTAACTTATCATTTAAAGATTTTTTATTTGATTTAACATTTTGTAATAAAGTATTATATTTAACAACTTTTTCATTGTTATCTTTTTTATAAGCTTTTAATGCTTTTTTAGAATAATTTTGTTTTTTTAAATCTTCTTTTACATTAATTTTTTCAAGTTTATTTTCAATAATACCTTTTTTGTATAATAAATCTTCTAAACGTTTAATTTGTTCTTTTGTTTCTTTTGAATATAATTCTGAAATTTCAGAAATTTCTGTATCAAATGATATTATTGCTTCATTTTTTGGGTTAATTAAGCTTGATATTTTTTTATATATTTTTTTGATACCTTTTTGTTCATCAACTCTTTCTTTATATAAAAATAAAGTAATCACAAATGCAGAACATATTGTTATTACAAATCCAATTAAACAGTTAACTAGATTCATTGTTCCACCAGGAATAGCACCTATTGCACATAAAACACCATTTCCAATTGCATACAATTGGGTGTTAGTTACACCATAATAAATACCACCAATTCCTGATCCAATACATCCTGCTATAAATGGTGTAACTTTAACTAAGTTGCAACCATAAATTGCAGGTTCTGTTATTCCTAATAATGCAGGCGGAGCTGCTGAAACTGCTACTTGTTTTAAATTTGAATTTTTAGTAATAAATAATAATGCAAAACATGCTCCAAATTGACCAAGAGAACCGATTTCTTTAACAGTTCCTAAAACTAAAGGTGTTCCTTCACCAATTTGTTGATTAATAGGAATATAGAATGCTGCGTGCATACCTGTTAAAACAAGTGGTTGTCATAATAAACCAAATATACCAGTTCCAATACCATATGGTATATTAGCTAAACCATCAATAATAACAAAATATAATCCACTTTCAACTAAAGCCAATAATGGTCCAGCAAATAAAAATACTGATAATAGTGAAACTGCATAAGTTAGTGAGTGTCTAAAAATTAAATCTACACTAACTGGCATTCATTTTCTTACTCATCTATCAAAGTAAACATATACTACACCAACAAATATATGCGGTAGAATAGATGAAGGATAAGCTGTTACACTAAATGTTCAATTTCCAAGTGAGAACAGATCTCATTTTGCTCCTCCAAATAAGAATGGACAAATTAAAGTAAGCCCTATTAAAATACCCATTATTTCGTTTCCTTTTAAAAACTTAACTGTTGAATAACTAAAATATATTCCAACAAAGGCCCAAGCAGTTTGACTTAAAATAAAGAATAAACCAGTCACTAATCCATAGTCAGACAGTATTTTTATACCACCATTAATTAAGCTTTCATTGTTACTAAAAATATAGTTCAATGAAACACTATCAATAACTCCAGTTGTTTCTAATATAGTTTTTACTAAAGTGATAAATGATGCTGCACAAATAACAGGCACAACAGGTACTAAAACACCATTAACTATTTTAATAAACTTTGACTTAAATGATTCAGCAGGCGCTTTAGTTTTTAAACTAACTTGTTTTTTATTTATAAATTCTGTGAATGCGTCTTTAAGTTTATAAGCATCCGGACCTATAATTATTTGTAGTTCGTTCCCTTTTAGGTTAACACCTTTAACTCATCTATTATTTTTAACTTCTTCAGTATTTATTATTGATGTATCTTTGATTTGTAATCTCAATCTAGTGTTACAGTTATTAATATTAACAACATTATCTTTTGATTGAACCGCTTTTAACACTTCAGCTGATAAACTTTCTCATTTATCTTGAAAAATTATAGGTAATGTATTACCTTGTTCATCCAATAAGTTGATTTCTTCTTTTTCAATATTTGTTTCAGTTTTAATTGTTTTTTCAATTTCTAAAATTAAATCACCTTTTTTATAATCACCAGGTTTTAAGAATATTATTTTATAATCATACTTTTGATCTTGTTCAATAACTATTGGTGTTGATTTTATAATATTATTTTTTTCAAATAATTTAAAATCAACATCTACAACTTCAGTTTTTGGTTCAACAGTTTGTCCAGGTTGTATTTTTAAATCAAACCCTTCACCATTTAACTGAACTGAATCAATACCAATATGCATTAATAAAATATTACCATTTGAATCTTCAAAATGAATAGCATGTTTTGTATGAAATATTTGAACGCATTTTCCATACACTGGAGAACAAATTTTATTGTTTTTTGGTTCAAAGAAAATACCCATTCCAAGTAAGCCTTCACTAAAAACCCCATCATTTAATTCTTTTATATCTTCTACATGACAATCTACGGGAGCATAAATTTTGATGTTTTTGCTTTCTGCCATAAATTTCACCTTATTCTACTTCGAATTTTTCATTTTCATTAACTATTTTGTTGTCTCTCACTTCAACAGAGTAGTCTTTGTCATTTATTCTAAATTTTAATGTTTCATTTAAAACATTTCCATAGATTCTTAATTTAATTTTTTCATTATCTATATTGTTAAATTTATACATAGGATTTTTAATCATAGGTATAATTGAATTTTCTTTAACAAAGATTAGTATTTTTTCAATTGGACAATCAATATTATATTTTTTGTTACCTTCATAAATTTTTTTATCTGAAAAATCAATTCAGTTTCCTTCAGGGAAATAAACTTGTCTTTCATATTTTTTATTACTTAAAATAGGAGCAACCATAATATTTTCACCCAACATAAATTGATCATCTATTTTAGCAGCAATTGTATCATTAGGGAATTCAAGAACTAAAGGTCTTATTATTGGTAATCCTGATTCAATAGCTTCTTTTTCATAGATTTTATAGTAAGGAAGTAATTGTCTTTTTAATTTAGCGGCTTCTCTAGAAATATTTAAGTCTTTTTCTCCAAAATATCAAGGTTCTCTTGCTCCAACACCATGGTATCTTGAAAAAGGTGTCAATAAACCAAATTGTGATCATCTTGCATACAAGTCTTCTTCATTAGCGTTAATATCTAAAAAGCCACCTATATCAGTTCCTCACATTACTGTTCCACAAAGTGAATTTGATAAACCAGAAAGTAATTGCATTTTTAGTTCATTAAAACTTGATGCTGAATCTCCAGCTCATTTTCCAACATATTTTTGTGTTCCAATATATCCAGGTCTTGATAAACAGAAACCTTTATCTATACCTTTCACTTCTTGAGTTGCTTCATAAACATATCTTAGATATAATTCAGCATAAGCATTTTTAAAATTTGTTCCTTTTTCACCGTTAAACATTACAGCGTCTTCATCAACACTATCACCATAATCAGTTTTAATAAAATCTACACCTTTGTACATTAAATCTTTTATTTTATTTTTTCAATATACTACAGCATCTGGATTTGTTAAATCTATAGCTGAAGCTGTTTCTTGGTAATTACCAAAACCACTTCAAATATGTGCAATACTTCCATCAGCTTTTTTAACATGATAACCTTTTTCGTAAACTTCATTTCACATTTCAGAGTTATCTATTTGTAAATAAGGGTTTATTCAGAAACACATTTTAAATCCTTTTTCGTGGACTTCGCTAAGCATTGTTTCTAAATCTCCAAATTGATCGTCATTGAATTCAAAATTACATGATTTTGTATATCTATTTTTGATTCATTTTGGATCCAATGTAAATACATCTATTGGATACTCATTTTTTATTGAATTTTCAATTTCAGTAAATAATTCTTTTTTATTATGATAATAAAGTCTGTTTAATCATAATCCATAGGCTTCATCTGGAACACCAGTTATTCTACCTGTAAATAAAGTATATTGTTTAACTAAATCTTTTAATGAATCTCCTGAAAATAAAATTATATCTAAACATTCTTCTGTAGACATAAACGATAAACTTTCGGTTGTTGGTGAACCAATTTCTCACTCTGTTTTATGAGCTGTATTTAATAGTAATCCTCAATTTCTTGAAGAATATACTAAAGGTACTCCTGAATAAGCATAATCACCATTTGAAACAGCTTCATTATCTACATTAAAAATAGTTGATTGAACACCGTTTTTAACAAAATTGTTAAATTTTTCACCTAACCCATAAATTAACTCTTCACTAGCTAACTGCATTGTCATAAATGGCTTTTGAATATTATCATCAATTTTAAATCCTAAAGGTGGTGTGCAATATCCTTCTAAATGATCTCATCCTGGTCTTAAAGAAGTTTTTGTTTTTATCTCACCATTAACGTCTACTAATGCTAATTGGAATTTATTTTTTGTAATAATAATATTTTCACCATTTTTTAATGAAATTACTATTTCATTTTTATCATTTTTATATTTTATTTTTGTTGTGACCATGTTTTCATGGTTTTTATCATAATATCTATTTACTGGGATTTGTTTTTGTCAATATCTTATATTAACTATTCCATTTTCATATTCAGCAAATGATAAATAAGCTTTTTGAAAATTATTAAAAGTAACTTCCACATAAAGCTTATTGCCTTCTTCTCAAACGTCACTTAATCTTAATGCAATAGCATAGTTTGACTCAATAGAAAAAATTCTTTCATGTTCTACACAATTATATGCATATTGTTTTTTTGTTATATTATCTCTTATAGACATTTTTGTCACCTCACATTATTATTATAAAATTGGTTTTAGTGAGTGTAACTTGTAGTAACAAGATTTTAAACGTTTGCTATGTATCCAAAATTTAAATATTCAATTGGTCTTTTATCTAATGAGCATTGCAATACTATTTCATCATTATGATAAATTACGGAATATTGACAAACAATAAAATCATTTTCATTAATACTAAAAAAATCAGCATCAAATTTTGTAGCTTTTTCTATTTTGATAAAATTATATGATTTTTTAAATTCAAAATCTTTTTTTAGATAATTAACAACTGATTTTTTTATTTCTTTAAGATCCATATTTAAAATTAGTTTATTATTCAAAAAAACATATGATAAATGTCTTTGTTTATTATTTAAATATCTTGCTTTTGTAAAACAATTATAATCATTTTTATTTAATTTATAATTTTCAACAAATCAATTAGGTAATTCAATTTTGAAGTCAAGAATTTCATTTTTATATTCTGAATGAGGATACTTTTTATCTAATCCTATATTTTTCATTCAGTATTTTTTGTCATTTACAAAATACCCCTTACCATGAATACTATACAGATAACCATCAACTACTAATTCCTTGTAAACATCTCTAGCTAAAGTTCTTGAAACATTAAATTTTATGCATATTTGATTTTCTGAAAGCATTTTTTGGTCTGCACTAAATTCATTACTTAGTATTTTATTTTCAATGTAAGAATATATATAACCATGATCCATTTGAAAAAACCTCATTTCTAATATCATTATACTTATTTTATGATTAAATTGAATTCCTTTAAAGTTAAAATAAAAAACACCATTTGGTGTTTATTTACTTTTTATTTTTTCTCATTATTTCTCTTACAAAATCAATTGTTATTAATATATATTCTTCTTGATGATCAACTATTGAACTGCTGTGCTCTGAATCATCAAATATTTTAATTTTATTATTATTTGAATCTTTACTTTTTTCACAATACATAACTATTGAATTATTATAATCAATAAATGAATCTAATTTACCATGAATAAATAAAACTGGTAAATCTCTAAATGAATTTAAATTATTCTGTAAATTCATATCTTTTAAATTAGTTTTTGAATATCTTTTGAAGAATCAATTAATTTTAAATGATGAAATTCATCAAGGTAATCACTTAAAGTATTTTTTTAAGAAAAATCTAATTTGTTCTACTGGTTGAGTTAAAGCACAATCTGAAATTAATCAATCGATTTTATTTACTTGATAATATTGTTGTGCTCAATAAACAGCTGTAGCTGCTCCCATACTTACCCCAATAATACCTAACTCATCAACATCATTATTATTTTTAACTCAATTAATAACTTCATTTAAAACTTTTGAATTTGTTACTCCAAGATCAGAATATTTACCATATGTTTTACCATGAGCATATGCATCAAATGATATTACGTTATATCCCTTTTTATAAAATTGAATAGCGTTTCTAACACCCATATACTTATTTCTTTTAAATCCGTGTAATGCAACAACTCATTTATTTGAATTATTTTTCAAGATTAAACAACTTATACTTGCTTCTTTTGACCCTATTTCAAATTCTTCAATTTGATCTTTAGTAAGTTCTCAATTTTTTAGTTTCTTTTCTTTTATATCTGTTAAGTAATGATTTAAAGTATTTACTTCTTGTCCGTTTTCATCAGTACCTGCCCTTGGATATTTGAATAAGTATGGAGTAAAGAATTTTGATAGTATGGCACTAACAATAAAAACTATAGGAAATAAGATAATTGTTCCTAAAACTTTTAAAAAAGTATATTTATATTTTCTAATTTGTTTCTTTGCTTTTTTGTAATTTATATTTTCCATTATTGTTTCCGCCTTTAATACTTTAATTTAGTTTATTTTAACTTAAATTTAGCTGTAAGAACATCATCAATTAACATTTTTTCAAATTTACCAATACCTACAAATTTATAAAGCTTTAAATATAAGTTCTTTTTGTTGACGTTTTGTTGATCTTGAATAAACAAGTATTTTTTAATATATTCATTTTCAAAATCACTAACTATTTTATTTTTAATTGTCATTTTTTCAGGTAAAGATCAATAGAATATATTATTCAATTCATCATATTTAGTTTTTTTACCATAATTATCACTGTCTTCATCAGCTAAAATGATTTGTTTTGAGTTATCAAAAGTTAAAAACCCTGCTTGAAATGTCAAAACTTTCATTTCAGTTCGATAATGTAAAAAGTTAGTACGATTAACTAATGATAAAACTTGTTTTACAGTATAAGTTGAATTTATATTCAATCCTATTTCATACTCGTTTTCAAAAATTAAAGTTTCATTATCTAATTTGTATTTAAGAATCATTACTAACTCTTCTACAATCACTTTATGCTCATCAATAAAGTTTTTTACTAAATCATTAATTTTTAAATAGTTAGGATAAATATCTAAAAATTTATCAAAACTAGTTATTTCATATAAACAAGAAGTAATTAATAAATTATCTAAGTCTAAGTTAATTTCATTACTTGATAATTGGTTTGATAGTCTTTTATAAAAGTAATCAATAATTTTATGATTATTTAAGAATAAAAACTGTTTTAAAATGTTTTTGTTTCTATTAGTGTTATTTTCATTTTGATTAAAGTTATTAATTTGTTTAGCAATTGGTATAAATAAGTTATCTAAATTATTATAAAAATCTATTAAAGTTAAATCATAATCTTTCAATATATTATTAAGAGCTTTTTCTTTAAATCTTTCATAATATTCAACAATATATGATTTCATTGAGTTTTTATTTAAATATCAACTCTTCATACTGTTAATAATAATTTCTTCAGTATGCTTTTCTAAGTTAATTGTGCAATTATAAGGTAAACCTTCTTTAGCACTAATTGACTTACTACTTCTAATAGCAGGATTAAATAAATTTCTAATTCCTAAAGTAATATCATATTTATTATCTATATTAGAAATTAGATCATATACTTCTAGTTTATTTTTAAGTTCTGTTTTTCTTAAACCTCTACCAAGTTGTTGTAAATATACTGTTTTAGAATTTGTTGGTCTTAACAAAATAATAGTATTAATTTCAGGAATATCTACTCCTTCATTAAAAATATTAACAACACATAAATAGTTAATTCTTCCTGTACTAAATTCATGTAAGATTCTTTTACGATCTTTTGTATTTTGTGAAGTTAAAACTTCTGCTTTTAAATTCTTTGAGTTTAAGTAATTTGATATATTAATAGCATGTTCTACTGTAACACAAAAGATTAATGCTGTTGGTCTTGCATAAACACCTAAATATTTTTCAATTGTTTTAAATAACAATTCATTTCTAGAATCAGTGTTAACTACTTTAAAAATATCTTTATCAGAGTTTAAATTAACTCCTTGTAAATTAGTATTAGTATCATCTATACAATAATAATCAAATGGACATAATAGTTTTTGATCAATAGCATCTCATAGTCTTAATTCAGTAGCATATTCATCATCAAAATATGCTTTAATATCTTTATTGTCTTCTCTTTCAGGAGTTGCTGTTAAACCTAAGATTTGTTGAGGTTTAAAATAGTTAAATACTTTATCAAAAGTATTTGCTGCTATATGATGAGCTTCATCATATACAATAATGTCAAAATCGTTTGGTTTGAATTTATTCAATCTTGTGGACAAGGTTTGAATTGTTGCAAATAGGTGAATTGGTTTTTCACTATTAATACTTCCATCATACATAACTTCACCAAATTTATTATTCTCAAGCACATGGCGATAAGTTTTGATTGCTTGGTCAACTATTTCTCTTTGATGTGCTAAAAATAGGATTTTAAGGTCCTTTTTAGCTTGTCCTGATTGTCTTTTGTAATCAAATGCAGAAACTAGTGTTTTGCCTGTTCCTGTGGCCATAATGACTAAGTTTTTATTTTTATTAATATGTCTTCGATAACTTAGTTTATCAATAATTTCTTTTTGAAATTTATATAAGTATTTTTTAGTTAAATTATTAGATAATAATTCTATTTTTGATTGAACTACTGCTTGCTGGTTTTCTTTAATCTTTTGAATTAATAATTCTCTTTCAAACTCATTTGAAAAATCAACAAATTCTTCATTTCATAAATTATCAAATTCATTAATCATTTTATTAATTAATTCTTTATTATTTTGTTCTGTTAATTTAATATTTCATTCTCTTCCAGAAATCATTCCCTTAACAGTTAAATTAGAAGAACCCATAATTGCAGTTGATAATTCATGATTTCGTTTAAAAATTGAAGCTTTTATATGAATTCTTTCACTAGTTCTTTCTAAGTTATCTTCTATTTTTATTTTGATATTAGAATACTTATCAGCTAATAGTTTAAGTTCATTCAAATTATTATATTGAGCTAGATCATCAAATGTTGTTGAGATAATTTTAATTTGAATATTGTTTTTTGCACAGAATTCAAAAGTTGGAGCTATTTTATTAAGGATACTTTTAGATATAAAAGGATAAATTAAATAAACTTCATTAGAAGTTAATATTTCATTATTTATTTCTTCTAGTAATTTTTGTTCATCTTTATTTGTAAATAGTTTTTCTTTCATTTGTTCTCCATGTTTTGTTAATTTTCTCATACTTTTAAACAAAAATGTAGTACTTAGGAAATCATGCCATAAGTACTACACTTAAAATTAGAATTAAAAAATTAATATTTTATTTTTTTAATATATTCTTTATATCAATAAAAACTTTTTTTGGGATATCTTTTCATTTCCTTCAAATCTTTTTCTGTTCTATCAACATAAATAAAACCGTATCTTTTTGAAAAACCTTGATGAGATGAAACAATATCAATAGCTGTTCAAGCATTATATGAGATAATTTTTATTCCTTCTGAAATACATTTTCTTAATTCATTTAAATGTTTTTCATAATATTGAATTCTATAATCATCATCTACAGTATTATTTTCGTTTAATTGCTCTGAATGTCCTAATCCATTTTCAGTAATCATTAAAGGTAGTCTATATCTTTCATACATTTCCCTCATTGTTACCCTAAAACCAGTTGAATCAATATCTCAACCATATTCAGTTTTTTCTAAATTTGGATTTTCACAATAACTAAACATACCAGGCACATCAAATAATCTTTGTTGATCAATTAATTCTTCAACTTCAATAAAATTATTAATTTCACTTTTTACTGTTGCAGAAGTATAATAGTTAAACGCTATAAAATCAGGCTTAGCTTTTTTTAGAATTTCATAATCACCTTTTCTAAAATCAGGTAAAAAATTATTGTCTTCTAAATATTTATACATTATTGGGTTATATTCGCCTCTAACAATAGCATCTAAATAATATCAATTTCTCATAACAGATGCATTCATTGCTGCTAAGTAATCTTGAGGTTTATTTGAATTGGGATAAATTGAAACAATGTTTAAAGCAGGTGCTATTAAACAATTAGGAAAATTATTATGCATCTCTTCCATAACTAATGCTTGCGCAATAAACATATTATGAGATTGATTATAAAGCTCATTTTGATTGAATTTTTTATCTCCTCCATTTAAAAACTTCATTTTGCTTCCTATCATTATCATGACATTTTGTTCATTTATTGTTAGCCAATACTTAACTTTTTTAGCATATTCATTAAATAACACTTTTGAATATTTTAAGAAAGCTTTTACTATCATATCACGATTACTTCAGCCACCTTTTTGTTGTAATGAAAAAGGTAAGTCAAAATGATATATTGTAACAATTGGTTCAATCCCATTTTTCTTTAACTCATCTATTAAGTTATGATAAAAAATAATTCCTTTTTTATTTATTTCACCATCTCCATCAGGAATAATACGGGTTCAAGAGATTGAAAATCTGAAAGATGACAATCCCATTTCTTTAAGCAAAGCAATATCCTCTTTGTAATTATTATAGAAATCCGCAGCTACTGAAAAATCAGAATATTTTTCACTAATTTTTTTAACATCTTGAATTGATAAACCTTTACCATCTTTTGTTGAAGCACCTTCTGCCTGAAAAGCAGAAATTGAAGCGCCTCACAAAAAATCATCATCAAATTTTTTAAGTTTTTTAATTTCCATATTTATTCTCTCTATCTATTATTTAAAAGATTTTTTTTAACATTTTTTTGATTAAAAAATGTTTCTTGTTTTTCAGTTATTAAGTAATTTATATCAATTGAATGTATTGCATTAAAATAATTGCTATTTAAATCATTAATATCATTAAGTTCTATTTCTTTTGATATTTTAAGTAAAATTTCATTAGTTAACTCCATAAATTTATCTTGATGATCTTTTAATCAGTTTTCCAAATTAACATTGGCTTTTTTTACTTCATTTAATTCATTTATTAATTTCTCAATTTTAGAATTTTGTTTGAAGTTTACTAATTCGTCATAAATTTTTTTAGCATTTAATAAGTTATTTTTTTCATTTGCTCTAATCATTTTTTCATTCAATTTTTGTTGAGCTTTTTCATCTTTAGAATTTAATAAATCTATTGTTGCTTCTAGTTTTGAAATTTTAATATAACTATCTTCAACTTTTTTGATTTTTTCTATATCATCTTTTTTAACAAAATTTTGTATTAAAGATAATTTTTCATCAAGCAATTTTTCAACTTCATTATTTTTTAAACCAGTTTTTAATGCATAATTTTTAATAATTACTCTGCTAATTTTTTTAATTGATTTTAATTCTGAAGGTCTTTCTTGATAAATAAACAAACAAATAATTGCAGCAGATGAGGCAGCTATTAATAAAGAAACAACAAACATTGCTACATTCATTGGACCACCAGCGATATAACCTACTATTGAGAAAATACCATATCCTCCTGAATGCATTAATCTAACGTTTAAAATTCCAGAAAATAAACCTGCCAAACCAGCGCCTAAACAACCTGCTATAAAAGGTCTTCCTTTTGGTAAAGTAATTCCATAAATTATAGGTTCAGTAATAGCAATAACACCAGGTGTTAAATTAGCTATACAAGTTGCTTTTAGTTGTGAGTTTTTAGTCATTATCATAACCCCAATCATTGCTCCAAGTTGACCGTAACAACCATACATAATAGCAGGTGAAATAACTTGAGGTGTACCCTGCATTAATCCAATTGATAAAGGCATAGCTATTGCTATATGCATACCTGATATAACAAAAGGTTGCCATAATATAGCATATATAGCTACTCCAATTCCAAACGGAATTGATCCTAATCATCCAACAATAACTGCAAGTCCTTGTTCAACTAAAAATAAAGATGGACCAACAATAAAGAATGCTAATAACATAGTTGTTAAAAATGCGATCATTGGTCTAAAAATTATATCTACTACAGAAGGCATTCACGTTTTTATTCATTTGTCTAGATAAAAGAATATTATATTTGCAGCTATATGTGGCATTATAGAACTTGTAAATGCTTGAACCTTAATTGTAGTTGAACCAATTGTAAATAAAGGTCATGAAGTTCCTTGTCATATGTATGGATTAGCTAATGCTAATCCTATTAATATTGACATTATTGTATTACCACCCAAATATTTCATGGTGTTATAACCAATAAATATCCCTAGAAATTTAAAAGCAATTTCAGTTATTATAAAAAATATTGCTGAAAAAACATCTGCATCTGTTAGAGAAACTTGTCCTTCTTTTGCTATTCCTGTTACTATTTCAGGCATTGCTCCTGCCTGCACAAGTATTGCTTTAAGTCCCATTAACATACCAACTGTTATAAATACAGGTAAAGTTGGAACCATAATACCAGAGATTGCACCTAAAATAGCTTCTTTCATTGGTTTTTTAGGTTTTATTTTCTGTTCAAAACCTTCTTGTTTTTTAGAAGTTTTTGATATATTTTTATTTGAAACATAATTTTCAAAAGCATCTTTAACTTTTTGAACTTCTCCTCCAATAATTATTTGAATTTCTTCTCCATTTCAATTAACACCTTTTACTATTGGCATTTTTTTTATTGCTTCTGTGTTAACAATTTGTTTATCTTTTACATAAAAACGAAGTCTAGTCATACAATTATAAACTTTTGAATAATTAGACTCAGTCCCTATGTATTCATATATACTTTCTGCAGATTTTTCATATTTATTTTTAAATTCAAAAGTAGTTAGATCATTACTTTCTTCATTTATTTTTTTCTCTTCAACTTTAACAAATTCTCCTATAGGTTGGCCTCTTTTAACTTTTCCTTTTAAGTCTAACGGTTTAAATTTTCATTCAGAAAACTCTTTTGTGTCAATTAATATAGGTGTTGCAACATTAACATCTTGTTTTTTACACATTTGTAAATCAACTGAAACAATTTTAGTTGCTAAAGTCAACTTATCTCCAACATTTGATAATGTTTTAAAGGGTTTACCTTGATGTTTTTCAGTATCTAAACTAATATGCATAAGAATATTAGGACCATTTTCATGTTCAAAATAATAAGCGTGCTTAGTAGCTGTAACAAGTTTTAACTCACCTTTATCAATAGGTGAATAAAATTCTTTTGATTCAGGAATTATATAAACCCCTTCACCAAGCATTCCTTCTGAAAAAACACCATCTTTTAAGTCTTTAATTTTACCTATAACTCCATTTACAGGAGCATAAATGATAATTTTTTTATTTTTCATACTTTTTTTCCTTTCACTTAAATATTATTTTTTAATCTTTTTAAAACTTAAAAGAAAGCAAACAAAAAAACCACTTTTATTTTTTTAAAGTGGTTTTTACAATAATAACGAAATTATTGAAACATAGTTATCTAAAATAATTCTTCTATATGTATGATCGCTCCCTAATTTAGGAACATCTAAAATAATTACATTTTCTTGCATATCAAATTTTTCTATTTGACTTCTTGAAGAAAAAATAAAAATATTTTTAGTCATTTTTTTTGTTACAGCAAAAATATATTGCATCATTTCATTGTCTTGACCTGAAACAAAAAATATTGCTAAATCTTTCTCAGTTAAATTTTGAGCATTTTTATAAGCAAAAAGTTTTAATTCATTTTTTAAAACATTGTCAAACTTTAATGATAATAGATCTTTAAAATAATTTGCTATATCATCTAACTGATAACTAGAATTTATAACAATTTTATTTGCCTTTTTCATGTTAGCAACTAATTTAATTATTTTTTCATCTTCTTTTTTTTGTTCATTTAAAAATTCATTTAAAATTTCTCTATACTTATTTATTTTTTGCTTATCACTTTTTGCTCCAATTTCGCTTTGAAAAGTTTTATTATAAAAATTATTTTCCATTTTAAGTAAGATTAATAATTCTCTATATCCTGAATAACCTAAATTTTTTGAATAAACTGTTATTGTTGATTCTGAAACATTGCATTCTTCAGCTAATTCTTTGATTGTTAAAAAATTTCCACTGAAAAAATTTTGGTAAAGAACTTTAGAAATTATTGATTGAATTTTAGAATCATCATGATTCTTGTATTTTTCAATTTTATGAATTAAAGACTCCATAGTAACTCCTTATTCCTCTAATAGATCACTTAAGTCTAATTGAAATTCATCTTTAACTTCTTTTTTAGGTTTTGATTTGCTTGGTGTTCCTAAAACTGAAGAAATATCTCCTAGTAAATCACTTAAACCACCAGTTAACGATTGAATACGTTTTTCGCTTTCTTCTTTAATATTTTTGCTTACCACTACTTTAGCTGACACTTTACCTTTGTTAGCTTCTTGACGTGCTCTAATTTCTTCTTTAGACACATATCCTTCAGCATCATCATCAGCATTTAAAGCACCTGGGGGCATATCGTTTGGTTTAACCTTATTAATTTCACTTAAACTAGCGAATGCAACATCTTTAATATCAAAATCACCAGTTACACTAGTTAATTCAATATGACGATATTTATTAACGTTAACTTCTTGATACATATCTTGAGTATCAATTGCTTTAATAATGTTTTCTTCATTTGCATTAAAGTTAAATGCAAATGTAATGTATTCTGTTCCACGTTTACGTTCTGGTAATACTCTTATTCCACGTTTTGGTCTAATATAGATTGGTAAATCTTCATTTCTGAATTTTTTAACTCCGTCTTTTTCAGTTAAATACATAATAGTATCTTCACTTGTTAATCCTAAACCAGCAACTATGTAATCTTCTTTTAGATTAGCTGCTTTAACACCTTTTGAATTAGTTCCTTGAACTGGAATATCTTCAATATGGTATCTTACTCCATAACCATTTCTTGTAATAATTCCACAAGTTCTAGTTTTTGAAGTAATTAGACTAGCACTAACAATTTCATCAACTGCATCTAATTTCATTATTCTAAATGCACGTGTAAAGATTTTTGTTTCTAAATCTTTAACTGGTATACGTTTAATGTTTCCATTTTTACTTGTGATTAAGATTTGTTGTAAAGCTTCAGCAAAATCTTTAACTACAAATGCACTAACAATATGTTCACTAGGATCCATTGTAGCAATAGTGTTAACATGAACTCCCATGTCTCTTCATTTACTCATTGGTAGTTTATATAAAGGAATTGAATAATATGTTCCTTTGTTAGTAACTAAGATTAAATGTTGTAAGTTACTTACTTCACCAGCTGCAATTCACATATCATTTGGTTTTCTTCCAAATACAGCAGGATCGTTTTTACTAATTAGTTTTGATTCAATAGCTTTTAAATATCCATCTTTTGAAATTCATAAGTTATATTCATGTTCAACTAATACTTCTTTTTGCTCAACATCTAAGTTTTCAATACTATCTTCAACAATTGATCTTCTTGGAGTTGGGAATTGTTTTTTAACTTCTCTTAAACGGTTAATGATTTCATTATCCATTACTTCTTCACTATTTAAAATAGCTTTTAATTTAGCAATGTTTACATCTAATTCTTCTTTTTCATTTTGTAGTTTAACCACATCAGTTGAAGTTAAACGATATAGTCTCATATCAACAATAGCTGCTGCTTGAGGTTGAGAGAATACAAATTTTGAAATTAAGTTTTCAATAGCATCACTTCTGTTTGTTGAACTTCTAATTACTGAGATAACTTGATCCAAAATACTCATTGCTTTAATTAAACCTAAAATGATTTCTAAACGTTTTTCAGCTTTATTTAAATCAAATTGAGTTCTAAATGTAAATACTTCTTTATAGTGAGCAATATATGCATGAATTAATTCAATAATTCCTAATTGTTTTGGTTGTAAATCAACAATAGCCACATTGTTATAGTTATATGAAATACTTAATGGAGTTGATTTGAATAAGAATTTTCTAACTGTATCTAAATTAGCTTTATCACTTAAATCAATTGCTATTCTTAATCCATTTCGATCAGTTTCATCTCTTACTTCTAAGATCCCTAAACCGGGATTAGCATCAATAACATCACCAATTTTTTTAACTAAATCTTGTTTAACAACTTCATATGGGATTTCATCAATAATGATATTATTATCTTCTTCATGTCATTTTGAATTAACAATAACTTTACCTTTACCAGTTGTAAATGCATCTTTAATTCCATTACGTCCTTGAACAGTTCCTCCAGTTGGAAAATCTGGTCCTTTAACAATTTCTAAAATAGTGTCTATTCTAGTGTTTGGAGTTCTAATTAATTTAATTGTTGCATCAATAATTTCACCAAGGTTGTGTGGAGGCATATTTGTAGCATATCCAGCAGCAATCCCTGTTGATCCATTAACTAAAATGTTAGGGAAATAACTTGGTAAAACAGTTGGTTCTTTTTCACTATCATCAAAGTTAGGCGCAAACTTAACTGTATTTTTATTTAAGTCATCTAACATTAAATCACTAATTTTAGCTAAACGAGTTTCAGTATAACGCATTGCAGCTGCATTATCACCATCAATAGAACCATTATTACCTTGCATGTCAATTAAAGGCATTCCTAGTTTTCATCATTGACTCATACGAACCATTGCATCATAGATTGATGTATCACCATGTGGGTGGTACTTACCAATAACTTCTCCAACTACTCTAGCTGATTTTTTATATGGTTTATCATAAGTTAGATTTAATTCATTCATTGCATATAAAATACGTCTTTGAACTGGTTTTAAACCATCTCTAGCATCTGGTAATGCACGTTCTTGAATAATGTATTTAGCATATCTACCAAATCGTTCACCCATTAAGTCTTCTAAAGCATAACTAATTATTCCTTTTTCAGATTCAATATTTGAATTATCTATTTTTTTTGCCATGTATATTTCTCCTTTCTAGTTATTTTCTTGTTTCTCATTTAAGATGATTGCATCATCATTATCTTCTAAAGTGAATTTAACATTTTCTTGAATTCATACTTTACGTTTTTCAGCATCTTCACCCATTAAAGTTCTGAATGATTTTTCTGCCATTAATGCATCTTCAATAGTTACCACAATTAATTTACGTTGTGCTGGATTCATTGTTGTTTCTCATAATTGATCAGCATTCATTTCCCCAAGTCCTTTATAACGTTGGATTTCATATTTTTTAGTAGCTGTTTTAGCAAAATCAGCTAATTCTTGTTCATCTCATAAATAAATAAATTTACGATCTGAAAAAGTTAATTTATATAGTGGTGGTAATGCAATAAAAACATGCTTATTAATAATCAAATCTTTCATATACCTGTAAAAGAATGTTAATAATAAGGTTTGAATATGTGCCCCATCAGTATCAGCATCGGTCATAATAATTACTTTTCCATAGTTAATGTCACTAACATCAAAGTCTTGGCCAATTCCAGCACCAATTGCAGTAATAATTGTTTGAATTTCTTCATTTTTCATTAATTCTGTTAATTTAGCTTTTTCAGAGTTAATAACTTTTCCTCTTAAAGGTAGAATAGCTTGGAATGTACGATCTCTTCCTGATTTTGCACTTCCTCCAGCTGAATCCCCTTCAACAAGATATAATTCATTAATTTCTTTTTTTCTTCCTTGAGCTGGAGTTAATTTACCTAGCATTGCTCTTGTAGTTTTTTTACCTTTTGAATCACGAATTGCTTGTCTTGCTTTACGAGCTTCTTCTCTAGCTCTTCTTGCCAACATTGCTTTTTCAATAATTTTTGTAGCTGGTACTTTATTTTCAATTAATCAGAAGTTCATAAAGTCATAAGTAACTTGTTCAACAGCTGTTTTAGCATCTGGTGTTCCTAACTTACCTTTAGTTTGCCCTTCATACTCAATTAAGTCTTCAGGAATTTTAACAGTAACTATAGCTACTAATCCTTCTCTTAAATCATTTGAATCTAATCTTGGATCTTTATCCTTTAAGATTTTATTATTTTTAGCATAATCATTAATTGCTCTAACTAATCCAGTTTTAAATCCAGTAATGTGTGTTCCACCATCTCCAGTTTTAACATTATTAGCAAAACCTAAAATAGTTTCATTAAAATCTTCAGTATATTGAATACAAATTTCTGAAGCAATTCTTTTTGATTCTCCAGTAATAACAACAGGATCAGTAATATGAGTAAATTCACTTGATAATTCCTTAACAAACTCTACTAAACCATTTTCAAATTGATATTCAACAAACTTATCATTAACTTTGTCTGATATTGTAATTTTTAAACCTGAGTTTAGTAAAGCTGATTCTTTTAATCTTTCACTAATTGTTGTGAAGTTAAATTTTGTAGTATTAAAAATTGAATCATCTGGTAAGAAGTTAACAACAGTACCAGTTTTGTTAGTTGTTCCAACTTCTGTTAAAGGAATATTTAATTTTCCTCCATTAGTAAATTCAATTTCATTAACTTTTTTATCACGATAAATTGTAACATTAAATTTTTTAGATAAAGCATTAACAACAGATGACCCAACTCCGTGAAGTCCTCCAGATGTTTTATAACCACTTCCACCAAATTTTCCTCCAGCATGAAGTACACTAAAAATAACTTCAGGTGTTGGTCTTCCTGTTGAGTGCATCCCAATTGGAACTCCACGACCATTATCAGCGACAGTAACACTTCCATTTTTTTCTAAAGTTACGTTAATTTCTGTACAATATCCTGCTAAAGCTTCATCGATTGAGTTATCTACAATTTCTCATACTAAGTGGTGTAGTCCTCTAACATCAGTTGAACCAATATACATCCCTGGACGTTTTCTAACAGCTTCTAAACCTTCAAGGACCTGAATGGCCGATTCATCATATTTTACTTCTTTTGCCATAATAATCTCCTTATTTTTTTATTTCGTTATTTTTTTCACTTAAACAATCAGCTATTTTTGCTACTAATGGAACCACAAGAGCATTTCCCATACAAAAATATCTTTGTCTTTCTGTCATTACGTCAGAAGTCCAATTATCGGTAAAACCATTTATTCTTTCAGCTTCTAATGGTGTTATCCTTCTAATACCTTTAATTCCTTTTGAATTAGTATCTTCAATAAAATGCGATGCTCTATTTATTGTTCCTTCAGATGTCAACATTGTTCTTGATGGCATATTTATATTTTCAAGTATTGACATCTTACCTTCAGAGTAAAAATATTTTTCACCATTAGGTTTTGTTCTAGGAATTTTTTTGCTATCTTTTAAAATACTTATTTTTTGTATTTGTTCTTCAGTTAAAAAATATGAATCATCAACTTTATCTTCTAATATATCTTTTAATTTTTTTTGTTTTCCTTTAAAAAGTGGAACGAAATCTCCTGAAATTATTTTTCCGTCTATCATTACTCCAAAATTTAAAAATTTTCCATAATTATAATTTTCAGTAACATCAACTTTATCTGAAAAAATATTTAAGTCAATTTCTTTTTCTAATATAAACTTTTTAACTTTAAAACCTTTTCTGAATATTCCTTTATGAAATGCATCTGAAATATTTAATTCCTTCTGAATATTTAATTTTTCTTTTCTTCAAGCAAGAATAAATACTCTTCTTCTTCTTTGAACATAGCCATAATCACCAGCATTTATATTCATTCACTCGACGTTATAACCTTTTTCGTCAAGATCTTTAAGTATTATTGCAAAGTCTCTTCCTCTTTTATTTGAGGGAGACTTTAATAATCTATCCACGTTTTCAAGAAAAACAAAATTTGGTTTATGCTTTTCTAAAATTCAAGAAATTTCTCATCAAAGCACACCTTTTTTTCCTTCAATACCTTTTGAGTTTGTAGTTGCTACCGAATAATCTTGACAAGGAAATCCTCCAACAAGTAAATCAAAATCGTTTGGTAATTTTTCTTTTGCAAACTGAATATCTTCATTAGATAAAATGTGCTTTTTAAAATTTTTATTAAGTGCATTAAAAGCAAATTGATTTTTAGTTGAAGGTTCTCACTGGTTTGAAAAAATAACTTCATAATTACCTTTTGATTTCTTCAATGCAAGAGAAAATCCACCTACTCCTGCAAATAATTCAACGACTTTGATTTTATCAGACATTATTTCACACTCTTTCATAAAATATTTTATAATAACATTAATAAATTATACACTAAAATAGGAAGAGAAAATATAATATGAATAAGACAATAGATGATATATTTCGTAGAGCAAAAGAAGCGGAAAATAAACAATTAGGAGAAATAATTAATTTTGATGAAATTGATTATAAACTTAAAGATAAAGGAAGAATAGGAAATTTAATTCAAAAGTATTATTTCAATATTGACATAAATAACAGATCTGAAAGCGATTTTAAAGAGTTAGGTTTAGATTTAGAATTAAAAGTTACTGGTTTAAAACAAAACAAGAAAAAACAGTGAATTGCAAAAGAAAGAGTTTCTCTTTCAATGATTGATTTTAATAATATAGAAAAAGATTTTACTGATTCAAAGGTTCTTAATAAAAATAAAAATATACTTTTAATAGGTCACGAATACAACAAGGACAAAAATCGTAAAAATTTAAAAATCATAAAATCTATACTATGAAAGTATGAAAATATTTCTGAAAATGAAAAAAAAATTATTGAAAATGATTACTCAATAATTTATCAAAAAATACAAAATGGAATTGCTCATGAGCTTTCTTGTTCAGACACTAAAATTTTAGAAGCGACAACAAAGGGGCAAGGTAAAAATAAAGATTTAAGAAATCAACCAAATAGTGATTTTAAAGCAAAAAGTAGAGCTTTTGCTTTAAAAAAGTGATATGTAAATTACATTTTAACAGGAAGTGATTTTGAAAGTATAAATGCTTATTTTAATACTTCTAGTTTAAAAGCTTATAACTTTTTAAAGAATTTTATAAACGCAGATTTATCTGATTATGCTAAAAAAAATAATATCAATACTTCTGCAAAACAAGCAAACGGAATAATTCTAAAAAAGATGTTAGAAGAATATGATGATTCAATTTTAGAACTAATTAGTGAAGATCAAATAAAAGTAAGAACCATGAGACTAAGTAAATCTGGTGAAATAACACAGGAAAGTATGCCAATTTCGTCTCATCACATTAAAATTGATGAAATATTAAAAGAAAACAAATTTGAGGATTCTTTATTTTATCAAGAGCTTACAAAACCATATATTATAGTTACAATAGATGAAAATATTTTTAGTAAAAAAATCATTAAAGATGTCGTTCTGCTTGATGGTATTATTTCAAAAAAAGATATTAATGAAAGAATTTATAAAAATGCAGAGAACATTTGAAAGCAAACAAAACTTTCTTTTGAAACAATAAATAAAGGTAAAAAAGAAGATTTTATTCTAACTAAACAAAAAGAAGACAAAGATTTTCATTTAAGACCTAAAGCAAAAAATTCAAATGCCAAAAATAAATATGAAAATTCTAATTTAACATTTCAAGCATTTTGATTAAATCGCAAAACAATTTCATTTTTAATCAAAAAACATAGAGGCCTTATTTAAAAAGACATCTATGTTTTTTTACTCTGTTAACAATGTTAATATTTTAGTTGCTACTAAATCAACTGCAACTTCATTCCCCTCTTTATAAGGAATTATTAAATCAGCGTATTCAATACTTGGCCCAATAAATGCATCATGCATTGGTTTAACTTCATTTAAGTATTGTTCAACAACACTTTCTAAAGTTCTCCCTCTTTCATTTACATCTCTTTGTAAACGTCTAATAAACCTTAAATCATTAGCTGTTTTTATAAAAATTTTGATATCTCCAAGTTTTCTAATCTCTTTAATAGCTAGTGCAAAAATTCCATCAAGTATTACAACATCACTAGGTTTAACTGTAATTGTTTCTTTGGTTCTTGAAGAAGTTTTAAAATCATAAACCGGCACCTTGATTGGTTGATAGTCTTTTAAAGCTTGCAAGTCATTTAAAAGTAGTTCAGTATCCACACTATTTGGATGATCAAAGTTTATTTTCCTTCTTTCTTCTAAAGTCAATTCACCAAAATCTTTATAATAATTATCCATTGAAATATGAGTTACCGATTTACCTTTTAAAATTTCATTAGCTATTCTATCAGCAACAGTTGTTTTTCCTGATGCTGTTCCACCAGCTATAAGTATTAAAGTTACATTTTTTGACATTTTTCTACTCCTATTATTTATAATAAATATTTTCAGAAATTATTTTAGCTAATGCAACGGTTCTTTCTTGAATCTCATCAAAACCAAACTTATTGATATTATTTAAATTTTTCTTTTCATTATAATCAAATATTAATTCAGCTAATGGATTACTTCAAAGTATATATTGCTTCCTTTTTTCTTCAAAATCATTATTAGAAATCTTTGAATTTTCTTTACTTTTGTCTAATATCATATAATTACCCAATTTATCTAAATAAACTGAATGTTTTTCTAAAATATCTTTTTCAGTCAAACTTTCATTTTCCTTTAAGTATTCAATTCATTTTGTTTTTTTTATAGTTCTAGGCATTATATGTTCAAGAGAGTTTTTATCTCTTTTAATTTCTCAATTATTGATTAAAAAACTTTCCAATCTTTTTAAAATTACCATTGCCACATTTTTATCTTGAACTTTTTTGTTTATTAAGTTTTCAAAAAATAAATCTTTATTAGGCATTTTCAATTCATTGTTTTCTAATAATAATCTTCTTTGGTCATTATTTAAAAATGCAAACGCATCAGTTGCTTCTAAATTTAATCATTTTCTAATCATATTTGGTATTTCACTTTGTACAGAATGATTATCAATGTCGAATGTATTTAAAAATCTAAATAATCTCAATATTGGTTTTGTTAAAGATTGTCCAGTTCCATAAACTTGAAGTAGAGCTATCAATCATCTTTCAAATTCAAATAAAGTATCTTTCATTAAATTCACTTTTTCTGAATAATTTAATGTTTTATTATAAGAATCTCAATTATTTTTAGCATATAAGTCAATAAAATAATACAAAATAAAAATCGAAACTTCTTTATGCGATATATTTGAAACATTATATCTTATTGGGTATAAAATATCATTTGTGTCATTTTCATAACTTTTTGATATAAATGATTTAGTTATAAAAACATATTTACCTATCTCTGATACTATTTTTTTATACTCTTCTAAAGATAAGTTTTGTTTACCTTCATAAATTTTTTTAAAATGCTTTAAAATTGATTTTTTATTTTTGCTCAAAGTATTATCTGATGCTTTAAAATTTAACATCTTATATTCACAAAAACCAAATAAAAAGTTTTCTTGTACCTTTCTCGTTTTAGCTTCATCTAACTTCATATCATTAAAAGAAATATAATCATTAAATATTCTAGTTATTTCTAATTCATTATTTATATAAATTTCTTTATCTACTAAATTAAATAAAAAGTTTTTTATCATATCAAACGAATCTAATTCAGTCCCTTTAGAATTAAGTGTTTCAAAAATTTCCATTTCTTCTGCTGGAGTTTTATTAAAATCAACACATGAAATTAGAAACTTATATGCATATCTATTATAAAAAGAAAGTAATTCATCTTGATTCAATTCTTTAATTCTATCGTGTATAGCATTGTAATTTTTAGCTGCTAATGATTTATTATGTAGCTCAAAAGAATTTATTGTTTTTAATCTTTCGACGTAACTAACATTAGAATTTAATATAAAATTAAGAGCTTCATTTTCTTCTTTAACTCCTGTAACATTTTTATATTTTTCTGCACACCCAATTTCTTTGAAAGTTTTTTCTAATTCTAAAGGTGTATCCATTACTGTTTCTTCATAAGAATTATTTTTTTTATCATTTCAAACATCATATATTGCTCTAAATATAATTAAAGAGGTAGTTACTCTTTGTTGCCCATCTATTAATCTTATTGTTCTTATTTTTTCATTATGTTTAGATTCCTCTATAGTAACTGCTATAGTTCCAAAATATTCGTCATCAATTTGATCAATTTTAGAAATGATATTTTCTATAAGCTCTAAGCAAGTTTCTGATTCTCATCTATATTTTCTTTGATACGATGGTATAAAAAAACTTATTTCTGAATTTAAAACAAAAGAACTTAAATTTATTTTCCCTAGTTTTATAGATGTTGTATCTAATTTTTTATCTTCCTCTAAAATTTCATCTATAAAATGACCCCTTTTATTTCATGAAGAAAGTAAACCTTTTTCATCAAACTCATTTATTTCAAAGTCTAAATCATCAAAAAAATTAATTAAAAATGATAAAACTATATCAAAACACTTCAGTAAATGTATTGTATCCATAAAACTTCTGTTTATGACAAATTCAGACGCATGACCACCATCATTATTTCTTCAATTTCTTATATATTCAAAAGTTGAATATATAATTTTAGGTATGTTAACATTTGTAAACTTTTCTGACTCAAGTTTTTTTTCTCGTATATATAAACTTCTTATTTTATCAAATAGATTTTTAGCTCCTCTTTCATCTAATGGACAATAAATATCATATTTTTCTAATATGCTCATCATTTTTGATTCTAATATAATTATTAAATCCACTGAAACGTCATTAGCTATTCTTTCATTATCACCTGTTATTTTTTCCTCTACTAATGCTATTTTTTCTTTTTCAAATTCATTTAAATATGGTTGAAATTTATTAAATATTCTTTTTTTCATATTACCCCTTTTTTAAAATTATATCTTTTTATCCTTTAAATGTTTTATTTTCTATATCTGCAATTACTTTAAAAATAGAAGTTAAAACATTGACAGATATACTGTTCCCGCTTTGTCTGTAAAGTATACTGTCAGTAAAAGTTTTTTTTCTTACACTTACACTAAAATTAATTTGCTCAGCTTTTGATAAAACTTTATCAAAATCATTCTCTGAAAAACCCATTAACATATAACACTCTCTAGGCGTTAAAAGTCTAAAATTTGCTTTCCTAATTTGTTTTTTTTCATTATATCTATTTTGCAAATCTGTACCTTTTAAGTTTATGATTCCGCCATTAGGATCTCTATCTTGTTTAGTTGTTATAGTTGAAGAAAAATTTGAATACGTTTTTCCATTTTGGATATATATATTTTTAGAATGTTTTTCAATATTTGTATTTTCCTGTGTTGAAAGCATTTTATTATTTAAAAAAATTCTTTTTCTACTATCAGTTCTATTAGGAATTGCATTTATTGCTTCATTTTTGTATTTTTCTATTGAATAATCCTCTCTCAGCAATTCATGTGTTTTTTTATATATGCCTATTTCTTTAGAAATATCAAATGGTGTTTTTTCTTCTTTAATGCTTGTTCTTTTACTTTCTAAAAAAGTATCCTTAAATTCTTTAGTTACATCTTTTCTAACGCTCAACGCAAAAACTCTTTTACGATTTTGTGGGCAACCATATTTGTTTGCTTCTAATACGTAAGTTTGAGTATTATATCCAATTGAATTTAAAAAATCTAATCACATTAAGTAATCATCTTTATGTCTTTCCGAAATCATGTTATTAACATTTTCTAAAAGCAAATATTTTGGTAATTCTTTTTTTGCTTTAAGTTCTTTTAATATTCTTTCAATTTCTCATAAAAGACCTGATCTTGTTCCACTATTTTTTTTCATTCCTTGATTTTTCCCATGAAAGCTTCCTGCAGTAGATAAATCTTGGCATGGAAATGAATAAGTTAATAAATCTATCTTACCTACTTGAGATGATATCATATTGCCAGTAACGCCAACTATACTTCCTAAATTGTTTGAATTTTTAATAGAGTTATATAAATTTTGTTTTATTATTATCGGTAATTTGATTACTTGTTCATTTGTAAGCGGAGTTTTTGAATCTCTTGAATGTGTAAATTTAATTAAAAAGTCATTAATCTCTTTCTCACTAATATTTTTTGTATGATCTATATTTTTATTATGAATTGCATTATACGCTATATTGGCTCATATATCTCATTCGCTCGTTCCAACAACTTCATAATTTATATAATTATTTTGTTTTAAAATATCTAAAGCTTTATGTTGAGCACCTATACCTGAAAACGTTTCGAAAACTTTTATTTTTTCCATGAATACCCCTTTTTATTTGCATAAAATTATTATAACAGTTTTATTTTTTAAAAACAGCGCACCTTCTTTTAAACATAAAAAAATCACCGGTTAGGGTGATGTGTCTGGCTAAAATATAATTGATAATTAAGGAAAGGCGGTGCCAGACACGTTATAATTATATACTTATTGACTTTTAATTTAAATACTAAGATTATTTATTTTCATAAATTAAACTACTTAATACATAAGTTGGTGCTGTTTCAGCTCTTAATATATTAGTTCCTAGACTAACATTCTTAAAACCTATTTCGTGCAGAATTTTAATTTCACTAACTTCAATTCCACCTTCACACCCAATAATGAAACTAATTGAATTAAAGTCTTGTGTTAAATATGTTTTAAGTTCAATATTTTTTTCTTTTTCTCAAGCCACAAGATTTAAATCACATAAATTGTTTTTTAAATCTTTTAGATTAGTTATTAAATTATTAACAACAGGGATTGTTGTCCTTTTTGCTTGTTTAGCAGCTGTGTCACAAATTGCTTGTCATCTTTGCAGTTTTTGATCAATCTTTTTTTCATCAATTTTAACTACATTTCTCTTAAAAATAACTGGTATTATTTCATCAACTCCAAGTTCTGTTGATTTTTGTAATAAATAATCTCATTTTTGTTCTCTTAAAACTCCAGCTATTAAAACTTTTTTAACATTGCTTATTGTTGTTTCTACTTTATTAATAATTTCAACAATTACATTATTTTCAATAGTTAAATCAATAATTTTAGTTTGATAAACTTCTTTTTCATAAACACACTCAATAATTTCATCATTTTTAAGTTTTACAACATTTTTTATATGATGTACATCGTTATTATTAATAATAAAAAAATTATTATCTTTTTTAATTTCAACAAAATATCTAAACATTTATCTCACCTTTAATGATTGATTTAAAAATATCATATTTTTCTTTATCTGGTTTAAAATCTTTTAATAATGTATTCTTAGGATCTTTTTTATAATAATCATTTAAGAAATTGTATCTTTTAGGGTCTTTTAGTCTAGTTAAAGCTATTTCTCTTTCATTTAAATATTCTTTAACTTCTTTATCTCATAAATTTTGATACATCTTCTTTTGATCTTCTACTGTTTTAAAATTAATAGTATTTAAAACATTCAAATTATTAGTATATTGTTTTTTACGATTATCAGTTAAAATAAAAAGTTTTTTCTTAAGTTTTCTAATTGCTATTAATTTATTCTTTGATAGCAATTTTTGAATTACTAAATCTAAATATTTTTGATCTATTTCATATGTTTTTAATCTTTTTTCTTTAACTATTTCAAAGTTTTCTAATTTAATTAGTTTTTTTATAGCTTTAATTTTATATTTTTCTTTTATTGGTAGTAACTCAACATCTTTAATAATAGAACTTACTCATTGTTTAGTAAACATCACAAATTTATATGCTTGTCTTGCTTTAGAGCCAAGAGAAACAAAATAAAGATTTGTTTTGTCAAAACCAGTTTTCACAACTTTTTGCAAAATATCTTTAATAACGTATTTTTGAATTTTTAAATCTCTATACTTAATTTCTTGTTCTGACATTTTTATTTTGTCATTCACTCTATTGCTCATGATAGTTTTTCCCTTCTTTTATTTATTTAAAATAACTACTATTTCAGATAAGTTCTTTTTAGTTAAAATATTGTTTTTAAATTCTTTAATTTTAGCCTTTTCATCGATTTCTTTTAAGAAAGCCTCAAATAATAAATACACTTCAAATAATGAAATTTGTTCATTAATATTGTTAATACGATTATTTAATCTTTTTACTATTTTTTGTGAATTAATCTCTTTTTCATTTTTTAATAGTTCAATTGTTTTAGTATTTAAGTTTATATCATTAATTGCCTTATTTAAACTTGTATTACCTGTTATTACATATTTGATATCTTTTCTAAGCGCATCATTTTTCATATCACCTTCAGTTTGTGTTATGTTTGTTATCTTTTTATAAAATGCTCCTAAAAATGGAGAAACTATTACTAAAGCAGCAGAAATTAAACTTAATAAATCTAGTGCAATACTATTATCTGTATCAGTTACAAATAAAAATACTATTGTTGCAATAGTTACAAATACTAATATAAAAAATGATGTATAAAATATTAAAAAGTTATGAATATAATTTCTTTTTTCTATGTATGACTTAAATATTAAATTTTCTTTAATTGTATTATTAAATTTCTTTATAATAACTTTTCTTCTAATTACAAATACTAAATTATGTAATACAAATAATATATATCCAACTCCAGCTGTTAAAAAGATTAATCATGATCATTTAAATGATAGTATAACCATTGCTAATATGATTAATGCTTCAAAACCTAATAAAAAACCTATTGATAATTTTAATTTTCTTATTTTACTTTTCATTATTCTTTTCCTTTTATTTTAATTTTATATTTTTGCATATTTTAAAAAGTTTTTAAATATAATTTTATTTTTTCTTATGTAAGTTAAAAAAGTTTCAATTGTTTCATCAAAATAATTATCTGTGAATTTTATAAATTTCAAATTAATATCTATTTGAAATTCAAGTCATTCTTTTTTATTTTTATAAATTGCTGTTTCTTTGCCTTTTATTTTAATGTATTCATCTAAAACTTGAATTTCATTTCTTGTTTTTTTGAAATCATCAACAGTAACTATATTCAGAATTAATAAGTTTTTTTTATTATTGTGAATTATTCTAATTTCCTTATCATCGTCTATAGCTTTTGAAATTTTTAATCTTAAAGAATTCCAAGAACTAAAATCAAACTTATTTCAAAGTTTAAATATAGGTAATATAAGTTGACTAAGACTTAAAAATGAAATAGACAATTTTGAAATAAAAGTATTTAAATCTGCAAATATTAGTGTAAAAATAATTAATAAAATTGGAAAAATATAGCAAATTACTAAACCAAAAAATGATATAATAAATAAATTATTTTCTTCAAAATTAGATTTAACTTTTTTTAATTTTAATCAACTATTATACTTATTAATTAATTCCTTTTCTCCATTTCTAAAAAAGGAATAAGCTTTTATTTTTTTATTAAAGTTTTTATAAAATATAGTACTTTTTGTAACTAAAGCAATTTTAATACTTTCAATTAAAAATAATGTAAATAAAGATAAGCACAAAGTTGAAACTAATAAAATTAATAAAAAATCTTTTTCTTCTTTAAATAATAAAGAAAAATATTGTAAATTAAATTTAATTTCAATTAAAATCGAAAAAAGAAAAATTACTATTCAGATTGATCAAATAATAATTAATAATAGACTAAATTTTAATATTTTTTTTATTGTACTTTTCATTATTCTTTTCCTCTTAATATATTATATGCTTTATTTATCAATTTCATCATTTCTTCTGCTTCAGGGTCTTTGTTATTATCTGGATGATACTTCTTAGCTAATGCTTTATAAGCTTGTTTTATTTGCATGTCTGAAGCATTTAAACTAATTCCTAGTATTTCATAAGGTCAGAAGTCAACGTTTGAATTAGAGCCTAATATATTTTTACGTGAAAAGTCTTCAAACTTATTTTTGTTTTCAGAAAAATTGATTTCAATTGATTCAAAATCAATTTCATATTTGTTTAATATAAATTGTTTTCATTTTTTAATAGTTAAAATGTAATTTTCATTTAATTTGTAAATGATTTCATTCATTAACTGTTCAAGCTTTTTTAAATCAATTTCTTTGAAGCTTTCATCAATTAATTCTATTTTGTTTTCAATAATATCTTGATTCATTAAAACTTTTAGTTTAAATTCGTTATATAAATTTGATGAAAAATCAGTATCCGTGAATTGATTAATATTGTTTTTGATATTTTGTATTTCAAATGATAACTTATTAATTAAATTAATAGTTTTATTTGAAAAGCGTTCATAAAGAAAAAGCAACTCTACTTTAAGTTGCTCTTGTATTTTTAATTTATTAATAAAATTAGTCTTATCTTTTAACATTTAAAAACCTCTTATTATTAATTTTACTACTTTATTTAATTAATTCATTTAGTTTATTTGATATATATGTTCCAAGTTTTTTATCACAACAATAAACAAAACAACCTTTTGTAGCTCTTGTTAATAAAACTCTATAAGTATTTTTTATAATTTTATCTGCTATCTCATGTTTTTCCATTTGACTTAATTTTCCGATTCCTTTTAGACTAGTATCAGTTTTGGCTTTTTTTGAATAATCGACAGTTACTTTATTATTTCTATAAATCATGTCGGGCCCTATAATAACACCAATGTATTCTTTTTCCAAACCTTGTGATGTATGTATGCAACCTGCTTGAGATATAGAATCTTTATTGAACATATAATATTTATCATTTGCAAGATTTCATTTTATTTCAAAGTTATTTATTTTAATATCATTTTTTTCAGTATTTTTTTTAGAAACTCAGTTTCAGCAATAACCTGCTAATAATCTTGCATTATTTTTAGTATTTTTTTCTAACAATTCTTGATACATTTTTTCTATATTATCAAAGACTTTAAAATTGAAATTATTTGTAAAGTTTAATACGTTTTTGTTTTCATCATATAGAATGTTATCGACAAAATCAATATAATCATCGGCTCCAGATGATCTAAATTGAGACTTTAAAGGTTCCAATAGTAATATGTTCTCACTTAAAATGCCTTCTTTTAAAGCACATCTTTTTATTTCTTTTATTGTTCCAATATCCTGCGTTGTAACTATTTGTTTTTCATCAACAAAAAATATAGAAACTTTAGACTCACAAATTATTTCTTGAATTTGATTGTTATATCCTTTTCCTTTAGGCGTTCACTGATGTCTCTCAATTAATCTATGTGCTTCATCAACAACCGTGCAATCAAAATTATCTTTTGTTAGATTGGAAAATTTGGCACTACCATAGAAGATATTGTCTATTCTTGCTCTTGAATATGTTTTTTCAACGTCATTTTCAAGAATTATTTTTTTATATCCATTTCTTAAACTTTCATTTTTGGAAACATATATTGAATTTAAACCTTTTTGAATACAAGCAGAAAGAATTCTTAAAGCTATAACAGTTTTACCTGTTCCAGGTCCTCCAGGGATTATTATTACCTTTTTGTCCTTTGTTTTTCTATATTCATCAATTATCTGAATGCATTTTTCATATGATGTTCTTTGTTCATCAATCAATGTAAAAACATCTTTTCCATCGATAATTTCCTTTAAAAAATCTTGAATTGACTTTCCTGGTGATATAGGACTTTCATCAATTTTTTGAATAAGTTCACATTTGTCTCCTGAAGTTATATTTTTTTTAATAAAGTTTCTAAATTTTTCAATTTCACCTTTTAAAAAAACTGGGCTTTTTTCAAAAAATATTTTATATTGATCAGCTAATATATCAGGTGCCTTATCCAATTTATAGTTATGTAAATAAGCACAACTTTCAATTTTGATTTTTTTATCATTTTGAATAATTTTTGTAAAATCTTTTAAAAGAGTTGAATAAGAAAAAGCTTGATATGAAGGATGAACAGTTTCTCTAATATTCCCTGCTATAAAAGTCTCAACTACTGTATTACTATTTTCTACTTTTTTACATTCTTGTCATTGTTTCAACTCAACTATTATTATTTTTTTAAAATCTTTATTTTTTCCACTTATAATAAAATCTATTCTTTTAGATGTTCTAGAAATATTATATTCTAAAGCAATACCTGAGTCGCTTGGTATATTTTGATCATACAAAACTATTGCCATTTCTTTAAGTGAATTATTTCAACTATTTAGTTCAGCGATGTTTGTTTTTCTCTTTAAAAGACTATCTACTTTTTCTTGCAATATTTCTACTATAAGCCCTTGTTCTACATCTTTAATAAACCCTGATTTAATATTTTTATAAATTATCATTTTAAAGCTCTCCTTTTTAAATTAATTTACATTTAAAAAATAATTAAGTTAAGTAAGCTATTTGAATTTTTTAAAATTTAATTTAACCAATTTATTTGTCAATATAATCTCTTATATAAAACATATTTTATTTAATAAGTAAATTAATATCAAATTCCTTATCTTCTCAATAACATTTACATATAACTTCGGGAGAAAAAAATTTATCTGGAAAATATTGTAAATATTTTGAATTAACTTTTTTTGCAAAATCTTTATCCCTTGTCATAATATATTTAACATCAAAATAGTAGCTAACATATATCATGTGTGGATCAGCTGGCATTCTTGTTGCAACCGAATTTGGATCATCTTTTCTTCCGTCTCATTTATCACTAAGAACAAATTTATAAATTAATTCATCAATTGCTTGGTCATTTCTTATTTCAATTTTTATAGCTTCAGAAGTTGCTGATATTAACATTAATAACTCTAATAAATTTTGTTTTTTGCCTTTATATTCTTCTCCCGTTAATTCGTTTAACATTTTTTTGCCTGCTATAATTAACTTAAAATTTTTGCCTTTTTTAAAAAAAGTCAAAAGTTGATTTTTAGAATAGTCAGAAATAACAGGTTTTTCTCTTACAGTTAAAATATCGATCATCAAATTAGTATCGACTATTATATTTTTTATTTCTTTCATTATTAACTAAGATTCTTTATATTTTCATCAACAAAAAATTTAAGAAAATTATCTATTTTACCGTCAAATTCACCAAATTCATTAAACTTTATACTTTCTATAATAGTTTTTTTTGAAGTATTTTTAAAAAATGTAATTCTTGAATTATCATCACAAAGTTTATTATTTTTAATTTCATTTCTAAATCTATTTATCATGTATAAAGAATGAGTTTCAATAAAAAATTGTTTTTTTAATAAAATTTTGTTATTTTTAAAAGTTGATTTCTGACTATAATTATTGATGTAGTCTGAGATAAAAGTTCCAAATTCTGCTTGTGCTCTTGGATGTAAATGAACTTCAGGTTGTTCTATGAAAATTTTGTCATTTCTTTTTTCTAAAATTGCAAAAAGTATCGGAATAATTTGTGAAATTCCTGTCCCAGAAATTGAAATTGGTATATTTTGTTTATTGTATTTTTTATATGATAATTTATATGCTTCACTTGAAAACTCTTTAGCTTTAATTTTTGCTATATCTAAATTTTCTAGCATTTTTGACTTTTTCAAAAATTTAGAAATTATTCTTAAATCACTATTGTTTACATTTAATTTTCTAACAAATTGAAGTTTTTCTTCTTTATCAATTTCATTTTTAAAATAGATATCTTTTAAAATAGGTCTTAATGGGTCTATATATTTAGTTTTTTTTGTTCCAAAAATTCTTGATAATCCATGAACTTCTTTAATTTTTGTGGAATTTTCCTTTTTTATTAGCTGATAAATGTCAAATAATATATCTATTCGAAATTCAACACTTTTATTTGAATTATTTAATATTCTAGTTAAAAAATTAATAGAATAGAAATAAAAATCCTTTTTTGATTTAGTATTTTTTTGATTTACATCAAAATTTATTGATTTTTTTATTTCAAAATCTAAATTTAGCAAGTTTTTTATTTTTAATTTTTTTATTATATTTTTATATTCAATTAAAGATAAATATTTTATGCTTATATCTAATTGTTTTATTACAGGTCTATAGTCTTTAAATTCATAATCAATATCAAATTTTACAAATTCAAATTTTTTTTGTTCATTATTGTTAAAATCTTCGTCAAAAAAAGGCACTATTAAAGTTTTTATTAAAGGATAATCAAAATTATTAATCGAATCTATTTTTAAATATTCAAAATTCTCTATTATCTCATTTTTTTCTTTCTGTTTTTCACTTTCAAAGTTTACTTTATATAATACTTCTAATGGTTCTTTAATATTGTATTTTAAATTTTCAATTTGTTCACTGTATAAAAAAGTATTTTGAAAATTCAAATGACTATTTTGCATTAATGCCTCAATCAATTTTAGAGTAGAACTTTTACCAGTGTTATTATCTCCTATAAAAAAATTTATTTCACCAAAATTCATTATTGCTTTTTCAATTGATCTAAAATTATTTATTTCAATTTTTTTCATATGCTAAATTCCCCTATTTCTTAACTTCTTCTTCCTTATATCCTTCAACAATATCGCCTTCTTTGATATCATTAAAGTTTTTGATTGTTAATCCACCTTCTGAGTTGATTTTAGCTTCTTTAATATCATCTTTTAAATGTTTTAAAGTTGCTAATTCTCCAGTATAAATAACAATACCATTTCTAATAATGCGAACTTTAGATTTACGTTCAATGCTTCCATCAGTAATATGGAACCCACCAATTGTTCCGATGTCAGAGTGTTTGAATGTTGCTCTAATTTCAGCTGATCCAGTAACTACTTCTTTGTATTCTGGATCTAACATCCCTTTAGCTGCATCTTCTAATTCTTCAATTACTTTATAAATAATATTATGTAAACGAATTTCAATACCTTCTTCTTCAGCTTTTTTACGTACAACTGCATCTGGTCTTACATTAAATCCATAGATTAATACAATTCCATCAGTTACAGTTGAAGCTAAAGTAACATCACTTAATGTAATAGTTCCAACAGATGCTCTAATAATATTTAATTTAACACCAGGTATGTCAATTTTAGTTAAACTTCCTTTAAGTGCTTCAACTGAACCTTGAGTATCAGCTTTAACAATTAAGTTAATTGCTTTTAACTCACCATCATCAATATGTTTTTTAATTGAATCTAAACTAAAGATTTGGTTTGATTGACGTTCAGCTGCTAATTTCTTTTCAGCTTGTGCTTCAGCAATAGTTCTAGCCATTTTTTCATCATTCATAACAATGAATTTATCTCCAGCACTTGGAACTTCATTTAATCCATAAACAACAACTGGTTTACTTGGTCCTGCTTTTAATACTTTTTTATTAGTTTCGTCTTCCATATGTTTAATATTTCCATATGTAGTTCCAGCGATAATCATATCTCTAATATCTAAAGTACCTTCTTTAACAAGAATAGAAGCAACTGGTCCTTTTGCTTTATCTAAGTGAGCTTCAATAACAACCCCTTTAGCTAATTTATTTGGATTTGCTTTATAATCTTGCATTTCAGCAATTAATAAAATAGTTTCTTCTAATTGGTCTAAACCAATCTTTTGTTTAGCACTACCTTGAACAAATGGAATATCTCCACCATATTCTTCAGCTACTATTTCATATTTCATTAATTCAGCTTTAACACGTTCAGGATCTGCTCCTGGTTTATCACATTTATTAATAAATACAATAATTGGTACATTTGCTAATTTAGCATGATCAATTGCTTCTTCTGTTTGAGGCATAACCCCATCATCAGCAGCAACAATTAAAATAACAATATCAGTTACATTTGCCCCACGACTACGCATTTCTGAAAATGCCTCGTGACCTGGAGTATCAATAAATGTTATTTTTTTACCATCTTTGTTTTTAACTTGGTAAGCTCCAATTGCTTGAGTAATTCCCCCAGCTTCTCCACCAACAACATTAGTGTTTTTGATAGAGTCTAATAAAGTAGTTTTACCATGGTCAACGTGACCCATAATTGTTACAATTGGTGCTCTATGTTCTAAATCTTCTGGTTTATCTTCTTCACTAGCATCTAATGCTTCAAAGAAGTTTTCTTTAGTTAAAGATTCTTCTTTTCTAAAGTCAAAACCAAACTCTAAAGCAAGTTCAGCCATTTGTTCTTCTGATAACACAACATTTTGATTTAACATTAGTCCTTGTGCAAAGAAATATTTAAGTATTTCAGCAACACTTTTCCCAATTTGGTTAGCAAAATCAGCAATGCTTAAAGCTTCAGTATAAACAAACACCCCATCAATGATTCCAGTTGCAACTGTTTCATTTAATTGTTGTTTAATTTGTTTAGCATGTTGTTTAGACATTTCTTTTTTGTTTACTTGTTGTGGTTTTTTATTTGTTTTTATATTTTTAGCCATGTAAAAATCCCCTTTCTTCTATAAATTGTTTTTAATTAATTTAATAATATTAATATCATTAACACCAATCGCTACAATTGTGGTAGATCCACACGCTTGTGAAATTTCATCAACAGTTAATACATCATCAATAAATTCAATATTATAAAATTTACATTTATCACTGAATTTCTTTTTTTGACTAGCACCCATATCTGTTGATAAGATAACAAATTTTACTTTGTTTCTTTTAATTGAATCTAATAATTTTTCACCTTTAATTAATTTAGCAGAGTTATAAGCTAATCCAATAGCATTTAATAATTTAGTTTTGTTCATTAAATAACTTTTCTAATTCATCATAAATACTTAAATCAACTTTTGTTTTTAATCCTCTGCTTAAAAGGTTTTTTTGTTTAGCGATTTTAACTGAGTTTAAGTCATTTTTAACATAAACTCCACGTCCATCTGCTTTATAAGTTAAATCAATAAAAATTTCATTGTTTTTATTTAAAACAACTCTAATTAATGCTGATTTATCTAACATTTCTTTACTAACGACATCTTTTCTTAGATTATTCTTGATCATATAAATCTTCGTATTCGTCTTCTTCAAAATCTTCTTCATCTTCATCATTTAAAATATCATTAAATGATTCTAGTTCAGATTGAATTGACTCTAAATCTTTATTTTCTTGAACAACTGCATTTGTTTCTTCAATTAATTCTTCAACTTGGTTGTATTCTTCCTCAACTTCAGCTTGGAAACTCATTAATTCTTCTTCATTATTTGCTTGTGCATTTCTAAATGAATTTTTGTGGTATTCTGGTTTAACTGTTTGAGAGTTGATTTTACGTTTGTTTACTTCGTTAATAAAGTCTGGGTTGTTTACTTCTTCTTCTGTAATGTTTCCATTTCATAAAACATCCATGTTGTCAGTAATAGCATTTTCTAAGCTGTAAATGTTAATACGACGTTTTAATAAGTTAGCAACTAATTTAGCAGCCATTCCACCTTTACCAATAGCTAATGATAATTGTTGATTAGGAACTACTATATCAAATTCACCTTCAACTTCATTTACAGAAATAACCTTAACAGGTGCCATTGCGTTAATAATAAATGGAATGATTTCATCATCTCATTTAACAACATCAATTTTTTCTCCTCTTAATTCTTTTGAAATGTTATTGATTCTTGAACCTTTAACTCCAACAATAGCTCCAATTGGTTCTACATCTTCATCATGTGATAAAACAGCAATTTTTGCACGTTTACCTGGTTCTCTTGAAACTGACATTACTTCAACTAATCCTTGAGCAACTTCACTTACTTCTTTTTCAACTAATTTAGCTAAAAATTTAGGTGCTACTCTTGAAACAACTAATTGTGAGTATTTATTTTCTCTAGCAACTTCTTCTAATAAAACATCAACTAATTCGTTAACAACAAATTCTTCTCTGTTGATTGTTTTTTGGTTTCATAATGAAGTATGTACTCCATCAATATCTAAAATGTATGAAGTTCCTTGATCGTTCATTCCAACGATTTTACCTCTAACAATTTCACCTTCTAATTGAATAAATTTTTCATAAATCATAGCTCTTTCAGTAGCTCTAATTTTTTGTTGGAAGATTTGTCTTACTTGTCCAACAGCTACTCTTGAGAATTCTTCATCAAAATCAATTGGTTTGTATACTTTATCTCCAACTTTTGCTTCTTTATTGATTTTTAAAGCATCTTCTAAAACAATTTCTAATCAATCATCTTCGATTTCATCATCTGTTGCTACTACCATTAATTCTTGAAACAAGTTGATTGATCCTGTTTGTTCATTAATTTCAGTTTTAACTACAGCTTCTGTATCAAAAAATCTTTCATAAGCCTTTTGGAATCCTTCTTTAATTCCTTCAATAGCAACTTCTTTGCTAATGCTTTTTTCACTTTCTAATGAAGCTAATGCTTCTAATATTTGTGCTCCGTTTACCATATTTTCTCCTTAAAATTTAACTGCATATCTTGCAAACTTTACTTGTTCATATTTAAAGTCAACTTTTTTCTTTTGACCTTTTAAAAAGTAGGTGATTCTAAATGTATCTTTATTTACATCAAAATCTAATAAAATACCTTCTATTTCACTACTTGTGTTTTTTTCTTGATTTAATTCAACATGAATATAACTGTTAACAGCTTTGACTAATTCATCTTTACTTCTGATTGGTTTTTCAATTCCAGCACTAGCTACTTCTAACATATAAGGTTCACTTAATCCTGGGAAGTTTTCTAAAGCATCAGATAATTTTTCATTACTTGAAATAATTGAGTCAAAGTCTAAAGCTTTGTTTGGTTCAGTTATATCTTCAACTAAGATTTGCAAAACATCACTTTCAAAATCAAAGAAATTATTTATTTCATATATTTGCAAGTTGTATTCCTTCAAAATTGATTCAGCAATCTTTTGGATTTCATCTTTAATAGATGCAAAATTTTTCACTTAAAATCTCCTTTCAAATCAATAAGAAAGCAAGACCACTAAGTCTTGCTGTTTCGTATTGTTAATTATATTATAGCAAAGAAAAAATTATTTATTAAGTCATTTTTCGCTTTTTATTACGTATAAAGAAAAACCATCACTATCAAATATGTAATCATAAAAACGTTGAATATAATTATTTTGATTTATTGGACTATCATATAATCAATATCCATCAAAAATACCTTGTTTATTAAATCTATGATAAATGAAGTTTTCATTTCTGTAAAAATTGTGAAAAATTTCCTTTTTTTGTTTAATTTTTTGTTGATAAGTATATTTCTCAGAAGTCATTTCAAAAAAACTTTCAAAATCATCTCAAAATTTTTGAAAATTTTTGTTTTCTTCATTAGAATAAAAAAAGTAATTAACCAATATTTTAACATTAGTAAACTCATTTCATTTCATTTTAAGATTTGAAATAGTTTCAAAAACAGATTGATCTTCATCAAACGAAAAACCAAATATATCTATTTCAATTATATTTTCTTTGTTGTCTACTAATATATCTTTTAATTCATTTACAATAAAAACAGAATCTTCTTTTTCATCCAATCCGCCAATAATTATATTATTTTCTTTTAAACTACCATGAATATGCTTTATATCATTTCTATTTGAAATTTGATCCACAAAATCTGTATAATTAAAAGAAATAATTTTATCATATTTTTCTAATCTTCATTTAATACTTTGTTTTGTTAAATTATTAAGATTATTTAAATTGTAATTTTGATATATATTTTGTAGAACTTTTTCAAAAAAAGTTTTGCAAATTTTTTTAACATATTTTTTGTCTATTTTTACAGGATCTTTACAATATCTTGAGTAAACATATAAGTATTCATAAAATGGACGAGAAAAATTTTCTAAACCTATTTTATCATTACCATTGGTCATATTAAAATTGAATTTATCGTAATTATTTAAAAAAAATAAGTTTAGTTTATAAATTATTTCAGTTTCTTGTTTTTTTAAATCTTCATCATTAGCTTCATCAATAATTTCAATTATCGATTGTTCAAAAAAATTTTGAATTTGATTTTTTGTACTTTTATTTTTCAAAAAAATAATATCATTTAGATTATTTACTTCAAATTCCTTTACACCAATACTTAAATCAAATCCATTTCCAACTAATAAAACTCTTTTTAAATTACGCTGCATTTTTATTTTCCTTTTCTAAAAATAGTTTTTAATTTAAATTTCTTTTACAAAATCTTTTAATTCAGATCTAAGTTTTTCACCACTTATTTTTGTGCTTTTACCAAATGCCATTGTAATGAATGGAGTTTCATAATCATGCATTAAACCTTCTTGAATTAAAAATTCAGCTAATCCTTTTGCATTAAATCCACCAATCATACAAGTATCAACATTTAAACTAGCAGCCACCGCTGTAGCTATTCCAGTTGTGATATAAGTTTGTTGACTTGAATAGTTATCCAATTGTTGATCACTTAAATTACCACCAAATAAGTTTTTATTGATATTAGCCCCATAAGTACTTCTTCCTTCAGGGTTTCCTTTAAATCTTAAATCTAATGAATGATTTGTAACTTCTTGCAATCCTTTATGATTTACTCCCAATACAATAATAAATTTTGATGCATTAACATAGTTTAACTGATTGTAAAAGAATGGTACTAATTTCTGACGCATTTCTCCTCGATTAACTACTAATAATCTTTGTCCTAAAATACCATATGAAGATGGTGACATTCTCATTGCTTGAATAATATCATTAAAATCAGCTTCAGGTATTTCATAATTAACATCAAAATCACGAGCACTTCTTCTTTGTGTCATTAATTCTGCTAAATTTTTCATATTCTTTCTCTCAGTCTATCTTTTAGTTAAAAAAGTCAAATTCTAATTGTTCATCTTGTGCTAAAGTATCTAATACATTTAATTGTTCAAATATTTTCATTTGTGTTTGAGTAATTGTTGTTCTTGATGTTAGATCTTTAACACTAGTTAATGGTCTTTCACTTCTAGCTTTAATAATTGAATCAGCCACAGCATCTCCAAGTGAATCAATTACTAAGAACGGAGGATATAGTGTAGCTTCACCAGTTGATTCATCTTTTTCAATAATATATTTATCAGCTAAAGATTTTTCAAAGTTTAAGTTAGCCATTTTAATTCCACGACTAAACATTTCTAATCCTATTTCTAGAACTGGCATTAAAGCTAATTCTTTTGTAGTCATTTTATCTTTTTTATTTTTTCTTAATTCTAATTCTGCTAGTTTTTCTTTAACTCCATTATAACCACCTAAGAATGTTTTTAAATCAAAAGCATCGGCTCTATTAGTTAAGAATGTTGCATAGTATTCTGCAGGATAATAAATTTTATATCAAGCAATTCGATAAGCCATTAATACATACGCTGTAGCATGAGCTTTAGGGAACATATACTTAATTTTTAAACAAGATTCAATGTATCATTCAGGAACATTATGTGCTAGCATAATTTCTTTTCATTCTTTTCTTAAACCTTGTCCTTTACGTACTGATTCCATTATTTTAAATGAAGTAGTAGCATCGATTCCTTGGCCCATTAAATAAACCATAATATCATCACGACAACCAATAACAGTTGAAATATTTGCTGTATTGTTTTTAATTAAATCTCTTGCATTTCCTAATCAAACATCAGTACCATGTGATAGTCCTGAAATTTGCACTAAGTCAGCAAATGTTTTAGGTTTTGTTTCTCTTAACATTGATCTAACAAATCCTGTTCCAAACTCAGGTAAACCAATAGCTCCAGTTGTTTCTCCATTAATTTGTTCTGGTTTTATATTTAAAGCAGATAGATTACTAAATAATGAATATACTTTTGGATCATTTGTTGGAATATTGATTGGATTAACTCCAGTTAGATCACCAAGCATTCTTAAAGCAGTTGGGTCAACGTGTCCTAGAATATCCATTTTTAATAAGTTATCATGAATTGAGTGGAAATCAAAGTGAGTTGTTTTTCAAGAACTTGATGCATCATCAGCTGGGAAGTTAACAGGAGAGAAATCTTCAATTTCAAATTCTTTAGGTAAGATAATAATTCCTCCAGGGTGTTGTCCTGTTGTTCTTTTTACTCCTTCAACTAACTTAGCTTGTCTTTCAATTTCAATTTTTCTTGGCATATCTTCTTCTAATACACCAGTTTCTTCATAAAATGCTTTTACGTATCCAAAAGCAGTTTTTTCAGCAACTGTTGAAATTGTTCCGGCTCTAAATACATTGTTTTCACCAAACATCTCTTTTGTAAAGTTATGAGCAATTGGTTGGTATTCTCCAGAAAAGTTTAAATCAATATCTGGAACTTTATCTCCATCAAATCCTAAGAATGTTTCAAATGGAATATCATGCCCATCACCAATTAATTTTTCATTACATTTTGGACAATTTTGTTCTGGTAAATCATATCCACATTTAATTTCAATTGGAGTATTAAAATCTGAATATTTACAGTTTAAACATCTATAATGAGCTTTTAATGGATTAACCTCAGTAATCTTTGAAGCAGTTGCTACAAATGAAGAACCAACACTTCCTCTTGAACCAACAAGATATCCATCATTGTTAGATCTTTCAACTAGTAAATGTGAAATTCAATAAACAACAGCAAAACCATGTTTAATAATTGATGTTAATTCTTTTTCTAAACGTGACTCAACTATTTCAGGTAAAACATCACCATACATTGCATGTGCTGTTTCATAACATTTATCTTTTAATAAAGTATCTACGTTTTCAATGTTTGGAGTGAATAAACCATCTTTGATAACAATGATATTTGAATCAATCATTTCTGCTATTTTATTTGTATTTGTGATAACCATTTCTTGCACTAAAGCAGGTTCACTTAATCAAGCAAATTCTTTAAGCATTTCATTAGTTGTTCTTAAATATTGATCAGGGTAGTCAATTAATTTGTTTTTATTTCTAAAACTAAATAATGGGTGTCTACTTCCTCCAAGTCCTTTTGCATTAATATAAACATCACGAATTTTTTTCAATTCAGGTCTTGTATAGTGAGCATCACTTGTTGCTACTAGCATTACATTATATTTTTTAGCTAGCCTAATTATTTTTTTAATTACATCTATTAGTTCATGTTCTTCTAACTGATTATCATTAATTAAGTTTTTATAAACACTTAATGGTTGAATTTCTATATAGTCATAAAAAGGAATGATTTCTTCTAGTTTTTCATCTGTTCCAATTCTAGCTGTTTCAAAAACTTCTGAGTTTACACAACCAGCTCCAATTAAAATATTATTTTTTTCTTTAAATTCTTTTAATTTTTCCTTAAATATTTTAGGAGAGTTAAAAAAGTTATCAGTATGAGAAATTGAAACCAATTTAAATATGTCTTTTAACCCTTGTTGATTTTTAGCTAATACATTAACATGAGCTCCACGAGATCTTAATAAGTTAATGTTATCTTTATCATTTTCAGGTTCTAACTTAATTAAGTCAGCATCATAAATGATTGGTGTTGTTAATTTTAATTCAGCTATTATTTTAAAGAATAAATCGTTTAAAACATCTGCATCATAATCTCCACGGTGAGCAACATGTTCATCGTATAAAATACCGAATTTTTTACATACTGCTCCTAACCTATGAGATTTTAAAGCAGGTCTAACTAATCTAGAAAGTGTTAATGTATCAATAACAGTATTTTGTAAATCACCATATCCTAATCTTTTAGATAAGCTATTTAAAAAGTTAAAGTCAAAGTTTGCATTATGAGCAACTAAAATACTATCTTTAATTAATTCATAAATCTTATCAAAATCATCATCAATATTTTTCTTATCTTCTAACATCTCAGGAGTTATATTTGTAAGATCTATTGTAAATTGTTTTAAAGGTTGTTTTGGTTTAAATAAATAGTCATATTTGGTTGTTTTCCCAGTTACAGGATCAAAAACTACAGCACCAAATTCAATGATTTCATTAAACTCAGGTGATAAACCAGTTGTTTCTAAGTCGAATACAACCATTTTTGATTCTCTTATTTTTTGACCTTTAGGATTTTTAACAATTCAATAATCCTCTTTTTCAATCATATTCATTTCAAGACCATAAATTAATTTTAGTTTATCTTCTTCAGCTTTATTTTTATTAATTTTTTTTAATTCATTATATGCATCAGGGAAAGTTTGAACATTTATATGATCAGTAATTGCGATTGCTTTTCAATTTCATTTATCAACCATTTGTAAATATTCTTGAATTGATGAAACACCATCCATAGCACTCATTTTAGTATGAACATGCAATTCAACACGTTTTTGTTCTGAATCGTCTTTAACCATAGCTTCTGATCGAGATATTTTTCCTATCTTTTCAATAATAAAATTTTGTTCTTTATCAAATTGTGAATAAGATGTTTTACCTTTAACAGCTATTCAATCACCTTTAGCAATTCTCTTATTTTTAATTTCTTCAATTCTATCTGATGATATTTCTTCTTCGGTTAAAGGGTCCATAATAGTTCTTTCATCTTCTTTACCAAAATATATACATTTGATTGATGAATTATTATCTGTTAAACCAATTGAATATATTTTACGATTATTTGCTTTAGAATCTCTTATATCAATGCTCATCATTTTACCATGTAAGACAATATTTTGTGCATCTTCTTCAATGTCTTCAAATGAATCATAACTTGGATTATCTAAAGATTGATTTCACTTCTGTGACTTTTGTTTTGAAATAATCATATTTTGAGATTTTTCTGTTGATTCAGGGGCAAATTGTTTATATTGTTCTTTAGTTTGTTGTTCAATTATTAAAGATTGTTTTATATATTCTTCTGTTTTATCTTCAACTTGAATATCATAACTAAGTTCTTTAAAACCAAATTGTTTTAATTTAGCTAAACAATATTCCAATTCAGTTGTTAATTGGTTTTTCAATTCATTAGAATCAACAACAAATTTAATTAAATTTTCATCTGCATCATATTCAAATCCTTCAGCTTCAATAAAGTTTCAGATAATTGTTTTATTTTGAGATTTAAAATTTTTAATAAATTCAATATACTCACAAATTAATTCTTTATCTATTCTTTGGTTTTGCACATTTAAAATTAGTTTTATTTTTATTTCTTCTGATCCGACACATTTTTCATGAATTTCACTTAATACTCTTATAGGTAAAAAGTTTTTAATTTTTAATGACAATCTAAGTTTTGATTTTAAAGAGCTTATTGTAGCTTTTTCAATTTCAGAATGTTCAAAATATGAAAGTTCGCCTTCATTTAAATTGATCTTCAATTTTTGAAATAATTCTAATACCTTATTGTCTGACATATAAGCTCCTTTTTTAAACTATAAAATCTTTAATTGTTACTATTACTATGAAAGTTACTAATAAAATTGCTCCAGCTGCATAAATTATTGTTTTTGATTTTTGACTAACTTCTTTTCTGGTTACTCATTCTACTAATGTTTCTCAAAACTTATATCCATCTAATGGTGGAAATGGAAGCATATTTAGCATAAATAAGTTTGCTGATATAGAAGAAACATAAAACAAACGACTGGCAACCATTGATGTAGTTGCAGCACCTGTAGTTCCAATTGATGATTTAGCAATACCAACAGGACCAGAAATAGCACTAAAATCACCTGTAAAGAATTTACCAATACCTACTAATAATGAAAATGATTGATTTCATGTTTCAACGAATGTATAACCAAATTTTTGAGCACCATTTTTAAAATGTCTATCTGGTGGTGCAATTGCTATACCATTTATTTGACCTGTTTTTCTTCATTCAGCTATTGTTTGTTCTTCACTTATAAGTTTAAACTCTGTTTTACCATCAGATTTAACATCCCCTGAATAATCATTAGTTAAATTAACATAACTAAATTGATATTCAACATTACCTGACTCAATATTATTTTTATATAAATAATTCAAGATATCTTTTTTACCGTCATTAAACATTTTTGAAATTTGTAAATACGTAGGTGCTAAATTAGCAGAATTAGTAGTTTTAAATTCAAAAGGTTTTTCTTCAATTTTTACATTTCATCCTGTAATTGCAATTTGCAAATCATTGTAAATATATTTTTCTTCTGTTACTGGTGGTGTTTGTCCTTCTTTTTCGTTTTCATATATCATTTTATAAGCAATAGAAGTCGTTGAAAAGTTTTGACCGTAAAAATTTGGATCACTTGGTTTGTATCCAACTCCAAACATTACTGAAAAGATTAAAATATAGGCTATAAATAAATTCATTAATGGTCCAAATAAAATAAATAAAGTTTTCTTTCATTTTATAGCATAATCAATTTTTCTTATGTCAGGTATTTTTTCAAATTCTTCTTCTCTGCCTTTTGGTGGTTCAGCAAAATCGCTAGCTATAGAAACATAACCACCCAAAGGTATTAGTCTAACTGAATATCAAGTTTCTTTTGTTTTTATAACAAACAATTTAGGACCAAAACCAATTGCAAATTCAAAGACATAAGCTTTTGATAACTTTGCTACAATGAAATGTCCTAGTTCATGAAGTGTAATTAGCACCAATACAACAATGATTGAAATTAATATTGATAAAATTACTATCATTACACTTCCCATATAAACTCCTTAAACTAATTGATTAATGTAAATAAATACATAAATAAGAATACTAACATGAATGAGTCAAGTCTATCTAAAACTCCTCCATGGCCTGGTATTAAATTTGAAAAATCTTTTATATCATTTTTTCTTTTAATTAGTGAAAAAAACAAATCTCCTAATTGACCTATAAATGAAATTAAAGATGCTAAAAGAATATACATGAATATAACTAATCCTGTTCCTAAATTGGTTTGAATATTACTCATATAATCTTTAAAAATAGAATGAGAATTAACAAAGAAGAAAAATAATATTGCCATTGTTACTGAAACTATAAAAGCTGTTGTAAATCCTCCGATTGCACCTTCTCAACTTTTTTTAGGGGAAATTTTTGGAGCCATTTTGTGTTTACCAAATGCTATACCAAATATATAAGCAAATGTATCTGTTAATATAACAATTAATCAAATTCAAATTGCTGTTACATAACCAAATCTAATACTTGAATAATCTTGTGAATTATAATCATTTGTTAGTGATATGTAAGTAAATCCTTTCATACCAAATATTATAATTAATGAAGTTCCAATGATCATAACCATTTTTTTAAGATTAACTCCTGATAAATAACCTGTTATTGTTGAAGCACTTAAAAATATAATTAAATAAATAAATTGCATATATCATTCAGCCAGTTTAGCTTTTAAAACTCAATCTTGGTAAATGAATAAATCATTTAGATTTCTTATTGAAGTTATCGGTGCTAAAAATAGTCCCAAAGCTAATAATTCCATAATTATTATGAAAACTTTATTTTTAATCTTTAATGATGTAGATAATTCATATATACAAAACATTAATATAGCAACAGATATGCATAGCATAACAATTCCAAGAGCTTGACTAACAGCTTCTGCTTTATTTTTATCGCTTAAATGAACTCATAATTCTTCACTCAATATTGCTGTTGATAAAAATAAAATTATCATAGCAACTATAATTACACTTGATGAAAATCTTATAAAGAAATTATTATTTTTTAAATTTAAAAATTTACTTTGATTGGATTCTATTTTATTAGTCATAATGATCCTTTCTTTAAAATACAATTATATTAATTTTAGCAAATTTTGCATTGTTTTTTAACCCTTAAACACAGGTTATTTTTTATTATTTTTTTTATTTCGTTTTTTGTTTTCTTTTTGATCTAATTTTTCATGCTTTTTATTTTTTAATTCAATTGCTATTTTTTCGTTTAATTCTTCTTTAAACTTATTTAATTCTTCAATTTCTTGTTCTTTTTTGATTCTGTATTTTTCAGCTCTGTCTAATCTTATTTTTTTAATGGAAGGTATTTCTTCACCATTTTTATATGCTTGTAGTAAAATTTGATCTTCTTCCTCTATTTTAAATTTGTAATTTCTTATTAACATTGTTGCTAAAGTTCCTATGAATATACCCAATAAAGCAAATAATATTAAAAATATAACTTTTAAAAATATTGAAAAGCCGCCTATTGATAATTTGTCTATTCAAATACTATTAGTTATTAATCCTGTTAAGCACAAGGCAATTGCAGTTGTAAAAGTGAAACTATCTTCTTTTTGTCATTTTAAAATATATGTAATTAAATTAATTCCCAACGCTATTATTACATAAGCTATACAAATTATCGTAAGTAATAAATCTTTCAAAGGTAAGTTATTATAATAATTATGAAATTTTTCAGTATTCCATGAACTACCAATAAGTATTCAAATGACTACATAAGGTAAAACTACAACTAAGATTTCAAAAATAAAACTTATTCAAATATTTGTTCTTTCAAGATCAAATTCTCTAGTTTTATTTCAATCCAGGGTTTTTGTATCACTCATCAGATTCACCTTTTTTCTAATTTTAATTATATCAAAAAATAAAAAAACAACCTTTCGGTTGTTCTACTTTTTAAATGGAGCAGGTGAAGGGAATCGAACCCTCACAGTCAGCTTGGAAGGCTGAAGTTCTACCATTAAACTACACCTGCATTTTAGACACATAAATATAATATAAGAATTAAATCTATGTGTCAATAATTTTTGAGTTTTTTTGAAATTATTTTCTTAAACCTAATTTAGCAATAATTTCTTTATATCTGTTAACATCTTTTTTAATTAAGAAATCTAATAAGTGTCTTCTTTGAGCAACTTTTTTTAATAAAGTTCTTCTTGTAGGAACATCTTTTTTATGTTCTTTTAAATGTTCAGTCATGTTAGCGATATCTTCTGTTAGTAAAGCAATTTGAACTTCAGCTAATCCTGTGTTAGCTTCGCTTCCACCAAATTCTTTAATAATTTCAGCTTTTCTTGTTTTTGAAATCATGATCTGTCTCCCTTTCTTTTTTTTGATTTTTAGCGTTTCATCAAAGGTGCATTCATGGGAGCGAATAACATCTTTGGTGAACAATCACTTTTTATATTATAGACTTTTTAAATCTTTATTACAATAAATTTATGTCAACTTCTAATTCATCATCTATTTCTGCAATTTTATTTTCTTTTACAAGCTTTTTTATTTTAGATGTTGATATGTTTTTATCTCTTTCATAAATAAAAACATTTTTTTCACCAAAACTATTTTTTAAGTATTCAACATCTCCACTTTTCTCAAATCCAAATCTAAAGTCGCTTCCTTCAACTAACTTAATTACTTTAAATTTATTTTTAAGTATTTTGACAAATTGTTCTTTTGAAGTATTAATCAAATCATTATTTACTTGTAAAATTATCATTTTATCTATTTGAAAATTTTCATTAATATAATTAATTTTTTTATTTTCATTTAATAATGTTTCAGTTCCTTTTGTTGGTTTGTGATCAAAAGTTATTATTATAGATTCCAAATTATTTTCTTGAGCAATTGTTTGTGTTTTTTCTATAATCAATTTGTGATATTTATGTAATGCATCAAACATACCTATAGTTGCACAAGTTTCTCTTTCATTTTGGATAATACTATTTATATCAGTTTTAAAAACTTTCATTAAATATTTAAACCTCCACGCTTGCATTTAAAGACATTTCCATTTTCTCTCTCATAACAAGCTATAAGTTCTTTTGATTTATTTGAAATAAAAACAATATTTTTCTCAGCTATCACTTCTATTTTTTTACCATGCTCAACATTTAATGTGTCATCTAATTCAACTATTTCATAGTCAGCCATTTTAATTGCATCAAACATTTTAATCAAATTTGATTCTTCACAATTTTCAATGTTAACAGAATTTTTAATTATAAAATTTCCTGATTCTATTCTATTTAGACTAGTTACATGAGCAATTGTATTTAGTTCTTTTGCTATATCTACAATAAGGCTTCTTATATAAGTTCCTTTTGAACAATAAACAGTCATTGATATTTCATTATTTTCATATTTATCTAAAGATAGTGAATTAATTTTTATTAGTCTTTTATTCACTTTTACAACTTGATTTTCACGAGCATATTCATAAAGTTTTTTTCCATCAATTTTAATTGCTGAATACATTGGCGGTTCTTGTTCATAAGCAAGTCCATTAAACTTTGCTATAACTTTTTCAACTTGTTCTTGTTCTATTTTGAAAGGTTCCTGCTCTTCTATTATGCTTCCATCACTATCATATGTATCTGTAGCTTGAAATAATTTCATAGTGACTTCATATGCTTTATTTTCATTTAAAAAATAATCACTTAATTTTGTTCCATTATTTATTAAACATATAACCACACCAGTAGCTAAAGGATCCAAAGTACCTGCATGCCCTATTTTTTTTACATTTAATTTTCTTTTAAGTTTTTGAATTAAATGATTTGTTGTTAAACCTTTTGGTTTATTTAAAATTATTATTCCTGATTTATTCATACTATTAATTTTATCTTAATTAAATGCAAAAAAATAAAAAATAAGATCGTGATCTTATTTAAATATTTTTTTATGTAGTTGCTTATAAGTTATGCTTTTTGTTCATATATCATTAATGATTATGACTTCGTTATTTAAATCATATTTTTTAATTCTTTGCTTTTGTTGTTTGTAAATTGAATAAGTTTCTTTAAAGGGTTTTTTATCCCTTTTTTTAACTCTTAAAAGAGTAGTTAAAAGATTTGCTTTAACTCTTATATATTTATCAACTTCAAGCCCTAGTTCTGGTAATAATGCTGCGTCTATTACAATATTTCCTGGATTTGTTTGAATTAATAACGAGATTTGATTTTTTATTTCAGGTCAAACAATTGAATTTAATTTATTTAAACAATTTTGATCTTCTGAAATAATTTTTCTTAATTTAGCTCTATTTAAATTATTTTCAATAAAAGCATTAGGAAAAGCATCTTTTATTTGTTTTTCAATATCTCTTGAATTCAAAACATCCTTTGAAATTTTATCCGCGTTTATTACTTTAAATTTTAATTTTTTTATTTTATTTGAAATAGTTGTTTTACCAGCACCTATTGTTCCATAAACTCCAATTATCATATTATCACCCGCCCATTAATCTTAGTTGCTTTTCAGCTGACACAAGAGTGACTGTAACTAATGTGTTACTACTTTCATTGATTACAAAAAATATGTTTGTATTAGACGCTGATAAATATAACATTCCGTTAATCTTAAAAGTTTTTGTTGAATTAAAAATATGATTTTTAATTGCTTCTTTAACTTCTCAGTCTTGTTTATCCTGTAATTTAAGTCTTTCTTTAGCTCTTTGTAAAGCGTGCACTGAATAACCCATACTTGGTTTATAATAATAACTCATTCAATCACGCCCCTTTACAATATATTTTAATCTAAAAATACTTGATTGGAAACCACTTGTCTAATTTCTGGTAAAACTTTATAAAAAGTATTTCTAACTTTTGCTGATGAAATATTTAATTCTTTTGCAATTTCTACAAAACTCATTCCATAAATATAAAGTGTAAAAACTTGTTTTGGCATTTTATCAGTGTTTTTTGCAAAGTATTGTTCAAATAACTGTGTTCAACCAATTTCGTCATATGAGTTTTCTTCAACACTAATATTATTTATCATTTCTTTATATTCATCACTCATAAAATTACTTGTTCTCATTCCTTGATTCATTATTTTATACTTGTTAGTTACAAATTTTGCACAAACATTCATTGCCTTTCAATAAACAGCATCTACTAAACAACTCTCAAAACTTTTTCTCATATTTCTATCATAATATTTATCTAAAATATCCAAATATGCTTCTCATGCATAAAATTCAAAGTCTTCTAACTCCAATGGTATTGAATCAAATTTACTATATGCTTTTTTAATAGCAAAATAAATTCTAGCTTTATTAGAATTAAACAATTTATATTTTTCTTCTAAAGTTAACTTAACTTTTTTTCTTTTTTTCATCGATTTTTAGTTCCTTTCAATGTCATTATATTATTAATAAAAAATATTGGAAAAAATTTAGAAAAATAAAAAATAGGTTTAAAACCTATTTAATACTCTTTACAGATCTTTCGCAATCTATGATATTTGCAATTGATTTAATTGTTAAAATAATTTGATTTAATTGTGCTGAACTTTTAACTTTAATTGTTAATTCACCATTAACAAGTAAAGATTTATCATCAACACCAAGTTTTACATTTATTGTTGTTGCTTTTAAATTTGATAATGCTCTTGATATGTCATATAAAAGATTTGGTCTATCTGTAGCAAAATATTTTAGTTTTGTTGTATATAAACTATTTTCAGCAACAGCTGAGTTTCATTGTACTTGAACTAAACGTTTTGTTTCTTCTGTTGTATATAGGTTATAACATTCTTTTAAATGAACTTTTATACCATTTCCTGATTTAGCAACATAACCAATAACATCTTCATATGGAATTGGTAAACAACAACTTGCAATTGATGTTTTAATATTTGTTATTCCATCTATAACAATATCATTTTTTAAACTTCTATCATTTATAGTTTTTGATTGAATACTTCTTAAAGCTTCTTCGTCCTTTGAGAAATTGTGATTAATGAAGAATTTATCAGTGGCTTCAACAATAGAGATTTCACCTTTACCAACATTAATTAAAAACTCTTCAAGATTGGCATAACCTGCTTTTTTAACAGCTTCAAGAATTTCACTTTGAGATTTTCTTTTTCATTTTATTTCTTTTTGATTAATATATGAGTTAATTAAGTTTTCTGTTTTTCTTGCTAATTCTTTTCTATCTTCATCAAATGAGTTATCTTCTTTTAGTTTATTACCCAAGTATTTTCTAATTCTATTTTTAGCATTTGATGTAGTAGCTATTTTTAATCATTCGTGTGTTGGTTGTTGTTTAGAAGAAGTTTTAATTTCAACAACTTGCCCTGATTCTAAGACTGTGTTAATTGGAGAGAATATACCATCAATTTTTGCTCCTGTAGTTTTTTCTCCTATTTCAGTGTGTATTCTGTAAGCAAAATCTAATACAGTTGCTCCATAAGGCAAAGTAATAACATTTTGAGTTGGAGTTAGAACATAAATCATTGATCCAAAAACATCTTTTTGTAATTGATTTTCTAATTCTTTCTCTTTTGAATTTTCTTCTTCATTTATTTGATCTGTTAAATCCAAAATTCTGCTAAATATATCAATTTGTTCGTCAATTTGTTTTTGTCTCTTAGCAATATCTACAACTTCACCCTCTTTATATCTTCAGTGAGCAGCAGCCCCAGTTTCAGCGACATCATCCATTTGTTGAGTTCTTATTTGAACTTCAAAAAACATTCCTTTACTATTACTTAAAGTAGTATGCAATGACTGATATACGTTATTTTTAGGTGTTGCAATATAATCTTTAAATCTTCCTGATAATGGTAAGTATTTTTGGTGTAAGTACCCTAAAATTTTGTAGCAATCATCAGTTGATTTTGCAATTATCCTAATTGCAACAAGGTCATGTAATTCTTCAAATTGTTTACCATTAACATTCATTTTTCTGTAAATTGAATAAATTGTTTTTTCTCTTCCAAAAATATCAATTATTTTAATGTGTTTTTCTTTTCTTAAGAAAAACGAAATATCATCAATTGTTTTAGCAATATTATCTTCCCTAGATTCACGACCTTTTTCAATTAAATTTTCAATGTCTGTAAAATCATTTGGATTTAAAACTTTAAATGCCATGTCTTCTAATTTAGATTTAGCATTTTTCATTCCTATACGGTGAGCAATGGCTGCATAAATAGTTAATGTCTCTTTAGCAACTACTCTTTGTTTTTCTTCTGGTAAATTCTCAATTGTTAACATATTATGTAATCTATCAGCAATTTTAATAATAATAACCCTTATATCTTTTGCCATAGAAATATACAGTTTTCTTAAATATTCTGATTTAATTTGCTCACGATTTTCTTCGGCAAAATAACTAACTTTAGTTACAGATTCAACAAGTGATGCTATTTCTTTTCCAAATTTCTCTTCTATCTCTTCAATTTTAACAGGTGTATCTTCAACAACATCATGTAATAAACCAGCTTTAATAGTTTTTGGTCCCATTTGCAGTTGTGCTAAATAGTATGCAGTTGAAAGTGGGTGATAAATATAGGGATCTCCATTTTTACGTTTTTGTTCGCTATGCATTTTTTCAGCAAATAAATAAGCTTCCTTAATTTTAATTAATGCTTTTCTATCTTTAATATATTTTTTTAATTCATTTTCTAGTGTTATATAGTCTTTTATCTCAACAATATTTAAGTTTGTTGAAGCTCTTTTACTAGTTCTTCTAGGTAAAATTATACCAGCCATGAAATCACCCATTCTATTTTTAAAATTATAACAAAAAATAGACTTAAAATAAGTCTATACACTCTTATATAATTAATTTTGATTTTTACAAAAACATTTATTTAAATGATCATCGATTATTCCTATTGCTTGTAAAAATGAATAAACAATAACAGGTCCTACAAATTTAAATCCTCTTTTTCTTAAATCCACTGATATTGTTTTTGATAAATCTGATTCAGCTGGTACTTCATCAATTGAATTTCAATTATTAATAACTTGCTTGTTATTTGTAAAAGTTCAAATGTAATTATAAAAAGAACCAAATTGTATTTGAATTTCTTTAAAAGCTTTTGCGTTTGAAATTAGTGATTTAATTTTTAGTTTATTTCTTATAATACCCTTATTATTCATTAATTCATTTATTTTATTTTCATCATAGCTAATAATTTTTTTTAATTCAAAATTATCAAATGCTTTTTTGAATTCTTCTCTTTTAAGTAAGATTGTTAATCAATTTAAACCCGCTTGCATATTTTCTAATATAAGTAATTCAAATATGTAATCATCATTTTGAGTTATTTTACTTCACTCATTATCATGATATTCATTTAAAATAGCATTTGATGATCAATCACATCTTTGTTTGTCTTCCATAAATATACCTTTCTGTTTTAAATAAAAAAACACCTATTTTAATTATAGGTGTTAATCTTAATATTTAACAAGTTTTTGAACTTTGTATTCTTGTAATAGATTTTCATCATGTAATGCTGGCAAATCAATTAAGAATGAAACTCCCTCAACTTTACCTTCTTGCATTTCAACTAATTTAACAATAGCTTCAATTGTTCCACCAGTTGCTAGTACATCATCTATAATAACTACTTTATCACCAGGTTTAATATCACCTTTGTGCATTTGTTGATGATTTGTTCCATACTCTAAAGTATATTCAATATCGATAACTTCACGAGGTAATTTACCAGGTTTTCTAACTAATACAAATCTAGTATGTGATTTATAAGCTACAGCACTTGCAAATAAGAATCCTCTTGCTTCTGGAGCAACTACAACATTAGCTCCACATTCAATAACAAATTTTGCCATTTCATCAATTACATAAGCAAAAGCATCAGCATCATTTAATAATGGTGTTACATCTTTAAAGTCAATTCCATCAATTGGGAAATCCTTAACATTTAAAATATGTTTTTTTAAATCCATATATTTACTCCTTTTAATTAATCGTTAATATCTTTAACTATTTGTTCTTCTTGAGAAACATTAGTTTGAGAGATAAATTCTTTTCTACCATAGTTTGAAACTATTCTTCGTTTTTCTAATCATATCAATAAAGGTAATGACATTGTTAAGATTACGATGTTTGCTACAAATACACCAATTAATAATGTAATTCCAACTCCAGCTAGTGAAGGTATTGTAACAGCTAAAATAATTGCAAATAATAAGTAGAATCCAGAAATATAAACTAATCTATTTATCCCAAATCTTAATGAACCAACAAATAATGATTTAGCAAATTGATTATCTTTTAATATTGTTGATATTTCTTTTCTACCAGCTTTTTTAGCAGCTTTAATTGCTTTTCTTAAAGGTTTTAGATCAGTTTTATTTTCTTTTCTAATTGCTTTAATTTCTTTTCTTAATTCTGCTATTTTAGGTATTCTATTTGATTTAAATATAGCTTTAAATGCATCTCATGTGTAGAATTTTGATTTTTTAGCTATTTTAATATCAACTATTTTTCTTCTAATATCTTTAATGCGTTTTTTATTAGCTTTATTTAAAGCTTTTTTATTATTTATTGCTTCTAAGACTTTGTGTTTAATAATTGCTTGAGCATTAGCTTCTTTATCAAATTCGAATCTTAACTCATTTTTATTTTTAATAGATATTAAGGATTTTGTTTTACCAAGAATAAATATTACAGACATAATTGTGAATGCTGCAATCGAAATCATTGTGACCAATATTTCTGTACTTATTGGTACTCTGAACATAATTACTAGAGATGTTGTAATTAAAACAACAACTACAAGTGCTAGTGCTAAGGCAACATAGTAAGTTCATTTATATCTAATTAATATATAAACAATTAAAATTAATATTAAAATTGCGAATGAAATTAATATTTGATTAATTTGACCATATGCGGTAAATGGAATTTGATACATTCCTAAAATACCTCTTGATTCATTAGTATAATTACTTCCTAAACGAGTTCTACCTGTAAAAATACTATTTAATAATCTTTTAGTTCTAGTAATGTTTGTTTGGTTTGATAATTCAATTTGAATATATGGCATTAGATTTTCAGCTGATGAATTCTCAGTTTGATCACCGTATGTAGTTCCTGATTCAATAGAATTTAAAGAAGTTGTTCCTTTATATCCTGAATAGAATGCTTTAAGTAAATTATTATCAAATACATATTGAACTGTATACTCACTTAATCAAGCAACAAATTCATTATCATTTGCTCCAGCTTCAATATCACTGTGTCCTTTTTCATTAGCCATTCTTAAAGCTTCACTTTGAAATGCATTTGCTTGTTCTTCAGATTGATTTTCTGCTATTTTAGTAACAACATTATCAAAATTGTTTCCTGGTAATTCATATAAATATTCACCATAAACAATATAAGTGTTATCTTTACCAAATAAGTTTGAATAGTTAGGACCTACAGTAGCGGCTACAACACCACCAATTACTGAAAACACTAATAGTAAAACAATAATAATTCTATTTATATTGAAGATTCAATTTTGATTTCTTTTTGTTTTTACTTCTTCAATTACTTTACCTTCAGCATTAGTTGAAACTGCTTTTGCAACATCTCTATTAACTTTTAAGAATGAGATTCAATCTTTTTTATATCAACGAATTTTTTTCTCTGTTTTTTCAAGAGATTCAATTTTTTGATTTAGTTTGATAGTTTTTTCTTTATTCTTATTAATTAATTTTTGATTATAATCTTTTTCTTTATTTTCAATTTTAATTTTTAAAGTTTCAATTAAATCATTAATTCTCTTAATTTTTAATAACTCTTTTGAGCTAACTTTTTCTTTATTAGTTAGTATATTTAACTGGTATTCATATTTTGATAAATTAATTTTGTCTCTGATTGCAACACCAGATTTGATATCTTTTGTATCAATTGGCAATCATAATGGGTGGTTTTTAAAAATTTGAATTTTAACTGTTAAATAAATCATTAATCTAAATACAACAATTACTAAAAATAATATAATTGCTGTTGATACTGTTGCAACAGTTGCAAAGTTTTTTAATGAACCTGTTCCAATTCAAAAAATAATTAAATTTGGAATCAAAATTAATATAAATGAATCAAGTATGATACCTAAATTTTCTTTATATGATAGTTTAAATGATTCTGTAATTGATCTTTTTTCCTTATTTAAGTGTTTTTTAAATGCTTCAATTGTTAGAATACATGATTCTAAAACAAGACCTAGCATTATGAAAATTAAAGTGTAAAGTTCTATTCCAATTGCTATGCCAAATAAAGTAGGTGTAAACAATGTTATAAAAACAGATGTCACAGCAATTATTAGTGTATAAATACCTAATAATCTATAAGCAATAACTAAGAATACCATTGTAAAAATAGCTAATATTAGCAAGAATATAATAGATGCTAATAACATGTATAAAGTTATTTCTGGATTAAATTCAGTTAATTTTATAACTTTAAAACTAAATCCTGAAGTTGTTTGCGAAATTGAGGCTTCAATTGTTCTTGCAATTGTTGCTGATCTAGTTTTAACTCTTAATTGACTTGTAGCACCATTATAAACAACACTAGGTGTAAATGTTGCTCTTGACATTGTTTCTGATGCAGAAGCAACACCAGTTTGAGTCACTGAATCATTTATCATTATAAAGTTTTTTTCAAAAATTGATTGATCAAGATATTGTGAGAATATTGATGTTGATGATTTTTGAGCAAATAATACTTTTGACAGCATAACATCATTAATAACTTTAGCTACTTCATCAATTCTCATTGATTGTGCGCCTAAAATTATATTTTCTGAATACCTACCAGCAGGATTACCATTTTCTGGTTCTTTTTTAAAGTCTTCAGTTTTTGAATTTGGATCAATAACATATTTGTTTACATTATTTACAAAATTATAAGTATAGTTCGTTGGTGCAGTTCTGCCCTCAAATGTTCCATATAATAATGCTTTTAAATCATTTACAATAAGCTCAATATTATTTGAATTATTAAATAACATTTGTTCATTAGATGCACTATCTGTTCATCATTTATTAAAACTCCCTGAAATTAAAGAAGCTGATTGCATTTGACCACTTGATGTCATGTATGAAACAGAGAAAAAATCATCTATAACAGCTCTTTGTTGAGCAGTTGTGTCCGTGCTTGAATAAAAACTTAAAATCGGTTGAATTACACCCCTATAGTAGTTTTCTAAGTAAGTATCAAGTGAATTTTCATTAGGTGCTTGTAAAAAATATTCTCTAAGATTGTTTAAGATTGTTTCAAATGATGATATAACTGTTAAATTTGCAGGTGTTGCTGGTGCATTTTCTGTTGCTGTTGTTGCAGCTGTTAAGTTTTTTAAATAACTACCATTTGAACCTTCTTCAAAAGTTAAAAATGGTGAGTTTTGTTGACCTGAACCGCTTTCAGATCTATCTGGTGTATATTTAACTGATCCGAAAATTTCTGAAATTGCTAACTTATTAGCAATTTCATTGTTACTATCATATATTCCATTTTCTGAAGCTGTTATTTTTTTAACTGCAGTATCATCAAATAAAATATCAGTATAAATATTATTTGTTTGAGTAAATGCCATCAATCCACCATCTTGTTCGATCGCATTTATAAATAATCTAGGATTATTTTGGTATTGTTCTTTTGTTGCTCTAATTGAAACCCTATGTTGCCCCACTACTTTAACATCAATAGTATTATCTGAAAATGGAGATAATTTAGTTTGAAGAGATTCAGCAGCCAGTCTAGCATCACCATTTGGAGTTGAAGTTCCTTGAGTTGCATTTTGTTTTTCATCATATACTTCAACAAGCGCATCATATCCACCTGAATATCTAGTATTTAAGTTTGTTTTATTAGCAATACTGAATGAAGAGAAAACGATTGAAATGATTAAAGAAAACACAATTAAAACAAGACAAAGAGATTGTGCTATTTTCTTAAATGAAGCTTTTTTATTATTCATTTATTTACTCCTCCTTGTCTGAAAAGTTAATACTTAAAATAAAAAGTATAATCTATAAAAGATTATACCTCATTTTGTATACTAACACCATTTTTTTTCATTTTTTTGTGTGTCTTAATAATTGTATTGCTTTCAATTTTTTTCATTAATTTACCATTATTCATGAATTCTTCAGTTAATGCTTTTTCACGTAATTCATTATCAAATGTATAACTAAAGTTTTTACCTTTAACAGCTTTACTTCCAATTATATTAATAATCATGTCTTCATCTATTTTGATTAAATAGTCTTCAATCTTATTAAAGTATAGTAACGGCATAGAAATCATAATTAAATCTTGTTCTTGATCATTTCAGGCATTTTTCTTTGAAGCAACAGTTCTTCAAATGAAAATATTGTTTGTGTAACCAACACTAAATAAATATTGTTGAACTTCATTAATTTTGTTTGTTGATATAAATAAGTTCAAAATTTTATTTTTAGGATAAAGTCTATTAACAGTTAATCCCTGTGTAATTATTAATGTTAAAGATGCAAATAAACTTGGTCCAATAATTCATTTGAATTTCATTTTTCAAACTAATGTTGAAGTGTAATATGAATCATACTCAGATGATGATGAGATATATTTTGAAATATTAAATCAATCTTCATTGTTTCAATTTCCAGATTTTAAATTTTTTCAACTATTAAATAAGTCTATTGAAACTTTATCCTCAGCAGATAATATAGGATCTAGAGCTTTTCCTAAATCTGAATTTATCAACTCATTTCAACTATTATATTCATTGTAAATAGCACTTAGTTTGATTGTCTGATCAATGTGTTGTGTTTTTAAAATAATTGTGTTCAAACAAATAACAATAAATAATATGAAAATATTTATTTTTATATTTAATGAACCAATATCTTTGTTTAATTTTTTAGAATAATAATAAGTAACTCAGTCACTTCCACCAGTTGATGCATTTCCTTTATATGTAATTGAATAACTAAATCCGTTAATCATTCCACCAAAGATAGCAAAAGCAAAAATTCAAATAATTGCTCCTCAAGCACCCGGTAAAGAACTAATTAAATTGTAATCAATAAGTAAACTAAATTCATTAGGGTTTATGTAGGGAATATTTTGTAATATTAAATCAAAGAAAATTGAAATAATTGAATAAATTAATGTAAGAGTTGAAAACTTTCATCCTATTTTTATAAATCCAAAAATTACTAAGGGAATATTCATGATGAAGTAAACTATAAAATAAAGTGTACTTGCTGAAATTGTTATATTATTAGCTCCTATTATAGATAGGAAACGAGCTATGGCACCTAAACCACCAGGGAATAATCCAGCATTACCAGTTATAGATATAAAATAATCTATTGCAATAGTTGAAAGGAATGCACCTATTAAAACAAATAAAAGATCTTTTCAAAATCCAATAGCATAATAGTTTCTAACCTCGAAAGCCTGTTTACCTTTATTGAATTCTATTTCATAGTTTTTTTCATAGCTTGGATCATTTTTTACTATTGTTATTTCTTCGGGTGAAAGTAGTAAAGCTTTTTTACCATTAGATGAATAAATTTTTATTCTTTTTTTTCTTGCCATATCTACTTTCCTTTGATTTGATTATTTCTATTTTTAATAATACTAAAAAATATAAAAATAAAAAGCAGAATATTCTACTTTTTTAAATATTAATCAAATAATTCTTCACGTCGTTTTCTGTACTTTTCTTTTTTGATTTTATCAATACTTTTTTTAATATGTTCACGTCGTTTTTTTCTTGTAATTTCATCAAGTTCTCTTTTTCTTTTTTTCTTATAACCAGGTTTAACTTTTTGATTACTATACTTCGCAATAACTTTTTTTGAATCAGTGTCTAAGTCTTCATAATGCTTAGCCTTTTTCTTGTTTTTATTTCTTATTTCAATTAGTTGATTATTGTCCATTCTTAAGCGAATAAATTCAATCCCAATTTTTTCTAGAGCTTCAATTTTTTCTTGATTCTTAACATTAAATAAAACATAACTTTCACCAGTCATTTTGCTTCTACCTGTTCTTCCACTTCTGTGTATGTAGTATGAAAGATCTGTTGGTAAATCAATTGAAATAACATGACTTACACCAATTATGTCAACACCCCTTGCAGCCACGTCTGTTGCAACAACAAACTTAAACTCATTGTTTTTAATTTTTTTAAGCATGTTCATTCTTGTTCTTGGTTGTAAATCACCATGTAGTTCACCAACATTTTGACCTGTTATTTCACGAATCAATTTAACATACTTAGGAATGTCTTCTTTATGGTTTGAAAATATAAGGCATAAATATGGATTAATTGAATTTAAAAGATTTGATAAAACTAAATCAGTTTCTCTATTCTTTGTTTCAATTAAAACGTGTTTTATGTTTTTACTTGATACATTTTTTTCAGTTACATCTATAAAATGTGCATTTCTAGCATATTTAGAAACAAAAGGTCTTAATTGTTCAGGAATAGTTGCACTAAACATAGATAAGTTTACATTTTGTTTTGCTTTTGAAACAACAAAATCAACATCTTCAATGAAACCTAAATCAAATATCATGTCGCACTCATCAATAATAATGTAATCTGATGTTGTAGCTTTAAGATGATTTTGTTCATATAATTCTTTAATTCTTGTTGGTGTACCAACAGCAATGGTTGGTTGTCTTTTATTTAGAGATTCAATTTGTTTATTTATGTCCTCTCCACCAATAAATAAATCTACTTTCAATTGAGTTTCATTTTTTGTGAAAGGTTTAACATTATCAAAAATTTGTTTTGCCAATTCTCTTGTTGGTGCAATAATTAATGCTTGTACATTTTTCTTATCTTGATCAAATCTTAGATTGTTTAAAATAGGTAGTAAAAAAGCATGAGTTTTTCCTGTTCCTGTGTGAGAAAGAGCAATAACATTTTGATGTTTCTTGATTAAAGGTATTATCTCAGCTTGAATTCTAGTTGGTGTTTCAAAATTTATTTCTTTTAAAGTATCATTAATGTATTTTTTGAAACCAAAATCACTAAACTTTCTTTCGTTATTATTTGACATAGTATTGTTCCTTTATATCTACTTTCTCTATTTTTATATCTTTAAAATTATTTGACAATCTTTCTTCAATATCATTAATGAAATAGTTTTCCATATAATGACCAACAGTTATTAAAGTTACATTATTGTCATTTGCATATATTCAATCGCTTCACTTAGCTTCACCAGTTATGAAAACACAATCTTGAATTTGTTTAGAAATCATTGAACTAGCTCCACTTCCCTGATTTATTAAAAATTTAGAAGTTTTAAAATTTTCATCTGAATTTATTTGAATTGTTTTAACTTGAAAAACATTCTTTAAGTTTTGAATTAAATCATCTTTTGATATATCACTATTTAAATTAACTTCTAAATACTCTTTATTAAATAATGGAAATTTTGCACTCTTTATTTTAAATGCATTTGTTAACAAATCAATAAAAGCTTTATATCCACAAATATCATAATTTGTATGAATTGAAAAAACATATATATCTTCTTTTGTTAAATATTTAATTAATTCTTTTTTAAAGGGATTTTCTTTCTCTTTTTTTAATTCATTAAATATAAAAGGGTGTCTAGTAATAATAAAATCAATTTTACTGTTTTCCATTTGTTTTAATGATTCATTATTTAAATCCATTGTAATCAAAACGTTTGAAATTTCTTTATCAAAATTAACCACTTTTTTATTAAATTTTTGAATACCTACATTATCTCATTCATAAGCTTTGTTAGCAGGAAACTTTTTTTCTAAATATTTAATCAATTTTATTAATTTCATTTAAGTATCCTCTAATTTCTATAATCTTATTTGTAATTTCTTCATGAGAATTATAGTGTTTTTCAACATCAATTTTACTTAATATTTTTTCAAACTTTTTAATTTCATTATCATAGTATTTTATAACTTCATCATTATTTGTAAAGTATTTTTTATTTCCAAAAGAAATATCGTTTTTCGCAATTAAATTAGTTTTGTTTTTTTCAATAACAATTACTCAATAGCCTTTTTTGCTATCAATTATAAAATTTTCAAAGCTTATTGAATATTCTTTTTCAAAAACTCATTCTCTTATATTGCTAACTTCTGTATTAGAACAAATAATGTACTTACCTATTTTATTATTATCTTTTTTTACAATATCAAGAATGGTTGTACTACCTAAACCACAAATTGTAACAACATCAATAAATTGAATTTGTTCTTCTAAAACAAAATCCAAACCATCACTTAAGATAGTTTGAATTTGATTATCGCAGTTATACATGTTGATGTTCTTTTTAGCTCAACCTAAAGGTTCATCATTAACATCAACAGCATAAGCAAACTTAGTTCTTTTTTCTTTTACTAAAGTTATTGGTAAATATGCATGATCTGTACCAATATCTGCGACAACATTGCAAGAATCAATTAATTCAGCAATAGTTCTTAGTCTTTTTGTCAGCATATTAACCTTTGTAAAATTCTTTTAAAACTTTACCTGATTTATTAGCATTTGCAGGTTGTTTTAATTTTCTAATTGTTTTAGCTTCAATTTGTCTAATTCTTTCTCTTGTAACATTTAATTCTTTACCAACTTCTTCTAAAGTTTTTGATGCTTCATATTTTAATAAATGGTCTTGAATTATTTTACTATCAACTGTTCTTATTTTTTCAACAGGAGTCTCTAAGTGAATATCTAGTTTATTAATTGCTTTAGCTAATTCTCCAGCAGTTTCATCATTACATTCTTCAGCAAGTCTAATCAATGTTCTAACTTTTGTTGGAACAATCCCGTATCTCATACGAATAACTTTTTCTTCTCTTGCTGGCATATCTTCAAATACTTTGTCTATAACTTCTCTTAAAATTTCTTTTTCAGTAAAGTCTGTTGGAGAAATCATATCTTTATCTTCAACGAAATCTCCAAAATGAGTGTCATCTTCATCACCAAATGGTTTTTCTAAACTAACAGGTTCAACAGCAATTTTTTTAATTTCAACAACTTTTTCAGCTGTCATGTCTCCACCCATTCTTTCTGCAACTTCTTTTGATGATGGTTCTCTTCCTAGTTCTTGAGTTAATTGTCTTTCAATTCTAGAAAGTTTATTAATTGTTTCAACCATATGAACTGGTATTCTAATTGTTCTAGCTTGATCAGCAATAGCTCTTGTTATAGCTTGACGAATTCATCATGTTGCATATGTTGAAAACTTAAACCCTTTTTCATAATCAAATTTATCAACAGCTTTAATTAAACCAATATTTCCTTCTTCAATTAAATCTGCAAAATCTAAACCTCTATTTAAGTGTTTTCTAGCAACTGAAATAACTAATTTTAAGTTAGAAGTGATTAACATATCTCTTCCTTCTTTTCTTTCTTCTGGATCTTCTGAATTAGCTAATTTAGCGTAAACAATTTCTTGATCTTTAGTTAAAATTTTAGTTTGTCCAATAGTTGAAAAGTATGTTTTAATTAAATCTTGAATTTTAGTTTCATTTGAAATTGATCCAACTCTATATTTAGTTGTACCAGCATCTTTTGGTCTTCTACCTGGACCTTTTCTTTCTCCAATTAATTCATCAGCATAAGCATCATCATCACTTATTTCAGCATCTTCATCAACTTCTTCATCAAGATCTATTTCTTCATCAATGTCAATATCTTCTAAATCTGTGAATTGAATTCCTTTTGCTTGTAAATCTTCTAATAATTTTTCATATTCATTATCAGTTGCATTTGCAAATATTTTACTAAAACTCATTTGAACTTCTTCAGATGTTATTTCATTATTATTTTGTTTTGCAAATTCTACTGTTGCTTCATAAAAATCTTCAATTGTTTTAATTTTTGCTATTTCTTTTTTATCCATATATTTTTTCATATAGTTACCTCTTTCATTAGTTGTTCTTATCGTTAAAATTTCCTAGTCATTCTTCTCTTTTTTTAATTCTTTCAGATAAAATGTCCATTAAATTATCTCGATCGTTTTTACTCAAATTATTTGAATTTAACATTTCATTAATTTCTGCTATTTTTTTCTCATTAGAATACATTTTTAATTTTTCAAATGAATTTTCAATTAACTTAGCTGTATTTGCTTCAGGTTTTATTCTTACCATTAAAGGATCAGATTCATACAAGTTTATTTCTTCAAGTGTTTCTTGAGAAAAGTTTTGATTAATTATTTCTTTTATTTCAGTCTCATTGTAATTCATGTTCTCTTCATAAGAATTAATTATTTTTAAAATTAATCTTCCAAATTCTTTATGTGGGAATTTTACTTCTCTAATTTTATCTTTTATCAATTCTAAGTTTTTATTAGATTTTATTAAATCAAATAAAATAGTTTTTTCTGCCAATTCATAAGCTTTCAAAGAAGACAAAATATTAAAACTCGTATTTTTATTATTAACTGCTTGTTTTTCAGAACTTGTTTTAACTTCTTCAACCTTATTATTAGAAATACTATTGATTTGTTTATTTAATATTTTTTTATAAAAATTAATAATTGCTTCTTTTGAAAGACCTGTTATTTTTTCAAGTTCATCAATTGAAGTTTCATAAAGTATATTGTTGTTACACTTTAATACAAATGAACATATTTCTTTCATGAATTCTTCAACAGAATTAAAATCTTTTGAATTAACTTTTGGTCAACGTTTTGAAATAATGTATTCCAAAGGATTTAAAGCTTCAGAAATCATTTTTTCAATTTCAGCTTTTTTACCTTGTTTTATTAATTCATCTGGATCGTTATTTGTAGGGTTATTAACTACCAGTACCTTTTGATTATTTAAAATTAATGTTTGGGAAGCCTCTATATTACCCTTTATACCAGGCTCATCACCATCCAAGAACATTTTTATAGTTCCTTTAATATTTTTGAAAATACTAACATGATATTGTGAAAGAGCGGTTCCCATTAAAGCGATTGTATTATCTATTCCATTTTTATGCAAACTGATAACATCCATGTATCCTTCTAAAACAATTAATTCTTTTTTAACTCGCGCTGATTTAATAGCCTCACTAAAGTTGTAAGCTATTTTTCTTTTTGAAAATACTGGTGTTTCTTTTGTATTTAAATATTTTGGTTTTTCAGAATTTGTTTCAATAATTCTTCCACTAAAACCAATTAATTCTTTATTTTCATTTCTTATTGGAAACATTATTCTATCAGTAAAAATATCATACATTTTTTGGCGTTCTTCGTTATAAGTCCCCAATCCAGCTTCAACAATATCTGATATGTTGTATCCTTTGCTTATTAAGTGTTCAACTAAACTATTATTCTTTGGTAAGAATCCTATTTCAAAAAATGCAATATCTTCATTTGTTATGTCTCTTGAATGAAGGTATTTGACAGCATGCTTTGCTTCATTAGATCTTAAGTTTAATTTAAAAAATGCTAAAGATTCTTCATTAAGTTTATAAATAATTGTATTTTTATTTTGTTTAACTGGATTTTCATTTTCAAACTTAGACAAATCATAGTTTAATATAACTGCTAATTTTTTTATAGCTTCTTGAAAACTTATATTATCAAAGTCTTTAACAAAGTCTAAAACTGTACCAGAAACTTGACAAGAAAAACATTTGAAAAATTTTTTTTCTGGTGAAACAGACATTGAAGCATTTTGGTCTTGATGAAATGGACATAACCCTCAAAAGTTTCTACCTTTTTTTGAAAGCGCTACTCTTTCGCTTACAATTGAAACTATGTCTGATTTTTCAATAATATCATCAATAACTTCTTTTGGTATTAACATGAGTATCACTTCCTTTCAAAATTAAAAATTAAAATTTTGCTTTTAAATATGCTTCAAGTTCATCTAAATTAATACGTACTTGTTCCATTGAGTCTCTTTCTCTTACTGTAACTGAATTTGTTTCTGGTGTGTCAAAGTCAACTGTTATCACAAATGGTGTTCCAATTGCATCTTGTCTTCTATATCTTTTACCAACATTTCCTGTTTCATCATAAGTAACATCAAAATTATTTAAAAGATTTGAATATAGAGCTTGTGCTTGATCATTTTGTTGTTTTTGTAAAGGCATAACAGCAATTTGATACGGAGCTAGGTTATATGGTAATTTCATAACTATACGTGAATTCCCTTCACCTAAATCTTCTTCATGATATGCTTGTCATAAAATAGCTAACATCATTCTTTCAACACCAACACTTGGTTCAATTACATGTGGTAAAACTTTTTGATTAGTAGTTGGATCTAAATAAGTTAAATCTTGCTTAGATGCTTCTTGATGAGCATTTAAGTCAAAATTACCTCTATGTGCAACTCCTCATAACTCTCCTCAACCAAATGGGAATTTAAATTCAATATCACTAGTTGCTGTTGAGTAATGTGCTAATTCATCTTTTTCATGACTTCTAACTCTGTAATTTTCTTTATTAATTTGAATTTTATCTTGTAAGAATGTTTCAACTTCATTTAATCAGTATGAGAATCAATCTTTTTCATCAGATGGATTAAAAAAGAATTCTAATTCCATTTGTTCAAATTCACGTGTTCTAAAAATAAAGTTACCTGGTGTAATTTCATTTCTGAAAGATTTACCAATTTGACCAATACCAAAAGGTAATTTTTTTCTCAATGATCTTTGAGCATTTTTAAAGTTTATAAAAATACCTTGCGCTGTTTCAGGTCTTAAATATACAGAAGAAGATTCATCTTCAAGAACTCCTTGATTAGTTTTAAACATTAGTGCAAATTTTCTTATTTGTGTAAAATCACATGCCTGACATTTTGGACACTTTATGTTTTGTTCTCTAATAAACTCTTCCATTTGATTTTCTGTCATAACTCCAGCATTAATTTCAGAATTAAATTCTTCAATTAATTTATCTGCTCTTCATCTACTGTTACATTTTTTGCAATCAATTAATGGATCGTTAAATCCATCTATATGACCACTAGCTTTTCAAACACTTGAGTTCAAAATGATTGAACTATCTAAACCAATATTGTAAGGGTTTTTTCTAACAAAATGATTTCATCAAGCTTGCTTTAATTTATTTTTAACTTCTACACCCAATGGTCCATAATCTCAAGAATTAGCTAGTCCACCATAAATTTCTGAACCTTGAAAAATAAAACCTTGAGATTTTAAATGGGCAATTAATTTTTCCATATTTTTTTCTCCTTAATAGTCTTGTATATAAAATAACAAAAGTCAGCATTTGGCTGACATAAAACTATTTCAATTATAAATGATTTTACCTTTAAATACTATTTTTTGTCAACACTTTATGAGTGTACTCTCAAAAGGTGTCATCTTTGTAAACTTCTTTCTTTAAAATTTCATTCATCGGGTATGAATATATTCCTATTTCGTTAAGATAATAGCTAAAAAGTAATTTAGAAATTATTATTTCAAAAGAAACGTTTATAGGAAATTTTTGAATAGTGAAAAAAGTGTTATTATCCATTCTTTGTAAATATTTAATAAATTCATAATCATGTTCTTCTTCATTTTCATTAATACAATTAGGACAAACTAAACCATAATGTTGAAGATCAAATTTTCTATAAATCTTACTTGCTTTGTTACAACGATAACATTTATTTAATTCTCAGTATCCACCAAAATTTTTTAATGAGTAAAAAAGAAATCAAACCATATTTGAAAAAGGGTTTACCTCATCATTAATATTTCTTATAGCTTCTCTTAACATATCAAATAATTTAAAATCTTTGTTATAAAAAAGTTCTTCTTGTAAAATAACTGAACTTATAATGCTTGCAAATAAATAATTATTATATGATTTTGCAATTTTAAAATTATTTCTTACTAATATTCCAGTTTTTAATTTTGAAATTGATTGTGTTTTTCTTGATTTAAATATTTCAAAATCAGATTCAGAAAATACATTAAGTGAGTAATTATTTTTGCTTGATGCTTTATTAGCACCTAGAGCAATAAAACTTAGTTTCCCAAATTCATCAGAATAAACTGTAATAATTTTGTCATTTTCTTCATAATTTAAAGAATCTAAAACTATTCCTCTGATTTTTACTTCACTCATTAGTATTTATCCTTGTCGTATCCCATCTTTTTAATTAAACTTGCAGAGTTTCTTCAATTCTCTTGGACTTTTACAAATAATTCTAGATTAACATCTTTTTCAAAAAGTTCTCTTATTTGTTTTCTTGATTTATATTTAATATCGCTTATTTTTTTACCTTGATGACCGATAATAATTCCTTTTTGAGATTTTCTTTCAACTATAATAGATGCAACAATATTAATTTCATCTTCTGTTTCTTCAAGTTCATCTACAAGTATAGCAACTGAATGAGGAACTTCTTGTCCAGCTTTTAAAAGTACGCTTTCTCTTATTATTTCTCTTATTGCAAAACGATTAGGTTGATCTGTAATAGATTCTTCATCATAAAAGTAATGACCTGTTTCAGGCAAGAAACCAACAATTGTTTCTATTAATTTATCAATATTAATATTTTCAGTTGACGAAGTAATAATAATTTCATCAAAAATTTGTTCATATGTATTTCATTCAGTAGCTTTTAAAAATAATTTTTCTTTGCTAACAACGTCAGCTTTTGAAATTACAAGTATCTTTTTAATGTCATTCTTTTTTGATAATTCATTTAATATAAATAAATCATTTTTTCCTATTGTTTCATCAGCTGGTGCCATAAATACAACAACATCAACTTCTTTCATACTTCTCATAGCACTAGAATTCATAAATCTATCAATTTGATTTTTTGAAGTGTGTATTCCTGGTGTATCTACAAATATCAATTGATATTCTTTTTCTGTCAAAATACCTCTTATATTATTTCTTGTTGTTTGAGCTTTATTTGTAACAATTGAAATTTTATGCCCTATTATTTTATTTAATAAAGTTGATTTACCAACGTTTGGTCTACCAACTATAGATATAAATCCCGATTTAATTTTATTCATCTTTTTCCTCTATTTCTTTATAATCTTCTTCTGTGAATTTTATTGTGTAATTTATTTTATTTATTTTAAGTATTTCATCTTGAATGAAAAACATTTCTTCTTCATCTTTTTCATTTGTTTCATGATCATAACCCATTAAGTGTAAAAAACCATGTGTAAATAAAAATCCCATTTCTTCTTTCAAAGAATGATCATATTTAATGCTTTTTCTTTCTGCTTCTTCAATACAGATAAAGATATCTCCTATTTCTTGATATCCTAAAGCTTTTATTTCTTGTGGAGACATTTCTATTGGAAATGATGTTACATCAGGTATATAAGAATGATTTCTATATTCTTGATTTATTTTTTGAGCTGGTTCACTATCTAAAAAAGTAATAGATAGATTTATTTTATTTTTTAATTTCAGATATTTAAAACCTGAATTAATTATTTGTTTTGCTAAATCTTCTCATTCTTTTACTTTTAAATCAGTTTCATTTATAAAATCAATACTTATCATTCTTATCCCTTTTTACTTTAATATATTAATTTTAAGACAAAATCAAAAATTTATCATCACTTAATTCAGTAAAGATAGTTAAAATTGACTTTATTTCATCAAAAGTTAATATTTGAAAATCATTTTTAATTAATATTACTTTTTTGTTAATGTAAAACACATTCAATAGCTTAATTATCTCTTTTTCAATTTGACTATTAGTTTCTGGTTTTACTAGTTTTGTTATTTTGATTGAGTATTTATTTAAAAGTTCATTAATTTCCTTAATATTAAAAATATTTATACTATTTATGTTTGATGATGTTATGTTTTGAAAAATAGTTCCAAATTTGATTTGAAAATTTTTTGAATAATAAATTTGTTTACGTAAATCAGATGTTTTTAAAATGCTAATGTTCTTGTTATTTATGTAGACATCAACTTCTATATCATTTTTAGTTTTATTTACATTACCTAAATCAATTTTAAAATTTATTATGTTTAACCCTTTATTTAATTCTAATTTTTGTTGTTTATTTGAAATTAGAATATTGCTTATTTCTTCATTAAAATTAACTTCATTTTTTTCAATAAAAATTTTTTCAAATTTTATAATTGATATCTTATACTTTTTTATTCATATTAAAGTTTGACCTAAATTAAAAATATTAATTCTACTAAAATTTTTAAACAATAAAATTATAAAGAAAAGTGAAAATTCTAAATTACCATTTTTTAATAATGATCAACTAACTATATAAATTAATATTAAGCCAACTTTATCTCAAAGTTCAATTCAATTTAACGTTGAACTTGCCAACTTATCTTTTTCTTCTAATTTTAAAAGTTCTGTTAACATATCATATTCAGCACAAATATTTTTTACATGTTCAATATTACTTAAAAATGTAAATCATTCTTTATCTTGATTAAAACTATCTTTTTTAACAAAATTATTTATAAAAGTATTAATCAATATATAAATAACATCAGCTATAAGTATTATTAAAAATAATTCTTTAATAATAAAATAAATAAAGAATAAACTTACTACTTCAGAAATAAACGATGAAATGCTGCTTTTCAAACTGTAGTTTTCATATTGACATACTCATTTTATTTCTTGATATAAATAAAATAAATCTTCTGAATTTGTAGATTCAATTAAGTTTAAGAATTTTTTTAATAAAAAATGTTTTCTTTTTTTATAATTCTTATTAAGAATATTAATCGATATATTTTTGAAAAGCATATTAAACAATAAAATGATTAATGGAAATAAATATATTAAAAAATCTTGAGTCTGTTCAGATAATGAATTAGAAAACATCTTAAGAAATTGTGTATCTAAAATGAACAATAGTGTTGATACTAAATTTATTAATAAGTATAAAATAAAATCAAAATTAAAAATATTTAAAAACTTTTTAAAATTAAATTTAAAGTCTTTATTAAATGATTTGATGTTAGATTTAAAAATTATTACGTTACTATTAAAACATTTCAAAAATTCAGAGATATTTTGCTTAATCTTTTTTTCTTTGCTTGGATCAAAAACAATTAAATTATTTTGTAAAATACTTTCTACTATAACAAAATGTAATAATCCATCAGAATTTATCACTTGTGCTAAAAATGGTACTTTATTTTTTAATTCTAAAAAATCTTGCTCAACTTTAAAAGCATCACCTTTTAAATAAAAATTACTAGCTAAATCAATCACGTCATAAAAACTAAGTTCATCATCATGGATTGATAGATAATTTTTAACTTGTTGCAAATCTATTTCATACTTATAAAAATGATTAATCATCATTGCTATGCATGCAACACCACAATCTTGATACGAGGTTTGTTTTACTAACTTCAAAAAAATCACCTCACTGTATTAGTAAGGTGATTTTGTTAAATAATTACAAGTTGTTGTCTAATTTTTTCTTTTTGTTCTTTTCCTTGTAGATATTCTATTATATTTAAGGCAAATGGAACTACTGTTCCGATGCTTGAACCAGTAACAATATTTTTGTCTATAATACTATCTTTTTCTTGAACTAAAGCTTTTTCTAAGTATTTATTAGAAGTAGGGAATTTTACTATTTTAATATCATCGATAATTCCAGCTAGACCTAAAATTTGTGGTGCAGCGCAAATAGCACTAACCATTTTATTTTTATCATTAAAATCTTTTATTAAATTTAATAAAATTTCATTATCAAATAATTCATTTACTCCTGGTCCTCCAGGTATAACTATTCCATCATAATTTTGTGAATTCAGCGATTGAATATTATATTCTGTTTTTACAATTATATTATGAGAACCTACTTGAAAATCTTTATTTTCAATATTGTATATATCTACAATAATTTCAGATCTTCTTAGTATATCAATTGTTACAATAGCTTCTGATTCTTCAAAATTTTTATGTAAAATTATTGCTACTTTTTTCATAATTTCTCCTTTATTCATGAGTTTCACTTAATAATCCTGCAGGGTCACCTTTTCTTATTTTTCTAGTTATAACAGATAGACTTCCAAAGAAAGATAATCCGATAATAACTGCAGAAACAATAAATGGTCATCAAGTTAGTGCCATTGGTATTGCAAGTCCGTATGAAGCTAGAATTATTGAAACTGAAGACATTGCTGCAGTTGCTAATAATGTTGATATAAATCATGCAAATATTGCTAATACACTAACTACACCAAATGAATATTTCTGGGTTTTTCAGTTTGAATATCCGAATGACTTCATTAATATCATAAACCTTTGTAGCGAAGCAATGTAGATATCTCCGATTAACATTATTAATAACGATGCCGTGATAATTACAATTATAATAAAGAATGAACCTAAAACAATAGCTAGACTTGTTATTTGTTTAATTAATTCTTTTTCAGTTGAAAGAAGTTTAGAACTTATAATACTGCTTGTTACAAATCCATCAGATATATTTCCAATTGGTGTTTGACTTAACATTAATAATCCATTGTTTTCTGAAATACTTTGTCATATACCAGTTGTTAAATCAATCGATTCTTCAACATTTGAATATTTTGTATTACTTCACATGTATTGAGTATATTGTGTTGAGTCTGCACCTTCAGATAACATATTAGTTCAATCATTTAAATAAATATCTTTGTTATCATCATGTAATTCATATCTATCAAATTCACTGACAATTTTATTTCCATTATTATCTGTTATAGTTTGTCCTGCTTTAACTTTTGGAGTATCTTCAAAAACATTATTTTTAACATCTTGTTTTTTTGCTAGAGAATAATTTGAAAGAATATTAGCCATCTTTTGATCCATTAAGATCATACTTGTGTTGTAAGAATTTAATGTTCCAACAACTTTGTAATCTATATTTAAGTTTGAATTTAAATACTTAACAGAATCATTTTCTTGCTTAAATAAATTATTTCTCATGGCACTTGCATATCAAACATAATTAGATTCTTTTTCTAACAAGTTTGCTAAACCTTTGTTTTTATAATCTGTTCTTTTATAACTTAAAGAATAAGGTTTGATTTTAATATATTTTGAGTCTTTTGCTGATGAGTACATACTTTCTCAAGCATGTTTAACATCTTTTGGTATATTTTCACCACTAATATCTGATTCAAAGTATTTTGATTTATCAGGTGTATTGTTTGTTGTATTAGCTCATTCATCAACTGAACCAATTAAGTTTTCTGGAATAAATAACTCAATATTTTCATATTGATAGTATGGCCTAACATAACTTACACCATTCTCATTGTTATCAACAGCAAAATCATTAAACATATAAGCATTATTATCTAATGATGTATTTTCATTTTCACCAGTATATTGAATTTTATAAGTAAATTTATTGTTATCAAGATTAGCAGGATCTAAATAGTTTTGATCGCTTATTACACCAGTTCTATTACTTTTAATATTTGAGTCACTATCTTTTTGATTTAAATTAGTTTTAAAGTAATCAGAATTCAAGAAATCTGAATCATTATATACTCAAGCTTGTTTTGGCAAGCTTAAAAATTGACTATCATTTTTTGATTTAAATTTTAATTGATTTCCAAATACACTTTCATTTTGTAAAACCTTGTTATTTGATAAATGATATTTATTTTTTGCTTGATTGTTTGGCATTATAGGAATTGTTAAAGTTTTTGTTTGAGCATCATAATAAACAAAGCCATTTTCTGAAATTGATTTTGTCATATCTCATTGATTATTTATTAACATTTCAATTTCAGTAGCTGTTTTATCACTTACAAATATTTTTTCATTGTTTAGATCAAATGCTTGTTGATTAGGGTTTATTCCTGTAAAACTCATATTTTTATATTCTTCAGTATCAACATTGATGCTTGTTGCTAATGAATCTTCATTTTTAGTTACTTTTTTAACATTATATCCAAAAGCATATTGTTCTTTACGTGAAGGGTCTTGTAAATATCTCTCTACATAAGGTGGAACATTTTTTAAAATAATTGATAAAATATCTTCTTTTCAATTACCGCTTGATTCTCCAGAACCCCCACCCAAAACAGCACCAAGTATCATTGGTATTGCATCTGTTAAGTTTTTTGTTATGATATTAAATTTATTTAAGTTATCCATGTCACTATTTATTCTAGAATAAGCGTTTGTGCCATAAGCTGTTGCATCATAATAAGAGTTCATAATAACGTTTAGCGCTTGATCTATCATACCAACACTAAATTGTGAACCTATACCATTTGCAAAGTTGTTACCAAATTGTTCAGTGATTAATTGGAATAATCCTGTGTTATTACCATTTTCTTCAATTTCTGTTGAATAAACTGCATTGTTACTTGAATCATTAACAATATATTTAAATGTATTTGTAATTTGCCCACTACCAGCTTGGTTTTTTGAATAAACATATTTAGATAGTGGAGAAACATCAAATGATGAATCATAACTATATGTTGGATTTGAATAATATTCCATTAAAGATGTAGTTTTATAGTTCGCGTCGATGGTTTTCAAATCTTCAGTATAACTAATTGTCGATTTTGACAATGGCGCGTTATATACATTTTCTACAAATCTATGTTGGTTGTTATAGTTCAAATGGTTATAGTAACCATTTTTAGTTGTTTCAACTAAAGCCGGAATTGACAATCCGAAGAAAATCAAGAATGATGAAATGAAAATTACAAATGCAGTTGTTGTTGTATTTCTAATTGCTGATGCACTTACAATTAAACTGAATCTTAATGTGAATTTTGAATTTGCAAAAACTCTATTAATTCAATTCATTATTGCAGCTTGTTGTTTTACTTTACCAACCTTGTTTAACATTAAAGTTACATCTTCTCTTGTTTCAATGTAAGCAAATAATATTGATAAAATAATTACAGCAAAACCAAATGCAAATACACCAATTAATAAAGCAACCATTGAGATTGATATTTGAGAAATCTGTACACTAAAATATGGAATAAACATTTTAATAAATATTAACTGTACTGATGTTCCAACCATTCAACCAATAGGTATAACTAAGAAAGTTATAATTAAACCAACAGCAGCATATGATTTTGCTATTGAGAATGAATTTACTCCCATAGCCTTTAATATTGCTATTTGTTTTATATTTGCTTTAACCATTTTTTTAATGTAAATTACAACTCCCAATAATGATATAACACCAACAATAACAGATATTGAAATCATGATTATTAATAACCCTGAAACTATTGATGGTTGAAGCACTCAGTTCATTCTATAACTTGATTCATTAAAAGTTTTAGTATTTTTTGATAACGGAGTGAATGATGCAAAGGTTTCAAAGTTTTTGCTAGCACTATTGTCTTTAGATCATAGGAAATAATTAATATTAGTATTAGATATTTGTTCTTTTGAAGTTGATTGTGAATTTTCAACAATTGGGAACAATGTTTGTTCAGTTCCATATATAATAGCTGAGTTTCTATATTGAGGAAATGGCACATTTTCATCAACTATTGGATAGTAAGAAAACGTATCAGTAGCAATACCAACTACAGTTAAAACTTGAGGTCCTATTTTTATAGTTGAATTATTTTTAATATTATGTGCTTTTGCATATTGTTCAGAAACTAATATTTCACCATGATTTAAAGGTAATCTACCACCCTCATTATCATTTAATATTTTCAGGTTAGTATGATTATATTCATCAAGTATTACTGCTTTATATTGAATTTGATTTAAATTATCAAATACATTAAACTCTTTTCTAAATTCAATATTAAAATTAGAGTAAGATGCTGCAATTTTTAAGAACATTCTATAATTATTTGAAATATTGTTTGTTCATGGGCTATTAGCTTCAAATAAAGAGTAATTGCTTTGACTTCAAGTTAATCATTCAATATTTCTTTCTGAAAACAAATTACCAAAAAACTGATCAGACATGTTAGAGTTATTGATTGCACTAAATTTACCACTTCAATCATCATTTAAACTATTTGAATTTAAACTTAAAGGGTTTAAATTAATATATTCAGTTGAAGCTTTTGTAATTTTATCTTCATCATCATAAAACGCAACAATTGGGGTTGCTTTACCCTTTAAACCATTACTCTTAATTTTTGCATACACATCAGAATTATTTGTATCTTTTGATACATATATATAGTTTTTTTCTTTTGTATCTCCTGTAACTACAGAATCATACAATTTATTTTGCTCATTAACTACTCACTCTTGGTTTACATTTGATTGATTTCAGTTATTTTGAATATCTTGACCTGTTATAAATTGAAAAATAGCTTTTCCTCTATTTTCATTTTCAAAACTTCAATTAGAACTATTTAAAAATTCTCTGATAAAAGCAAAAGCACTTGAAAATGCATTTGATGCATATAAATAAATGTCTTTATTCTCAATTCCGATAATATCATTAGTTTGTGATTCATTGTTATTTAGACTATTAAGAGTAAAAACAGTATTGTTTTCGTTTATGTTTTCATCAAATTTTTTTGTTGAAAGATTTGTTTTTATATTATTTAAATCGTTTTCTATAAAACTTTTATCATCTATTTCATTTATATAACTAACTATAGGAACGTAATTTAAATAATCTACACTTGAATCGTTATGGTTATAGTAAAGATCTAAATCGGTATAAAAACTTTCTAATAACAACATTCTTGTAGTTCAGAAAAACGCATTTGATGAAAATGCATTTCAATTATTATTTGAATCTTCATTGAAAGTATTTGAAATAAAAGTATTAAGCATTCTATTGTCTTTTTCAAAAGCTTCTGTAATAAATGTTCTTCCATATATTGAATTAAAGTTAATGTTTACTGTTTCTTGTTGATCAACACTTGTTCTTGAATCAACTGGTAAAAAACTAAGTATTAATTGTTTTGAAACTTTATTAGTTGAAGGTTGGTTTTTAATAAAAGACATTTGATCTGAAACATGATAATCAAATTTTTCAACATCTCCAACAACAGAATTATAAGTATCATTAAGTCTATCTTTTATTGTTAATGAACTTGTTAAAACTACAATTGACATAAAAGACAATAACAAAATACTTAGGAATTGAATCCTAAACTTAAATATAGATTTTAAACTTTGTTTAAAAAATAATAAATTATTTTTAAATTTGTCCATTTTATCGCCTTTATTTCTTTTAATAAGATTATACTATATGATAAAAAAACTTATCAATTTTTGGATAATTTCCAAAGTGATAAGTTTTTATTTTTTATTCATGAGTTTCCATCAATAGACCTGCTGGATCACCTTTTCTTACTTTTTTAGAAATTAAAATTAAACTTCCAAAATAAGAAATAGAAACAACAGCTAAACTGGCAACAAATGGTCATCATGAAATAATGAATGGAACAGCAAGCCCTGACATTTTAAGCATGAACATAATTAATGCTATTAATCCACATGCTAATAATGTAGCTATTATTCATCCAATAATAGATAAAATAGTTACAGTTCCAAATGAGTATTTCTGAACTTTTCAGTTTGAATAACCAAATGATTTCATTAAAATCATAAATCTTTCATAATGCGTTATGTAAATATCTCCAATTAATATAATCAATAACGAAGAGGTTATAATAACACTTACAATAATTAACATGGCAATTGAAATTGCTAATTGAGAAATTTGTGCAATTAAGTCTTTTTCAATGCTTAATAATTTTTGATCAGCTACTTGTAATCTTAAATTTTCTTTAGATATATTACTAATTGGGACTTGTGATAAAAGTAGAATACCATTGTTCTCTTGTGTTGTTTGAAGGAATCCAGTAGTTAGATCAACTGGTTCATCAATATTAGAAAATTTAGCATTGTTTCACATCATTTGTGTGTAATTAAGTGAGCTAGCTCCACCATTTAACATTTTTGTATAATCTGAAACATATAAATCTTCGCTTTCATTATGTAATTTATATTTATCATAGCTAGATATAAATGATACACCATTAGCATTGATTGTATCTCCTGCTTTAACAACAATTTCAGGTTCAAAGAAATTATAATTAACATCATATTTTTTGCTAATTGAGAAATTACCAATTAAGTTAGCTAATCCTTGATCAACAATAGTTAAACTACCATTATATGAATCAAGACTTCCAACTGATTTTAAATTAACTTTTAAATCAGTATTTGCGTATTTAACTTGAGCTGCTTCTTGTTTAAATAAGTTTGCTCTCATTGCATCAAGAAATCATAAAGGTTGTCCATCTACAATATTTGCTAATCCTCTATTAATAGATTCTTCTTTAGATAAACTATACTCTAATGAATAAGGTTTTATCATTATATAACCATCAGAACTAGCATCAATTCCATAAGTTGATTCTCACGCTTTTTTAGTGGCTGATGGAATGTCATTTACACTAACATTGTCTTTAAAATATCCATCAGTAACTACACCATCTTTTTGATTGTAATTTGCTCATTTATTAATTCCATTTTTTTTCTCTTCATTTAATAATGCTTTAGGTAAAAACAATTTAATATTTGAGTATTCATAATATGGTCTAACATATGAAATTCCTTCATTATTTTTAACAGCAAAATCATTGAATAAATAGCTGTCTTTTTGAAGTATATTGTTCTTGTCATATAAATATTTATATGTAAACTTATTATTATCTAAATCATATAAACTTAAATAATTTTTGTCTGTTTCATATGTTCCTGTTCTATCATTCATTACTGTATTAGCGTTTTCACTACCTTTAATAAAAGAACTGTTAAAGTAATTTGAGTTAACAAAATCAGAATCATCATATATTCAAGCTTCTTTTGGTAGAACATCATATGTTATATTCTCTCCATTTTTATGTTCGAATAAAATTTGTTGTTGTTTTGTAAAAATATTATCAATTGTATTATTTTTATTTAATCCATATGAGTTTAAAGCTTGCTTGTTTGGTAAAATTGGCACATTTACTGTGTTTGTTTCATGATCATAATATTTAAAGCCATTTTCTTCAATATCAGAATCATATTTTGTACCATTAAATACGTTATTTAATTTATTTAAAGTTTCTTCACTTACAAAAAGTTTATTTTGTAAACTATTGTTTATAGTAAAGGCTTTTTGATTTTGCTCTAGACCTGTTAATTTAATATTATTTTCATTATTTGAAACTTGAATATTAGTTGCAAAAGTTTCACTATCTTTATATATTTTTTTAACATTATATCCAAATCCATATTGTTCAACTCTTGATGGGTTTTGAATATAACTTTGAACAAAAGCTGGAGCAGATGATGCTATAACTGAAAGTATTTGTTCTTTTCAATCTTTTTCATCACCAGATGTCCCTGATCCTAAGATACTTCCTAATATCATTGGTATAGCTTGAGTTAAGTTTTTAGTAATAACATCATATTTCTTTTGAACTAAGGCATCATTTAGATATGTTTCTTGCGCACTATTTGTTTCAGGATTTAGTGTAGTTGCATCATAAAGTGAACTTGATAAAAGACCATAAATTTGTTCAATTGTCCCAATTGAAAATTGCGAACCAATTCCGTTTGCAAAGTTATTTCCAAATTGTTCTGTAATAATTTGGAATAACCCTGATTTAGCTTCAGTTTCACCTTCAATGTTTGAAGGCAAGTTTGCTGAATCTGAAACTAAATACTTAATTGTGTTTGAATATACAGGTTTATTATTAGCATCCATTCCATTATATAAGTACTTAGAAATTGGTGATGAATCATACGTTGATTCAAAATAATTTGAAGGATTTGAATACGAATAGATGTCTCCATGTTTAGTATAATCTTTGTCTATTGCACTAGGGTCTTTTGAATAACTTATTGTGCCTTTAGATAATGGTGAGTTAGACACATTTTCAACATAATTATAACTATTTGAATATTCAACATTTTTATAATATGCAGACTCAGCTGTTCTTACGGTTGCTGGAATAGTGAAACCAATTGAAACTAAAAATGATGTTATAAAAATAACCACTGTCATTAAATATATATTTCTTCTATTTGTTGAAGCTAAAGTTATACTGAATTTCAAAGTAAATTTAGATTTGCTAAAAATAGTATTTTTCATTTTATTTAAAATTCAAGAATGAGATTTTTTAGTTTCTTCAACTCTTAAAATTTCAATAACTGGTTTATTTGTTAGTCTTCATGCAACTAAGAATGAAACCATAACAGATAAGAATCCAAAGAATATGAAACCTATAATAAGGGGTAATACAGAAACTTGAATTTGATACAATTGAATACTAAAATATGGAATAAATAAATGTACAAAACCAGATTGAACCAATAATCCTATACCTCAACTTAAAGGAATTATAAATATAGCAATAATAACTGATTGAGCTATATAAGATAAAGCAATATTATGTGGTTCTACACCTAATGCTTTTAAAATACCTATTTGTTTTGTATTCGCTTTAATTGATTTTTTAAGGGATATTAATAAACCAGATAATGCTATTACACCTATTATTAGTGAAATTATAATAGTAAATAAACTATAAGCTAATACAACTTGAGGCTGTAAGTCTCAAGAGAATCTGTATACAGATTCAGCAAATGTTTTTGCTTTTTGAGATGGAGCAAATAAATAATTGAATAAATCAATATCTGATTTTTCATTTGTTCAAATAAATCTTTTTGCATATGTTTTAGCAATTTTTTCTGCATTTGAAGAAGGCGTATCCTCAAACAAAGATTTTAATGTCTCTTGCGATGCATAAATAATCCCTGTATTTTTAGGCTGTGGTATTGGTAAATCATCATTTACAACAGGATAATATGAAAATGTATCTGTAGCATATCCAATAACAGTAAAGTTTTGTGCTCCAACTTTTAAATCTGAAAATAAAGGTATTCTTCTGGCTCTAGCAAATTGTTCAGAAATTAATATCTCACCTTTTGCAATTGGCATTCTTCCTCCCTTATCGGGATTTAGTATTTTTAAGTTTGAATGTTTCATTTCATCTAAAACAACAGCTTTGTATTCAACTTGTGAAGAATTATCAAATACTGAAAATTCTTTCCTAAATTCTGTTTCTACATTTGAAGCAATTGTTGCAATATCAGATTGCATTTTATAAGTAAAAGATAATATATTAGCAACTTCATCATTCGTATTCGTATTCGTATTCGTATTCGTATAATTCTTACCTTGTAAAATTCAATCGTAATTAGAATTATTCATTAAATTGTTAAATAAGTTTTCTTCAATTTTAGTTGAATTAAATGCAGTTAATCTAGCAGATCAATCATCACCATTTGCTGATGATTGTAATTTAAACGAATTAAGATTTATAATTTTATTGGTTTTATTATTATTTTGAAAAAATGTTGGAGTAGATATACCTTTTAATCCATTTTTTTGTATAGCACTTTCAATATCTATTCTAGAGTTTGAATTAATACTTATTAAAGCATCACTATTTGTTGAATTAGTTACTCTTAGAGAATATTTATTTTCTTCATTAACTATAAAATTAGTATCAATAGGTTTTTCTCTTAAACTGTTACCTGTGATTATTTCATATGTTTTTTCTGCTAGACGATTTGTACTATTGCTCAAATTATAAGTATTATTTATTTCAGAAATATAAGCTCCAATACTACTAAATGCTATAGTTGAAAAATAAAATAAATCTTTTTGTTTAATTTCGTATATATTTATAGGTTCTATTGACTCATATCTTTTGATAACTTCATAATCTGATTTTATTTCATCTTTGTTTAAAGTTGATGCATATGCAAAAATTGGTGTTTTTTGTAAATTTAGAGAACTTTCTGTTTCTTGACCATCTAAAGCTGAAACTAAATCACCATAAAAGTAATTTAATAAAATATTTCTAGTTTTTACCATGAAATCTTTACTGTTTAGATCTCACCCAACTTCTTCATTATTAGCATAATAAGTATTTTTCATATTTTGATCTAAAAATGCTTCAGTTATAAAAGTTTTACCACCATATATTTCATTAAAAGAAATATTAAAAGTTTTAGAACCTCCATTAATTGTTGAATATGATTCTGGTTCTACAAACATTATCATTGGATTTTGTGAAACATTATTTGATGTAACTCCACCAGATATACCAAAAAATTCATCGTCATATTCATAGTCGAACTTGTCAACACTTTTTACAACTTCATTGTATGTGTGGTTCAATCTATCTCTTAAAGAAATAGAAGTTGTTAAAATAAATATTGATAGAAAAGAAAGAATTAAAATGATCACAAATTGAATTTTAAATTTAAATATACCTTTTAAACCCTGTTTAAAAAGTAATCAATTACTTGTTTTTTTCATAAACGCTTCCTTTCCTTTTTGTGTTTATTATTTTCTAGTTATATTTGTAATATAGAAATATTTATTTCCTATTGATTCATTCAATGGGGCTTTATCTCTTTTTAAAGTAACTTGATAAATTTCTTTAATTTTGTATTTTTTGTTTTGATAAATTAAGTTATATTTTATTTCGGCATCATTATGTATTTTGTCAAAATTTGTGTAACTAATAATTTGAGTTGTTCAGTTTTGTTGATCAAAGAAATGGCCAAAATTGTCATTGTAATATTGTCTTTCTGAAGATTTTGACATTCATGATATTCCTTCAAGCATTACAGAAATCATTTTGATTGTGTTTTCTCTTTTTTCAGGTATTTCTGTTCTTTTTATTATTTTTCCGTCATTGTCTCTTTCAGTTACAACACCGTGACCATAAGCTTGAGCAATTGCATCAAAAATGCTGTCATCCATAAACTTATTTGAATTGTTAGGGTTTAAACCTAAAACATTCACTATTGATTTTGAATTATTAACTTCTTTGCCATCAAAAATAACTGATTGTTTTCTTAATGCCGCTGAAACAACTTTTAAAGTTGCAAATAAGTTATTTGGTTTTTCTAAAACATTTGATTCAATTGAAATAGAATTATAAGAGCTATTAAACAATGAAAGTATTATATTTCTAATAGCACCTAAATCAAGGAAGTATTCTTTTCCTTCTATTGGATCTATGAATTTTTTAGAAATAGTATCAACAATAGTTGCTATTGAAGAATTTTTTAAACCATATAAAAATTGCATATTATTGTCATAATCTATATTTAACATCTGAGTGAAAATTATATCCATTTTTGTATTGAAAATTGAACTTAAGTCTTTAAAGTTTTTAATAACAACATCACTAAACATAGGTTCACTTGAACCATCTTTTGTTGTGAAATAATTAATAGTTTGGAAAATACTTTTCAATAGTCCACCATCATATAAGGCACTAAATGGATTTTGTGATCCAGTTAAACTTGATATTTTTAACAATGGAGCTGAATCAATTACAACTTTATTGTTATTTTTAGCATTTACTGATTCTGCAAGTAGATATAATATGTCACCTATTAACAATACTGATTTTCCTTCTTCTGTTAACGGTCTAAAAACAGCTTCATTCAATAAAGATTGAATTATTGTATAAGTATCTCTATTTTCACTCGCTAAAATTTCTTGTAAAACACCCAGTAGTCTAATAATTTCTTTAACAACTTCTTTTGGTAAAGAATTATTTGCTTTAAGAATGTCGCTTAAAAATTTTATAATTTCTGTTATGTTTAAGCCAAACATTTTAGATTGATTAGATTTTAAACCATAAGTTTCAGGAGTACCTGAAGAATTACTTGATAAAGCTTGAAATATTGGTTCAACAATTATATTAGATTTTGGTTGAAATTTATCTGCTGATGTTGGAATACCAAAAAGAACAATAACAAGATTTTTTGCTTTTCTTGTATCTCTTCCAGGATTTAAAAAATTATTTAAAATTTTAAAAGTTTTATTAAGATTTATTTGATCATAGTTTTTAACATCATTAGCATTTATTTCTTGGTTTAAAACGTTAGTTAAATTATCTGGTGTAATTTTTGCATCTATAATATCAGCATATTCTTGAATATATCATAACAATGTAAATATATATTGGAGTGCTGAAGACATTTTATTAACTGTTCCAGCTTTTTCATTAGTTGAATTTTCACCAGTATTTTCAGCAGTATCTTTTTTGAAAATTTCTGTTCAAAAGTTTTTAGATATGTCAGTTATAGCTTTATATTTTGTTTGTCCAACATATTTAGTTAAAGGGTTAGAAAAACCTTCTTTTAAACTTTCTGGAAGTGTTTTAAATTTAACTGATAAATCATCTAATGTTTTTGCTAAATTTTGTTTTGTATCATTAGGTAATTGGTTTAATATAGTAGCAATATTATCATTTAAGAAACCAGCTTCTGAAACACTAAAATCACTTCCAAAGATAACACCAATTAATGATGAAACTAGACTTGCTGTTGAAGTTATAGAACTTGAACCTGTTTTTTTACCTTTATGTATTTCACCATTTTTTATACTTGATGAATTAATGTTATTAACTCAATTACTTCCGTAGTTTTTTAATAAATAACGATCCATTCTTGTATTATCATCATTAGGATTATTTGAAAGTGAAAGTGTTAAATCTTCTTTTGGTAAAAATTGATTAGCTTGCATACCACTAAAGTTATCTAATGTATATGAATAACCTATGTTTGCATTAGTTGTTGAATATTCAATTCCATTTATTTTTCTACTATTATTGCTATAGTCGTCTATAGCTAATTTAGTATCTGGTGTATTATTTGAAGTTAATATTTGTGCTTCAGCTGAAACATTTGCAATATTAATTATCTTTTGAATACTTTTTACAAATTCACTTTTAGCTTTCATCGTATATGTACAACTAACAGTTGCAGTCGATGAAGCTAACATACTAACAGCAGTTAAGCTTAAAAGCATTTTTTTCATATTAACTCCCTTTCCTTTGATTAATATAAATTTAAAAATATTTATATTATTATACCATTTTTAGGTATTTTGATAGAAAAAGAGGTTAATTTAAGTACTAAAAAATAAAAAATAAGAGTTCTAAAACCCTTATAGTTTATTATTTTTTAATTATTATACCTCTGTAACGAGTTGTAGATAAAATAGTTTCCTTAATACCTTGAACCCCGAATCCTGAATCTTTTACACCTAAGAAAGGTAAAACATCAGGTCCTCTTTGAGTTCTTCTATTAATATTTACAGTTCCAACTTCTAATTGCTCAGCAACTTTATAAGCTAAATCTACATCTTTTGAGTAGATTGAAGTTTGTAAACCAAAATTTGATTTATTAGCAACGCTAATCATGTCTTCAATTTCATTTATTCTTATAATTGGAAGTACAGGACCAAATGGTTCTTCTCAAGCTACATTCATCTCAACTGTAACATTATCTAATAATGTAGGTTGTAATAAGTTTTTATCTCTAGTTCCACCATAAACTAAAGTTGCTCCTTTTTTAACAGCATCATTAATTAGATCAGTTACAAAATCTGCACTTTTTTTATCAATCATAGGTGTAATAATAGGATTCTCATTTGGTAATCCAACAGTTAACTTAGCAACTTCTGCTTTAATTAATGGTGTTATCTTATCTGCTATATTGTCTGTAGTAATAACTCTTTTAATAGCTGTACATCTTTGCCCTGAATAACTAAATGCTCCTGCAACTATATCTTTAGCAATGTTTTCTAAGTTATGTTCATCTAATAAGATAGCTGCATCTTTTCCACCTAATTCTAAAACTAAGTCTTTTGAGCTGGAAATTTCCATTAATCTTCTACCCACAGGTACACTTCCTGTAAATGAAATGAAGTCAATTAATGGGTTTGTTACAATAACATCTCCAATGTCTCTTCCACGTCCAGTTACAACGTTCAATACACCAGCTGGTATACCAGCTTCAATGGCTAATTGACCAATTTTGATACCTACAACACTACCTTGAGTTGCTGGTTTAAATACAAATGTATTTCCAGTTAATAATCCTGGTGCTAATTTAGAAACAGCTAAATTAATAGGGTAGTTAAATGGTGAAATACCAACACCAACACCTTTTGCTATTCTTTTGTATTCAGCAACAATGTCTTCAGTAACACCTTTAGAATTTTTATCAAAAGTTAAAACTTGTAAATCATTATATTCTGAAATTGTTAGATCTATATATTCAGCTGTTCTACGAACTTCAGTTAAACAATCTTTATATGCTTTTGCGATTTCATGCATCATTGTTGTTGCTAAATCTTCTTCGTTTTTTAACAATAAATCTCTTCATCTAATTAAAAACTCAGTTCTTTTTTCAATACCAATTGCTTCTCATTTTTTTTGAGCAGCTTTTGCTGCTTTAAATGCTGAGTCAATTTCTTGAGCAGATAGTGCACTAACTTGTGCATAAACTTCATCAGTTGTTGGGTCCATAATATCTAATCAAGAGTTAGATTCTATTTCTTGATTGTTAATTATTGCTTTGAATTTTTCCATATTAAATTCTCCTTTATTTGATTGCAATTTAATTTTAAAACATTCAACCTACTATAAGGCAATACAAAAATTAAATTTATTTATTTTTTAATGTTATACATAATAATTGAACCTGCAATTGCTGCATTTAATGATTCAACTTCATTGCTCATTTCTATGTTTAAATTAATGTCTATTAAAGGTTTAAGTTCATCACTTATGCCCTTTGCTTCATTACCTATTATTAACGCATACTTTTGATTTTTGCTAAATTCTATTTGTTTCATAAATTTTGTTTCATCATTCAAAACAGTTCCTATGATTTGGTAATTATTTTGTTTTAATTCATCGATAGTTTTAATTAAATCATCATTTATTAAATTTATTGAAAATAAGTTTCCTTGTGTTGATCTCAAAACTTTAGGATTATAAAAACTAACAGAATTATTTGAAGCAACTACAGTCTGAAATTCAAAAGAAGCTGCACTTCTAATTAAAGTTCCCATATTACCAGGATCTTGAATTTGATCTAAAATTAATATATTTTCCAACATGTTGATTTTTTGGTCTTCTAATATACAAGTTGCAAAAATTCCTTGACTAGTTTTAGTTGAAGATATTTTATTTGAAACATTTTCTGAAATTAAAACGCATTCAAAATTATTGATATCATAAATTTTACTAAACATTTTTTCTTCCAAAAATATAGTTTTGACAATATTTCTTTTAATGGCTTCATTAACCATGTGCAATCCTTCGATTACAAAAAGATTTTCAACTGTTTGAAATTTTTTATCATCTCTTAATTTGATTAAATCTTTGATTTTTTTATTTGATGTTGATGTTATTTTTTCCATTTTAATAATTTTCTACTTGTCTTTGTTGGTTTTTTTCATGTTTAGCTTTGTAAGTTTTAATTAAATCTTCTTCAGAATAATTTTGCACTTTTGCAATTTGTAAAAATGAATTTAAAATTTTAGAGAATGTTTGATCATTTGGTTGATTAACTAAAGCAGTTAAATCTTTTATTAATTCAAAATAACAATCAATATTATTGTTATATCCTAGATCATTAAAATTAAAAGTTTCAAAATTATAATTAATTTGATTTCCTAAACTTATGATAAAGTGTAACCCATCAATATATTCTTCTAACTGAACTTCTTTAGCACCAGGTGCTCCTTGTTTTCAATATTTAAAACTCTTTTCTTCATTAGCATATTCACCCAATTCTACTCAAAAAGCAATTAGTTTTTTTCTGAATATTTCGTGATCTAATGTTAAATTGTGTTTTTCTATTATTTTATTATCTAAAAATTCTTGTTGTTCGCTTAATCATTTAAGTGTTTCTTTTTTAATCATATATGTTCTCCTTTTTAATTTTAATATTATATATTAATGATTTTATCTTATAAAATATTTAATTATTGAAATAAATGTATTGAAATAAAAAAATCAGCAATGCTGATTTTAGATATTGAAATCTTTTTTATTTACAATTTTTAAATTCAAAACTTCAATTAAACAAATTAAAGTTATATTAATAAATAAAGAGATTACTAATCATCATGTTTTTGCAATTTTTAATGTAGCTACTTCATATATTTCATTTGGTTTAGGTGATTGATCCAATATGTATTTATCCATATTGAAAGTTAAAAATTGAGCATATAAAGTTTGTGGTGCAATATATTTGAAATTTTCTAATCATTTATAAGGTCTTCTATAAACAATAACTATTGTTCCTTCAATGTCTTCTTGACGCGCTTTAGTTATATGAGAAAAACTAATTATTATTGAAGTAAGAAACATTCAAACTAAAATGGCCACACAAAGAATTATAGCTAAAGTAACTTTGTCTGATAAAGTAGTTAAAATTAAACTAAAAACTGCGCTTATAAGAATAACAAAGACAAAGAAATAAATTAATTGTGCAAATACATTAATGAAATATTTATCTGCGTCATATGATAAAGAAGCAAATATTATTATTGAAAAAAACATAGGTAAATAAATTAAAAATAAAGTTAAAATAACAAATAAAAATTTAAATAACATTATATTTTTTTTAGATACCGGAGATGTTAGTCAAATACTTATTTGAGTTGACTTAACTTCTTTATTAAAAGTTATAAAAATTAAAATTAAAGATAATATGCTAAATATTGATACACAACCCGTACTTAATAATATTGAGCTAATCGGGTATTGAAGTCCCATTCCACCACTTAAAGATGTTCCTGTTCCTCAAGGACCTGAGCTTGTTACAGTAAGACTTCATGGAGCAATATATCTTCTGCCTGCATCTCCAAGAATAAAAATTCATAAAACAAGAACTGATCCTGCAAGAGCAATTAAAAATAAAAATAAAATTAGTTTTCAATTAGACTTTAAATGAGTTTTTATTATTTGAAACCCTGAAACTTTTTTTATCATTATAAAATACTCTCCTTAATAAAAACACTTTTAAATTTTTCTCTAATTATTTCGATATTTTTTTCTTTAATAACAAACTCTTCTATTAATTCACCAGACTTAATCATTCCTACATTATCAGCAAGTGCTACAACTTCTTCAAAAATATGAGAACAAATTATAACTGTTGAGCTATTTTCTTTTTTTAATTTTAAAATCAATTCATTAAATCTCTGTTGCATTATTGGATCTAATCCTGAAGTTGGTTCATCTAATACTAAAAAAGCTGGTTTATTCATAGTTGCTGATATTATAGCTATTTTTTGTTTCATTCCTTTTGACATTTTTTTTATTTTTCTTGATGTGTCAAGTTCAAAATATTCAATTAGCTTTTCAACAAAAGATCAATCTACATTTGCTTTTAAATTAGACATTAATTTTAAAAACTGCATCCCTGTATAGTCTTCATAAATACTAACTTCACCAGCTATATAACCTGTTCATTCCATTATTTCTTGTCTTTTTTCTCATGAATCCATAGAATTAATTGTTATATTGCCATCGTCGGGTTTTACAAAACCTAATATCTGCCTAATTAAAGTAGTTTTACCAGCACCATTAGGACCTATTATTCCATAAATTTCGCCTTTTTTAATTTGTATATTTATATTAAAGTTTCCTACTTTTTCTCCATATTTTTTACTTACATTATTTATACTTATCATTAGTTTCACTTTCTTTCATATAGGTCTTATTCTACTCACAAAAAAAAAAAAAAAAGAACTTTTATGGAAAAAGTTCTATTTTTTTAAAATAATCATGGATTTTTTTGGTTTTTACTATTTAACTCCTGGTTTTCCTAGTAATTTAAACATATTATATTTATAAACTTCAACTCCTGGTTGATCAAATGGATTAACTTCTAATAAGTATCCACTCATTGCAACAGCTATTTCGAAGAAGTAAACTAAGTATCCGAATTGTACATCATTCATTTTGTCAAATTCTAATACAATATTTGGCATTTTTCCAGTATTAACATGAGCATCAATTACTCCTTCAATAGCAGTTGAGTTGATTTCGTGGAATGATTTACCTGATAAGTAATTTAAACCATCATAGTTATCAGTATCAGCTTCAACTAACATATTAGCTACTGGTTCTTTTACTTTAATAACTGTTTCAAATAATACGTTTCTTGCACCTTCTTGAACTCATTGTCCTAGTGAGTGTAAATCTGTTGAGAAAATCATTGATGTAGGATATAAACCTTTATTGTCTTTTCCTTCTGATTCTCCAAATAATTGTTTTCATCATTCTGCAGTATATTGCATTTGTAGTTCATAAGCAACTAAAGCTTCAGCCTTATAACCTGCATTATATAAAGCATTACGAGCAGCAGCATATTTATAAGCTTCATTTGTTAAATCGCCTTGAACTAATTCATCCATTGCTTTAATAGCTCCTGCAAAAATATTATCAGTATTAACTCCTGCAACTAATAATGGGAAAATTCCAACAGGTGTTAAAACTGAGAATCGTCCACCAATATCATCTGGGATTACAAATGTTGGGTAACCTTTATTATCAGCTAAAGTTTTTAAAGCTCCTTTTGATGAATCTGTTACAGCAACAATTAATTCTTTTGAAGCTTCAACTCCAACTTGTTCAATTAATTGTTTTTCTAATGCTCTAAAAGCAATTCCTGGTTCTGTAGTTGTTCCTGATTTAGAAATAACACAAATTCCAAATTTTTTACCTTTTAAGTATTCTGATAACTGAGCAACATAAGTTGAACTCATTGTATGTCCTGCATAAATTACTTGAACTTTATCAGAGTGATTAATTCCTCTAATCATTTCATCAGCAGCTCTAATACCTAAGTATGAACCACCAATTCCAACTGTTACTAATACATCAATTTTATTTCTTAATGAAGAAGCTACTTTTTTCATTTCTTCATATTCTTTTTTATCAAATGTTTTTGGTCATTCAATTCATCCTAAAAAATCATTACCTTTTCCAGATTTATTAATGATCATCTCATGAACTTTTTTAACTTTAGCTTCATTTAAATCTGCAATAGAAAGTCCTGAATGTTGTAAATCAACTTTAATCATATATTTTCTCCTTAAATTTTTACTTTACAAAAATTATTATACTCTTATGAAAAATAAAAAATATAGATTTAGAGCAGTACCTTAAAATCTATATTTTAATTATTTATATTTTCAATTAAAAAGAAATCTTAAATATTTTTTTCTTTATCTATATTTTTATAATATTCAATTTTGATTTTTTCATCAATGAAATCATTAGCATGAGAACCATCTTTAATAAATTTTTTAGCATAAATATTTCCAATAGTAATTATTATGATCGATCCAATAATTAAACATGACGCACATATTAGTTCTATCATTCCTTGTTTTCTTAATGCATGATTAATAATTCAATCATTTGTTTGTGGGTCAATTTGATCAGTTACAGAATTAAAAAAATGAAAAAATCCAGGTATGAATAAAGCTATACCAATTATTGCTATTAAAGCGCCTATTCAAGTTCAATATTTATTCTTTTTATAATATAAATTATAACAACCTAAATGACTATACATAACTCTAGCACCAATGATTGTAAAACCAAAATTTGACATATGTGGATTATTTTGAGTTTGAGAAGGATTTACTTCTTTTTTTCTTAATTGATATGGTTTTATATCTAATTTACATAAATTGCATTTTGTCATATTTTCCCTTTCTGATAATAAGATTATATTTATTTAATAATTATAAAGTAAAAAAACCGAAATGAATATCACGGTTTTTAAATATCTTATTATTTATCTACTCTACTTTCAGTAGCATCATTATATCTATGACCAACTAATTCAATAGTATCTAACATTTTTTTAATATTTTCTAATTCTTCTTTTGAAAACATTACATTTGTTCCTGAATTATTTTCTTTTAGTCTTTCAATTTTTTTAGTTCCTGGAATTGGAACTATTCATGGTTTTTGCGCTAACAATCAACCTAAAGCAACAGCAGCTGGAGTTGTATTTTTTTGTTCAGCTAGTTCTTCAACATATTTAACTAATTTAAAATTATTTTCTAGATACTCTGGTGTATTAAATCTTGGGATAGAATTTCTAAAATCACCTTCTGGAAAAATATGACCTGGTTTAATTGTTCCTGTTAAGAATCCTCTTCCTAACGGAGAAAATGGTACAAAACCAATTCCCAATTCTTCTAAAGTAGGCATAACTTTTGTTTCAGCTTCTCTTCAAAACATTGAGTATTCACTTTGTAATGCTGTAACTGGACAAATTGCATGTGCTTTTCTAATAGTTTTAGCAGAAGCTTCACTTAATCCTCAATGTTTAATTTTTCCTTGTTCCATTAATTCTTTCATCACTTGTGCAACTTCTTCAATTGAAGTGTTTGGATCAACTCTATGTTGATAATATAAGTCAATGTAATCAGTTTGCAATCTATTTAATGAACCCTCAATAGCTCTCATTATATTTTCTCTGCTACTATCAACTCCAGTTATATTTTTTCCATCAAATGAAAAACCAAATTTTGTTGCAATAACTACTTTATCACGTATGTCTTTGAAAGCTTCTCCTAATAATTCTTCATTATCAAAAGGACCATAAACTTCAGCTGTATCAAAAAATGTTACACCTTGTTCATATGCTTCTCTTAAAAATTTAATTGCTTCTTCTTTTGTTGGAAATGGAGGTTGACTGTAACTTAAACCCATACAACCTAATCCCATTTCTGAAACAATTAAATCTTTTCCTAATGTTCTTGTTTTCATATTTTATCTCCTCTGAGTTTTGAACTCAATATCATCATATTTCATTAAACCTACTTTAATGCAAGCAAAAAAATTAATTATTTTCGTAAAGTTTCTTTTTATATTTAATATAGTCTAATTGTTCTTGCAAATCTTTCATTTTTTCAAGTACTATTTTTTCTTGTTCAATCATCATTTCTAATCTTTTTGCATAAGTGTTTTTGCCTTCTAAGGCTAGACCAATATATTCACTTATTTTATTTAAAGGCATTCCTGATTTTTTTAAACAAGATACAATTCTAACTCATTCTAATTTTTCTCTTTCTATATATCTGTAATTATTTTCATCTCTTTCAAAAAAAGGAAATAAACCTTTCTTATCGTAAAACCTTAATACATATTCTGGAATTGATAATTCTTTTGATATATCTTTTATGTATAACTTTTCCATAATGACCTCTTTTGTTCTATATTTATTATTTTAAAAGATTAAACCTACTTTAATGCAAGAGAAAATAAAAAAAATAGGTAAAAACCTATTTCAATTAACCTACAATAGTTTCATCGTTAAAAACTGAATAAGTAACATCATAATCAAATTCTTGTTCTTCTTCAACAAATGGAACATAAATTTCTTTTTCTGTAATTACATTATCAAATTTAACATCAAACTCATCAGCATCAATGCTTTCATTTGATAATTGAGTTGAAGCTGATAAACCAATTTTATATCCAATGTAATCATTTTCATTTAATCAACGATCATAAAACCCTTTACCCATACCAACTCTATTTAATTGTTTATCAAAAGCTACCAATGGAATAAACATAGTATTAATGTAGTTACCATTTTCTAATGTTGAACATGTTGATTTTGGTTGTAAAATGTTTAAAACCTTATTTTGTTCTAAATCAGTTTCTAAATTTGTAATTTTCTTGAATTCCATTTTGTTATCTTCAATAATTAATGGAACATAAACTTCTATTCCTTTTTTTAAACTTGTTTCAATAATGTTTAAAGTATTAGGTTCATTCTCAGTTGAAAGATAAATGGCATATTTTTCTAAGTTATATCTATCTATATAATGATTAACTTTTCTTTCGATAATTTTATTAACTTCTTCTTTGTATGATTTTGATAAAAAAGATCTTGTTTTAAGAAATTTTTCTCTTATTTGATTCTTGTTGCTCATTGTTTCTCCTTTAAAAATATAATTTATTATTACATAATATAATTATACATAAACAAACTATTCAATAATCTCATTTATGGCTTCAATTGCTAAATTAGCACATAATATGCGATTTTTTTGCTTATTAATGTTTTTAAAAACTACTAAATCTTCTAAAAGATCAATTTCAGATAGATTACCAGTATTTAAAAAATTTTGATATTGATCTATTATTTTTTTTGTATCCTCTAAAGACTTATTTTTTATTAAATTAATGAAAATATCAGCACTAGATGTTGCAACTGCACATGCAGTTCCTTCAAAATTTATTTCTTTAAAAATGTTATTTTCAAGTAATATTTCAATTTTCATTTCATCTGCACAAGTTTGAGATTTAGCATCTTTAATAATTGCATTTGTAATATTTTTTAATCCCAAATTTTCAGGCTCAGTAAAATGTTTCATTAAAATTTTTCTTAATAAAATATCATCACTTATATCTATCATTTTTCTCCTTTAAAATAGCACATCTAAGAAACTATTTGTATCTTTTAAAGCTTCTATAAATTGATCAATTTCAGCTTTATTATTATTGATTCCAAAACTAGCTCTAATGGCTATTTTTGTTCCAATAACACCTTCAATTCTTCTAGCACAATTAGCACCGCCACGCACTAAAATATTGTATTTTTCATCTAAAAAATTAGTTATATCTTGTGGATTTACACCTTTAACATTAAATAGTATTATGGGTGATTTAGTATCTAAATTATAAAAAGTTATGTGATCATTTAGGTTATTTTCTTTAACTTTAATTTTAAAGTAATCTTTTAATGTTATTTCATGTTCTTCAATTTGATCTAAACCTATTAAGTTAATAAATTTAATTGATTCAACAACCCCTGCAATAGCACTTATGTTTGGTGTTCCACCTTCTAATTTTTCTGGTAATGAAGATAAGGAATAATCAATTAAATTTTCTTCAATTTTCAAACTCATTCCACCGCCATAAAACAATGGTTCTAATTGATTAAGTAATTCGTATTTTCCATATAAACAACCAACACCAAATGGTCCATACATTTTATGAAAAGATCAAGACATAAAATCAATATTTGAATCCGTAACATCAGTTTTTGTGTGACCAATTGATTGTGCTGCATCAACATGAACAATTATATTAATATTAAACTCTTTAATTACTTTAGTAATTAGTTTAACATCATTTTTAGCCCCAACAGTATTATAAACACTAGCAAATGAAACTATTTTTGTTTTATCTGATAACTGTAGTTTTAATGATTCATGATCAATTGTAAAGTCTTCATTTAACTTAATTTTTTTAACTTTTGCACCAACAGAATTTGCTAAAGCAATTCATGGCAATAAATTAGCTGAATGTTCTAATTCTGTAACCAAAATTTCATCATCCTTTTTTATTATTTTTTTAAGTCCGTTTGCTAATAGATTTATTGAATGGGTTGTTCCACTTGTAAATATTATTTCATTTACTTTTTTAGCATTAATAAATTCTTGAGTTAACTGTCTAGCATTTTTAATTATTTCAAAAGCTTCAAATCCTTTTTTATAATCAACTGCATGAGGATTTGAACCATTTTCACTCAAAAATTTCATTTCAGCATCAATTACGCTCTTAATTTTAAGACTAGTAGCTGAGCTATCAAAATAAATTAGATTGCTTTGTTTATCATAAAAAGGGAAATATTTTTTTAAGTCTTTCATCCATAAACCTACTTTTCTATCTTTGTTATTATACTATTTTAGAATTAAAAGTTTGGTAATTTTATAGGGTTTTGAGTTATAATATTATCAATGCTTATATTTATATAAAAATAAGTGTTAACAGAAACGATTTTCGCAGGAGGAAAACAAAATGAAAAAACTACTATCACTAATTGGTGCTTTTGCTTTAACAGCTAGTGCAACAAGTGTTTTAATTTCATGTTCTAATGATAAAGACGATGATAAATATGGAAATGTATTTATTAATGATGATGGAGATTTTAAAATCACTACTGAAGACTTATTAAATTGATACAATGAAACTTATGGACGTTTAGGTAAAGATTCTCAAAAATTTTTAGTACAATTCTATAATATTTTTGCAGTTGCCATTTATGAAGAAGCAAGTAAAGAAAATAACATTTTTCAAGGTATAAGTGCTGAAAAAAATCCTTATATGAATGAAGATGGAAAAGCATTTGCTGAAAGCTTAAAAACACAATATGGTAAGGAATCAAAAGCTTCAAATACAATATATGGTCGTGCTAATACTGAAATGGAAAGAGCAAGAAAAGAATATCTTGACAATAAAAAACAAGGTACAAAAGCTTGAGTTAAATATTTAAAAGGACAATTTCCTTGAGTTACTGGTGATCAAACAGCACTAGAAAATGCTTGAATATCAAACTATATCTTAACTGATTCAACTAACTCTGCTTATGCTAACCTTTCAAAAGCACTAGGTTTTGGAGCAACTGAATCAACTTGAGCAAAAGGTTATTCAACAATCGAAGTAAATAGAACAACTATTTCAAATCTACTGTCAGTATTTTTAACTCAAAATGGAAATGTTTTAATTAATAATGAAACTTTAGATAAAACAATTAAAGAACAAGCAACAACTGAAGCTCAACAAATTTCTATTATAAATTTAGTAAACGCTTTAGGTGGAAAGAATGCATTTAAATCAAGCAATTCTTCTAACTACAATGAAACAATAAACACAGAAAACAATGGTACAACTTTTAAAATCGAGTTTATTGAAAATACAAACGATGTTTTCTTGAATGCTTTAACTTGAAGAACGTTTTTATCAGGAATTAGTAGTATTTTTGCTAATAGTCCAAATTCAATAAATGGAACTATTTCTCAAATTAGTAGTAGTAATAATAATATTTTTAAATATTCTGATGTCGAAAGTATAAGACTTGCTGATAATAATATATATAAAGATTTCTATAACTATAATGCTAGATCTTCTAGAGAACTTAATAAAACACAAATCGTTTCTGTGGCACCTGTCTTAAATTCATCTAAAGATAATCAAAAAAATAATATACTTTCAAATTCACAAAAATTCTTAGTAGATAATTATTTTGAAACTAAAAAACCTGTTGCAACCTCTGAAATTGTTTTAGAATTTTCAAAAATTAATAGTACTGCAACACCAGATATTAATAAAGAAATAAGTCCTGCTCAATTTGTTAACAATGCCAATACTCAAACTGAATTAATTAATTACTTTGAAGGTTTTTATCAATTTTATAATGCTTATGTTTCAAGTGAGAGTGCATCATCATATGCAAATGCTGAAACAAGTAGTTCAACTGGATTAACAGATTTTGAAACATTTTATAGAGGTTCAAATAAAAATAATTTATGAAAATTAGGTCAAAACCAAACTGATACAGGGATTATTAATTTCTTAACAGCTAAAAATAATGAAAAATTATTAACTTTAGACTATGATACAACAACTGGAACATATTCAAACATAGCTAAATATTCTGTTTATGATTTCTTATCTTCAAATCCTAAAGAAGATGTAATTTCTACAAAGAATGATTGAGATGCAGATTCAACTAATATGATAGGTCAATGAGCAAGTTTTGATCAAAAAATGACAAATGTATCTACTGATGCTACAAATGGAAAGAACTTATTGTTTAACCTTGTAAATGATTTAGGACGACATGCTGAAACTGAAGCAAACAGCACAAAAGAAGGCGAAACAGCAAAACCTTATAAAGTATTAAATGCTAAAGATGGAATTATTGCATTCATTGATAGTGATGGATTACACTTCATGAAAATTGATGGATATAGTTTATTAAATAGCTCTAACGCTGAAAAAAGTGAAACAAGTGTTGATAAAGATAAACAACAATCAATAGCTTATGATCTTCTTTCAAAAACAAATAAAGAATTAATTCCTTACTTATTAAATCCAAAATTAAGTTCAAGTACTGAAGCAGGCAATGCTGGTGAAGGTTCAGGAAAAATAAATAAAATTGACGAATCAACAGCAATTAAGCCTGGAATTAATAATGATATTTATAGACAAAACATTATTGACAATATGGGTACTGAATTTGGTAATGATTATAGTAAAATAATTAATTACTCAATTACCAATGATTATGAAAGATTCTTAGTTAACAATACTGTAGCTAATGGATTTTTATCAACCGATGAAGAAAAAACAAACTTATTTTATAATTTTGATATTCTAGCTGATGCAAAAGCAACTACTTCAACAACTGAAAATTTCGGATTGTTAAGTCAATGATTATGAACTTACTTAGATGAGATATTAGGTACAAATGGGGACTATGCTGAATTATTTGGAAAATTCTTTGAAATCGAAGGAGAAGATGTAGATACAAAAGCAGTTTATGAATTAATTAAGGTTATTACAACAGAACAAGAAACTCTTAGTGCTGCTCCTTTAACAAGTTTTACATTAGAAAATAACAATTGAAATCAAAGCGTTGAAGATAATTATGAAAAACAACATGAAGATTTAAAAACTGAAACAGCAAGATCATTTATTCCTAAAAATGGCTTGGAAATAAGTTATTCTTCAATTGTACAAAGTCAGCACTGAAAAACTGACTTGTCAACAAAATCAAAATTTAATAAATTAAATTACATTATTTCTGATAAATGATTTAATGATGAAGTTATTATTAATGTTTTAAATAAACATGAAGGAGGAGTTAAATAATGAAAAAATTATTAGCTATATTAGCAGCAGTTGGACTAACTGCAACAACTTCTTCAGTTGTAATTTCATGTACAACAACAGTTGATAGATTTGGCAAATTAAATTTTAGTGATAAACAAGTATATACATCTTTCATACTGAAAATGAAAGATAGTGGTTTTATAAGTGTTTCACAAGCAGAGAAATTTTTAAAAATTTCTGATACTGAAATTATTGCTGATGTATTAAAAATTTTAGATAAAAAAATTGCTGAAGAAGAATATAAAACAACAAGTTCAAATATTGCCTCTACTTTAAAAGTAAAAGAAAAAGAAACAACTGAAAATATTACTTCAAATTTATTAAATGATTTAGCAACTAACAAATTTTTTAGTGAATACACAGCTAAAGTAATTAGTGATAAACATGGTTTAGTAAATGACAAGCAATATTCAAATAATCACTCATTAAATCCTTTTAATTTATTTGAGGATGATGAAAAAATAAATTATTCAATTTATTATAAAGAGAAAAGCGAAAATGAAACTTTAACTAGATGACAAGTTTTAGGAGAATTTGGTGAAAATGAATGAAATATTCCTAGTATAGAAGCTTTAAATGGTGGTAACAATTTCTATATTATTGGATCAGCTGACAATACTAAAGTAACTAAATTGACTGACACTAAAAATACAAAGGTTTTAAATAAAGATACTAAAATTGATGAAGTGACTGGTCCATTCTTAGTTGCAAAAAATGAACAAGAACAAGGCTTTAGTGGAAATGAAATTATGAAATATCGTTTCCAAAGCTACATTAATGCAAAAATCATTCCTGATTTATATACTCAATTAATCAGCTTGGCATATTTAGATAGTAATTTATATTCAACAAATTTAACAACAACAAACTATACAAGATCATTTGTTAGATTAAATACATCAAACAAATTAGTTTCTTCTGTTCAAAATTCATTAACTTCTGAAACTAAAAGTTCAAATGTTAAATTGATTTGATCTTTCAAAGCAAAAGTTTCGACTGATGCAACTTCATGAGTTAAATCTTATAAACAAGCATTAGGTGAACCAAATAGTAGTGGAAACATTATTTTGGATGAAAACAGTATAACTACTTTAAAAAATAACTTTAGTTCTAATTCACTAGAAAACAATACAAAATTAGGTACTGATCCATTTTTAGGTTTAGTTGGTTATAACGGTATTGCAAAAAATAATGATACAGGAATTGAAGCAATAAGTGGTTCATTAAGTATTTCAACTGATGCACAAACTGCAGCTAAATCAATAGATAGACCAACATTACTAACAGGACCAAGAGATCAAGGTTTTGCGGTAGGTGACAATGGTGAAAGTGAAATCGTTTTAGTTTTACCTATATATTTAAATGATATTTATGATAACTCAAATGTAACTTTAAATGCTGTTAATCAAGTAGCAACACTTTCTATTCCAAGTGATACTTGAGTACCTCTTGGTGATAAATACAGTCCTTATGTAGACGATATGAAGACTTTTACAAATGAAACTAATGTTGAAATTATTAAAGATAATAATGGAAATCTTTATGTTAAAGCCTTAGCAGATAAAGGTTCATTCACTTTAGGTAATCAAAGAACTATTACAGTTAATGTTGAAAATGCAAATGATACAATGTTAGGTATTCATGAAACAATTAATAAAGAAGACTCAGCTTTTACAAGTGGATTTGATACAGAACAACAAGGTAAAGTAAAAGATACTGATAAAATTTTATACTCAGTATTATGAGCAAGAAATGCTGATCCAAAAAGTGTTTACCAATTAAGTGAAGCTTGAAGTAATTCAGTTCAATCAAGTTCAGATATTAAAAACTTAAGTGCAACTAATAAACAACTATTAATTTCTGAAATTGAAAATGGTTTAGTTGCAGGAGATACAGATTACACAACAGAAGCTAAAGAAGAACTTTATACTAAATACATCATGGATGGTGATAATGTTCTATTCCAAGGATTATACGATGAACTTGCAAAATATATTAAAGACGAAGACGGAAATACATCAGACTAATGAATGATTGTATATTTTGTAAAATAATAAAGCAAGAAATTCCTTCGTATAAAATTTATGAGAATGAATATGTTTATGCATTCTTAGATATTAATCCTGTTAGTGATGGACATGCATTGGTCATTCCAAAAGTACACGCTGAAAATTTATCAACAACACCTGATTTATATTTATCTGAAGTAAGCAAAGCAAAAAAAGTTGTTGCTCAAATACTTCAAGAAAAATTAAAAGGTGTCAAAGGTTTTAACTATGTTTCTAATCAAGAAGCAATTGCTAAACAAGTGGTATTCCATTATCACGAACATATCTTACCTAAATTTAAAGAAGATGAAGGTTTCTTACACGATAAGAACGTGAATCTTAAATATGCAACTTTAGAAGATGTTTTTAATGAAATAACAAAATAAAAGATGGCTTTAAAAGTCATCTTTTTTATTACTTTAATACCTAATAATTTGACATAAAAAAATGTAACCTAAGTTACATTACATTACTTTTTATGTTTATAAAACATTTTTCCATCCACACTAATGATTCTTGGTGTTCATGTTTTTAATTCAACTTTATTTAGTTCATCATTTATTTTAAATACTTTTGCGTCTAAATCATCAAACATAGATAACATAATAGCTTCAATAATAACTGGTTCAGTTGGTGAACCATATTCTTTTTTACCATGACTAGCAATAATCATATGTTGTAATAAAGTTAATGATTCATTAATGTTCCCTTGCTCATCTTTATATAAGTTTAACTCTTCAGCTATTTTATTTAATTCAGTGTTACCAATACTAATATGACCAATTATTTTACCTTGTAAACTATAATCAGTTCCTGTTGGATCTATAATTTCTATAACTTTACCTATATCATGTAAAATAGCTCCACAAATCAATAATTCTCAATCAATTGAAGCATATGCATAACTTGGTTTTAAAGCTAAAGCATTTTTAACTAATGTAAAACTATGTCAGAATAAACCACCTTTTACATTATGATGAATTGACATTGCAGCTGGATAAGTTAAAAACTCTTTTTCATATTTTTTGATTAAACCAATTGTTAATTCTTTATATGTTTGATTTGTTAAGCTTTCAAGAATTGACATTAATTCTCCATAGTTTTTTTCGATGTTAATAGGGGCTTCTATAAAAAAGTCTTTAACATCTAAACCATAGCTATTTAAATCATTCTCGCTAAGAACACTGTAATCACTAACTTTAAGCTGTAATACGCCTCTAAATTCGTTAACAGCAGCATTCTTAAATAAAATAAAAGCATTTGGTTGTAACAATTGTTTATCTTCTTCAGTTACTGTTCATTTTCTAGCTTCAATTCTACCAGTTTTATCTGATAAATTTAAAATGATATAAGATGAACCATTAGTAGCTGTTGAAATAATAACTTTTTCAATTCTAACAACTAAATCAGTTGAAGAAATTGTATTGTTTAATTCATTTATTTTTCTCATATGTAACTCCTTATTTATTATTTTACCTTATTTAGACCAATCAATTGGTTCTAAAGAATTATTAACTAAAATTGTATTTATTGTTGAGAAAGGTTTTGAATTTTTAAAACCTTTCAAATAACTAAATGGTGATGGGTGAGCAGAGTTAATGACATTATTTGCTTTATGTTCTAAATTTTCATAAACCTTTTTAGCATAATTTCCTCATAAACAATAAACAATGTTTGGATTCTGTTTGTTTAGATTAACCAATATATCACTAACTATTTCTTGTCAACCTAATTTTGAGTGGCTTCCAGGTTGATTTTCAATTACAGTTCAACAAGTATTAATTAATAAAACGCCTTGTTTAACCCAATTGCTTAAATCATTATTATCATAATGTTTTATACCTAAGTCATTTTCTAATTCTTTAAAAATATTAATTAGACTTTTGGGTGTTTTGATATCTTTACTTGCGCTAAAAGCTATTCCATTAGCTTGTTTAGGATTATGATACGGGTCTTGACCAATTATTACTACTTTGATTTCATCTGGTGAGATTAAATCAAATAATCTTAAACAATCTTCTTTTGAGGGATAAATTTTTTCATTCGTTTTATATGCCAACTCGATTGTGTTTTCAATTCTTTTTGAAAGATCTTGATTTGTTAATAAACTATTTCATTTCTTATTCATTGTTTTCACCTATCTTTGCAAAATTATTAATACCCTTTATGAATCTTCTTATTTCTCTTTCTGATTCATCAAATGAATAGAACTCTGATTTAGCATTTTTATTTTGTTGATCTAAAATTCCTAAATTACATTTCATTGGTTTTAATTTATCATGCTTTGGATTAGTTATATAAAAATTAAGAGCTCCTAACATAGATTTTCTTGATGGCTGTTCAATTTTTATATTGTTTAAATATGCTAAGACATTGATTGCAGTAAGAATACCACTACTTGCAGATTCAATATAACCTTCAACCCCAGTTATTTGACCTGCAAAGAAAATGTTTTTATTCCTTTTGACTTGTAGTGATCTATTAAGCAATTTAGGAGAATTAATATAATAATTTTTATGCATAACTCCAAATCTAACAATATTTAAATTTTCAAGACCAGGTAATGTCTGTAAAATTCTTTTTTGCTCAGGTCATTTAATATTAGTTTGAAAACCTACAAAATTATAAAGTGAATCAATTGCATCATCTTGACGTAATTGAACAACAGCAAAAGGTGTATTTCCATTTTCATCAATTAAATTATTTGGCGATAGTGGTCCATTTAATAATACTTTTTTACTTGTTTTTGCTATTTGCTCAATTGGTTGACATCCTTTGAAATATATTTCTTTCTCAAATGATTTTAATTTAATAGTTTCAGCATTCTTTAATTCTTCAACAAACGCATTAAATTGCTCTTCATTAAGTGGTATGCATATATATTGACCATCTTTACCATCATTATGTCTACTTGCTCAATATACCTTGTTAAAATCGATACTATCCTTTGTAATAATAGGTGCTGAAGCATCTAAAAAGAATAATTTTTCATTACCTGTCATTAATTCAATATTTTTACCTAATTTATCTGTTGTCAACGGACCTGAGGCTATGATAGTTACTTTTGTATAATCAACTTCAGAAACTTCTTGTTCAATTAAATTTATATTTTTATGATTCTTAATTTTATCAGTAATATATTTGCTAAAACCAAAACGATCAACACTCAATGCATCATCACCTGGTATTTCATTTTCTAATGCAGCTTTTATAACTAATGAATTTAATAACTTCATTTCATTTTTTAAAATCCCTGCAGCATTTTTCTTCGATTTACTTCTTAAAGTATTAGAACAAACCAATTCTCCTAAATCATTAGTTTTTTGAATATCGTTTTTCATTAAAGACTTAACTTCAAATAAGTTTACTTTAACTCCATTGTTAGCTAATAAATAAGCAGCTTCGCAACCAGCTAATCCTGCACCAATAATATTTACTTCTTTTTGCATTATTAAACCTCTTGCTTCTATATAAAATTATAAGTTAAAACAAGAAAAAAACCATCTTAAAGACGGTTTAAATAGTTTATTATCAAACTTTAGTTCTTTCTTCTTCTGGTTTATACATTCCATCACCAGGTTTAGTTTCATAAACTTCATGGAATTCATTTATGTTTACTAATACACCATTACATCTGAATTCTTCAGGTGAATGAGGATCAACTAATAGTCTTGTGTTTTTTTGTTCATCAGTTGCTTTTCTTCTTCATACTAAAGCATAGTTTGTAAAGAAGTCTTTTAAATCATTTGGACTTTGTGCTTTACATATATCTAAAGCAGCAGCAACTCCACTTAAATCACCAATGTTTTCACCAAGTGTTAATTTACCATTAACATTCGAACCATTAATTTGATATTCGTTATATTGATCAACAACTCTTTGAGTTCTTAATTTGTATTGTTCATTGTCTGTTTCAGTTCATCAGTTTTCAAAGTTTCCATCTTTATCAAATTTACTTCCTTCATCATCAAAACCATGACTAACTTCATGTCCAATAACAGCACCAATTCCACCAAGGTTAGCAGCATGAGATTGATTTACATCATAAAATGGTTTTTGTAAAATCCCAGCAGGGAAACAGATTTCATTTGATGTTGGATTGTAATATGCATTTACAGTTTGTGCATCCATATATCATTTTGTTTTATCAACAGGTAAATTAATTTCTTTTAGCTCTTTTTTAATATAATGTTTAGCTAAACTTTGCATATTATCGAATAAACTTCCGCCTTCTTCATAACTAAGGATTTCAACATCACTTAAATCTTCTCATTTGTCAGGATAACCAATTTTAATAGTGAATGAATTTAATTTTTCAATAGCTTTTGTTTTTGTTTCATCTGACATTCAATCTAATGTATTAATTCTATTTTCATATACTTTCAATAGATCATTAACCATTTTTAAAACATCTTTTTTAGCATCTTCAGAAAAATGACGTTTTACATATTCTTTTGAAATTAATTCTCCAAGAGTACCATCAACAAATTCAACTACTCTATCTTCAATTGGTTTCATTTTTTTAACACCGCTAAATACTGATCCATACTTGAAGCTATTTTCATATAAATCAATTGTTAACATTCTTGAGTAAGAACTAGTAACTTTATATGACATAATATCTTTTAAATCATCTAAACTTATTTCTTCAATCATTTGATTTAGTTTTTCAAAATATTTAGGTTCAGTTAAAATAATTTTTGATGCTTTGTCATAACCAGTTTTATTTAGATATTCTGTTCAATCAACAATCGGACATATATCGTTTAATTCTTTAATAGTTACTACATTATAAATATTTTCAGGTTCACGTAATTCTTCTTGTTTAAACATTGATTTTGATATTTTTTCCTCAAAACTATAAATTAAATTAAAAATATCTTTTGTATTTAATCTTACACCTGAAAGCTTTACTAAGTTTTCAATGTAATTTTTATAAGCATTTTTAATTTCTTCATGTCTTGGGTGAGTTTCTTCATAGAAATCTCTATCTGACATTCCTAAACCCATTGAATCAATCATTAAAGCTCTTAAATTGCTATCTTTAAAATCTGAATCTACGCCTTTTGAGTGGAAGAAAGAAATCCCTCACTCTTGGAATAAATCAACAAATAAACTTGTCAGTTCTTTTTTATCAGTTAAGGCACTTATTTTATTTAAAATTGGTTGAATAGGTTTTATGCCTTGTTTATTTCTTGCTTTATCATTTAAATAATTTGATCTAAGGTTAGCTATCATTTTGCTATCTCTGTCTAATTTAGTTGCATTAACAAGTTCGTTAATAATTGCTTTAATATCGTCTGTTGATTTTTTTTGAAGCATTTCAAAACTTCCTCATGATGCATATCCATCTGGTAATTCATTATTATCTATTCATTCTTTATTTACTGAATCATAGAAATTATCTTGTGGTCTAATTTTTGTCATATAATCTCTCCTTTTATTAGTTATTATTTTATAACAAAAAAATCACTTTTAAAAAGTGATTTGTTTTTATTTTTTAATTGTCTTAACTTTATCCAATTGTTCTCATGTGAATTCATCTTTTCCAAAGTGTCCATAAGTTGCAGTTTTTAAGAATGTTGGTTTTCTTAAATCTAATTTTTTAATAATTTCGTTTACTGAAAAATCAAAATTTTCATTTAATGCTTTTGCTATAACTTCTTTGCTAACTTTTTCTGTTCCAAATGTTTCAATAAAAATTGAAACTGGTTCTGGTTTACCAATTGCATATGAAACTTGAATTTCAATTTTATCAGCTAATCCTGATGCAACTAAATTTTTAGCAGCATATCTAGCCATATAGGCAGCACTTCTATCAACTTTTGTTGCGTCTTTACCTGAAAAGGCTCCACCACCGTGACGTGAATATCCACCATAAGTATCAACAATAATTTTTCTACCTGTTAATCCAGTATCACCTTGTGGTCCACCAATAACAAATCTTCCTGTTGGATTGATTAAAACATTAAAATCAGTATTCAATTCAAATTCTTTTGCAACAACATCCATTATTTCAGATTTTATGAATTTTTTAAATTCTTCTTCAATCATTTCATCATCATGTTGAATTGACATTAAGATTGTATCAATTTTAGGATTTGATTCATCTGTATAATCAATTGTTACTTGAGATTTCATGTCTGGTCTTGCTCATTTAAATTTTCCTTCTTTTCTTAACTTTGATGCTAAATAAACTAATTCATGTGAAATAGTAATAGCTAAAGGCAAGAATGTTTTAGATTCGTTTGTTGCATATCCAAACATAATTCCTTGATCACCAGCTCCAATAACTTCAGTATCTAAATCGATTCCTAAAGCAATATCAGCTGATTGTTGTTCAACTCTAATATCAATCTTACAAGTGTCAGCATTGATACCATATGCATCGTTGTTGTATCCTATTTTTCTTAATACATCACGTGCAATTTTTTCATAATCAACAGAAGCAGTTGTAGTTATCTGCCCTCCGATTAATAAATAGTTTGTGGTAGCGAATGTTTCGCAGGCTACCTTAGCGTTTGGGTCTTGTTTCAGAACTTCATCCAATATCGCATCAGATATCTGATCACATATTTTGTCTGGATGTCCTTCTGAAACACTTTCGCTAGTAAATAATTTTCTCATTTTTCCATTTTCCCTTCTGCGATATCAATATAAATTATACTAAATCGGTTTAAAAATCTGAAACAAAAAAAGCAAATAATTTGCTTTTAAATACTTATTCTTTTGATGTTTGTAGCTTTGTTAGATTTTTCATCAATTTCAATGATTACTCCATTAAGTTTTGCTTTACCTTTAGCAGGTTGAAAACGTTTAACTAAACCTGTTTTTTGCTTATAAATAGCATCACTTGCTTCTATACCAATAACAGAATCAATAACCCCACTCATGCCTAAGTCTGTAATAAATGCTGTACCTTTTGGAAGTATTCTTTCGTCTGCTGTTTGGACGTGTGTATGTGTCCCAACAAATCCTGTTATGATACCATCATAATTTAAAGCAAAAGCTATTTTTTCAGCTGTTGTTTCAGCATGAAAATCAACAAGTAATATATCATAGGCTATTTTTAAACCTAAAAAATCTTCCATAGTTTCATAAACACTGTTTGAAGGATCCATAAAATTATTTCCCATTAAATTCAGAACACAAATTTTTTTATTATTCTTTTCAATAACTACATAACCACTTCCAGGTGTCTTATACATGTTCATTGGTTTTAAAAGATCAGGAGTATTTTGAATGTAATCTAAAACTTCTGGATTTTTAAAAATATGATTTCCACTTGTTATAACGTCAACATGATTCTCTTTATAAAAGTTGTAGTGTTCTTTTGAAATTGATTTACCATGAGTTGTGTTTTCACCATTAACAACAACAAAGTCTACTTGATTGTCATTTATTAATTTTTCAATGTTTTGTTTAAAAACGTCTCTTCCTGGTTTGGCAAAGACATCTCCTATCATTAGTACTTTCATTAAATGACCTCTTCTATTTTTTTAATTAAATTTAAAACTTCTTCGTTTTTTGAATTTTTATTTTTTTCTAGCAATTCATTAATTGATATTTTTTTGTGATTTAATTGCAATTTATCTTCTAAATCATTTAAAGACTTAATAATTTTGTTAATTGCATCATGAGCTGCTGCTTTTGATATTCCTAATTGATCTGCAATTTCTTGAAAACTCAAATCTTCTTCAAAATAAAGTTCAAAATATTCAATCTGTTTTTCAGTCAACATATTCTTGTATAAATAAAATAAAGAAGATAATTCTAAAGTTTTTTCTAAAGTTATTTTACTCATCGTCTTCTTCCTTATCTTCCATAAATCCAACGACTAAACTATAAACATATTGATCAACATCAAATTTCTCAATATCATCAACTTGCTCTCCAACACCAACTAATTTTACTGGTATGTTTAATTGGTCTTTAATTGATAAGGCAATACCACCTTTACTTGTTCCATCCATTTTTGTTAAAACAATTCCAGTTACATCTGCAACTTCATTAAATTCTTGAGCCTGCATAACACCATTTTGCCCAGTTGTTGCATCAATTACTAATAATAGTTCATGAGGAGCTTTTTTATCAAACTTATGAACAATTTGATACATTTTTTCTAACTCTTTCATTAAGTTTATTTTGTTTTGCAGTCTACCAGCAGTATCTATTAATAATAAGTCATAATTTTCTGCTTTTGCTTTTTCAAGCGCATCAAATACAACACTAGCTGGATCTTGATTTTGCTTTTTACCCTTTACTAGATCAACTTTATTATCAAGTCTTTTATCAACTCATTCTTCTAATTGTTCAATAGCACCAGCTCTAAATGTATCTGCTGCTGCAATAAGAACTTTCTTGTTTTGTTCTGCATAGTAATTAGCTATCTTTGACAATGAAGTTGTTTTACCAGTTCCGTTTACACCAATAACCATAAAGACATTTAATCTTCCATCTTCAAAATTTAGCTCTTCAACCTTTTTAGAACCATCAGTATAAATATCATAAATTTCTTCTGCTAATATTTCTCTAAATTCATTCGCTTCAGATGTATTCTTAACTTTTCTTCTTATATTATTTGAAATTTTTAAAACCATTTTCATTCCCATGTCTGTTTTAATTAATACTTCTTCAAGTTCATCAAAAAAGTCATCATCCATTTTTTTGTATTTTTTAGAAAGTTTTTTAATATCTTTTGAGAAATCTAAAGCTGATTTGGCAATCGCTTTTTCTGCTTTTTCTTTTTTAGCTTTTTGTTTTTGCTTTTTAGCTATTTCTTTTTCTGTTGGTTGTTTATTTTCGATAACAGTTTCAGATTTAATAACTTTTTCTTCATTAACTTTTTTTTCTGTTTGATTACCAGATATTTTATCTTTTAATTTATTTCAAAAACCCATGATATACCTCTGTCTACTATTTATTATTTTATCAAATTATCATAAATAAAAAAATTCTGAATATACAGAATTTAATTTATTACATTAATGTTTTTAAATTATCATAAATTTCTGAAGTTTCTTCGAATCTTCCTGTTCTTATGAATGAAACAATTTCTTGAACTGTTAATAAATGATCTCCAGCTCTTTCTAAATTTTTAGCTTGCTTCATTGCTTCAGAAATTTCTAAAAGCTCTTCATTATTTTCAGCTTTTTTAAGTGCTTTTACTAAATATGAATACAGTTCTTCAAATTCTTTATTAATTTGAGCTTCAAGTTCCATTACTTTAACAACTAAATTATTGTCAAAGTTTGAAAATAATTCTGAAAAACTATCTAACATATCTATTACAAGTTGGAAAAGGTTAACAATTGATGTTGTATATTTTTTTGTTGGTTTGAATTTAGAAAAGAATATACATAGTTTTTTAGAATAGTCAGCAATAATTTCAATTTCTCTGGCAAGTAATATACCTCCAACAGCAAGTCTTAAATCACGAGCAACCAATTGCTGTTTAGCTATTTTTCAAAGAGCTGTTGATGTAAATTCATTCAGTTTATCATTAATTATTTTGTCATGCTCAACAATTAAAGCCGCACCCTCAACATTATTCTTAGTAATAACTTCAAATGTTTCAGCAAACTGAATTTTAGTTTCTTTAATCATGTCTTCAAGCATGTTTCTTAATTGTAGAATATCATTATCTAAAATTTTGTTAATTGACATATCCTAATCACCATACCTTCCTGAAATATAATCTTCTGTTCTTGAGTCTTTTGGATTTATAAATATTTTCTTAGTTGTATTATACTCTATTAATTCACCTTTTAAGAAATATGCGGTCATATCACTAATTCTTGTTGCTTGTTGTAATGAGTGAGTAACCATTACAATAGTATATTCTTTTTTAAGTTCTAATACTAACTCTTCAACTTTTAAAGTAGCAATAGGATCTAGTGCAGAAGTTGGTTCATCCATTAGTAATATTTTTGGGTGCATTGCAATTGCTCTAGCTATACATAATCTTTGTTGTTGTCCACCTGAAAGACCAAGAGCTGGTGTTTCAAGTTTGTCTTTAACTTCTTCTCAAAGAGCTGCTTTTCTTAAAGAATCTTCACAAATTTGATCTAATATTTTTTTGCTTTTAACTCCTTGAGTTTTTGGCCCATAAACAACATTTTCATAAATTGATAAAGGAAATGGGTTAGCTTTTTGAAATACCATTCCAACTTCAGTTCTCAATTTTGAAACATCTGTTCCTTGTTTGTAAATTTCTTCATTAAATACTTCAATTGAACCTTCAACACTAGAACCACTTATCAAATCATTCATTCTATTAATTGATCTTAATAAAGTTGATTTACCACAACCAGAAGGCCCAATGAAAGTAGTGATTGAATTTTCTTTAATTTCCATATTTATATTAAATAACGCTTGTTTTTTGCCTTTATAAAAGAAGTTAAAATCTGATACTTTGATAACATCTGCTCTTTTTGATAAAGCAGGAAGTTTTGCAGGTTTTTCTTCTTTTTGGTTTTTATTTAAATCTAAACCTTTAAAAGTTTCATCTTTTTTAAGTGTATTACTCATGATCTATAACTCCTTTTTTCAATTTTCTATATTCTTTTCTTCGTTTAACTCACAATTTATTTTTTGATGCCATTTCTTTAAAGAATGTTATTTTAATTTCACCTTTTCTGAATTTACTTTGTAATTTCATTCATTTAAATTTGAGTGAAGGTTTCATTTTTTTAATTTTAGCTTTTGTTTTGACATTAAATTCTTTTCGTTTAATTTTTGATTTAGCTTTTAAATCTTTTGATTTTTGTACAAGCAATGAAGATAATCTTCCAGATGTAAAGTTTAATCCAATAATTAAAATAATTGTAATTAATGCCATTAAGTATATTGTTCCTTGACCATGTCCAGGAATTCCTTCAGCAACCATCATATAAATTCCTGTTGTTAAAGTTGTTCCTTGTGATAAGAAACCTTGTGTAGGCATTTGGATATCTGTTCCAAGTGTTAAGTAAATTGGTGCTGACTCTCCTATTATTTTAGCCATCGCTAAAATAATTCCAGTAATAATACCTTCCATTGCATTAGGTAATATTATTTTAAATAAAGTTTGAATCTTTGTTAAACCTAAAGCTGAACCAGCTTCACGATATTGATGAGGAACTTGTTGTAATGCATCTTCAAAATTTGATATTAACATTGGAAGTACAACAACAGTCATAGTCAAACCTGCAGCCAATATACTAAAAGGTAATCCTAATAAAACAATAAATATTGATAAACCAAATATACCAAAAACAATAGATGGTGTTGACGCCAATAAGTTAATTGCAAATCTAAATGATTTTGTTAAAACAGAACTTTGTCTTGCATACTCATTTAAATAAATTGCAGCACCTAAAGCGAATGGAATTGCAAAAATTAGAGTACACACAACCAATAAAATAGTTGTGAATAACGCAGCAAAGATTCCTCCACCAGTTCTATTTTCTGTATCCATATGAATAAATGCTATTGGATCTGATAACCCCATTAAACCTTTAATAATAACATCACCTAAAATTCAAAAAGTGAAAGAAATAATTATAGCTGTTGATATTCACATTAAAAATAACATAACAGCTGAATATGTTTTTTTGAAAAATTTATTTTCTGTTCTATTATGAACCATCATACCTAACATTTTTTTATCATAAACATATTTTGGTGTTTTAATTTTTCTAGAAGAATTACTATTCAATTTTTCTTCTCTTTTTATTCTTCTTGAGTATTTAATATTATCAACATTAGACATGAATAAAATTACAATATTTATAATGAAAACTAATAAGAATAAAATTAAACCAATTGCATATAAAGCTGATTGATGTGTTGAACCACTATTTTCAGTCATTTCAAGACCAATAGTAGCTGCTAATGTTCTGATTGATGAGAATAAGAATCCACTTATTCCGCTATTAGTTATAAATCCACCAGTTGAGTTACCAGCTATCATCATAATAGCCATAGTTTCACCAATAACTCTTGCCATACCTAATATTATCGCTGAGATAATTTTAGCTGAAGCTGATTTTCTAATAATTTTAAATGTTGTTTGTTCTTTTGAAATACCAAGTCCTAAACTTCCAAGTCTATACCCTTCTGGTACTGATTGAACTGCATTGTAACTTAAACTAATCATTGTTGGAGCAGCCATGAATGTCATAGTCATAGAAGCGACCATTAAGTTATCATTGTTTGGCGCTCCCATTAATTGAAATAATGCACCAATTTGATCTCTTGCAAAAAGACCAAATACAACGGATGGAACACTGGCTAATAATTTAATAACAGTAAGAACTTTTTTTTGCATACCAACAGATAAGTATTCAGAAATAAATAGAGTTGTAAATATTGTTAATGGAATAGCAAATAACATTGAAATAGTTAAAAGAACTATTGTCATTATAATGATTAAACCAATTCCATATTGGCCTTCACCATCTTTACCAGGCTTTCAATTAGTTCCTGTTATGAAACTTCAAAATCCTTGTTCTTCAAAAACATGAAGTGATTTCAAAATAACAAATAAAACCAAAATAAATAATATAGCAAGAACTGTGAAAGTTAATGTATAAATTAATGATTTAAAAAATTTAGCATTAAAATTTTGTTTTGGTTTAAATGTTTTTGGTTTAAATCCGTTATCTTCGCTTTTTTTATTTAGAAACATGAATGCTCCTTTCCATTGTAATTTGTTTTTATTTTTTAGTTGGTTGAACTAATTGTGTTAAACCTACAGATGAATATAAATTTTTAACTTCTGGGCTTGCAGCCATTCAGAATAAAAAGTCTAATATGCTATTTAAATCTTTATTGTTTGTATCATATTTGTATATAGCTATAAAAGGTCTTGTTAAAGGGTAAGAAGACAACTTTTCAGAATCATCTTTTGAAGGATCTCAAGTTGTGTCTCCTTGCTTAATTTTTACTGATTTTACTCTTGAAGAATTTGCAGAACCATATAGCATGGAAACAAATCCAATTGATCCAGGTGATTTTTCTATTTGACTATAAATTGTTCCATTTGCTCCATATTCTTTGACTGCATTACCAGGATTAATACCTGTTAAATTAGTAAATGAAGTTCTTGTTCCTGAACCACTTGTTGAAGAATAAGGTGTTACCTTAGCTGTTGATGAAACTTGTTGGGCAAGTTTAATATTTTGTTCCTTAGTTCCTTCTTCAGAAAAGTTTTCAGCTATTAAAATAGCTAAGCGATTTCATGTAATTAAATCATTTTGAGAATCATTATTATAAATTTCATTTAATATTTTATAACTTCTATTTATGTTTTTGCCTTGTGCATTATCTTTTTGATCAAATTTTCCTTCATCATTAACTTCAAAAACAAATTCTAAATTTGAATCTTTTAAAAATTTATCAAAACCAGTTCCTTGGTCATTATAAACAAAAACAATTGAGTCTCGTGCAAATTCAATAGAACGATAAGTTTCTTCTGTACCTTGAGTGCTTGCTAAAGTATTTGAATATCAATGCTTATCATTAATGTTTTCTTCTGTTAGATCTTTGAATAAAGTTTTATTTTCATTTATTGGCAATGGAGTGAAATCATTATCACCAATGTCTTTTGAAATAAAACCTATTTCATAAACGCCTTCTTTAACATTGGTAACTCCAGCACCAGAACCTGTTGCTGAATAAACAAATTTTTTACCATCTTCAGTTTTATATTTATCAGTAAGTTTCTTTAATAATGGTTGAACACTGGCACTACCACCAATACTAATTGAGTTATTTGGGGCAACTAAAGTTCATGATCAAAGACCAACAATAGCTCCTACAACTATCACCATAACTAAAAAGAATTTCTTGTTCATGTTTTTCTCCTATTTAGAAATAATTAATAATATTATACCAATTTAAGTGTCTAAAACTTTAAAAATGTTACTTTTAGTTGCTTTATTTAATCTATGATTAAAGGGTCAAAAAAAATAAAAAAGCACAAATGTGCATTTTTAAATTATTCTTTGTTTTTATTTATTAATTTTTTAATTTTATCGATATCTAAAGCTAATTGAACAATTTTTGTAATTCCTTTAGTTTCCATAGTTACACCATATAAGATATCACAGTTTTCCATTGTACCTTCACGGTGAGTTACAATAATAAATTGTGTGTTTTCAACGAAATCTCTTACATAACGAGCAAATCTTGTTACGTTAGCTGGATCTAATGGAGCTTCTGCCTCATCTAAAATAACTAATGGCAATGGTCTTACTTTTAAGATTGAGAATAGCACTGATAGTGCAACCAATGATTTTTCTCCACCACTTAATAAATTCAAGTTTGTAATTTTTTTACCTGGAGGATTAACTTCAATATCAATTCCAGTTTCTAATATATCATCTGGATTTGTATAAATTAAGCTTGCTGTTCCACCATTAAATAATTTTTGGAATGCTTCAGGTAAAGCAGCATTAACATCATCAACAATACGTTTAAATTGAGTTTTCATTTCAATGTCAATATTTAAAATTATTTCGTTTAATTTGTCTGCTGATTCTTGAACTTCATTTAAATTTGTAACATAGTAATCGTACTCTTTTTTAGTTTCTTCATATTCTTGAATTGCATCCATTGAAACTTCACCAATTGATTTTAATTCAATAGTTAATTCTTGAATTCTAGTTCTTGTTTCTTCTGGGTTTTCGATTTCATCAAAATGCATTTCTCTAATTGCATCAAGTGATAAATTGTATCCTTCTGACAATCTTTTTAGAATTTGAATGTTTGTAGATTCTAAAATAGTTAAGTCTGATTTAACATTTGCTAATTCATCTTTTCAATTATTTAAAGTTTCACGTTTTTCTTTGTTTTCTTTATTTAATTCATGTTGACGATCAGTTGTTTTTGTTTTTGAATCTGATAGTGCGTTAACTTTAATTGAAATTTCATTTCTTTCAGTTTCTAGTTTAGCAATTTCTCTAGCTAACCTAATTGATTCAGATTCGTCAAATGAAGAAGTGGTTTGATTATTCAATAAATCTTTACCTGTAATAATTTTGTAGTTATCTGATAATTCTACTAATGAAGAATTAAGTATGTTGATTGAGTTTTTACCAATCCTAATATTTGATGATGCTTGATTTATATCGTCAATTAATTTTTCTCTTACTTCTTTTAAATCATTAAATGTTTTTTGTTTTTCATTAAATATTTTATCTAATGTAATAATTTTATTTTTAATTGATTCTGGATCAAATGATTCATCAACTTTTTTAGCTGCAAATATATTTGAAGCTTTGTTAACAGAACCCCCACTCATTGCACCTCTAGGTAAAACTCTTTGACCATCTAATGAAACTATTCCATAACGGAAGTTAATACTTTTTCCAAGTCTAGTTGCATCATCAAAGTTTCTTGTAACAATTGTTGTACCATAAATATAATCTAATACTACTTGGCAGTCTTTTTCAATTTCAACTAATTCATTAGCAAAACCAACGAACCCTGGAGCTCTTTTTATTATGTCTCTTTGTGGGCCAGCGATTGAAGAAGGATTCAAAGTATCAATAGGTAATGCATTAACTCTACCTAATCTTTGATTTTTTAAGAATTCAATTCCTTTTTTAGCATCATCACTTGTTTTAAATACAACTGATTGTAAATGGTTACCTGTAATTAATGAAATTGCTATTTGGTGTTCTTCTTTTACATCGATTAATGAACCAACAGTACCAACAACTCCAGATAATCTTTTTGCATTATCAATAATAGCTTTTGCACCTGACATAGGATTTAAATTATTTGTATTTTGTTTATGTTCAAGTTCTTCTAAACGATATTGTAATTTATTCTTTTCTGATTCAATCTCTTGTGATTGCATATGGAAAGTTCTAAATTGATCATTTACTTCATCATATCTTTTCTTTAAATCTAATTCTTGTCTTTCAAGACTAATAATAAGATCCTTTTCACTATTTAAAGATATTGATTTTTCATCAAACTCTTTTTTAATTGCTCTTGCTTTTATGTCATCAATATTTTCATTAACATTTTCTGAGTTTTCTCTTGCTTCAACTTGTTGTTTTTGATTTTTTAAGTTTGCTATTCTTTCAACAATTCTTTGGAAGTTTAAATTTAATTGAGTTATTTCTTTATCAGCATCCCCATTTTTAGATAACATTACATCTAATTCATCTTGAGATAAGTTAATTTCATTTGCTAACTTTTGAACTTCTATATCTAATTGACGTCTTTTATCTCTTAATGAAGATAATTCAGTTTCAAATCTTAACGCATCACTTGCTAATATAGTTAATTCAATTTTTTGTAGTTCTTCAATTTTATCTTTATATTTAGCAGCTTTTTCTGCTTTTTCTTTTTCTCTTGGTAATCTTTTTTCTAGAGTTAACTTAATATCACTTATTCTTGTTAAATTTTCAGTAGTTTTGGCTAATTGTTTTAGAGCTTCTAATTTTCTTTTTTTGTATTTTGCTAAACCAGCGGCTTCATCAAAAATTTCTCTTCTTGCATCGGGTTTTGCTTCAGCAAATGTTGAGATTGTTCCTTGAGAAATAATTGCAATACTTGATTTTGTTAGTCCAGTTTCTAAAGCAACATCTTGAATATCTCTTAATTTACATTTTTCACCGTTAATGAAAAAGTCACTGTCACGAGTTTTTTTATTAAATCTTCTTGTGATTTCAACAACATCTGTTTTTATAGTAGAGAATATGTCTCTTTGGTTATCAAAAACTAAAGTTACCTCTGCAAAGTCTGCTGCTGGTTTGTCAGTGCTTCCTGAAAAAACAATATCATCCATATTAGCTCCACGTAATGATTTTGTTGATTGCTCACCCAATGCTCATCTTATAGAATCTGTAATATTTGATTTACCTGACCCATTTGGTCCAACAACACCAATCATTTCTTTTGTGAAGTTTAAAGTTGTTGGTTCTGCAAATGACTTAAATCCGACTGCTCTAATCTGTTTTAAAAATAGCATAATTTATTAACTCCTTAAATTTAAATGTAATAACTAATAAAATTATAGCAAAAAACTGGAAAAAGTGTTAGTTTTTTCTTTCTTTATACTATGTATAAAAGCTATATTTTAAGAAATAAAAAGTGAGATAAATTCTCACTTTTGGCTCTTTATTTTGCTGATTTTTTAAGTTTATTTAAGCAATCTTTTGCTGCATTTTGTGATGCTTCTTGTTTAGAAAATCCAGTTCCAATACCGTATTTTTTTCCATCTAAATTAACGCTAACAGTGTACTCAATTTTATTATCTTTTTCGATGTGTTTTTGGCTTTCAACCCTATATTCTAGATCACTTCTTATTTCAGCTTGAATAATTTCTTGTAATTCTGATTTATAATCATGATTTAATTCTTTATAATCATTTTTTTCAATGTATTTGAATATTGTTGACTTTATTCATGATATGAGCACTTCTTCGGTTTGATCTAAATATATAGCAGCTGTAACAGCTTCATATACGTCAGATAAAATAGAAGGTTTTTCATAACCTTTAGATTTTATTTCTCCCTGACCTAATCTTATAATTTTTCCTAAATCTATCATCTTTGCAATTTCACTTAATGTTTCTTGTCTAACAATATCAGACCTTGTTTTTGTTAGTTTACCTTCTGGTGCATTTGTGAAATTTAAATAAAGAAACTTAGAAACATACATTTGTAAAACTGCATCACCTAGAAATTCAAGTCTTTGGTATGTTTCTTTTGTTTTAGTTTCATTAGCATATGAATTATGAGTTAAAGCAGTACTAAATATTTTTGAATCATTAATTTTTATTCCAAAATTTTCAAAAAATTCATGCATTGTCATATTAATTCAATTCCTTTTTAATTTTATTTAATACGTCATTTTCCACTGCATCACAAGTCATTCTTAGTGTTGCTTCAAATGATTTAACATCACTTGAACCATGAGCTTTAAAAGCAATCCCTTCAACTCCTAGTAGAATAGCACCAGAGTGATTTTTGTAATCAAATTTTTTTGAAACATTATCAAATGATTTTTTAAGTGTTAAGGCTTTTAATTTTGTAAAAATTGTTTTATACAATTGTGATTTAATCTCAGTCATTAAAATTTTAGAAGCTCCTTCGAAAGCTTTTAAACACATATTTCCTGTATAACCATCAGTAACTATAATGTCAACTTTACCAGCTAATATATCTCTTGATTCTAAATTACCAAAAAAGTTAATATTCTCATCTGATTCTAATTCTTTATATATTTCTTTTTGTAATAAAGTACCTTTTGACTTTTCTTCACCTATATTTAATTGTGCAATCAAAGGATTTTCTATTTTTAAGACGTTTTTAGCATATATATTAGCCATTTTTGCATATCCTATGATATCTTCAATGTCAGCTTCAAGATTTGCCCCTACATCAAGCAATAAAGTTAATTTATTGCTTACAGCTGTTGGAAGAGTTGGCATGAACCCTGGTCTAGAAATTCCATTTAATTCACCAAGAATAAAATGTGAACCTGCAATAAATGCAGCAGAATTTCCACCAGTAATCATTGCATCAACTTTTTTATCCTTTAAAGTTTCTAAAGCTCTAACCATAGATGAATCTTTTTTTCTTCTAATATCCATAATTGAACCATTCATATCAATAAATTCTTTTGTTGCTAAAATTTCAAATCTTGACTCGTCAATTGGGAATTTTTCTAAAGATGTTTTTATTTGGTCTTCATCACCAACAAAAACAAGATATAAATCTTTTCTTGATTTTATAAATCTGCTTGCAGCTTCTATTGCAACTGCACTACCATTATCTGAACCCATAACATCAAACGCTATTTTATACATTTGTAGTACCTACCTTTTTAATTATTTTATAAAATTAAAACACCAAATTGGTGTTTTAATAAATTATTCTACTGCGATTATGAAACTGTAAACTTTTTGTCCACCTTCAATAATCTCATATTCAACGTCGAAATTTTCATCTAAGAATTTTCTCAATTGACTAACACTTTTAGCTGATGCATCTTGACCAATAAAAATAGTTATAATTTCTGTTTTATTTGTTATATATCTTGATAATTGTTTTTCAAATAAAATGCCAATATCATTAGCTGTACCAACAATTTTTCCATCCACGATAGCCATTTGTTGATCTTTTTTAATTTTAATTCCGTTAACAACAGAATCTTTTGCAGCTTGTGACACTTGGAAAGAAATCACATTTTTAATTGCTGATGTTATTGCTTTTGTATTTTTCATTGTTGTTGCAGAAGGATCAAAAGATAATGCTGCAGTCATTCCTTGTTGAATAGTTTTTGTTGGAATAACTATTATTTTTGATTTAGTTTCTTCTTTTTCTGCTTGTTTTGCTGCCAATAAAACGTTTCCGTTATTAGGCATTAAATAAACAGCTTTAGCATCAACTTCTTCAATAGCTTTTAAGAAATCGTTAGTTGAAGGATTCATTTTAGAACCTCCATCAATTGCTATATCAATACCAAGTTCTTTTTCAAAGTATTTTTTCATTTCTGGTGAAGATACAACCGCTATAGTTGCATAATCATTGTTTAATTTTCTTTCAAGTTTAATTGATGTAGTTTCTTGTCATCCTGAAGCTTCATTACCTTTAACTTGCTTATCTGCTTGTAAATTCATATTATCTACTTTAATAGTTTTAAAATCACCATATTGTTGTAAGAACATTAATACTTGACCTGGACTTAATGCGTGTGTATGAACTTTTAAAATATCTTCATCAATAACAACAACAATTGAAGTATTTCCATAAATTTGTAATTGATCTCTAATTGCACTAGTTTGTAGTTTGTTAATTCATTCTTCATTTAACATTACAATACCTTCAGTACAATAACCAAACTCAGCTTCAATTTCCATTTCGATGTTTCCACCTTCATTGATTTCAAGTTTGTCTGTTTTTGCAATTATTTTGTTTGATTGGAATACTGAATTCATACCTTCTAAAAATTTAACTAATCCATAAGCACCAGAGTCAACAACACCAACATCTTTAAGTGCTTGTAATAAATTAGGAGTGTTTTCTAAAGCTTCATTAGCAATTAAAATTATTTTATTTCAAAATTCTTTAATTTCCATATCATCAGGTAATAAAGCTGATTGTTCAGCTACTTCTCTAATAACAGTTAAAATTGTACCTTCAACAGGTTTCATTACCGCTCTATAAGCAATTATTTTAGATTCTGCAAAACCTTTTTTTCATTCTGCTGCAGATAATTCTGATGCATCATTCATTCCTTTTGCTAGACCCTTAATGATTTGAGAAAAAATAACACCAGAGTTACCTCTAGCTCCCATAATTAAACCTCTAGAAAAAGCATTTAAAAATTCACCAATTGTTTTAAATTCAATATCTTTAACATCATTGTATCCATTTGTAGCAGTAAGATTCATGTTAGTCCCTGTATCTCCATCTGGAACAGGGAAAACGTTAAGCTTATCAATATGTGGGTAGTTATTATATAAATTGTTTACAGCACTCGTCATTGAGTCTTTTATTAAAATTAATTTTTCCATTTTCTTCCTTCACCTATCATTATTGCTTTTAAGCTAAATCGTCAACCACAACATCTACCATGTATTTCATAGTAAATTTTGAGATTTTTTCTAATTCGTATTTTACTCTAATTTGTATTTCTTTTATAACATCTTTGATATTAACACCAGATAATATTATAACATGTATTCTGAAACGAGTTATATTGTCAGTGTTCGTAAACTCAATAGCGTTGTTAATATCATTTGTTGCAATCTCATCATAAGAATCTGCATTAAAATTAGAAAATGAAACTACACCAGGAACTGTTACTATTGCATCTTTAATAACTTTAATCACTGATTTGTCTATTGTGTTCACAAAATCACCTTACTTTCACTTATATTATTTTAACAATATTATATAAAAGTTGGGTAAAAAAGCAAAATTTTATTATATATGTTGTATTATCTCTTTATTTTTAGTATTATTTTTTTAGTGTTATTAATCTTAACTATAGACAGAGGTGAAATGAGATGGCAAGAAAAGATATGTTAACTGGTAAAAGTGCGTTATCTGGTAATTCAAGATCACACGCTTTAAATGCAACAAAAAGAAAATGAAATTTAAACTTACAAAAAGTTAAAGTTATGGACGAAAACGGTAATGTATTCACTATCAAAGTTTCAGCAAGAACTTTAAGAACTTTAAAAAAACAAAACGTAGTTGTTGCTTAATAAAATAAAACACATGCTTAAACGCATGTGTTTTTTTCTAAAAGTTTTTTCTATTTTCTTTAAATGTTATAACAATTTGCTCAATATCTTTTTCATTTAGAATTTCTATTACCTGCTCTTTGGTTCAATCAAACTCTTGTAATAAATTAATTAATTTTTCTTGTTTTATATATGCACCAAGAAAATTTGAATTTTCTAAAGCTTCAGTTGTTAGTGATATCAATTTAAAAGTATTTTTTTCATCAGGATATTTTTTAATAATTTTATTGTAAACAAATTTTGAATAACTCTTATATATTTCTCTTTTTCTTTCTTCTCTTTTTTGTTCAATAACTTTTTTAGAGTTATTATTAGATTCATTTTTAGAATTTAATTTTGCTAATTTTTTTTCAATCTTTTCTTGTTCAATTTTAATTTCTCAATCAGCCATTAAGTTGTTTTTTTCAATTGTTTTTTCATCATTATTAGCATTTGCAAAAATATCTAAAGTTTCTAATTCAGAAATAATTTTATAACTAATTAATAATGAAGGAATGTTAATTGAACACATAAATAATAATAAGTTAGTTACTCCTATTTTTCTTTTCTTATACGAAATTGTATAAAAAATAATTAGTGAAATAATTGAAACAATTGGTAACACAGCTAATATAGCTACTATAACTTGCTTCAATGAAACACAAACAAAGATTATAACTGCAATGATTAATAAATTGAAAAGTATTGTAACTAGTATATTAAATATATTTAGCATCAGTATTTTATTTTCTTGTTTTTTCATAATACCTCTTTCATTAGAATTATTTTACCAAAAAAAGTATTATAATTGTTATATGCCTCCTTGGCGGAATTGGCAGACGCATCAGACTCAAAATCTGACGAGGAAACTCGTATCGGTTCGACCCCGATAGGAGGCACCAATCTCAAAAAAAATTTAGGACTATGAGTCCTTTTTTTGTTCTTTATATTTAAGTTTGTTTTTCTTCTAAGTATTTAATATAATAAATAAAAAGAAAAGGGTTTTTATTTATGCCATGAAAAATAGTTAAAAATGAAAAAGAAGTTATAGTAACACAAGACGAATTAGGTTCTTTTAAAGAAAAAGAAGATGCAATATCAGAAGCAAAAAAACTAGCTAGAGAACATAAATTAATAGCTAAAATATATGAAAATAACGAAAACACTCATTCAACAGAAGAAATGACAATAGATTACACTAGCTTTTTCAATTCGCATGAGATTCATGAAAGATCTTTAAGTGAATTAAAGTTAGCCAAAGCCGAAGTAAACGTTGCTAAACTTGAATTGGATCAAAGAAAACAAGAATTAAAATCTAATAAAAATGAATTTGAAAAAATAACTTTTAAAGCTAAAATAAGAAATGCTAAAATAAGACTTAAAAAAGCTAAACTAAATTTAAAAGCTGCGGAAAAAAGAATTAAATTGCAAGAAAAAAAGGAAATTTAATTCCTTTTTTATTTTGTTGCAATGCAAATAATTTCATCATCAGAATAAATTATTGGGTTTTTATTTAATACTATTGCATTAGAAATACATGTATTTTCCCAAGCCTTTAATTCTAAGTTTTCACATTCATATTTTAAGTTTTTTAAAGTTATTTTAGTATCAACTTTAGAAAAGAAGCTTACATAAGTGTATACTTGAAAATTTTCAAAACTTAGTTCTGTTTTCCCTTTATTCAATTTAAATATTACACTTTCATCGTTCATTAATTTTATTCCATATTTAAATATTAAATTTAAAATTGAAAAATTCATGTCATATCTTTTTGTTGGATTTGCTATAAATACTATATTTGCTGTTGAAGAAATTTTCTTAGCTTCAATAATTGCAATTTCTCCATCTAAATAATCTTTTTCACTAGATAATATATTAATTTTTTTAGCATAAGATTTAATTATTTCAATTTCTTCATCAAGAACTTGATCAAAATCAGATATAGCTAAATCTATTTTTATTTTTTTATCTATTAAATCTAAGCAACCACGCTCTACACCAATAATAAAAGATTCATCATTATTAAATATATTTAAATTTATGTTTGTTTTAGCTGCAACAATAATAATATTTTTAATCATGTTTTAAAGATTCAACTTTCTCTAAAAAGTTTTTGCTTTCAAATAAATAGCTTCCTGCAACTATCATTTCTACACCTGCATCGATAGCTTTTTTACTAGTTTCATCATTAATTCCACCATCAATTTCAATAGAATAAGTGTATCCATTTGTTTTTTTCAATTCAGCTAAATGTTTTACTTTTTCTAAAACTTCGGGAATGAATGATTGACCACCAAATCCTGGCTCTACACTCATTATCAAGATGTTTTCTAATTTATCTATTCATTTATTTAAAACTTTTATATTTGTCTTTGGTGAAACAGCTAAACTAAACATTATATTATTTGTTTTACATATGTTATAAAACATATTTATTTCTTTTTTAGACATTGATTCAACATGCATTGTCATCATAGTAGGTTTACATTTAATGTATTCTGAAAAAAAGTCTTCAAACCTTTTTGTTTTTACTTTAACCATAAAGTGTATATCAATTTTAAAGTCGCTTGAATTAACGATATCTTTTAAAACTTTTGATCCAAATGTTAAATTAGGAACAAAATCATAATCCATAACATCATAATGTATTCATTCAATGTTAGCTTCTTTACATCTTTTTATTTCATTTTTTAAATCTGCAAAATTAGCTGATAAAAAACTAGGAGCTATTGTTATTTTTTGCATTAGTATTTTACCTTTCTGTTTGATATTTCTTCATATATCTTTTTATAATCTTCGTATATAAAAACTGGTATTTTATTTTGTTCAACAGCTTCTTTTACACCACATTTTTTTTCATGAATATGTATGCAATCTATAAATTTACAGTCATTGTTAAAATTGTTTAAAATCTTAGATGTTCTTAAAATATCTTCTATTTCCAAATTAACTAATTCAAAACTTGAAAAACCTGGTGTATCAGCTATTAAAATATTATCTGGTAAATTATAAATTTTAACATTTGTAGTAGTATGTTTACCTCTATTCAATTTAAGAGATATTTCATTTGTTTTAATTTGATATTGGAATAAATAATTATTAAGAGTAGTTGATTTTCCAGCACCTGTTTGTCCTGTAAAAAAAGAAACCTTATCAATCATTTTTTTTCTTAAATTATCTATTTCATTTAAATAGTTCTTATTTTCAATATTATCTAAAACAACAATTTCATACCCTAATTCTTTATAAGAATTAATTTTGTTTGTTACTTCATCATAATATTTAGTTTTAACTAACAGCTCATTTTTTGTAAAAAGAAGGATAGGTTTTATTTTTTTTGCTTCAATCATAAAAATATATTTATTTAAAATATATGAAGCAAAAAGGGGTTCAAATAGTGATGTTACAATAATAACTTGATCAACATTTGCGATACGCGGTCTGTATATTTCATTCTTCCTTGAAAGAATTTTTGTAATATTCCCTTTTTCATTTTCAATAAGTTCGAATTCAACATCATCACCAACTAAAGGTTTTATTTCTTTTTTTACATTGCCCTTTATGAATACTTCATATATTTTTTGCTCTTCTGTAAGAATAAAACTGACATTACTATCTATTTGAATAATTTTTCCCTTCATTTTTACCTCCTATCAAATTAAAACAAAAATTAATAAAACGAATATTATAAAAATGCAAGCTACTATAGGAACAACTTTAGCATTAATAAAAGTTGAAATAAATGTATTAAATTTTTTATTTTCATTTTCTAATTTTTTGATGCTATCAGTTCTGTAAGGCTCATTTTTACTTTTTTTAATTATTATTTTTTCGCCTCTACCAATTGCTTTTAAATCTCTTGCAACTTCATTGGCTGTTTTATATCTTTCTGCCACATTCTTTTCTAAACATTTCATAATTATGTATTCTAAACTCTTATCAATTGAAGGATTTATAACTGATGGTGAAACAATTTCTGCAACTAAAGTTTGATCAAGCAAATATGAATTTCTATCTTTTCTAGCTTTGTCATCTTGAGGTTTAAATAACCTTGGATCATTTATTTTTATCAGTTCAACTCCAGTTGTTGCTTCATACATCATTACACCTAATGAATAAATATCTGATTGAAATGAAACTTTATCTTCACTAGAACTATCTGTTTCAATGTATTGTTCTGGTGATGCAAATCTTGGAGTTCCTGGTGAAGAAGGTTTTAGCGTTTTTTTAGCATTTCCACCTTCATAAACAAATCCTTTAACATGAGAAATACCAAAATCAGTTATTTTTATTTTTTTGTCTTTTGATAATAAAATATTTCCCGGTTTTATATCACGATGAATCATGTTCATATCATGAACTCCTTGAAGACCTAAGGCTATTTCACTAAAATAGTAAATTATTTCTTCAAAAGTTAAAGTTCCGTCTTTTTCTTTTAGCATGTCTTGTAAGGATTGACCATCTACATATTCCATTACAATTAATAAAAAGTTTTCTCATTGAAGATAATCTTGAATTTTGACAACTCTAGGATTAAAAATTTGAGTAGAGTATTTCTTAATTTCATCTCTTATTTCTTGTTCTCTTAATCTATCATTTTCATTTTTGATATTTGGGACAAACATTAACTTGATGGCTAAAAAACTTTCACTTGAATAGTTTTGATTACTCAAATCTTTAGCTTTATATACTAAACCAAAAGTACCTCTACCTATTTCATTTATTAATAAATAGTTTCCACTTATTTTTTTATTTGCAAAATAATCAACTGGAATCTCATCTATTCTTGTATATTTTTTTTCATCTTGCATATTACTCACCCATCATTTCTACTATTAATAAAGACAGGTTATCTGTTGAAAAGTTATTCATAGCAAATTCGATAATATCTTTAGCTTTTGATTTAAGTCTTCTCTTTGAACTTAAAATTTCAGTAAAAGTCTCAGCATCAATATAATCATGAACTCCATCAGTTGTTAAAACAAAAGTTCCTACATTGTCGTTAAGTAAATATGTATCAATCTTAGTATTTTTATTTGGCCCTAGTGCACTAGTTAATACTTTTCAATATGTCATTTCATTAAATTTTGCACCTAAATAGTTTTTAATTTCTTCTTTTCTTTTTTCTCTATTATCTTTATCATTTCACAAGTTTTGATCAACTGTGATTTGATTTAGTTTTCCGTCTTTTAATCTATATGTTCTTGAATCTCCAATATTAACTACAAAAGCTTTTTTTTCTACAAAAAGAACTGCTGTTAGAGTTGTACCCATATCATGTGTTTCATAAAAAACATCAACATGATCTTTCATTTCTTGAACTATTTGTTTAACAGAATCTCTTAATCATTGATTTATTTGATTATCATCCTTTTCTAAAAAAGTTTCTTTCTCAAATAATCTTATAAATGTTTCAACTGCCATTTTTGATGCTAATTCACCGTGAGCATGACCACCCATACCATCACAAACAATAGCAAAAAGACAACCTTCGTTGTTTGTAGTGTAGCCTAAAAAATCTTGGTTTGATTTTCTTACTCTACCTATATCACTCATTGATTGAATTTTATATCTCATTTGAATAAGCCCTCAGTATTTTCTTTTTATATTTTATCATTTTTTCTATGCTTCTTTTTTAGTTTTTTTAATAATTCTGGCAACAATATTGAGCTAAACATCAATATACTGATAGAAAATAAAATTATAGATTTTAAGTATTTACTTTCTTTAATATTTTTAAACTGTGGATTTTCATCATATATTTCACCATCAATTCAAGATGGGTTTTCACTATCTATGTTCTCATTATTTGATTCATTTCAATTATTAGAGTATAGGTGTATATTAATTTCTAAGGTTCCATAAATATAGGTTTTATATTTATATTTTACATCTATAATTCATTTATCTTCTCTTTCTTTTTCAATAAAAAGAATATCATCAAATAAAAATGCAAGTGAGTCAAATTTCGAAATTAAAAATTCTTTGTTTACAATAGAATAATTTTCAACAAAAATTTCTTTTGCTAGTCCTATATTGGTGATATTAAAAGTTTGTAAAAAAATTACTTTTAGTTTTAAGGGAGTTAATGGTTTAAGAAAAGCATCTTTCTCTATAATATAGCTTTTTGAAACTTCAATCTCCATTGTCTTTATCAAATTTGGGGTAATTTCTGATAAATCATTTAAATTATTATTTGACAGTTGAATTCCAGAAAAGAAATAGAAAAAAATTTGAGAATTTAAATTTAGTTGATCTATCATTTGTAATAATTTATTATTCAATTCTTTATTAATATTATCAATACTATTTGGCATTTTTGAAGGATCATATTTTACTTCTAAACTTTGATTATCAAAAATTTCGTAGTCTATTTTAGGAATTAAAAAAACTTCAATTTGACTAACACTTAAAGTTCTTTGTTTAAACAAATTTGTAGATTTAATTGCAGCCTCTTTGGCACGGTTATTTGTAATTATTGTTGTTAATTTATAATCTTGTTTTATTTCTAAATCTGCCATTAAAAAACTTTGATATTCAATTTTATTTGATGTTCCAATTTCTTCTAATACATAGTTATTTATTTTAGCTTTTGAAGATATTTCATTTCTAACTAATAATGAAATACCATTTTTTGTTGAAATTACATTATTGTTTTTATCAATTATTCTTTCAAGTATTTGATACTCTATTTTAAAATTATAATACTCAAAAGTATACTTTTTGAAATCAGTTAAATTAACAACAAATGTATAATTATAATTTGAATGCCATAAATCTCCATTATTTAAATTTTGATTAAAATTTATGTTTGTAGAATACATTTTTGATGGATACTCTATTTCATTTTTAAAAATTTTTTGATTATTTATTTTTGGTCCTGATTTAAAATTAATATTTTGATTAAAACTAAATATAAAAAATAAAAATGTAAGAATTAGATTCACGATAAACCACCTCTTGATATTATTAATAAAAAAACTTGGATTTCTCCAAGTTTCTAAAAAGTTTTTTTAATAATTAATTTATTTATATTTTTACCAGCTGTATGAAATTTTGTCTCATATTCAGTAGGTATATTATTTTTTAAAGCCTCAATATCTGAATATAAATCAGTTGTTTGATATATAAGTTCTCAGTTTTTATTTTCAGCTATCTCTTCTAATGAAAAAGCAAATAATCCATCATTATCTGTTTTAAACTCAAGTATTCCATGAGATTTTATTATGTTGGCATATATGTCTAAAAATGTTCTATATGTAAGTCTTTTTTTAGAATGTCGAGCCTTTGGTCAAGGATCAGAAAAGTTTAAATAAATTTTATCAATTGATGATGGGGCAAAAATATCTGATAAGTCTTCAGCAAAATCATTAAAGTACTTTAAATTAGTTACTTCTTTATTTCTTTGTTCAAATTCTGCTAAAGTTTTTTTCAATGCTACTCCAACAACAGTTTCTTCTTTTTCCATTCCAATAAAATTAATATCTGATTCTTTTAATGCATGGTTTGTAATAAAATTTCCTTTACCACAGCCAATTTCTAAGTGAACTGGTTGCTTTTTATTATTGAATAAATCAGATAAATTAATTTTTGTTTCTTTATCTCAACTAATTAAATATTTATCATTTTTTTCTAAATATTCCTTTACTCAAGGTTTATTTCTTAATCTCATATTTTCTCCTAAACTATAATTAATGCAAACCCAATAAATACAAGTACACACATTATATCAACTAAACTAGTTATTAATGGTGAAGATGCAATTGTTGGATCTCTTTTTATTTTTTTCAATATTAGTGGTAGTAAAATACCCAATAAATTAGCTAGCATAACTACAACTAAAATTCCTAAAGTTGAAAACAAGATAACCATTCATTCCATATGATTAATTGAGCCACCGCCCTGTATAGCATATATAATCAATAATCTAATTACATTTATAAACGATAATGTTATACCCAGTAAGAAACCAACTATTAACTCTTTTATAAAAATAGTTTTAATTTCTTTTTTATGAACTTGGTTTAAAGCTAATGATCTTATCATCATTAATGATGATTGATTCGCTATATTACCAGATACACCAGCTAAAACAATTAATATTGGTATCATCATAATCATTTCTCTACCTGAAGATAAGTTTTTTAATCCATCAACTAGGTTAAACATAATTAACATAATAACATGTGTAACTATTCCAATTAATAATAAAATTGATAATCATACAATTCTAGATTTATACATTTTAAATATACTTGTTTCAAAGTAATCTGATTCAACATTATCCGCATCAATACCTGCAAAATTTTGAATATCTTCTGTTGATTCTTCAACTAATACGTCAATAACATCATCCACAGTTATAATACCTACTAATTGTTGGTTTTTATTTACAACAGGTAATGTATTTATATCATAGCGTTTAAAATAGTTAGCAACTTCTTCTTGATCCATTTCTACGTTAACACTAATAATTTTTGAATTCATTATTTTTTCAAGTTTAGTTTCTGGTGTATTTATTAAAAGTTGTTTTAATTCTAATCAACCTAATAATTTATTTTGTTCATCAATAATAAATAAATCATCTATTTCATCATAGTCTTCGTGACGACGTTTAATAGCTTTAATTGCCATTTCAACGGTATTATCCGCTTTAAGTTCAGTAAAGTTGATACTCATTATAGCACCAGCAGTATGTTCTTTGTACTTAAGAATATTGTTTAATTCTTTTCTAACATCTTTTGTGGTTGCTTTTAAAATCTTTTTAACAACTTCACTTGGCATTTCATCAATTAAATCAACAATATCATCAGTGTAAAGTTCATCTAAGATTTCTTGTATTTCTGTATTAGTAAAAGCTTCGATAATATATTCTTGATGTTCAGAGTCTAAATATGTAAAAATCTCTGCAGCTTCTTCAAGCTCCAATAATCTAAATATTTTTAATACTTTCTTACTTTCAAATTGTTCCATTGCCTCAGCAAAATCAACAAATTGAAATTCCTTAGAAATACTTCTTATTTTTTTAACATCTTTTTCTTCTAAAGCTTTTTCAAGCATTTCTTCAATATGATCTAGTTTCAACATAATTTACCTTTCATGAACTTCTTATTTATATATTGTATAATAAATTTATGGGGATGTCCTGGTTTCGACAGGATACTCTGGTCATATAATAGCAGTGGTGTGGTAGACCATAATACTTCTAGGTTTGATAAAATGCAAACAAAAACGAAGAAAACACAAACGAAGTTCCAACATTTATGTTAAATGCTGGACAAGCAAATTACGCTTTCGCTTAATTTGACTTAAATACAAATATACGTTTGGCAATTTTTAATAGTCTTGGAATCTGTTAATTATTGTACATACCAATTCCAATAGAAATTATGATCGTAATAAATAATTTTGAAACTCAATTACGGATGTTATATTAGTCTTTTGATAATTTTATTTAATATAGCAAATTAGAAAATTATCTAAACTGTAGAATTTATATGATTCGGTATTTTGGACGTGGGTTCGATTCCCACCATCTCCACCATTATTAAGAAAAAACAACCTAGTTAGAAATAACTAGGTTTTTATTTTATTATGTTAAGTTCTCTTAAATCTTTATAAACAGCACCGAATAATTCTGTTTGAACAATTCTATTATTACCTGGGTAACTAGAACTTAAAAAGGTCATTGTTATATTATTCTTAGGGTCAACAAGCCCAGCACTGCCTAAAGCTCCATCTCAACCAAATTCCCCAATTTCTGTTAAAGGGTCTAATTCATTTCTCAATCTTACTCTAACTCCGTATCCATAAGAATAATCTTTATTAAAAGTTCATTTAAAAGTTTCTTTGATATCTTTTAATTGATCGCTTCTCATTTCTTCAAGTAATTCAGATTCTAAATATTGTATTCCATTGATTTTTCCATCTATTAAGAAATTCAAAAACTTTGAGTAATCATCAGCTGTAGAAAATAATCCGCTGCCACCCAATGAAGCTGCTGGTTGTTTATTTGTAAACGGCATAAGGAAATGAAAATCTTTATTAGAAACTAATTTGTTTCCATCTATTGTTTTTTTAAATTCATATACTTGTGTTTTTCTATTTAAATCTTTTATATAAAAAGCAGTATCTTGCATCTCTAAAGGTGCAAGTATATTTTCATTAACAAAATCATTAAATCCTTGATTTGAAATCTTTTCAATTATTCCACCGATGATATCGAGTGAAACACCATAATGTCACTCAGCTCCTGGTTTAGAAATTACCTTAGCTTTACTAATTTTTTCACAAAAATTTTGTAAAGATATATTTTCATTTTCAACCAAGTCAAAAGCATCTTTAATTTCTTTTCCACTTTCTGAGTTATTTCAAAAATAAGTCAATCCAGATGTCATATTCAATAAATGCTTTATTTTAATTTCTTCATTAAAATCTGAGTAAAAATAACAAATTTTATCTTCAAAAGATAATAATCCTCTTTGTATCAATAGTAAACATGCAATAACTGTAATTGGTTTTGTCATTGAATACAATGCAAATATGTTGTCATTGTTCATTTTAACTTCTTCCTCAAGATTTGAATACCCAAAACTATTAAAATAAATTGTTTTGTTTTCATTAGTTATTTTTAATACAACCCCATTAAATAATTTATTATCTATAAATTCATTTAACTTATTTTCAGTGTTTTTTCAATTCATTTTAGTACCTCTATTTTGACTAATATCACAATGAATAAAATAAAAAATTATTCATATTTATTCGACACATTTTTTTTATTTTAACATAAAAAAGTAATTATATTGTGTTTCAAAAATACCTTTTGTTTATTAGTATTTTGATATTATAAGTTCATATTTTTAAATAAAGGAGTTGTATGAAAAATATTGAAAATATGCCAAAAATTGAATTACATGTACATATAGAAGGGACTTTAGAAGCTAAAACAGTTTTAGCTAAAATTGAACAAAAGCAATTAAATTTTGATCCTATGTACTTAGAAAAATTATCAAAGCCACCCGTTTTTACTAGTTTGTCTGATTTTTTAAAAGACTACTATAAAAATATGGCTGTCTTAGAGAATCAACAAGACTTTTTTGATTTAGCTTGAAATCATTTGAAAAATGCAAAAAAACAAAATGTTATCTATACTGAGATTTTCTTTGATCCACAACCTCACATTAAACGAGGCATTCATTTAGATGATGTTATAGATGGTTTGTATCAAGCTTTAGAAAAAGCAGAAAAAGAACTTGATTTAAAAGCAAAGTTAATTATGTGTTTTTTGAAAGATGAAAGCGTTGATGAAGCTTTAAATATTTTAGATATGTCAAAACTTGCTATTGAAAATAAAAAAATTGTTGGAATAGGTTTTGATTCTAATGAAATTGAAAACTGAGCAGCCATTTTTAAACCAGTTGTTGATAAAGCAAGGAATCTAGGCTTAAATGTAACAACACATGCTGCTGAAAATAGTTTTGAACAAGACCCAATTGAGGTTATAAATATTTTAAACCCTGATAGAATTGATCATGGATTATATATTCATAAAAGTTTAGAAGCATTAAAATTAGTTAAAGAAAAAGAAATACATTTATCATTATGTCCTTTGCCTAATTTTTACTCAAAAGCTTGACTTGACCCAAAAACATTTCCTATTCAAGTTTTCTTAGACAATGATATTTCTTTTTCAATAAATTCTGATGACCCTGCATATTTTGGACCTACAACTTTGAATGATAACTATCTTTTAGTTAATCAAAATAATAAAATATCTGAAGAAAAATGAAAAAATCTATTATTAAAAACATTAAATTCAACATTCACTAATACTGAAGAAAAAGAATATTTAAAAGAAAAAATAGAAAACTACTTCAAATAAAAAATGCTTATCTTACGATAAGCATTTTATTTTTAAATATTACTATTTTTTAGATTTTCTTTGTTCATCTAAGATTTTAATCATACGAGGTTTAATAGCTTCTTGTTCTCCACCATAAACAACTTGTACATTTGTTCCTCTAATTAGAGCTCCAGTAGCTCCACCTAAAGAAATAATTCCATCTTTATCAACTAAAGATCCATCTTTAACAGTTAAACGTAAACGGCTAGCACATGCATCAACGTCAACGATATTAGCTTCTCCACCTAAGAATTCGATGATTTTTGTAGCTTTTTGAATTCTTGCTTCTTCAACAGCATCTTTTGCAGATGCTTTTGTAGATTTTCCCTCTTCAATTTTGCTTCCATCAACATTTAATCCTTTTGATGCTTTATATTCAGCTTTTGTTGCTAATTGCACGTTTGTACTTCCATCACGACCTGGTACCATAACATTTCCGTATTTTACTGCAAAGTAGAATCCGAAGAAGTAAGCTGGCGCCATTGCGGCTGAAACTCCTAAGATTGCAAATGCTGATTTAGCTGACATTGCTTTTGATCCAAAGTAAGGGATAACTCCGAATACGATGTAATCAATAAATCCTCCAGAAACAGTCATTGATACGTGAGTTTTGAATAACCCAGCAAATAAGAATGAAATAGCTGCTAAAGGCATATGTACACCATAGAATAATCATGGTGCTAAGAATAAGAATGTATATTCGATTGGTTCTGTAATACCTGTTAAGAAACAAGTAAAGGCTGCTGAGAAGTAAATTCCCATAACTTCTTTTCTGTTTTCTTTAGGTACGTTTAATCACATAGCTAATCCAGCCATTGGTAATCCTAATAACATAAATCCGAATTTACCTGATTGGAATCTACCTATGTTTAACCCTAAAGCTTCTAAGTCTGTAAAGTTTAATACATTAATTTTTGCGATAACTGAATATGCCATAGTTTGATCACCCATTGATTTTCATAAATCAGGATAATCACTTGAAATCATATTTCTAATTGTTTGGAATTTTAATCCTTCTGAAACACCGTTTAAAAGTGTTTCAGCTAAAACTGAATGATTTGCTGATCAAATTTTAACAAATTCTGCTTGTTGTTCTGGAGTTGCTTTGTTGAATGCTTCAGCAATTGAACCTCCAGCATTTGTCCATCATAATGGAGCATAGAATACGTGGTGTAGTCCAAATGGAACTAATGAACGTTCTGCTACTTCATAGATAAATGAATCTAAACCACCAGGTAATTTTCCTGATGCTTGACCAAATGCTGCTAATCCCATACCAACATATGGTCAAATAAACATAAAAATAAATGATAATGGTATAACAGCAACAAAAGTTACAATCGGAACTAATTTTGTTCCGCTAAAGAAACTAATTGCTGATGGTAATTGAGTTTGATGAAATTTATTGTAACATTTAGCTGCGATAGCTCCAACGAAAATACCTGCAAATACTCCTGTATTTAATGAATTTACACCAATATTTGAAGTAATTAAACCATTAGGAATTTTATTAATTCATAATAATGAATAGTAAACTGATCCAGCTCCATCAATTAATTCAAAATTTGAATTAACCATACGAAGATTATCTTCACTAGAACCAATTCCTCAAGCCATTATATTTTGTAAATTAATTGAAGAGTCTGCTCAATTAATTTTACCTTTTCCGTTTGCATCTACAACTACACTAGTAAAATGTTCTCAAACAGCTTTACCATTTTCATCGATACTTGTTTGTACTCATAAGTTTGTTGTATCAATGTTTAATTGTTGAGTATGTAATAACGCTGCTTGCATACCATTCATAACTAAGAAACCTACAACAGCTGTAATAGCTGCAATTCCTGAGTCTTTAGTATATGCAAGGGCAACTGAAATACAGAACAGTACTGGTAAGTTCCCAAAACATACATCACCCATTTTATTAAGCAATGATCCTAAGAAATAACCAAAAGTACCATCAACTGAATTTGAAGCTATAGCTGACCCTACACCTAAGAATACTCCCGCGATTGGAAGTAAAGCAATAGGTAAAAGGAAAGCTTTACTTAGTTTTGAAAGTGTAGGCATAATGTTTCCACAACCCTTTTTGAACATTTCTCAAGAGTTTTTAGCACTACTTTTTCATTCAATAGAAGAAAAACTTTTCATCTTTTTTCCCTTTCATAATTTGTTTTTAATGGTGCAAAATTAGACTAACATCATTAATCCTGAAAACGCCATAACAAATCCAAATAAAGATAGAAAAATAGGGAAATTCTTTTTAGTGAATTCTCAAATAGTTTGACTTTCTTTATTTCTTCTATAAAACTCATCATGAATCTTTGATCTGTTCTTAACCCAAAAAGCTAACACACCAAAAATCACCATTATTAATAGACCGATAATCATTATAATTAATCCTAATAATTTGTTTGTTTCCATTTTGCACCTCATTGTATATTTTCACATAAAAAAAGATAAAAAGGTTTTATTTGGGAAATTATTCCAAATAAAACCATGTTATGTATTAAAACCTCTATTTTTGCTTCCGGTTTTTTTAATTCATTCTTCTTTTTTTAAATCAGAAGTTTTTTCTTCTAATTGGACAAAAAATATATCTTTTAAATTCTTTTTATTTTCTTTCATATAATTGTTTATAGTTTCAAACTCATTTTCAATTATTTTTGAAATTAATTCTTTTGACTCACGTTTAAAATCATCAGTCTCAAATATATATATAGGCAGGAAAAAATCATTTTTTTCAACTTTAGCAAAAGTTAAAGCAAATATACCTTTGTTAATATTAAAAGTTTGATCAAATTTAATTGCTTTCTTATTCACAAATAATTCATTTCAAACAATTGAAGAAGAAGTTGTAGAATGTTTTCTTTTTAAATTAAAACCTGATAAAAAACCCCAACAAGCAATAATTAAAGCTATGACAAATATTACTATTAAAATTGCTATTCCCCATGAAGGAAGAGAATTCATATTTGTGCTATTTTCCATAATACTCCTTTAGATTAAAAATACTAATCCTGCTATTGCTAATACTAAACCAAATAAAGAAAGAAAAAGTGTAAAATTTGTCTTTGTAAATTCTCGCATACCTACATATTTTTTTTCAGTTAAAAAATCATCAGACTTCTTAATAGTTTTTCTATAAAACAATGCTATTAAACCAAAACCTATAAAAAATGCTAAACCTATTAATAAAATAATTAATCCAATAGTTTGTTGTCTATTCATATTGTTCTCCTAATATTTATATTTTCGCATTTCTTTTCTTTCAATATCTCTTTTTTTAATTGTTTCTCTCTTATCATGTATTTTCTTACCACGACCTAAACCAATTTCTAATTTAGCATAATTGCCTTTTAAATAAAGTCTTAAAGGTACAATTGTAAGTTTTTCTAGCATTACTCTTTTTAAAATTTTATTAATTTCCTTTTTATGTAGTAACAATTTTCTTGTTCGTAAAGGATCTATACCTTTTACAAAATTTGCATAATCATATTTTTTAATATTTGCATTTATTAAAAATGCTTCTTTTTTTCTGATTAATATAAATGCTTCAGCAATATTTGCTTCATGATTTCTAATAGATTTAATTTCAGGTCCGTAAAGTTCAATTCCTGCTTCTCAAGTTTCAAGTATTTCATAATTAAATTTTGCTTTTTTGTTTAATGCAATAACATGTTCACCCATAACAAGAACCTCCTTACTTTTATTTAACTAAAATAAAGTCAATTTTTCTTTTTCTAATATCAGCGCTTATAACTTTAATTTTAACTTTTTGTCCCATTCTATAAAATGTATTATCATGTTTAATTAGTATTTTATTAGTTTCATCATAAACTATGTTAGGTTCAAGATTTGAAATATGAACCAAACCTTCTACCATATTTTCAAGTTGAACAAAAATACCAAATTTTAATGCTACAGAGATTGTTCCTTCATAAATATTTCCTATTTTATCGCTCATATATTCAACTGTACAAGCTTTAACTACTTCTCGTTCACAGTCTACGCTAGTTGTTTCTGTTTCATTAATTATTACTGATGCTTTTTTGATAAATGCTTCATTCATTTCTAATGCTTTTTGATCATAATCTTTATTAATGATGTATTGTTTTAAATATCTGTGAACAATTAAATCACTGTATCTTCTAATTGGTGAAGTGAAGTGGGTATAACATTTACTTGATAAACCAAAATGCCCAATATTTTCTAATTCATATTTAGCTTTTGCCATATATCTTAAAAGAGATAAGTTTAATAATTCTTCTTCAATAGGATCTTTGGTTTGTTCACTAATTCTTTTTAATGTTTTATTAATGTTTATAGGATCTAACATTTCCAATGGTGTTAATTTAGGATCAATCCCAAATGATTTCAATGATTGATATCATGTAATTAAATCTTCTTCATCAGGTTTATCATGATTTCTATAAATAAATGGTAATTCCATTTCATAAACTATTTCAGCAACAGCTTCATTTGCACTAACCATAAATTGTTCAATCAACTTTTCAGATTCACCAGTTTGTCTTGCTTTAATTTCAATAACGTTACTATTTTCATCCATTATTACTTTTGGTTCTCTAACATCAAAAGTAATTGTTCCACGTTTAATTTTTACTTGTTCAATTAATTTAAATAGTTCAATTGCTTGATCAATCATTGTTCTTGATTCTTCGCAATGATTTCATGTTTTATTTGCAATATATTCATTAACTTCATTATAGTTTAATCTTACTTTTGAAATCATAATTGTTTCATAAACTTCTTTACTAATCATAATTCCATTTTTATCAAACTTCATTTCACATGCTAATGCAAATTTTTTTGTATTTGGATTTAATGAACATAAATCATCACTTAAAATTTTTGGAAGCATAGGTAAGACTCTATTAGCTAAGTAAGTTGAGTTACCTCTTATTAATGCTTCTTTATCTAATGGTGTTTTTGGTTCAACATAATGACTAACATCAGCAATAGCAACATATAATTTAAATTCACCATTTTCTAATTTTTCAACACATATTGCGTCATCTAAATCTTTTGAGTCAATTCCATCAATTGTAACAACCATTTTATCTAATAATGAATTTTTCATTCTTCTGTTTATTTCATCAACTTCATGCTCAACAGGAACATTTACTCTTTCTGCCTCTTTTAAAGTTGCTTTTTCAAACTCTGTTCTAATTTCGAATTCTTCAGCAATGGATAAAATTCTATCACTAGCTTTTCTAGCATCACCTATTACTTTTTTAAGTCTTACAAATAATAATCTTTCTTTAACTGATATTATTTTAGCTTTGACAATTTGGTATTCTTGAATTGGAAATTCTTTTTTATTTAATATCCTAATTCTAAAACCTGTAAATGCTTGATCACTAGGTATAAAATCTAAAAACTTACCATCAAAACTTCTTACTATTTCTCCTATTAAAAATTCTTTAACCCTTAAACATAATTCAACAATTTCAGCTCTTGTTTTTTCTTGGTCTTTAACAACTTTAAAAATAACTTCATCACTATCAAAACATCCATTTAAACTAACAGGGGGAACAAAATAAGCCTCTTCTTCAGGTTGCAATACGTCGTTTACAAATCCAAATCCTTTTGGATTCATTCTCAAGTTTCCTTTTTTAAAAGAACCACCCAATAAATAAACATTTTTTTCAGTAGTGAAAGCAAGAATATTTTCTTCGTTCAGTTCTTTTAAGTAATCTTCTAATTTTGGTAAATCAAAATAGTTTAGCTTCGTTGCTAAACTATTAATTGATATCATTTCATTATTTTCTTTAACTATTTGTAATATTATTTCTTTATTCATACTAATAATTATAAAGTATTAAATGCTTTTTACTCATTTCTTTTATAATAACCTAGTTATTATTTTCAATAATTTCAAGTACTCTTATGGTTTCTATTGTTATATCAAGTCAATAATTCATTTTTTCAAAATCTTTATTTAATATTAGATTAATAAAATCTTTTACTTCATATCACATTGCATTTGATTTAGAAATTTTGATATTAAGTGGAGCAACTCTTAAAATAGAATTGTTTATTGTAAATTCATCTATTGATGTGATGTTTTTAATTTCTACATTTTTATCTTCTGCAAAAATTTGTGAGTTTATTGATTGAAAATTATTCTTTGAACATGTGATAGAAGTTATTATTCCATTTTCATGCGACAAAATTGAATGATTCATAATTCCAACATTGTTTTTTAATCTAACATTTTTTGCAACAACATCTGAAACTTTTCCAAAGAGTTTAATTGCAAGTTCTACAGGATAAACATTTAAATCAAAAGATGATCCTTTACCAAGTTCAAAATCAAAAACAGAATTAAACTTTCCTTGTTTTACATCAGGCATTCTACTTGAATATTGATTTAAATTAAATATAGCCGAATTAACATTATTAGATTCTATAAAACTTTCTAAAATTTTAAGTTCATCAACGTGAACAGATTTTGTTGCTTCCATTAAAATTACTTTATTTTTATTGGCAATTTCTTTTAATTCAATTATTTGTTGTGTTTTAAAAGTTGCTGGTTTTTCTAATATAACATTTTTATGATTATCCAATAAAAGTTTAGTTTGTTCATAATGTAATCCATTTGGAGATGCTATGTAAACAAAATCACAATCAGATTTTGCTAGCTCGTTTAAATCTGTAAGTATTCTAGTATTTGTATTGTTTGTTTCATTTAAAAAACTTAAAGCTGTTTCTTTTTTTCTGCTATAACAAATAGAATATTCAAGCTCAGCAAAATCCTTTGCAGCATCTAAAAATTCTTTTACTATTCATCCAGTTCCAATTGTTGCAAATTTCATATAAAGACCCTCTATTCCTATTTACATTAATTTTAAATCTTTTAGACAAACAAAAAAAGGTTTATCAACCTTTTAATTAAATACTAAGATTTCTCTTTTTTCTCTTATTGCTGTAATTGTTATTTCACCTGGGATAATAACACTATTTTTTAAGTCATTTTTTAGAGTTTCTAATATACCAGCAAGGTCTTTGTCATCAGTAGTTACTGGATCAACAATAACTCTGATTTGTCTTCCTGCTTGAAATGCATAAGTTTTTGAAATTCCAGGAATACTATTCCCAATTTTTTCAATTTCTTTCATTCTTACAATAAAATCTTCTATTGAATTATTTCTAGCACCTGGTTTTGAAGCGCTAATAGCATCCGCTATTGCAACTATGACAGCTATTTCGCTCTCTTTAGCAACATCCTCATGGTGAGCTTCAATTGAATTAATAATAACTTCATCTTCACCATATTTTCTAGCTACTTCAACGCCTAAGAATACGTGGCTACCTGTTTTTTCAAAATCAATTGCTTTACCAATATCATGTAGTAATCCTGCTCTAAGCGCTTGTTTGGCATTTAAACCTAATTCAGAAGCAATACTTGAAGCTATTTTAGCTACTTCGACTGAGTGAAGTAAAACATTTTGACCATAACTTGTTCTATATTTCAATTTACCAACTAATTTAACAAGTTCTTTGTCCATATCATGAATACCAAGCTCATCCATTACTTGATATCCTATTTCTAAAATAGTTTCATCAATTAATTTTTCTTGTACTTTTAATTCCTTTTCGATTTTTATTGGTTGAATTCTTTTATCAATTAATAATTTTTCTAAGGTTTTTGTTGCTATTTCTCTCCTAATCGGATTAAAAGAAGAAATAGTTACCACTTCAGGTGTATCATCAACAATTATTTCAACACCAGCTAATTGTTCAAAAGTTTTAAGATTTCTACCATCTTTTCCGATGATTCAACCTTTTATATCATCATTTGGCAATTTAACTAAATTTGTTGTTTTTTCATTAACAATATCTGTTTTAAATCTTTCCATTGCAGATAAAATAATATTATTTGATAATTCTTTAGCTCTTGCGTGAGCTAAGTTTTCAGCTTGTTTAATCTGACTTACAATTTCATATTGAATTTTTGATTCAACATTTTTCATTAACTCTGCTTTTGCTTCAAAACTTGTCATGTTACTAATAATTTCTAATCTTTTTATAAGCTCTTCTCTTTTATCAGAATAATTTTTTATTCTTTTATCCAAGTCAGTATTTTTAACATCAATTGCTTCTTGTTGTTTGATAATAATAGCTCTTTCCTTGATTAATAAATTATTTTCATTTTCAATGTTTTGTTTAGCGATCTCTAATTTATTTTTTTCAAATTGAAGATTCTCTTCAAATGACTTTTTTTGTTCATTAATTTCTCTATATGTATCTGAGAGAATTTTTTTTCTTTCATTTTTTGCTTCTTTTATCTTTTTTTCATTTAAGACTTTTTGAGATTTAGAAGTCAATATATAAAGTAATGAGCATAGTGATATTATCAAGGCTACTGATACAATAATCAGACCTATAATAATTCCCATTTTTACTCCTTATATAAGTGTGTTTATTAGACACATATATATTATACTTCAAAATGAAGATTAAAAAAATAGATTAAAATAAGAGGCGTCTATGATTTTTCAATAAATTCTTTTAATTCAAATTCTATTTTTGATAGTTTATCAGGGTTTTTATTTAATCATTCTTTTACTGCGTTTTTACCTTGTCCTATTTTTTCTTTTTCATATGAGTATCAAACACCAGATTTATCTAAAATATTATAAAGAGTTGCTAATTCTATTATTTCATTAATTCTTTCAATTCCTTTGTCATAACCAATTGTTATTAGTGTTTGTTTAAAAGGAACAGCAACTTTATTTTTAACAACTTTTACTTTTACTTTGTTAGCAACAACAATTCCATTTTCAATTAAAGATTCACCTTTTCTTACTTCTATTCTTAAAGTAGAGAAAAATTTTAAAGCTCTACCACCAGTCGTTGTTTCTGGATTTCCAAACATTATTCCTATTTTTTCTCTTAATTGATTAATAAAAATTACAGTTGTTTTAGACTTTGAAATTACTCCATTTAATTTTCTAAGAGCTTTTGACATCATTCTTGCTTGAAGTCCTATAGATTGGTCAGACATTTCACCTTCTAATTCAGTTTTAGGAACCAAAGCAGCTACTGAATCAACAACTATCAAACTTATAGAATTAGATTTAACTAGAGTTTCTAAAATATCTAAAGCCTCTTCTCCATAAGATGGTTGACTAACTAACAAGCTATTTATATCAACACCTATTTTTTTAGCATAATTTAAGTCAAGAGAATGTTCTGCGTCAATGAAAGCAGCAATTTCACCTTGTTTTTGTGCTTCAGCAATTGCATGTAATGCAAGTGTGGTTTTTCCTGAAGATTCTGGACCAAATATTTCAACAACTCTTCCCTTTGGATAACCACCTATACCAATTGCTTGATCAATTAAAAAAGAACCCGATGAAATAACATCATGGTCAATATCATCGCCTTCATTATAAACAACTAAAGCTTCTTTACCATAGTTTTTTTCTATTGTTTTTAAAGCCGAAATAAGGGCTTCATTTTTTCAAATTTCATTTTTACTACTCATTGTTTTTAAAGCCCCCTCTACTATTTTACTATTACTCATAATTTACTTACCTCCAATGAATTATTAAGGTAAATAATTATTTTATTTAATGAAATCTAAAAAAAGATTTAATGCTACAGTTAAACCATTTTCTTTAAATTCTATTCTATTCATATTTTTTTCATTAATTTCTACAACTTTATATTTTGATTTTGAGCAAATACAAATATATGCTAAACCTATTTCTTTGTTTTCCATAGCCAATGGTCCTGCATTCCCTGTAAAGCTAATTGAAAAATCAGATTTAGTTAACTTCAATGTATTTTGTGCCATTTCAATTGCACATTCCTCTGATACGACACCATATTTTTTAATAGTTCGTTCGCCTACGCCTACTATTGATTGTTTAAATGAATTTTGATAACTAACAAAAGATCCTAAATAAACATTACTTGCTCCTGAAATATTTGTTATTTCATTTGCAAACATTCCACCAGTAAAAGATTCACAAGTAGATATTGTTTGATTTGTTTTGTTTAAATAATTTACAAGTTTTATCATTGCTTCCATAATTCACCACAAACTATTAAAAAATATGAGATTTTACTATAACCCACGTTTTGTACCTTTCGGTGTCAATCATCTATCTAGGATATAATCCTCCTGGTTTACATTCATTTCTGTTCGCCAAGTTCCTTTACCAAAATTTAAGTTTCTTACTTATGGGGTTTACCGCGTTCCATTTCAAGGTTTCCCTATACTCGTCTCTGTGGCACTTCATAACATCTCCATAGCCAAAAGCCTTAGGTTAGTTATGCCGTCAATACTTGCGTATTGCCTAGACTTATTTTTTCGTCTAGCATAATCACTACAACCATCTCAGATTGTGCAAGCGTGGAGTTTCCTCTACATTAATAAAAATGCAGCGATTGACCATAAAATCTCATATATTATTTTATCTTATATTTATTAACTTACAAAATTTTTATTTATTTTCCAATTTTTCTAAAATTAACTTCATTGTTTTTTCTAATGTATCAATTTGTTTAGCTTGTTTTACAAAATCAGAATTTGATAAATGAACTTTTGTTAGTTTATCAAGCTCAGCACTTTTTGAAATAGCCATCCCTTGATAAGTAGATGCTTTTTGTTCTAGCTCAGCTATTGTTTTATTTTTTTCTTCTAAAACTTTATTTAATTGTTCCAGTTCTTCTTCATAGTATTTCATCTGAACGATTATTTTATCTAGTAAACTATCTACACTTTCAATTTTATATCCTGGAAACTCTTTGGGAATTTTTTCATATAAAATTTCTTCAGCTAATATATTAGGTTTTTTCATAAAATACCTCCGTTCAATATTATTTATTTTATCATGTAATTAAAAATAAAAAAATCCCTTAATACTAATATGAGGTGAATGTATGAATCCTATTAAAAATCAAGGAATGTTTCTTGAGACTTTGCTTAATATAACGCATCAAAAATATATTGATAATAATGATTGTGTTGTATCAAAGATACCAACTAATATAATTCCCATAACTACAAAAAATAATCAAATCACAAGTGCTAAATTTAAAGATAGTTTAAATTGTGATTACATTGGAGCATATAAAGGAACTTACTTTGAGTTTGAAGCAAAAGAAACTTATAAAGATTATTTTGATTTTCATTTAATCAGAAAAAATCAAAATGAAAAGTTAAAGTTAGTTCTAAATAATAAAGGAATAGCCTTTATTATAGTTTACTTTGGGAATTATGAAGAATTTTTCTTAGTTAACTATTTAACTTTAATTAATTGAGTCAACAAAAATAAAAAAACCATTCCTTATGAATGATTTTTAGATAATGCTTATCAAGTTTATTTAGATAATGAATTTAAATTAAATTATCTACCTAAACTTAATTTTCTAATCAGTTAAACTTTAATGATTTTTCTATTTTGTTTGAATATTTACCAATTAACTTAAGGAATGTATCATAATCGCTTATTTGATGTTTATATAGTATGTCTAATACTTGTTGTCTTGATATAGAGTTTTGTAAAAGATCTTTTATTTCTTCAATTTGAGGTATAGTAAATTTTCAACCAATTTCTTTTTCAATTGTTTGAATGAAATATGTTTCTCCTTTTTTCAAAGATTCATTTTCTATTAATAAAACTATTTTTAAAAATAATTGACTAAAATCTATTTCTTTTGGTTTAATTTTAACCAGTCTTTTGTCAACCAAATCTTGTAACTCAACTTCAATTGTATCAATTGATATGTTCATAAACTTAGATAATTTTAAGGGTGTAATCATTTTTTTATTTTCATCACTAAATTGCATTGTTAGTAAAACTATCATAACTTGATTTTCATTCATTGAAATTTTCTTATAGTTTTCTAATAATAATTTGTGTTTTGAAATTAAACCTTTTGCTAATAATTCAATAAGCATGGCTACGCTCCTTTTTTTGTCATATGTTATTTATTTTAATTTAAAAATAAAAAAAAGTAAGCATATGCTTACTTTTAGTTTAATTTTTCTTTTAATTGTTTAGCTGCTTTGAATTTAGCTGATTTAGAAGCTGCGATTGAAATTTTATCACCTGTTGATGGGTTGATTCCTTCTCTTGCTGCTCTTTCACTAATTGCAAATTTACCAAAACCTGCGATTGAAACTTCGTTTCCTGATGATAATTCTTCAATAATTAAATCGAATAATGAATTAACTACTGCTTCACATTCAACTTTTGAGATGTTTTCATTAGCAATAATTTCGTTAATTAAGTCTTTTTTTGTCATATAATTTCTCCTTTAATTTTTTAAACTAATTTCACGTCTCTAAAGACATTATTTAAAAGTGAAATAGGCTTAACATTATTATATAAAATATTATATATTATTTCAAAAAAATTCATGCTAATTTGGTATTTAACCCCTATTTCATGGGCTATTCTGGCTGTTTCCACACCTTCAACAGTTAAATTGAATGATTCTAAAGCTTTTTTAGCATCATTTAGTTCTACAATTCTTTCACCTAATCTGAAATTTCTTGATTTTTTACTTGATGCAGTAAGTATTAAATCACCTAATCCAGCAAAGTTTAAGAATGTTTCAAGTTTAGCACCAAAGTGTTTTCCAAATTCATACATTTCATTTAAACCTAGTGTTAATAATGTTGCATGAGCATTATCTCCAGCATTATATGCCTTAAGAATTCCACCACCAATAGCAATGGCATTTTTTAATGCAGCTGAAATCTCACATCCTGCAATATCTGTTGTTGGATACATGTAGAAATATTCATTAGAAAATACATTACATAATTCTTTAGCTTTTTCAATTGTTTCTGAAGCTATCATAATAGCTGTAGGTTGACGATCAACTACTTCAATTGCAATTGAAGGACCATATAAAGCTGAATAAGTTGATATTACATTTGAACCTTCAAAATATTTTTTTATTTTATCAGAAAGTAATCCTAGATTTTCTTCATCTAAACCTTTTGCAGTATTGATTATATCCATTGGTTTTTTAGCATATTTAATAATGTCATTAACCACGTGCTTAATAGCTGCTGTAGGAACTCCTAAAATTAATATATCTGTATTTTCTAAAGCCGCTGCCATAGAATTAGTTGCTCTAATTGTTTTGTTTATTTTTTTATTGTCAAAGAAAACTGAGTTTTGGTGATAAATATTAATATCATCAACTTGTTGTTCAACAATTCCATACATAATAACATTGTTATCATTATCTGCTAATACATTCGCTAATGCTGTTCCGTAAGCTCCAGTTCCTATAATTGTTATATTTTTTTTACTCATAGTGCTTATTTCCTTTCCCTGAAAATAATTGACATTGGTACACCTTCAAAACCAAATTGAAGTCTTATTTGATTCTCTAAAAACCTTTTATATGAAAAGTGAACATAATCTGGATTGTTCACAAAAAGAACAAATGTTGGAAGATAAGCTTCAACTTGTGCTCCGTAATAAATTTTAAGTCTTCCACCATTGAAATTTGGTGCTGGATTTATTAATTGCGCTTTATTTAAAACTTCATTGAAAACAGAAGTTTTAATTTTTTTATCAAGTGCAGTTCTAATATCTTCAACTGCTGTAAATATTTTAGTAATTCTTGTTTTATCATGTGCAGAAACAAACAGAATTTTAGCATAAGCTAAATATTTAAAGTAAGCTCTTATTTCATCTTCTTTTTTTAATATTTCTTTTTCTTTGTTTTCTACTAAATCTCATTTATTAGCAATTATTATGATAGGTTTTTTTTCTTCAAAAGCTAAACCACCAATATTTGTATCTAAATCGCTTATTGGTACAGATGCATCTAACATAAGTAAAACTACATCACTACCATTAATTGTTGTCAAAGATCTTAAATAACTATATTTTTCAACATTTTGAAAAATCTTTGATTTCTTCCGTATTCCTGCTGTATCTATTAATGTATATTCAATGTTGTTAACTTTAACAACTGAATCTACAGCATCAAGTGTTGTTCCTGGGATATCACTTACAATCATTCTTTCCTCACCAATTAGTGAATTAACAAGAGACGATTTACCAACATTAGGTCTACCAATAATTGATACTCTAGTTCTATTGTCTTTATTAATTTCTTCATGAGAAGGCATTTGATGAATTATGTCATCTAATAAATCCCCAGTTCCAATACCGTGAGTTGCACTAATTAAAATAGGTTCTCCAAATCCTAAACTCATATATTCATATTGATCAAAGTCAGAAGTTTTTTTATCATATTTGTTTACTGCTAGAACAATTGGTTTTTTTGTCTTATAAAGAATTTTAGCTATCATTTTATCTTCATCAGATAAACCTTCTTGATGATTTAATAAAAATACAATAACATCAGCTTCTTCCATTGCTATTTCTGCCTGCACTTTAATTTCTTTTGCAAACGGTTGATCCTCAAGAGTTATACCACCAGTATCAATAACTATGAATTCTCTTGTTAATCATTCTGCTGTTCCATAAATTCTATCTCTTGTTACACCAGGTGTATCTTCAACAATAGATTTTTTTTCTCTAATTATTCTATTAAATAAAGATGATTTACCAACATTAGGTCTACCTACTATAGCGACTATACCTTTTTTCATAATTAATTACCTTCCAATTCTTTTATTTTATCAATAACCATATTAACAACATCTTGGATTGGAATATTTGAATTATCAATTAATCAAGCATCTTCTGCTTTTCTTAATCCATTTTTAAAGTCCTGTTCATCTCTGTTAATTATAGAATTTTTTATTTCATTAAGATTATTATTTTTAATTCCTAATCTTTCATTTTGCTTAAATCTTCTTTCAGCTCTTGCTTCTACACTTGAATCTAAAAATATTTTTAAGTCAGCATTAGGTAAAACAACAGTTGTTATATCTCTTCCAATTTCGATATAACCTCCACCTTTTACCATTGCTCTTTGAGCCTCTACCATGAATTTTCTAACTTCAGGGATTGGAGTTACATAGTTAATAAACTTAACAATGTCATTTTCTTGAATTCTTTTTTCAACTTCTTTTCCATTTAAATGGGGTTTGTTATTTTTAACTGAAAAATCAAATTTTTTCAATGACTCAATAATCTCTTCTTTATTATTAAAATCAATTTCTGATTCTATACATAATAAAGTAAACGCTCTATACATTAAGCCTGTATCAATAAATTCATAACCGATTTTTTTAGCAACTGTATTAAACGTAGCTGTTTTTCCACTACCAGCAGTTCCATCAACGGCTATAACAATTTTTCTTTTCATATTAACCCCTTCTAAATTATAAAAATAATAACTATTCCAATTAATCCAATAACTACAAAACTAGCAAAGAAAATTGTAAATATTTTTGTATTAATTTTAAATCTTTTTTTACTTTGACTTAAGTTATGCATTTTTTCTCTTTGCTTTGCTTTTATTTCGAGTGTTAACTGATCAAATGGTAATCTTTTAATTTCTTTATTAATTGCAATTTTTTCATTATAACTTAAAAAACTTCTTGCTAGTGTTTCATTTTTTTCACCAGCGTAATTTGTTTTGTAAGCCTCACTATTATTCATTCTATCTAAATATTTTCTATTCTTTTCATTTAAAGAATGTAATAAATCTTCTAATTCCTTTTTGTAAAATTCTTTTTCCTCAAATAATATTTCACTTTTTTCATTGTTATTACTACTTGATTCATAATTTTGAATTTTTTTCAATTCTTCAAGAGTATCATTTAGTTGACTAATTATTTCATAATTAAAATGTTTAATTTCTGGGTCATGTTCCAAGTGAAATTTGACATTATCATTTTCTTGATTCAAAACTTTTTCAACTCTTGAAAAAAATTCTGAATCCATTTTTTTTAAAGTTTCTAATGAAGAAGTAACAAAAGAATTTATGGTCAGAAAATCTCTATTTTCAGCAAACTTATTATTTATTTCTTTAACTTGATCTTTATGAAGTTCGCTTCTTGATAATTGTTTGTCCATGTTACTTCCTCCTTTTATATATATTTTATAACAAATACTTATTTTAATCTTAAACAACAAAAAAATAAAAGGGCAATCCTTCTATTCTTTAATCATTTTACAGATGTAAAAACCATCAGTATTCATTTCATAACCAAACAATTGGTTTTCGCTAATAATTTTTATATCTTTATATTTTTCAATAAACTTTTTAATTTGATTTTGATTTTCAGCAGGATTTATAGTACAAGTAGAATAAACCATAACACCTTGTTGTTTTAAATTATAATATGCTGTATCTAATAACTTTTCTTGAATATTTACAATGTTATTTATATTATTTATTTCAATATTATTAATTTTAATTTCAGGTTTTCTTTTTAAAACACCAAATCCAGAACAAGGTGCATCTAATAAGATAAAATCAAAATTTTCTTTTTCATTAATTAAAGTTGCATCTCCACACTTTAATGAAATATTTTTACAATCTAATCTTTTAATATTTTCTTCAATTAATTTTATCTTGTTTTCACTTATTTCAAATCCTGTTACTTGTCCTGTGTTTTCCATTATCATACTTAAATGAGTAAGTTTACCACCCGGTGCGCTACACATGTCTAAAACTTTTGAACCTTTAGTTGGATTTAAGACATTTCCTACTAAAATTGATGCTGGGTCTTGAATGGTTATTTGACCACTTGTATAAGCGTCACTTTTTACAATTGCTTTTTTTGAGATCAAGCAATTTTTTATTTCTGTTTTTTCTAATTCATATTCATCTTTATATTTTTCAAAAAAATCATTTTCTGAAATCTTTAAAGTGTTTACTCTAAAACTTATAACAGGTTTTTGGTTTGAATCAATAGCTACTTTTTTAGCAATATCTTTTCCATATCCTTTTTCTATTAAATTAAATAAATTTTTTGGAAAAGAATTTTCAATACATATTTTTTGATTTTCACTTTTAAAAGAAAAATCAAAAAGTTCTTCCTCATTTTTAATAACTTTTTTCAAACAAGCATTCAATAAACCGGAAAATTTATGATTAACAGACTTTGCAATCATAACCGATTCATTAACAACTGCATATTGAGGGATAGTTTTTAAAAAACGTAATTGATAAATACTCATTCATAAAAGTATTTGAATATCAATATTAGTTTTTTTAACATCAATCAATTTTCTTGAAACATGGTCAAGTAAAATTTGATTTGTTATAGTTCCATGAACTATTGCAAAAATTAAGTTCTTAAACTTGTCAGAAATTGGCATTTTTGAAACATCATTCAAAAGAATGTTTGAAAAAGATTTATTTTTAAATACTTTTTTCAAAATTTCAAATGCTATTTTTCTTGAATTATTAGTCTCCACTAAAATCACTTCTTTGTTTTATACTGAAAAAGTTAATTTTGAACATTAATTTTTGAATTTTAAAATCTACATACTCTACATCATTAATTTTTGAAAAATCTCCATGTGCTAGAGTTTTTCTATAAACTTCAGAAGATAAAATTTTAATCAATTCTCCTCTAGCATCAAAATCGTTTGCTTCTTTTTTAGCTTCTTTGTTATGTGCTAACAATTTAACGTTTGCTTCTCAATTATTTATAAAATAAGTATATTTTTGATCAACAATGTTTTCAACGATTTTAACTAATTCTTTAAATTTAGATTCTTCATTAGATTCAGTACATTTTTCTCTAATTAAAATATCAGTAATTTTAGAAACTGCATTTTCAACAGAATCATTTTCAACAACATAATCATAATTATGTTTTAAAGGTATTTCTAATAAAGCTTTATCTAAACGAGCTTTAATTTTGTCATCAGACTCTGTTGCTCTTCCTTTAATTCGTGATTCTAATTCATTTAATGTTGGTGGCATTAAAAATATAGATAAAACATTTTCTTCATTTCTTAAAACTTGAGTGGCACCATCCACTTCAATTTCTAAAATAACGTTTTTACCTTCATTAAGTTTTTCTTCTACATATTTTCTAGGTGTTCCATATGAGTTACCTACAAAATTTGCATATTCAATTAACTCATTGTTTACTATTGCATTAGCAAATTCTTCTTTTGAAACAAAAAAGTAATTAACACCATTAACTTCACCTTCACGAGGTGCTCTTGTTGTCATAGAAACTGAATATTCTAATTTTAAATCTTTGTTAGTAAGTAGTTCACCATTAACACTCCCTTTTCCTACACCACTTGGTCCTGATATAATAATTACTTTTCCTTTATTCTTCATCTTTGTTCTCCAATCTTATAATGTATAGATGTTTTTTATTGTAATCTTTGTATTTTAATAGTTTAAATTGCGAAATAACTTCTTCATTTAAAGGCATTTCTGACTCTATCATAATAACTGCTCAGTTATTTAATAAATTTAATTCAAGTAATTTTGTAAACACTTGTGCATATGATTCAATTTTGGCAAATGGAGGATCCATATATACCAAGTCAAATTTTTCGTGTTTAAAACATAAAAAATCAAGAAGTTCTAAATAATCTTTATTATGTATTTCTCAGTTTGTTGATTTAGTTTTAGCTAAATTAGATTTAATAACTTTTATCGCATCTCTTGAATAATCATTAACAATTCCAAAAGATATACCTCTACTTAAACCCTCTATAGTTAAAGCACCACTTCCACCAAAAATATCTAAACTTTTTTTACCTTCAAAGATAAAATAGTTATCAATAATGTTGAATGCATCTTCTTTAATTCTTGTTAGAGTAGGTCTTGTATTCATACCTTCTAATGTATTTAATTTTAACCCTTTATACTTACCTGATATTACGTTCATTTAACTCCTTGTTAATTTAATATTATATAGTAATAATATTGTAAAAACATTAAAGAACTAGTTATAAGACTTGTTTGTAGTGAAAATAGAATTCAATATTTTAGTCTTAGTTAATTTTTCACTATTTTTTGAGATTAATTTGATATTTTTTTCACCCATTTGAATTTTGATTAAATTGTTTTCTGGTAGTTTGCATTTCTTACTATCTACAATTATTTCAACATCATTTGGCTTTTTAATAATTACTTCTACTTTATGTTTTCTTGAAAATATAACTGGTGCGCTTAATGTTCTAAAGTTATTGTTTGATACTGGTGCAATTTCTAACATTTGGAATATATTATTTTCATCAATTATTACAGCTCCATTATGAGATTTTGCAAAACCTGTACTTCCTCCTGAAGTAGAAAATACTAATCCTGTTCCTTTAAATGTTTCTAATAATTCTCCATCAATCATTACGTCGGCTTCCAATGGTCTGAGATTATTTATTATTTTAATTTCATTTATAACTTTATAATCATTTGCTTCTAAAACTGAAATTTCAATTGGTTTTTGTTTTTCAATATTATTTAATATTTCTTGAATGTCAGAAATTCTATTGTGATTTGTATAAAAACCAATTCCACCAGATTTAATTGGAACGAAAATAACATCATCCAAAATATTGTTAAATATTTCTGCTGCTTTTAAAAATGTTCCATCTCCACCAATAACAAAAATACAGTTAGGGTTTTTGTTATCTTCAATTCATTTTTTACTTACTAATAAATCAGAAAGCTCATCAGACATTTTTTTTGATTCATTATAATCATTTTTTACAATACTATATTTCATTTTGCACCTCAAGTTAATGTAAAATAATTATATCAATTATTAGGTTATATATGTTTGATATAATATTATATGTAAAAGTGAGGAAGATAAGAATGCAAAAAGAAAGAATGATAACTGGGATAACACCAAGTGATTCAATGAGTTTAGGAAACTATTTAGGTGTTGTTAAAAATTTAATTGAGTATCAAAATGAATATGATTTATTTGTTTTTGTTGCAAATTTACATGCAATAACAATACCAAAAGATCCAAATCAGTTAAAAATTAAAACAAAGGAAATGACAGCATTGTACATTGCTTGTGGATTAGACCCTGAAAAGATGACTCTTTTCTTACAATCTGATGTTGTTGAACATTCTCAATTAGGTTGAATTCTTACAACTCAATCAACAATGGGTGAATTATCAAGAATGACACAATTCAAAGATAAATCAGCTAAAGAAAGTAATGGTGACAATGTTTCTATTCCAGCAGGTTTATTTACTTATCCTTGTTTAATGGCTGCTGATATATTACTTTATGATCCAAAATTTGTTCCTGTTGGTGTTGATCAAAAACAACACTTAGAGTTAGCTAGAGATATAGCAACAAGAATGAACAATAAGTACGGTGAAATGCACGTTGTACCAGAACCTATTTTAACAAAAGGTAATATTAAAATTATGGACTTGCAAGACCCAACCAAAAAAATGAGTAAGTCTAGTGAAAATCCTAAAGCTGTTATTAAAATGCTTGATTCACCAGCTGAAATTGCTAATAAAATTAAATCAGCAGTTACTGATAGTGAAAATTTAATAAAATATGACCCAATTAATAAACCAGGTGTTTCAAATTTAATGAATATTTATTCAATAATCAAAAACGTTTCAATAGAAGAATGCCAAAAAAAATGAGATGGTAAAAATTATAAAGACTTAAAAGACGATGTTACAGAAGCATTGTTAGAAGTAATAACTCCAATTCAGGAAAAATACAATGAAATAATAAAAGGTGATTATATAAAAGAAGTGCTTGAACTAGGTTCATTAAAAGCTAAAAAAGTTGCTATTAAAAAAGTAAATAAAGTACAAAATAAATTAGGTATTAATTGATATAGAAAATAAACTTCACGGTTTATTTTTTTTTATATAAAAATATAAAAAAAGATGCCTAAGCATCTAATTATATTATTCAGGTGCCATTCAACCAACCATTTTAATTCTTTTGATTAGTTTAGTTGCATTCTTTTTAGTTCTGTTTTGAACACAATTAGCATGAACGCCAATATAGTTGTCAATTTCAAGAACTGGTTTTTTAATATTTATTAAATCAATTACTCAAGCAGTTTCATCATTACTCATATTTTCATTTATTTTAAATTCCATTGGATATTTACAAATATAGCAAAGTCTAAAGTCTTTTCTATCCCTATTTTGTATAATTGGGCAGTTTTCTCAAGCTTTAGTATACTCAGCATTAGTAAAGATTACTTTATTTGATTTTTGATCTATTTTAGCCATAAAAATTTATTATTTTGAAGTTAATGCTTTATTTGATGCATCAACTAATAATTTAAATTGTTCTGGGTTTGAAATAGCTAATTCTGATAACATTTTACGGTTAACATCAATGTTAGCTAATTTTAATCCGTTCATAAATTTTGAGTATGATAAACCATATGGTCTAACTGCTGCATTAATACGAACAATTCATAATTTTCTAAAGTCACGTTTCTTTTGTTTACGCCCGATAAAAGCATAAGCCATTGAACGAACTACTTGTTCGTGTGCTTTTTTATATGAAGAATGTTTAGTTCCATAGTAACCTTTTGCACGTTTGATTCAACGTTTTCTTCTTGCTCTAGTTACTTTTCCAAATTTAACTCTTGCCATAACTTATTTTCCTTTTACCTTTCTTATTTTTGTAATAAACCTTTAATACGTTTCATGTCTGTTACATGAACGATTGTAGCTTTTTCTAAGTGACGTTTTTGTTTTGTAGTTTTACCTGTAGCACGGTGAGATCTGTAAGCTTTACCTCTTTTTAAAGTACCGTTTTTCTTAGCAATAACTCTTTTTGCTAATGATTTTTTTGATTTCATTTTTGGCATAATACTTAATTTCCTTTCAATACTTTTCTAATTATTTCTTTGGCACAACGTACATATCTAAGAATCTTGAAGTTAACTTAGCTTCTTTTTCAATTTTAGCTATATCTTCAATTTCTTTGTAGAATCTGTCCAGTGTTTCTTTTCCTAAATCCATGTATGCGATTTCTCTACCTTTGAATTTTAAAGAAATTTTAACTCTATCCCCAGCTTCTAAAAACTCTCTAGCTTTTTTAGCTTTTGTAACTAAGTCATGTTGACCTATATTAACAGTTAATCTAATTTCCTTATTTTCAACCTTAACTTGATTTTTCTTAGCTTCTTTGTTTTTCTTTTGTTGTTGGTATCTGAATTTACCATAATCTAAAATTTTACAAATTGCTAAACCATCAGGTTGTTGACCAACTTGCATTAAATCTAAACCTTTTTCTTCAGCTAATTGAATAGCTTCATTTCTTTTTAAAGGTCCAAGTTTTTCTCCATTGTCTCCAATGATTAAAACTTCTCTAGCTCTAATAAAAGCGTTAATAGGGTCTTGGTTTTTAATAGGTTTTGAATTGTTTCTTCTTTGATCCATCTAATACTCCTTTGGATAAATAAAATGTGTGCCGTCAAAAAATTAGATAGCACACATTATAATATTTTTATATTATTTCATTCTACCACTTCACTTTAGTTGGTGGTGAGCTTGTGCTTCTTTTTCTTTAACATTTAAATTATAACAAATAAATTAATGATTTGTAAATATTATTAACCAACAGTTGCGATTAATTCACCTTTTTTAACTTTTCCCATTTTAACAATAGTAATTTCTTTACCATTTGGGTTAGTTACGATAATAGGTGTTGTAATTGAAGGAACTTTTGGTTTAACAAATTTTAAGTCAACTTTAACCATTGGGTCACCTTGGCTTACTTTGTCTCCTTGTTTAACAAATGATTCGAATCCTTCACCATCAAGGTTAACAGTGTCTAATCCGATATGAACTAAAACTTCAACTCCTGATTTTTCTCTAAATCCGTATGCATGTTTTGTTGGGAAAACACTTGCTAGTTCACCAGCCATTGGTGAAACAAAATCACCATTTGCTGGAACGATAGCTAAACCATCACCCATCATTTTTCCACTAAATACTTCATCTTCAACTTTATCTAATCCTACAACTTCACCATCTACTGGTGCATAGATTTCAACAAGTTTATTTTTTTTACTAAATAATCCCATTATTTTTCTCCTCTTTTTAAACTTAATTAGGCTAATAAAATTATATCATTTAAATTTTTACATAATAATAGTTATATAAACAAAAAATATAAAAAATAAAATAATTTCAAAAAATATAATTCCATTAATGTATTATTAAAATAGAAATTAATTTTTAGAGAAGGAAAATAAAATAAATGATGAAGTGGAAAAAAAGAGCCCATTTAACCGATGAGCAAAAAATCAGTGCTTATAAAGAAGAAATCAATACTTTAGAAAAAGTTGATTATTCTCCTCTTTATAGTCAAGATGTTGCTTATCATAACTATGGATACATTCATACTTTTAGAGTTATATCTGATGGTTTAAGGTTGGCAAATATGAAGCAGTTTATGGCAGGAGTGCTAGCTGGTATTTGAATTGGTTTAGTTTATGTTGCGGTAGCTTATGCAACTTACTCATTTGTTGGGAAAGATAAAGCTGGTTTAGAATCACTTGTTAGAATATTAACTGGATTGATTTTTGGTAGTGTTATACTATTAATATCATTTCTTGGTGGAGGATTTGTCACAGCACATATGTGATATAACAGAACTATGTTTAAAAAAGTTGAAAGATGATCAATTTTCTTGAAAGCATGTGGACTAGTTTACGCTGGAAACATAATTGGAATAATGACATTTACTTGTATCTTTCAATTAAGTGGGGCTTTAAACCACAGTCCAGCTCTAGCTGATCATATATATAATGCTTTTGGTAAAACTAAGCTTTATGAGATTGGTGAAGCCATTGCAAATAATCATAGCTTAAAAGCGGGTATGATTTTTGAAACAATAGGTTATGTTTTTGCAAGTGCTGTATTATGTAACTTCTTAATTTGTTTAGCAACTCAAGGTTCTAAATCAGCAAAAGGTAACACTGTTGCAGCAATGATTATGTATTTCTTAGTTCTATTCTACTTTGCAATTGGGGGATATCAACACTGTGTAGCCAATTGATTTGGTGCTTGAATGTTAATATTAAGAGCTATCTCTGATCCAACAACTCAACACGCAAATATGGCTTGAGCATTTATTACTTTCAATATCATACCAGCTATATTAGGAAACTTCGTTGGTGCCTTAATTATTGGTACATTCATGGGGTTATTTAATAAAGAGTTTGATACGCTTTTAGTTAAAGAAGCTAGAATGAAATTCTTAGCAGAAGAAATTGAAAGAATTGAAAATAAAAAAATGAAAGTAAAAAAATAATCGTTGCCGATTATTTTTTTTGTCCTCTTAAATTTCCTAATACTGTTTGCATACAATCATGACAGTAGTATAAAGTTATTCTTTTATAAACTGGTTCTGTTGTTAATCATTTATTTTGTGTTGAATTAACATCCAAAACTTTTTCTGAGAATGATGCACTTGCATCATTTTTACAATTTGTGCTATAACATTTCATTATTCTAATCCCTTTGTCTTCTATCTTCTCTTAATCTTTTCAAAAATTCTATATCGTTTGATTCGTTAATTTGTTTAATATAAAGTTTTGATTCAGCTTTCAATCTTTTTACTTTATTTCTGGATCTAAATTTATAATTTGAATCAATTAATCTTTTTGATACTAAACAAATTATATACCCACCAATTGTTAATAGTGCTAAAAAGTAAGCTAATCATGCATTTTCGCCATATCCAAAATCAACATCAATATTAATATCGGGATTGATATAGTGAAAATTAGGTGCGTTAACAAATCCAGCTTGTACTATGTTAATTGAATATCTCATTGGGTGTAAATACAATAGATAATTTAATCAATCTTGTTGAATAATTGTTTGGAATGGAAAACCTAAACCTAAAAAATACATAGTTGAAAAATAAATTAATAAACCAATCATTGTTGTTCATTTTGTATTGCTAATAAATGTGTATAAAAATAAAGCAATTACATAACATGTTACTCAACATATTAATAACCCAAATATCATCATTAAAGGGTTTAATTTTTCAATATAACTTAATTGTGATGGAAATAATATTATAGATATTAAAAATATTATTAAGCATATTACAAATGTTGAAATAAAATTAAAGACCAGTAATGACAAGTGTTTTGTTTTATTACTAATATTGCTCATACTCATTTTATCAACGAAGTTTTTACCTCTTCAATCATTGATAGTTCTAAGGTAAATATACATTGAATTCCTTACCATAGCTACACAAATACCAGAAACTAATAAAAATGGATCATTGTGCTTAAATGCAAGTCAACATAATATAGTGTATAAAGAAATAAATACTCCTAAAAATATATTAAGTGGGTTTTTAAATCAATGCTTAGTTTGTATGATAAATAACATACTGAAAACTTTATATTCCTTTTTTAATTTTTCCAAATTCATTATTTATCACCTCGCTTCTTGCTTGGCTTTTTCTTTTTAACTTTTTTTGTTTTATAATCTAAGCCAGCTATTTCTACAAGTATTTTTAATTCTTCTATTGAATTTGTTCTTTTAATTAATTCAATGTTATTTGCGTGTTTTTTAACACCTTTAAATTTAGAATATTTTCTTGTTCCAAACTGATAATTGCTTTTTAACCTGTAGTAAAAAGCAAAAGCAAATATAAATATAAAAATACAAGCTATTAATGCTGGTAGCCATCAACCGTTCCCACCATATCCAAAACCATGAACTCCTAATCAAGAACTTGATTCAACTCCAGGGAATGACATATTTGACGCATTCCCTACTCACGCAGCCTGCATTAGATGCAATGTATATCTATGAGGTGCTATGTAAGTTAATATATTAATCGCTGGTATTTGACCAACAACATTCCAAGGTATACCTAAACCCAACAAGTACATAGGTCCAAAATATGATAATAAAGAAATTATAAAAACATATTCTTTATTTTTAAAGGTTGTTGATAAAAACAAGGCAATAACATTTGAAAGAAAAATATTTAGAATAAAACCAATTAAAAATGGTGTTCATTGAACATTTGAAATCACTTTTCTTTGTGAACTAAAAAGCATAGCTAAAGAAATCAAAATAATAGTTACTAATATATTTACTATTCAGTTGAAACATAATATTGACGCATATAAAACTTTTTTTGAAACAGGTGTTGTTAAAAGATTTCTTATAAATCTAGTTTCACGTCAATCAGCTAATGTTAAGTTTAAATTATATTGAGAATTTCTAATTGCTGAAATACCAATTGCTGAAGCTAAAACGAAACTATCTGCTAATAATCCAGATTCTGCATCATGCGGTTTAAAAGCCAATCAACATAACATTGTAACTGTTGTTAAAACAAAACCTAAAATTATATTAATTGGATCAGTTATATAATTAAAAGTTTGTGCTTTCATTAATCTTAAAAAGATTTTGAAATTTTTATTTGTTTTCATCAGTTGTAACCTCTTTTAAAGATTCTTGAACCGGATTATTTTTTGATTTCATATCTTTTTGTTTTTTAAATTGTTGTTTAAGAATTTTTCTTCTTATAATTTTTTGTTCTTCTTTAATGTATTTTTCTTTAAGTTTTTCTAATTGTTTTTTTTCTGATTGAGACATAGTTATACTTAAAACATCACCATTTACAATAACCTTGTCATTTGCAAAAGTTCTTTTCAATTCCTTACTTAAAAACTTTTCAATGCCACTTAATGTTTTATGATATTTTTTATATCTGTAATTTATAGTCAATTTATTAATCAACTTCATAGTTAATTTTATCTTTTTAGATATTATTTTAATCGAATCAGCATTTATGTAAGAAACTGATAAATTATCTATACTTGTGTTTAAATCTAAAATACTAAAATAAACTTCTTTTAATCTGCTTAAAACCTTTTCATTGCAGTTTTCTTGAGCTTCTAATTGCTCAATGATTGCTTGTAATACATTTGAGTAACCTTCAGTTTTAGAAATCATTGTTGAGAAAAACTTACTTTTATTTTTAATTTTTTTCTCAACCACTAATTCTTCTTTAAAAATTGCTTTAGTATACTCCATTACAGATTTATATTCTTTTTTAACTTCTTTAATAGATAGGTCTTCAAAGATTTCACCATCATTTAAATAAACAACTCTATCAGTTAAGTTTTCTAAAAAATAATAACTTGGACTATTTAAAATTAGGGTATTTCCCTCTTCTAAGTATTCTTTAAAGAAATTAGTTATTTTTTCTTCATATTTAAAATCGATATCAGATGATAATTCATCAATTAAAACTAATTCAGGTTTTGAAATAAAAGATAAAAATATTGCATAAATCTGTAATTTAACTATTGAAAGTTTGTTTAAATATTTTTCTTCAACTTCATTCACACCAAAAACATCTTTTAATTTATTAATTCATTCTAGATCATTAACATCATATATTCTTATTCATAAGTCGTTTATATCTTTAACCTTAAAACCATTTGGTCAAGCTTGCTCTCTTTTTTGTAATCCAATTCCTTTTAAAATGTTTTCTTCTTCTAAATTATAATTAATAGTTCCTGTTGTATTTTTTAAGTTATTTCCTATAATTCTTAATAATGTTGTTTTACCACTACCATTTGAGCCTAAAAGTGAAACACACTCACCTCTATATATTTTTAAATCAATTTTCTTTAATGCTCAAATTTGTTTATTATAAATTTTTGAAACATTAGATAACTCAACTATAGGTGTTTTTAAATCCATAAATATAACCTTTTTTTCTTTCTATTGATTTGTTTTTCTCTCATTTATTAATTATTTTACTCCTTGAAAAAAAATTTATATATTTTTGGAAACAAAAAAACCTTAAATAAATAAGGTTTTTATTTAATATTAATTGGCAATAACTAGTTTACCTTTTTTAATATCATAAGTTTTTCAGAATCCTAAGATTGTTGCCATAACTAAAGTACCAACAACGATTGCTAAGATGTATAATCCTACACCTAAACCAATTGCTGCTCCTGAATTCATTTGTTCAGGGCTTGTTCCAAGTAATCCTGATTTTAATAATGGGAATACAGCTATACCACCGTGTGGTGCACCTAATGTTATTTTACATCCTCCAACAATTAATCCGGTGATTGTACCACCAGCCATTGCTGAAACTGAAATTCTTTTTGGATCTGTAACCATAAATGGTATTGCTCCTTCTGAAATAAAGAATGCACCCATTAATCAGTTAGCTTTTGCTGAATCTTTTTCTTTTGTTGTTCAAGCTTTTCTAAAAGTTACTGTACATAATGCTATTCCTAAAGGTGGAATCATTCCTCCAGCCATTGCTGCTGCCATAGTAACAGTTATAAGTGGATCATTACCTAATCCACCTGAAACTGAAAGTGTTCCTGTAACATAAGCAATTTTATTAATTGGTCCACCCATATCAATACACATCATTAATCCAAGGATTGCTCCTAATAATATTAATAAGTTTTGATCAGCTAACAATTTTAAAAATTGTTGTAATCCATACATTGTATATCCTAAAGGTATATTTAATGCGAACATTGCTAAAGAAATACCTAAAAGAGATAACACTGGAATTAATACTATGTCTCTTACTCCATGGAAAGATTTTTTAAATTTTTTGAATCCTATTGTTAAACCAAATACAATTAAGGCTGCTACATATGCACCAACCATACCACCAATAAATCCTGATTGCATAGGGATATCAGCTGGTATTAGTCGTGTTCATAAACCTGATCACCCAAATTTGTCTCCAGCATATGCAAAACCACCTGTACCATCAGCTAATATACCTGCTATAAACCCAGGCATTAATCCTTGAGGTCCAACGATTGTATATGAAATATATGCTGCTAAAACAGGAACCATCATCATCATACCTGTTTTACCTATTGCTGAGAATCAACCAGCAACTTCACTATGTGTTCCAAAATTTCCCATTCATCAATTGGTTCATTCTGTTAATACATCAACTTTAGTTTTGTCATATATATTATTAAATCAATAATCAAATGTTGCGCCAGTCATTCCTGGAACATTTCCGTTTCCTGCAGCAAAATCAATCAAGAATCCAATTCCTAATATAATTCCTCCTGCAACGACAAATGGTAACATTCTTGAAACACCCGCAAGTAAGTTTCCTTTAACTTGAGCAAATTTTTTCAATGAAAAATCATCACTTACTTCATCATCTTTTGAAGATACAGCTTTTGCTGTAGTAGTTTTTTCTGTTTTACCAAATTCTTGAATTAATTGTTTTCCATTAAAAATTGCATCTTTAGTAGTTGTATCAATTACTTGTTTACCACCAAATCTACCCATTCCTTGTAAGTTTTTGTCATGTGCTAAAATAATTACTTTTGCATTGTCAACATCTTCTTGAGTTAATTTGTTTTCAGTTCCTCTACGTCCTTGAGTTTCAATTTTTACACTTAATCCTAATTCTGTAGCATATTCAATTAATTTTTCTTCTGCTAAGTATGTGTGAGCAATACCAGTTGGACATGCTGTAATACCAATCACATCATATTTACCATTTTTTGCTTCCACTTTTTTTGTTTCAACTTTATTATCAAAAGCTTTTGAAAGATCTTTAAAAGTTTTTGCTTTTCTTAATGCTTCTTGAAATTCAGGTTTCATTAAGAATTTTGATAAATCAGCTAAAGCACCTAAGTGAGCTTCTCCTTTTTCATCATTTGTAGCAATCATAAAGATTAAATCTACTGGTTTGTTATCTAAACTTTGTCAGTCTATTGGTGATTTTAAACTTACAAAAGCAATACAAGGTTCTTTAACTGTGTTGTTAATTGCATGAGGAATACCAATTCCATCACCCATACCTGTTGATGCTTCGCTTTCTCTTTTTAAAATCGCATCTTTAAAAGTTTTTTTATTAGCTATCATTTTTTCTGATGATAATTTATCAACTAAAAAATTAATAACTTCTTCTTTTGTTTTTAAATCTGCTTTGAAGACTGAAACTTTAGATTTAAATAAATCTTTTAATTCCATATTTATCTCCTATTTTATTTTGTTAACTTTAATTTCTTGTTTTAATTTTAAAATGTCTTCTTTTAATCCTAATCATTCGGTAAAGGCAGTTGCCCCACCTGCTGCAGCTCCAAATTGAAGGCATTCTTCTATTGATAAATTTTTATATAATCCATATGTGAATCCAGCAATCATACTATCTCCAGATCCAACTGAATTAACTAATTTACCTTTTGCTATTCCTGTTTCAAAAATTTCTCCTTTTTCTGAAAAGAAATAACTACCTTTGCTTCCTCTGCTTAATAAAACATTTCTAGCTCCTAATGATTTTAATTTTTTTACCATTTCACATGTTTCTTCAAAAGTATATTCTTTAAATGGTAAATTTAAAATTTCACATATTTCTTCTATATTTGGTTTTATTAAATAAGGTTTTGTTTTTAAACCATTTAACATGTTTACCTTTGATGTGTCTAAAATAAATAAAGCATTCTTTTCATTTGCAATATTTCCTATTTCTTCATAAATATTATTTTTAACACCAGCTGGTATACTTCCTGCAGCAACTAAAATATCACCGCTTTTTAAGTTATCGTTTAAAAAGGTTTTTAATTCATTTATTATCTCTAAACTTACTGTTGAACCTAAACCATTTAATTCAGTTTCTTCAAACTTAGATAAGTTTTTTATTTTCAAATTTGTTCTTGTTACACCTTTATTTATAAAAAATTTGTTTTTTAAATTGTTTTCATCAAATTTTTCTAAAAACGAATTTTTATTATTTGATCCCAAGATACCAGTAGATAAAACTTTTGCTTCTAAATTATTCAAAATAATAGAAACATTAATACCTTTTCCACCAATTACAACATATTCATTTTTGTAATAATTAGTTTCACCAATATTAAATCCATCAGTTTCAATAATATGATCTAGAGCAGGATTTAGTGTTACTGTATATATCATTTTATTTCCTCTTTTTTTATATTAATTTAATTGATTCTTTGTCAGCGAACTTATAGAAGGATTTTCTATCTAATTTGCTTGAGTCAGCTAAACCATAGCTTTCTCTTGAATTTTTAATAACTTCGATTTTAACTTGTGCATGCTCTGGACTTGTTGTATATATGTTTCCATTTTCATCAACAGCATTAACACCCAAAAATGCAATATCAAAATTATAATTTTTTAAAGCTTCTAAAGCTTCAAATCCTAAAATAGCTCCCGTTACATTAGTAAACTTACCACCAAGTAAGTAAACATTGTCGTGACCATTTTTTACAAGTTCCAAAATATTGTAAATTGAGTTTGTTACTATTTGTAGATTTAGGTCAGCTTTTAAATTTTTAGCAATAAAATAACCATTTGAACCTGAATCAATAAAAATTGAATCGTTCTTTTTGATTTTTTTTATTGCTTCCTTGGCAATTGTTTCTTTTTCCTTAACATTATCTTTAATTTTCTTTTCAAAAAAATCTTCATAGATGAATGCGGGTTCCTTGTACTCAACTCCACCATGTAACTTTACTATCTTTTTTAGTTCTTCAAGTTCTGCTAAGTCTCTTCTTAACGTTGTAAGTGGAATCTTTAATTCATTCGAAAGGGTTTCAATAGCAACAATTTTTTTACCCTTTAAAAAATTTAAAATTATTGATTGTCTTTGTTTTTTAATCATAGATTTCCCTTTCTAATTTCATATTACCAAAAAAAACCAAAAAAAAACCAAAAGTTTTGATTTGTTTTTTTTATTTTTATTAATTATATCTAAAATGATGGATAATTTTCCAAATAAAAAAAGACTTGCGTCTTTTTGAATTATTTTACAAAGTTATCTAATTTTGTTGGATCCATAAATCCTACATTTTTTTTAGATTCTTTTCCGTTTTCAAACAACATTAAAGTTGGAATTGACATAACTTGGTATTCCTTAGCTACTTCAGGAACTAAATCTACATCTAAGTCGATAAATTTAACACCTTCAGTTTTTTGTGCAAGCATATGTACTAAAGGCATTTGCATTTTACAAGGTCCACATCATGTAGCGTTAAAATCAACAAATGTTTTACCTTCGCTAATAATTTTGTCAAATTCTTCTTTTGTTGAAACTTTAATCATTTCTGCCATAATCTTTTTCTCCTTTGTATTTATAGTTTATATCAAACTACTTCTTATTACAAATTAAATCTGTAATCATATTTTTAAATTCATTTAACTTAATTGTTGTTTGTTGCTCGCTACCATATTGACGGTAAGTAACAGAATTATCTTTTCTTTCTTGATCACCAAGAACTAATTGATAAGGTATTTTACTTGTTTGAGCATCACGTATTTTGTAACTTAATCTTTCATCTCTTAAATCTACATGAGTTCTAATAAAATCTTTTTTTAATTGTTTTTTTACTTCATTTGCATACTCAATATTTTCTTCACTTCCAACAGGAATAATTTCAATTTGATTAGGAGCCAATCATAATGGTAATACACCTTTAGTTTGTTCTAACAATGTTGCAATAAATCTTTCATAAGTTCCAATTAAACCTCTATGAATCATGATTGGAGCTTTAAATTCTTGATTTTGGTCAATATATGTTACATCAAATTTCTTTGGTAGTAAGAAGTCTAATTGAATTGTAGAAACAGTTATTTCATGATTTTGAGCTGTTTTAATTTGTATGTCTAATTTAGGACCATAGAATGCTGCTTCACCAATACATTTCTTATAATCAATATTTAAGTCTTGTAAAACTTTTTCTAAAGCTGCCTCAGCTTCGTCTCACATTTTATCATCTTGATAGTATTTAACTTTATCTTCTGGATCTCTTAAACTTAAGCTTAAGTAATCAATTTGAATATTAAATGTTTCTAATACTTCAGTAATTAATTTATAAATTGATTTAAATTCTGCTTCAACTTGGTCTGGTCTAACAAAAATATGGCTATCAGTTAATTCCATCGCTCTAACACGTTCTAATCCTGTTAAACTACCACTTGATTCATATCTATGTTGTAAAGCATGTTCAGCAATTCTTAAAGGTAAATCTCTGTAACTTCTTTGTTCTTGTTTATAAACAGCAACGTGGTGTGGACAGTTCATTGGTCTTAAAATGAATTGTTCATCACTACCACTTCCACCATTAAATGGTTGGAACATATCTTCTCCATAGTGGTCTCAGTGTCCTGATTTTTTATACAATTCAACAGTCCCTATAACTGGAGTAGTTACATTAATGTAGTCATATTCTCATTCTTTTTCTTTAAGATACTTTTTGATTTCTTCTTTAACGATTGTTCCATTTGGCATTCATAAAGGCAATCCAGGACCTACTAAATGATCAAAACCAAATATTTTTAAAGTTTTGTTTATAATTCTGTGGTCTCTACTTCTTCTATCTTCTAGAATTTCTTTTTTAGAAGACAAAGTTTCAATACTTTCTGCGGCCATACCATGAACTTTTTGTAACATGATATTTTTAGAATCATTTAATCAATATTCACCAGTTAATTGTTGAACCTCAACAACTTTTATATTTTTTAAATTTAAAGTTATTGGGTGTTTAGAAACTATTGAAACACCATTTAATGTATAAACAGTTATTTCACCATAGGTTTCAAACATTTCCTTTGCTAAATGTAATTGATACTGATTTCCTTTAAAAATTTCTTCAGCTTCTTTTAAATCCATTTCCTTAGATAAAATTGATTCATTTTTAATTATTTGATTAACTTTATTTTGAATGTTTTGTAATTCTTCTAAACCAATTCTTGGTTCAACTTCAAAAGTAATTCCATATTCAAGTTCATCTTCTTTATATAAAACTTTTGCAAGCTTAACATCTTTATATAATTCTGAAATAGCAACACCTGTAACAAAAGCTGCAGTATAATTCAATGTTTTGTAAAAGTCTTCATGTCTATTTGTTATCAATTCTAAATTTGAATCTTTTTCAATAACATAATCTACTGACACATATCTTCCATTTACTTTTGCTGCCGCAGTAGCTTTTTTTAAACTTATAGCTATTGTTTCAGCTATTGTTCTAACGTTTGTTGCTTGATCAAATTCCTTAATTGATCCATCTAATAATTTAATTTTCATATTTTCCTCCTTAAAAAAACAAAAACGCCCCTAATATTTAGGAGCGTTTATAACGCGGTACCATCCTAATTCGTATTAAAAAACTTAATACCTTAATTTAAGGATTTATCGCACCCAACGTAACATTATTTTATTTGGTAGTAATAACATATTTAGCTTTATTGTTTTGCAGCACCAACAACTCTCTTTAAAAGCATCAATAGTATCGTGTCCAAAATGTTAATTAATATTCACTTTTCAAAAATAATTATACAATATTTTCTTATATATTTATAAAGTGATATACTTTATTTATGCAAAAATAATAAAGGAGATATTATGATGGAAAAAGAAATAATCTTAAAAGATTTCTATGATGCATTTACTAAAGGTGATTTTAAGAAAATGAATAGTTTATATGATAAGTCAATTGTATTTAATGATCCAATATTTAAGGACTTAAATCACAAGCAAGTAACCACTATGTGAAAGTCATTATTATCAAATAAAAAAGAGTCAAAATTTGAAGTTTCATATGAACTTTTAAATGAAAATGACTATTTATTTGTTAGATGAACTGCTACATATTTATTTGGACAAAAAAGAAGAAAAGTTATTAATGTTGTAGATTCAAGAATGGAAGTTAAAGACGGTAAAATAATTAAACATACTGATTCTTTCAACTTTAAAAAATGAGCAAAACAATCAATAGGTGGACCTGGATTTATTTTTGGTAATCAAAAGTGATTTAAAAATAAAGTATCTAAAGCTGCTATTGAGAAAATCTCTTAATAAATAAAAAAAAATCTACCTTGCGGTAGTTTTTTATTATTTTAATTAAGCTACTGTAATTTCACGAATATCTTTGTTTCTTACAACTAAGATTTTTGATCCTGATTTTGCACCTCATAATTTTGCAATTTCTGAGATTTGAGCAACATTTTCTTCTAATTCTAATAAGTTAGCAGTTTTGTTCATGAAGATTGAGTGTCATACACCAAATGCAGTTCATAATCTTTCTGATTCACTTACACCTAAAATTGTTACATTTGGTCTAAATTTAGAAATAGTTTTTAATAAAGCTCCAGTTCTTGATAAAACAACAGCAAATTCATATTGTCCATCACGAGTTCTTTCAGCTAAGTCCATTGCAATATCTGCACGTGGTCCACTAGTTGAGTTTTTAGCGTTTTCTAATTGAGTTTGGTAGTATGCTTTTTTGTAGAATTCTATTTCAGCACGTTTGTTGATTGTTGCCATTGTGTTAACAGTAATGAATGGGTAATCTCCAGCTGCTGATTCTCCAGATAACATTGTTGCATCTGCTCCTAATTCAGTAGCAAAGTAAACGTCAGTTACTTCAGCTCTTGTAGGTGCTGGGTTTTCTGTCATTGTTTCTAACATTTGAGTAGCAACAATAACAACTTTACCAGCTTCACGACATTTTCTGATCATTATTTTTTCTCAGTATGGTACGTCGTAGTAAGGAATTTCTAATCCTAAGTCACCACGAGCAATCATAATTCCATCTGATGCTTCAATAATTGCATCAATGTTGTCAATTCCAACTTGTGATTCAATTTTTGAAATAATTTGAATATCTGATCCATTAGCTTCTGCTAAAATATCACGAATTTCTTTTACATTTTCAGCTGAGTTAACAAATGATGCAGCGATGTAGTCAACACCTTGTTCAACTCCATATTTAATATCATTGATATCTTTTTGAGCTAAGAATGGCATTGAGAAATCAACACCTGGTAAGTTAACACGTTTGTTAGTTTTTACTAAGTGGTTATTGAAAGCGATAGCTTTAACAACACCTGGTTTAACTTCTTCAACAGTCATTTCTAATTTACCATCATCGATTAAAATTGTATCACCAATTTTTAAATCAACTGACATGTCATAAGCAACAGTCATTTCTCCTGATAAACATTCTTTGTTTTTGAATGATTCAGCATCTGTGTAAATTGTAATTGATTGATTTGCAGTAACTTCTTGTTTTCCATCTACAAATTTACCAACACGAATTTCAGGCCCTTTTGTATCTAATAAAATAGAAACAGGTTTTCCTAATTCTTCTCTAACTTTTTTAGCTCCAGCAATTCTGTAACCTTGTTCTTCATAATCACCATGTGAAAAATTTAAACGTATTGTTGTCATTCCATTTTCAAATAATTCTCTTATTTGTTCTGGTTCATTTGTTGATGGACCAGTTGTAGTAATAATTTTAGTACGTTTTACACGTGCTTGTAATTCTTTCTTGTTCATTTTATTTTCTCCTATGTACTTTTTCAATATATATTTTAAATTATTTTTTCCTATTTTGATATCTTTGCGTTCAATAATCTTATTTTTTCGATAAATTCTGTCTTATCTGGCTTTGGCATATTCAATGTTGACTCAATATCTCTTGCAACAAGTTTGTTTTCACTTAGACCAATGTAAAGTCCACCTTTACCTTCAATTAATTTTTCAACTGCATAAATTGCTGCTGTAAAAGCTAAATAGCGATCCATACCTGATGGGCGCCCACCTCTTTGAACATGTCCTAAAATTGTTGCTCTAGTTACATAACCACTTGCTTCTTCAACTTTTTTTGCTAATTCATTAGCATCAAGTTGTTTTTCACTAATTAATATTATTAAACTTCTGTGGTTTGCTTCTGCAAATTTTTTAGCTTGTTCACATATTTGTTCAACAGTTAATTTACTTTCACTTGGTGAAAATATTTCTGCTTGAGTTGCAATAGCTGCATAAGTAACTAAATCTCCACAACCATTTCCCATAACTTCAATTACGGCAGCACGATTGTGTGATTGCATAGTATCACGCACTTTTTCAACTGATTCAATAACTGTATTTAATGCTGTATCAAATCCAATTGTATAATCACTTGAAACAATATCATTATCTATTGTTCCTGGTAAACCAATACAGTTTATTCCCATTTCAGTTAATCTTTGAGCTCCCATGTAGCTTCCATCTCCACCAATAACAACTAATGCTTCAATGTCATGTGCTTTTAATTGATCAACAGCTTTTTGTCTTACACTTTCTTCTTTGAATTCTGGTAATCTAGCTGAACCTAAAACAGTCCCACCTTTTGAAATAATTTCTAAAGCAAATTTAGAATCTAATTTTTCAAATCAACCATTAATTAAACCTTTATACCCATCTCTTACACCATAAACTTCAATACCTTGTGCTTCAGCTGCTTTAACAACTCCAGCAATGGCATTATTCATTCCAGGTGCATCTCCTCCTGAAGTTAAAACTCCAATTCTTTTCATATTACCCCTTCTTTCATAAAATAAGAATACCTACTAATTATACTAAACATCCTTTTTTATTGCTTTATCTTTTTGCAATAAATGTGGAAATAAATAATAAAAAAACCAACATAGTTGGTTAGTTTTATCTTACGTGTAAATCAGTTGCTTCAGTTTTAAGAATTTCCATATCTTCTTTGATTTGTTTTATTTTATTTTCAGCATATTCATAAGAATCTCTTCCTGTGAAAATGTGAACTGGAGGTACTTTATCACCTTTAGTAATATCGATTATAAAATCACAATATCTTTCAGGATCTCCATCTTGTTGCTTATCAAAAGAAGCTAAGTTAGTAAATCATTCATCTCTTCCTGATTTATAGTCTGAAATTGTTTCTTCACCAGTAATTAAAGATCCTGAACTTAAGAAGTTTGTTCTAAATCCTCCTGGTTTGATACATGAAACTGTTATACCAAATGGTTTTAATTCGTGACTGATTGATTCAGTTCAACCATCAGTTGCAAACTTAACAGCTGCATAAGTACTATTATAAGGAACACCTACATATCCTCAAATTGATGAAGTTGTAAATATATGTCCATATTTTTGTTTACGCATTACTGGTAAAACTGAACGAGTTACATTAATTGTTCCAAAGAAATTTACTTCGAAACATTCTCTTATTTGTTTATCTGTTGATTCTTCAAAAGTTCATAATTGACCATAACCGGCATTATTTAATAAAATGTCAATTGACCCGAATGTTGATACAGTTTTTGCCACTGCATCATCTATTTCTTTTTGATTTGAAAGATCTACTTTTAAAGCAAGTAAATTTTTATTTGCGCCTAATTCATCAACTAGTTTTTGGGGATTTCTAGTTGTAGCTGCAACTTGATGTCCTTGCTCTAAAAGTTTTTTTGTTATCCCTAAACCAAACCCTTGGCTTGCTCCAGTAATAAATCATACTTTGTTTTTCATTTTTTATATATCCTTAATTAATTTTCAAAATGTAAGTTTGTTGCTTGTGCTTCTAAAGTATCCATATCTTTTTGAACTGCTGAAATTTTGTTTTTAGCAATTTCATATGAATCTCTACCTGCAAATATGTGCATTGGTGGAACAGAATCTTTTTCTGTTAAACCGATAATAAATTCTGCATATTTTTGAGGGTTTCCATCTTGGTAACCATTTCATGATTTAACTGTGTTAACTCATTCGTCTCTACCAGCTGCATATTCTTCAATTGTAGATTTTCCTGTTTGTAAAGAATCTGAAGTTAAGAAGTTTGTTCTTACTCCACCAGGTTTAATACTTGAAATACTAATTCCTACAGTTTTTAATTCATGGCTAATTGATTCTGCGAATCCATCTAATCCAAATTTAACTACAGCATAAACACTGTTGTAAGGAACAGTACCATATCCTCAAGCTGATGATGTAATGTAAATGTGTCCATGTTTTTGTTTACGCATTACTGGTATAACTGCATGTGTCACATTTAAAGTACCAATTAAATTAGTTTCAATGTTACCTTTTACATCTTCCATATCAGTTTCTTCAAAAGTTCACATTTGTGAATAACCTGCATTGTTTAACAATACATCAATTCCTCCAAATTTTTCAACTCCTGATTTAACTGCTTTTTCAACAGCTTTTAGATCTTTAATATCTACTGATAATGCTAATAAATTTTCATTAGCTCCAATTGCTTCTTCGATCTTATCTTTATTACGACTTGTCGCAATAACTTGATGTCCTTTTTTTAATAATTCTTTTGTAACTACTAATCCAATTCCTTGTCCAGCTCCTGTTACAAATCATACTTTATTTTTCATTTTAAAATCTCCTTTATATGATTATAAATTGATTGTAAAACATTATAGTAACTATAAGGCAAGCAAAAAATGTTATTTTAATTTTTTTTGTATAATTTCTTCAAAATTAACTGGATTTCATTCATCCAATATATTTTCTTCAAGAATTTTTTTGTAGTGTTTTTCTTTACTTGTTAGCAATTCAAGTTCAGATTGTAAGCCTTTAATTTTTGAAACTAAATCTTTCTTTTGATCTTGGATTATCTTTAGTCTTTGAGGAACGGTTGAATCACCTTCCATACATAAATTTATATATTCTTTTATATTCTTGATTTCCATTCCAGCTGATCTTAGCAAGAAAACCATTTTAAATCATTGCAAATTTTCAACTGTTGTATATCTGTAATTATTATCTTCTCTTTCAAAAAATGGTAATAAACCTTTAGAATCATAAAATCTAATTGTTTGTTCTGAAACATCAAATATAGTTGCTATTTCTTTAATACTTAATTTTTGTTTTGTAATTACTTTTATATTTTCATTTAATCTTTCACTATTTGTTAAATTATTCATTTTTAAAATTAAAAGTTACTTGTTTTTAAAATTACGTAGTCTACTTTTTTAATAGCTTTTAATGTTTTACCACCTGCATATGAAATAGATGATTGTAAATCTTCTTCCATTTCTTTGTAAGTGTCCATTAATTTTCCACGTACTTTAATAAGTTCCTTTTTCCCTTCTACGTATCTTTTTTCACCTTTGTTATATTCACTTGCACTTCCATAATACTCTTTAAATAAAACATTATCAACTGTTACATTTTTTCCTGGTGATTCTTCATGAGCCGCAAATAAACTTCCTATCATGCACATTGTTGCTCCAAATCTAATTGATTTAGCAATATCACCATTAACTCTTAAACCACCGTCTGCAATGATTGGCTTTGTTGCAGCTTTACTACATCATTTAATTGCTCCAAGTTGTCATCCACCTGTTCCAAAACCTGTTTTTAATTTAGTGATGCAAACTTTACCTGGACCTACACCAACTTTTGTTGCATCTGCTCCTCAATGTTCTAAATCTCTTACTGCTTGTGGAGTTGCAACATTACCAGCAATAATAAAAGTTTGATCTCCCATTTTAGTTCTAATGTGTTCAATCATTTCTTTTACACTATTTGCATGTCCATGAGCAATATCAATAGTTATATAATCTGGTATTAAGTTTAATTCAGTTAATTCATTAATCATTTTAAAATCTTGTTCTTTAACACCAACACTAATTGATGATATTAATTTCTTTTCTTTCATTTTTTTTATAAATGAAACAGCATCAAAATCAAATCTATGCATTACATAAAAATAGTTTTTTTCTGCTAACATAATAGACAATTCTTCATTTATAACTGTTGCCATATTTGCGGGAACAACAGGCATTTTAAAAGTATGTTTCCCTAGTGTTACAGAAGTGTTACATTCACTCCTTGAATTTACAACACACATGTTTGGTATAAGTTGAATATCTTCATAATCAAAAGCGTACATATTTTTTCCTCTTAAATTCTCTATAGTTCTATTATAAATAAAAATACCTATTTTTTACAAAATAAGTATTTCTAATATATATGATTTACCCACTATTTAAAAAACGGGATAAAAAATAAAGAGCTAAGTATTATAATTTCAGCCATTAAAATTCACTATTCTTTTTCTTTTTTACTACGATTAAAATACTGTTTAAATTTTTATTTTTTAAAAATTTTGTCATTAATGTATCTTGCTACACCATCTTGATAATTTGGGTATTCAGTAATATCATAAGCTGTTTCTTTTAATTCATCTAATGCATTTTTCATAGCTATCCCATAATCAACTGCTGCTATTAAAGGAAAATCATTGTAACTATCTCCAAAACCATAAGTTTCATATTGACCTGTATTGTTTAAATATTTATTAATTATTTCAACAGCATATCCTTTATCAATATCTTTTGGAGCAATGCTTATTACTCTGTTATGGTAATTATCAATTCTGTAGTCATTTCCATATTTTGATTTTATTTTATTAAAATGATGTAAATAAGTATCTAAATCTGTTCCTTTTTTAGTTATTATAGAAATACTTACAATATCTTCTAGAATTTCATTTGATTTTGAAATAACTTTAAATTGTTGTTCCATAATTTCTGCTCATTTTTTGGTGTTTTCTGATTCACCAAATGAATATACAATTTCTTCAGAAGCAAAATTAACTTTGCATTCTTTTTCTTCATCAGCTTCTGTGTAATATAAATCAAATACTTCATTAATAATGTTTTTGTCTACTGTTTTATTTAGTATATATTTTCCTGTTTTAAAATCAAAAATTTGAGCTCCATTATTACCAGCAATAATACCCCCAAGCTCATCAATTTTTAATTGTTTTGCTATGTTTTTTAAATTTTTCAAAGTTCTAGCTGTAACTGGTATTAAATAACTTCCGTTCTCATAAATATTTTTTACTGTGTTAATTGTGTAATCAGAAAACTTGTAGTCATCAAATAATAAAGTTCCATCACAATCACTAAATGCTATAATTTTTTTCATATTAACTCCTTATGTATTTAAGATATTTTATCAAATAATTTAAATAAGAATGTTAAATAAAATTTAAATAAATTATTTTATATGAATTGTCCCATTAAATAATTTATTTTTTATATTTGACGTATGAGAAATAAATAAAACTGTTAAATCGGGATTTTTTAAAATAAGTTCTTCTATTAGCTCTGCATTTTGTTTATCTAAGCTTGCTGTTGGCTCATCTAAAAAAATAATTTTTTTATTTGATAATAAAGCTCTAGCAACCGAAATTCTTTGTATTTCACCTTTTGAGAGTTCTTTACAACTAAACGTTAAAGAATTATTATTTTTTAAAACTAGTTCATTTAGATTTACAAGACTTATAACTTTTTGGATTTGACTGTCAGATATTTTATCATCAAACAATGTAATATTTTCTTTAAAAGACGCATCAAAGATAGTTGTATCTTGTTGAACATAATAAATTTTATCTCAAAGTGCATTACTTTCTATAGTGTTAAAATTGATCTTATTATTTCAAAGTATTTCACCGCTATAGCCATTTAAAGTTCCGAAAAGAATTTTTATAAGCGTACTTTTACCAACTCCACTTCTACCATGAATCAAATATTTATCACCTTTATTGATTTCTATATTCAATCCTTTATATAAAGTCACATCATTTATTTTTAGTTCTAAATCTTTAACTATTAGTGATTTGAAGTTTTCCAATTTTAAATCTTTAAAATTTTTATGATCATAATCAAACTTTGAAAATAATTCTCTACTTCCTAAAGTACCAAATAATGAACCTAATGCTGTTCTTGCATTTACTAAAAAGTTACCTGCTAATTGAGGGACTGCAAAAACCATACCTATACTTCCTAATTTATAAGTTGCTAAAATAACAGTTAGTAACAACAATCCAATTTGACAAAAAATACTTATAAAATTTATTCCTGTCATTTGCAAATTTTCTAATGTTTTATTTTTTTGCTTATAATTTTCTAAATCCAAACTTTTTTCATCAATCATTTTTTTAAAAAGTTCAGTTTTATTGTTATAAAGAAGTTCTTTATATCCAGATATTGTATTTTCAACTTTAGCTGAGAATTCTTCTTGTTTTGTAGAAACTTTATTAATAGTTTTAACCATTGATTTTTGTAATAAACTAGGAATTATCATTAAAAGTAACAATGCAAATATTGTAGCTAAACCAACTATTCAATTTAAAATAAAAATTGCTATAATTGACAAAATTGCTGTTAAAAATGTATCAATAAAATCAAATGTGTTTTCAAAATTTTTAGCTTCTATTTGATTTATATCATTTGTATATCAACTGATAAAATCTCCATTATTTTTGCTATTTAAATCGTTTAAATCTAAATTAATTATTTTATTTGAAATTCTTTGTCTTAAAAGTAAATTAAAATCTTTAATTATTTTATTTTTGACTTGTTTTTGAAAATAACCAAAAATTATACATATTGAGAATGATATTGCACAAATTATAATTAAAATAAATAATCTGCTTGTTTTTTCAGCTTCTCCATTAATAACATCAACTGCAGTGTTTACAATAAAACTTATAACATAACCACTGAAAACTAAACCCAAAGCCGATATAAAAGATAATATTGTAAAAAATAAAATACCTATTTTGTTTGTTTTATAAACCTTTCCCATTTTTCCACCTTTTTTCTATTTAGGAAAGATGTTACTCTTATAAAACAATAAAATCAATAATTAAATATAAAAAAGAACCTTTTCAGGTTCTTTTTTAAACTGGCAGCGTTCTATTTTCTCACAATGCAATATCGTCGACGCTGTAGAGCTTAACTTCTGTGTTCGGTATGGGAACAGGTGTGACCTCTACGCTATGACCACCAGATCTTTTTTTAAATTGTTCTCTGAAAACTGGATATTAGATGATTACATACTCAATTGCTTCTTTTTTCTAAAATTCTCTCGATCTATTAGTAATGGTTAGCTTAATGCCTCGCGACACTTACACATCCATCCTATCAACCTCATAGTCTATAAGGGATCTTACATTCTAAAGAAATGGGAAAATTCATCTTAAAGGAGGCTTCTCGCTTAGATGCCTTCAGCGATTATCCGTTCCACACATAGCTACCCTGCTGTGCCACTGGCGTGACAACAGGAGCACCAGAGGTGTGTCCATTCCGGTCCTCTCGTACTAGGAACAGCTCTCTTCAATTTTCCTACGCCCACAACAGATAGGGACCAAACTGTCTCACGACGTTCTGAACCCAGCTCGCGTACCGCTTTAATGGGCGAACAGCCCAACCCTTGGAACCGACTACAGCTCCAGGATGCGATGAGCCGACATCGAGGTGCCAAACCTCCCCGTCGATGTGAACTCTTGGGGGAGATCAGCCTGTTATCCCCGGGGTAACTTTTATCCGTTGAGCGACGGCCCTTCCACACGGGACCGCCGGATCACTAAATCCTACTTTCGTACCTGTTCGACTTGTAAGTCTCACAGTCAATCACACTTATACTTTTGCGCTCTATGCATGATTTCCAACCATGCTGAGTGTAACTTTGAGCGCCTCCGTTACATTTTAGGAGGCGACCGCCCCAGTCAAACTACCCACCAGACACTGTCCTTAACCCGGATAACGGGTCGAAGTTAGAAATCCAATATAACGAGGGTGGTATTCCAAGGTTGACTCCACTGGCCCTAGCGGTCCAGCTTCAAAGTCTCCCACCTATCCTCTACACGTTATACCAAATTTCAATATCAAGTTATAGTAAAGCTCCACGGGGTCTTTCCGTCTAGTTGCGGGTAACCGGCATCTTCACCGGTACTAAAATTTCACCGAGTCTGCAGCCGAGACAGCGAAGGGATCATTACGCCTTTCGTGCGGGTCAGAACTTACCTGACAAGGAATTTCGCTACCTTAGGACCGTTATAGTTACGGCCGCCGTTCACCGGGGCTTCAATTCGAAGCTTCGCTTGCGCTGACTTCTCCTCTTAACCTTCCGGCACTGGGCAGGCGTCACCCCCTATACTTCGTCTTGCGACTTAGCAGAGAGCTGTGTTTTTGCTAAACAGTTGCCCCTCCCTCTTCACTGCGGCTCAACTTGCGTTGAGCACTCCTTCTTCCGAAGTTACGGAGTTATTTTGCAGAGTTCCTTAGCTACAGTTATCTCGCTTACCTTAGGATTTTCTCCTTGACCACGTGTGTTCGTTATAGGTACAGGCTACTAGTTATTAAGTTAGAAGCTTTTCTTGGAAGCGTAGGGTCATGTACTTCGTTACTAGGCGAACCGTTCACTCCTCATAACACTTCAGCGTTTAATACAACACGGATTTGCCTATGTTGCCGCCTTTGTGCTTAACCCAGGACATCCATCACCTGGGATACACTACCTTTCTCCGTCACTCCATCACTAACTAGCAGGTACAGGAATATCAACCTGTTGTCCATCGACTACGCCTTTCGGCCTCGCCTTAGGTCCTGACTAACCCTGGGTGGACGAACCTTGCCCAGGAAACCTTGGTCAAACGGTATGAATGATTCTCACATTCAATCGTTACTCATGCCGGCATAATCACTTCTAATCGTTCCACCAGTCCTCACAGTCTGACTTCATCACAATTAGAACGCTCCCCTATCACTGTATTTAAAAATACAATCCGTAGCTTCGGTATTAGGTTTAGCCCCGGTACATTTTCGGCGCAGAATCACTCGACTAGTGAGCTGTTACGCACTCTTTAAATGGTGGCTGCTTCTAAGCCAACATCCTAGCTGTCTGTGCAATTCCACATCCTTACACACTTAACCTAAATTTAGGGACCTTAGCTGACGATCTGGGCTGTTTCCCTCTCGAGCATGGACCTTATCACCCATGTTCTGACTGCCGAGTATCCGACAATGGCATTCGGAGTTTAATTCTATTCAGTACCCCTAGGTGGGGCCATCATAGATTCAGTGCTCTACCTCCATTGTGGTAAACCTCGACGCTATACTTAAATATATTTCGGGGAGAACTAGCTATCTCCGGGTTCGATTGGAATTTCACCGCTAGCCACAAGTCATCCGCGGTCATTTCAACGAACGTCGGTTCGGTCCTCCATTTGGTTTTACCCAAACTTCAACCTGCTCATGGCTAGATCACCCGGTTTCGTGTCTAATGCAACGTACTAAACGCCCTATTAAGGCTCGCTTTCACTACGGCTCCGCATATTCTGCTTAACCTCGCACGATACATTAACTCGCCGGCTCTTTCTACAAAAAGCACGATATCACCCATTAACGGGCTCTATCTTCTTGTAAGCACATGGTTTCAGGAACTATTTCACTCCCCTCTCGGGGTACTTTTCACCTTTCCCTCACGGTACTGGTTCACTATCGGTAAAATGGGAGTATTTAGGCTTGCCGAGTGGTCTCGGCGGATTCCGACAAAATTTCACGTGTTTCGCCGTACTCAGGATCCATCTAAGAGATCAACACATTTCGTATACGGGGGTATCACCCTCTATGCCGTTACTTCCCAGTAACTTCTACTATATGTTGATTTTGTAACTCTAAAAAGATGTCCTACAACCCCAGCCCGTAGACTGGTTTGGCCTCTTCCGCTTTCGCTCGCCGCTACTAACAGAATCATTATTTATTTTCTTTTCCTCTTGGTACTAAGATGTTTCAGTTCCCAAGGTTCCCTTCTCATAAGCTATGTATTCACTTATGGATAATACGAGATTAATCGTATTGGGTTTCCCCATTCGGATATCACCGGATCAAAGCTCACTTCCAGCTCCCCGATGCTTTTCGCAGGTAATCACGTCCTTCTTCGGCTCCATTTTCCAAGGCATTCACCATGTGCCCTTACTATTTTTTAGAAAAAATCTTAAAGCAATTGATAATTGATTCAGTAAAATTATTTTTATTTGTTAAAAATTGTTGATTTATTTTAATCTTTTACAATGCTTTTCATCTAATATTCAGTTTTCAAAGAACAATTCTCTTTCAGAGATTATATTTAAATAATCCCTGAAAACTAAATAGAACATATAATAGTCAATCTGTTTTGTTTTTATCTCCATAGAAAGGAGGTGATCCATCCGCACGTTCCCGTACGGATACCTTGTTACGACTTAACCCCAATCGCTAGTCCTACCTTGGGACGCGCCTTCCTTACGGTTAGGAAACGTACTTCTGGTATTACCAACTCTCGTGGTTTGACGGGCGGTGTGTACAAGACCCGAGAACGTATTCACCGCGACATAGCTGATTCGCGATTACTAGTGATTCCGGCTTCATGAAGTCGAGTTGCAGACTTCAATCCGAACTGAGACCGACTTTTTGAGATTAGCTCCCCCTCGCGAGATTGCGACTCTTTGTATCGGCCATTGTAGCACGTGTGTAGCCCAGGACATAAGGGGCATGATGATTTGACGTCATCCCCACCTTCCTCTAGCTTACACTAGCAGTCTCGTTAGAGTCCTCAACTTAATGTTAGTAACTAACGACAAGGGTTGCGTTCGTTGCGGGACTTAACCCAACACCTCACGGCACGAACTGACGACAACCATGCACCACCTGTATCAATGTTAACCTCCACTACATCTCTGTAGCTTTGCACTGTATGTCAAGCCCTGGTAAGGTTCTTCGTGTTGCTTCGAATTAAACCACATGCTCCACCACTTGTGCGGGTCCCCGTCAATTCCTTTGAGTTTCACTCTTGCGAGCATACTACTCAGGCGGAGTACTTAATGCGTTAGCTGCAGCACTGAGGTAATCCCCAATACTTAGTACTCAACGTTTACGGCGTGGACTACTAGGGTATCTAATCCTATTTGCTCCCCACGCTTTCGTGCCTCAGCGTCAATAATCAGCCAGTAAGCCGCTTTCGCCACTGGTGTTCTTCCATATATCTACGCATTTTACCGCTACACATGGAATTCCGCTTACCTCTCTGATATTCTAGTCCCGCAGTTTTCAAGGCGAACCGGAGTTGAGCTCCGGGCTTTAACCTCAAACTTGCGAAACCGCCTACGCACCCTATACGCCCAATAAATCCGGATAACGCTTGCCACCTATGTATTACCGCGGCTGCTGGCACATAGTTAGCCGTGGCTTTCTGGTAAGGTACCGTCAAGATAAGAGCATTTCCTCTCCTATGTTTTCTTCCCTTACAACAGAGCTTTACAACCCGAAGGCCGTCATCACTCACGCGGCATTGCTTCATCAGACTTTCGTCCATTGTGAAAAATTCCCTACTGCTGCCTCCCGTAGGAGTCTGGGCCGTATCTCAGTCCCAATGTGGCCGATCAACCTCTCAGTTCGGCTACGTATCATCGCCTAGGTGGGCCTTTACCCCGCCTACTAGCTAATACGCCGCATCCTCATCTTCTAGTGATCCAAACGGATCTTTGAATGTTTTCTCATGCGATAATAACATCCACATGCGGTATTACCTTTCGTTTCCAAAAGTTATCCCCCGCTAGAAGGTAGATTAGATACGTGTTACTCACCCGTTCGCCACTGAGGTGCAAGCACCTCCGTTCGACTTGCATGTATTAGGCATGCCGCCAGCGTTTATCCTGAGCCAGGATCAAACTCTCATTTTAAATTATTGTTTTGATTCTGACTATTATATTTTTTTGTATATTATTCTGTACTCAATTTGAAATTGTTACAGGATTGTACAATTGTTGTTCTATTTAGTTTTCAAAGATCATTTGTTGCCTTTTTAAGGGCACAATAATTAATATACACTATTTTGTTTTCCAATGCAATCTTTTTTTTACATTTTTTTAGAATATTTTTTTATACAAGTTTTAGTGATATTTGCAAATAAAAAAACTAGCAATTTTTGTATACTAGTTTTGTTTTCTTATGGTGCGGGATAAGGGACTCGAACCCTTACGTCGAAGACGCTAGATCCTAAGTCTAGTGCGTCTGCCAATTCCGCCAATCCCGCAGGATGGTGACTCGCCGGAGGCTCGAACTCCGGACCCACTGGTTAAAAGCCAGTTGCTCTACCGACTGAGCTAGCGAGTCATTAACTTTGGACAATAAAAATAATATCATTTATTTTTTAATTAATCAATGTAATAAATAAAATAATAATTTAATCAAAAATAAAAGCACCAATGGTGCCATTTAAATGTTGATAATGGTGCTGACTAGAGGATTTGAACCCCCGACCTACTGATTACAAGTCAGTTGCTCTACCAACTGAGCTAAGTCAGCATAAAAAAATGGTGGAGTGCAACGGGCTCGAACCGCTGACCGCCTGCTTGTAAGGCAGGAGCTCTCCCAACTGAGCTAGCACTCCAATAATAAATGGTAGCCTGTACGGGGTTCGAACCCGTGTGTCCACGGATGAAAACCGTGTGTGTTAACCGCTTCACCAACAGGCCAAATGTAATGGCGGCTTTTACAGGACTTGAACCTGTGACAAACCGGTTAACAGCCGGTTGCTCTACCAACTGAGCTAAAAAGCCAAATACAAATTTATTGGTTATATATTTAATTTTGTTATCCATCAAAGGACAATAAAAATCTTATCATATAAAAAATAAGTTGTAAATAAAATTTAATAATTTTTATTATTTTTTAATTTTTGTATAAAAAAACGCCAATTAAGCGTTTTTATTTTGATTTATTAATATGTTTTTCATATAGCACAAATGTATTTTCCATTAATGTAATAACAGTCATTGGACCAACACCACCTGGAACAGGAGTTATATAACTAGATTTTAGTTTAACTTTTTCAAAATCAACATCACCAACAAGTTTATTTGTAACTGGATCTCTGATGATTCCAACATCAATAATTACTGCATCTTTTTTTATCATATCTTCAGTAATAATAAATTGTTTTCCTGTAGCACTAATAATAATATCTGCATTAATTGTATGATTTTTAATATTTTTAGTATTTTTATTACACATTGTTATAGTTGCTTGATTATTCAATAACATCATGCCTAAAGGTTTACCAACTATATTACTTGTTCCAATTAAAGTTATGTCTTTATTCTTAACACTTATATTGTATTCTTCTAATAAGTTAATTATTCCTAAAGGTGTACACGGATAAACTGTATCATAACCTTGCAACATTTTACCTTGGTTAATATAGTGGAACCCATCAACATCTTTTGATGGAGTGATTGCTTGTAAATAATCTTCTTCAATAAAATCAATAGGTAATGGTAATTGAAGTAAAATACCATCTATATTTTGATCATTATTTAATTCATTTATTTTATTGTACAACTCTTCTTTTTTAATATCTTTATCAAATCTTAAAAGCTCTGAATAAATCCCAACTTCATTAGCTACTTTAATTTTATGAGAAACATAAACTTCACTAGCAGGATCATTACCAACCATAATAACAACTAATTTAGGTTTTCTTAACCCTTTATTGTGATATTTTGAAATTTTAGCAGTTAACTCTTCTTTTCTTCTTGATGCTACTTTTTTTCCGTCTAAAATAATCATAATATCACCTACCCTATAGTTACGTCTTCTTCTAAATATTTAAAGTTTGTTTTTCTTGATGGTTTAATAAATGCTAATAATGTATTTGATATTCCTAATTGTCCTAAGAACATACATAAAATAATTAACAATTTAGTTAATACACCAAAATTATACATCTGATGTTGTGTAAATGGATTCATTCCTACCGTTCCATATGCACTAGTTATTAAAGTTAAAATTTGAACAATACTTGCATCGCCTTGATTTTGCACAAGTTCTCCAGCAACTCCATTTTCAATTCCTGGTGTTAAGAATCCATTTGAATCAAAATAAATTAAAATAATAACAATAGTTAAAATAAATACTGAAATAAAGAATACTGAAAAGCTTCTTCTTACAGTTTCTGCAGGAATTACTTTTTTAAAAGCACTTGTATAACTTTTATTTCTAATGATTGCTCATGTTGAAAGTAAAATGATAGCAAATGTTGTTGTTCTAATACCCCCTGCGGTTGAAGAAGGGGCAGAACCAATAAACATTAATGAAGATAGTATTGTTTTAGATGATGCATTAAAATCATTTATTGGTACTGTTGAGAAACCTGCGTTTCTACAAGCTGTTGTATTAAATATTATATCCATAGCGACAACAAAGGTTGGTTTTGCTTCAGTTACAATTACATTAATTGGCATTTGAGTTAACGGATCAACATCATATGTATAGTAATTAAAAATTAATGAGTTTGTTTGATTTGAATATTCACTAAGAAAAATTAATAAAGGTCCAACAACAAATAGTGTTGAGTAAACTCAGAAATTTAATTTTGTAAATAAACTAAATTTTACTTTTTGTCCAACTCTTCTCGCTCTCATTTTTCTCTTAATATCATGGAATGTTGGATATCCTAATCCCCCAATAACTCATTCAAGTAAAAATACTATTTGAATAGCATAAGCTTGATGCCCTTCAATATTATATGGTTGCAATGAATTTGTAGAAAGTAAATCATAACCAGCATTATTAATAGCACTTGTTGAGTGAAAAATAGCAAATCAGATTGATTTTATAAAGTTATGATATGGTGATACAACATTTAATTCAGTTCCATTTAATGATTGAGTTGCTGGTTCAGAAAAGAAAAATAAAAAGAATAAAACTCCTGCTGCAATCAATTGAATAAAAGTTAAAAATATAAATCCATCTTTGATTAATTCAATTGTTGAAGATTTAACATCATTTCCACGCTCAGATTGAGCAACAACAGTATCACTAAGTGATATTTTTTTATTAATAGAAATAAATAAAATAATTTTTAAAGTTAAAACACCAATCCCACCCATTTCAATTAGAATAAGTAAAATTAATTGTCCTCAAAAAGTATAGTCATGTGATGGGTCAATAATATTAATACCAGTATCACTAAAAGCACTTGATGCTGTGAAAATACCTGTTAAATAATCTCATCTGAAATCATAGCCATTTAAATCATTATTGACAACAATTCCTGGTATGCATAATAAGAAACCACCAAATAAAACTATAAATAAATAAATTAAGAATATTCTTCCTGATACTTTAGACAATGGCCATCAAGTTTTTAATTTTAAAAAAGCTTTATGGGGATCAAATTTATTTTTTTGTTCTTTATTTTTTTTAAAGTGTAGTCATTTAGATTTATTAGACTTATTTGTGTTGGTAGACATTTGATTACCCCCATTCATAGTAATTATTATACAATTTAATTATTACAAATGTATAATTATTAAAGTATCAAAGAAGGTGTATATTAAATGGCAAAGAAAAAAAGTATTGCAATTATTGGAGTATCAAACTTCAGTTTATCAGTAATTAAAACACTTGTTGATAAAAAACAGCAAGTAACAGTTTTTGATTATGATGAGGATAAACTTAACTTGCATTTATCAGAATATGAATATGGTGTTGATGTAATTGTTTTAGATTCAACCAATAAAATGGCATTAGCTAAAAATGGAATTAAGGCTTATGATGTTGTTATTGTTGGGGTTGGAACTAATATTGAAGCAGGGCTAATGACAGTTTTAAACTTAATTGACTTAGAATGTGAAAATGTTATAGCAAGAGCCAGAGATGAAAAACACAAAAGAATACTTACGGCTTTAGGTTTAAGTGAAAACCAAATTATTCTTCCTGATGCTTTAGCTGGAAATATAGTTGCTGCTAGATCAATGTTTAATATTGATTTAGATGTTGACGTTCAATCTATTGATGAAGATTTTGTATCAACAACTTTAAGTGTTGCAAATCACAATATCTTTAATAAAACAATTTTAGCAGCTGGGCTTTCAACTTCAAAAGATTTTAATATTATTCAAATAAGACGTAAGGGTAAAATATTATTACCAGATGATTACACTGAATTAAAAGAAAACGATGATGTTGTGGTTTTTGCAAGAACAACAGTAATTAATGAACTGGCTGAAAAAATTCAAGGTGGTTCTAAAGATAAAAAAGAAAATAATGAAGAACTTATAATCTTTGAAGAACTTGAAAATGACAATAACAAAAATAATAAAACATCTAATGACAAAAATAAAGATGATGATTTATTTGATTCAACAGCTGCTGATGATTTATTTGATTCAATTATTTTTGATGACAATATTAATGAAACAATTGATGTTACAAATGCAGAAAAAAATAAAAAGGCTTTAAAAAATAAATAGATGTAGTTATTAATTAACTACTTTTTTTATTAAAATTACTTAAATAGTTTTATAATTTTAAACAAGGAGGAAGTTTTATGAAAGAATGAGCTAAAAAGAATTTATGATCTTTAGTTTCAGTTATTGCAGCTGTAGCTTTTGCTGTTTTAGTAATTATTACAATCTTTGGGATTGGATTAGGTGCTAAACAAGGCGGATCAGTTATTAAATATGGAGCTGTTGGATTAGAAGAATTACACAAAAGTGTTAACAGTATGATTTCAGCAGCTTTAGCATTAGCATGTATAGCAATAGTTCCTGTAGTTATTAGATTAATCTTAGGAATCTTAGGAATTGATGCTTTTGCTAGATTATTTAACTCAGCTTCAGTTGGGCTTGCACTTATTTCAGTTATTTTATTAATTGTTGGTAACATCACATTATTAAATGCTGACGGAGTAAAAGTTGCTGTTGGATCAATCATAGGTTTCTATGTTGTTATAATCTTAGGTTTCTTAGTTTTAACTGGGCCAATCGTTAGAAAATAATTTTAAAAGAAAAATGAAGCGCTCGCTTCATTTTTTTTACTTTATTTTATTTTCAACTAATTTAATAATGATATTCATACCAGCTTCTGGATTTACATTACCACCAGTTACTTTCATTAATTGACCCATTATTGTTTTTGTAACTCTTTCTGGTCTTTCAGAATATTGTTCAAGCAATTCTAAATTGCTTTCAATAATTGGATTAACTAAATTAGCTATTTCATTTTCATCACTAATCATTTTTATGTTTAACTCTTCAACTATTTCTATAACTGATTTTGATGAGTCTTTCATAATGATTGGCAAAATTGTTTTTGTATGTTTTGATGATATAACTGATTGATCAACTAAATTAATCATTTCAGCCAAATGAGATGGCAATAATGCTAATTTATCAATTGTTGTATTTTCATTATTTAATTGCGCTTGAATGTCACTAATTAAAATATTTGCAACTTTTGTATAGTTGTTTGTAAATTTAATAGTTTCTTCAAAAAATTCAGTCATTTCAATACTAGTTAAAATGATGTTTGCATCATTAATTGATATTTTATAATCATTAACATATTTAATTCTTTTAATATCAGCTAACTCAGGTGAATTCTTAATACAATCTTCAACTCATTCTTTTTTTAATTGAATTGGCATAATATTTGGTTCTCTAAAATATTTATAATCTAAAGCATCAGATTTGCTACGCATTGAAACTGTTGAATTTGTTGTGTCATCAAATCTACGAGTTTCTTGAATAATAATTTCATTATTTAACATTAATTTTGTTTGACGTTCAACTTCGAATTCAATTGCTTTTTTAATATTTGAAATTGAATTTAGGTTTTTAACTTCTACTTTATTAGAAAATTCTTGAGTTCCAAAAGGTCTAATAGAAATGTTAACATCAGTTCTTAAACTACCTTCATTCATTTTTACATCACTTACTTTTAAAAATAGTAAAACTTCTCTTAATTTCTCTACATAAGCACAAGCTTCATCAGCACTTCTTAAAACTGGTCTTGTAACAATTTCAACTAAACCTGTTCCAGCTCTATTATAGTCAATATATGTTAAGTCATCTTTATGAATTTGTTTTGCTGTGTCTTCTTCCATGTGAAGTCTTTCAATATCAACTTCTTTTGTTAGACCATTAACATTAATATTTAACTTTCCGTTTTTACCAATTGGATTATATTGTTGTGTGATTTGGTATCCTTTTGTTAAATCAGGGTAAAAATAATTCTTACGATCAAATTTAACTAAAGTATCTATTTCCATATTTAAAGCATTACAAGTTCTAATTGCTAATTCAATTCCCTTTTTGTTAATTGTAGGTAAACTTCCAGGGTAAGCCATATCAGTTTCATTAACATTTGTATTTGGAGTTTCTCCATAACTTACTGGAGCAGATGAAAACATCTTAGATTTAGTTTTTAATTCAACATGATTTTCAATACCGATAACTATTTCAAAATTTCTCATCTTAATCCTCCACTATTTCGTTTTTAATACCAATTATATCTTCAAGTAATTTAGCTGCTTGTAAACATAATAGATCTTCTTTTGGTTTTGCATTTATATTAATTCCTATACCAAGTTTTCCTTCTTTTACAAAAGGAATTGTGATTGATGGTGAACCATTGAAGTTTGCTAAAGTTAATATATCACTTAAGTATTCTTTTTCAGGACTTACATTAATTTTTCTTTCCTCAATTAATGGAGCTACATTATCAGTTGGGGGAATAATTAAAATATCAGTTTTACTAAATACTCTATTTAATTCTTCTACAATTAATCTTCTTACTTGTTTAGCTTTGTTTAAATAAATTGTTTGATTTTCTTTGTTTAAATTTAATGCTCCAACAAGGAATCTTTGTTTAACTTCATTACCAAAACCTTCAGTTCTTGAATTAGTGATTATTTCAACATAATCAGAACCAGCTGCTCTTTGTCCAAATTTAATACCATCTAAGTTTGCATTAGTTGAAACAGATTCACTAAATGAAATCATTTTATAAATAGCTGATAATGAATCTAGTAATTCTTGGTTAAACTGAACCTCAACTACTTCATACCCTTTTGATTTTAAAGTTTCAAATAACTGGTAATATGAATTTTTTACTTTTTCATTTAAATCATCAATAACTTTTTTAATATATCCAAATTTAACTGATTTATTAATATTAGAAATATTATTTAACATATCTATAGATTTATTTTCATGACTTGTTGCATCTTTAACATCATAACCAAAAGTAGCATCACAAACTATTGCCATATCTTCTACATTTCTAGTAAAGAAACCAACAGTATCTAAACTTGGAGAATAAGGTAATAAACCATATCTACTAATTGCTCCATATGATGGTTTAAAACCAACTATGTTATTAAAAGAAGCCGGCTTTCTGATTGAATCCCCAGTATCACTACCTGTTGCAAATGGAACGATACCTTTTGCTACTAAATAAGCACTACCACTACTACTTCCACCAACAATTCTATTGCTATCTGCAGGATTTGTTATTATTCCATTACATGAATAAAGTCCAACCCCACCCATTCCTAATTCATCAAGAGCAGCTTTACCAATCAAAACAGCTCCTTTATCTTCTAATTTTGAAATAGAAGTTGCATTAAATGGTGGAATATATCCTTTTAAAATATTAGATGAAGAAGTTGTTTCAAGTCCTTTTGTTGCAAAGTTATCTTTTGCAAAATAAGGGATTCCATACAATAAAGAATTTGTGTTTAAAACTTTTTCCATTTCTTTAGAAAAAGCAATAGCATTTTCTTCATTCATTTTGTTTATAGCATTAGACGATTTAACTTTATTAGCTTCAGATATTACTGCATTAGTTAATTCTAAAATAGTTATTTCTTTATTAATAATTTTATTATGTAATTCTAAAATTGATAAATTTTTGTAATTCATTATTTAACCACCTTTTTGATTGTGACAAAATCACCCTCTGAAGTTGGTGCATTTGACAATATTATTGTTTGATCTATAGTTGTTGTTTCTTCATCTTCTCTTAAATATGAATGAATGTCATCATAAGGATAAAATAGTGGTTTAACATTTCTTGTATCGATTTTTAATACTTTTTCAAATTCTTTTTTTAAATCTTCTTGTTTAGCTACAATCTCTTCAATTTCCGCATCTGAAAATCTTAACATTGAATCTTGAGCTAACTCTTGATAATACTTTTTATCTTTCATTTTATTCTCCTTTTAGAATTGCAAAGAACTCTTCTTCATTAATAACTTTAACGTTTAATTCTTCAGCTTTTGTTAATTTACTTCCAGCATTTTCCCCTGCTAAAACATAATCAGTTTTTTTTGAAACAGAACCTATAACTTTACCATTGTTTAATTCAATTATATCTTTAAAATAATCTCTAGATTCAGATAGTGTACCTGTTATTACAAAAGATTTTTCACTAATTGTTGATTCGGTATTTTTAGCTTGACCCAAATATTCAAAATTAACATCAAATGATTTTAATTCATTAATTAATTGTAAATTAGACTCAATTTTAAATCAATCTACAATTGACATAGCCAACACTTCTCCAACTGAGTCTATTGAACTTAATTCTTCATACGTTGCATTTTTTAGATTATCAATATTTTTATATATTTGAGCTAAAGTTAGAGCAGTCTTAGAACCAACGTGTCTAATACCTAAACCAAATAAAGTTTTTTCAAATGAATTATTTTTAGATTCTTTAATTGAAGCAATTAAGTTTTCAAAACTTTTTTCTCCAAATTTTTCAAAATTAATTATATTTTCTTTATGTTCTTCAACTTTAAAAATATCTGCAATATTTGTTATTAATTTTTCTTCAAATAATTTTTTAATTGTTTGACCACCAAGACCAACTATATTTGCAGCACCTCTACTTGCAAAATGTTCTAAACTTCTTAATATTTGTGCTGGACAGTTAAAGTTAACACAAAATTGATCAACCTCTGTTGAAGTTTTCTCTAAAAGTTCATTACAAGCAGGACATTGAACATCTTTTTCTCAAATTGGTAATAAATCAAATTTTTCATCTTTAATAGCACTAATAACTTCAGGAATAATATCTCCTGCTTTTTTTACTTTAACAATTGAGTTTATTCTAAGGTCTTTTGCCATTATATACTCAGCATTGTTTAATGATGCTGCAGAAACTGTTGTTCCAGCAATTTGCACAGGTTCTAGCTTAGCGTTGTATGTAATTTTGCCAGTTCTTCCAACAGTGGGAAATATGTCTAATAATTTAGTTTGTTTAACTTCAGCTGGAAATTTATAAGCAATTGCTCATTTTGGTGTTTTTGCTGTGTATCCAACTTCTTCTTGTAATTTTTTATCGTTTAGTTTAAATACTATACCATCTATTTCATAATCTAATTCGTTTCTTTTTTCAGTGTAATATTCAATGTATAATTTTACTTCTTCTAATGTCTTACAAATTTTAGTTTCCTTATTAATTTTTAAACCTAAATTCTTTATTTGATTAATAGAATCAAACTGTGTATTAATTGGGTTATTTTCGTTGAAATAATAGTAAAGATAAGCATCAAGATTTCTTTCAGCAACTATTTTAGAATCTAATTGTCTTAAAGTTCCAGCTGCTGCATTTCTTGGATTGGCAAAAAGTTGGTCTCCATTCAATAATCTTTCTTCATTAATTTTTGCAAATTCTTTTTTACCTAAAAAAACTTCTCCTCTAATTTCAATTTCATCTTTTGAAGGTATTGATAATGGTATTGATTTAATTGTTTTTACATTTGTTGTAACATTCTCACCGACTTTACCATCACCACGAGTCACACCTTTTTGTAATACACCATCTTTATAAATTAAAGATATTGATAATCCATCAATTTTTAGTTCTGCAGTATATTCATTGTTTTCTGTGCCTGTAACTTTTGCAACTTGTTTATTAAAGTTAATGAACTCATCTCAAGAAAAAATGTCACCAAGACTTAACATTGGATATTTATGTGTGTGCTTTTCAAATTTATCACTTACAATTCCGCCAACTTTTTGAGTTATAGAATCAGATGTTATTAATTCAGGGAATTGATTTTCAAGATCAAGAAGTTGATGAATGGTTTTGTCATATTCAGCATCATCAACACTAGGGTTATCTAAAACATAATATTCTTTTGCTCATTCATTAAGTTTTAATCGTAAATCATTAATTAATTTGCTTGCTTGTTCTTTAGTCATGATGCTCCTTTATATCTATATAATTATAAACTTTTTTATATGTTTTTGTTTTATGGTTTCAAGAGTTAAACAACAAAAAAAACAGAACAAAGTCTGTTTTAAAATTTTTTATTAATTAAGTTAATGTTTTTAACTCATCTTTAATTGGTTTTCTTAAAGAGAAAGTAAAGGCTAGTACAAACATAATTATAATACCTAATAAGATTAATGGTGTTGCTCATCAATTAGTTATCAATGGAATAAATATTCCGAATTTTTGAGCTTGAATCATCATTGAACCTAACAATCATTTACCAACAAGATAACCAATCAATACAAATATTGTTGATATAACAGCTGGTATAAGTATAGTGTTTATAATTGTTTCTTTATTTGAATATCCTAACGCTTTCATCGTTACCATGAATCGGTGATATTTCATAATGTAGACATCAGAAATAATTGTTATTATTAACACTGAAATTATTATAATTCCTGTAATTAAGAACAATGCAACAAGTAAGATAGATTCACTAATGCTTATTATCATACCCAATTGAGTACTTACTAAATCAATTTTATTGTAAGTCATACCTAAAGTTTCTTCAATTCTATCTGTGCTTCCTTGAAGAGCAAATACACCTGGAGAATCAACCATAATCCCTTTAACCCCACCAGTTATTCCATAAGCTTCATCAAATGAAGAGAATTTTGAGTTGAAATCTCTATTCTGTAGAACTTTTCTATACGCTTCTTGGTCAGTGATTTCATATTTATTCATTAAATCATCTTTCATGAAGAAAGTTTTATTTTCTCTCATCATGTTTAATTGTTCTATTGGATTTCTCATTGAATTAACTGTTATTGTATGATCACCACTTGTGATTTGCCCATTTGGTATTTGTTTAATTGGAGCACCATAAAAATCATAATCTACTGGCAAGTATTTCTCTGTAGATTTATTTGTTAATAAATTTAGAATATCTTGATCAGCAATAACAATATTTCCGTTGTATGTTTGAATAGTATCAACAGATTGCATTCTAACATCACTTAAAAATGATGGAAGTTTGTTTGAAACAGTAACAACTGCATCTGAACTTGATCCACTAGCGACAATTTTGTCACTTGCTCAAGTGTAAATTTGTTGTAAATCAGTATCAATATTTTGAATTCAACCTTTTCTGTTAGGATCAGTAATTTTTCTACTGTAATTTAAACTAAATGGTGAAATTCATTCTCATTCAGTTTGATTTGCATATTCAGAACCTCAAGCTTTTTTTACTTCTTCTGGAACATCAACACTTAACACAGAACCATGTCATATATCAATATTAGATCTTCAATCACTAGAACTATTTTTTGATGTTTTACTTGTGTTAGCGTTTTTTCCATTTAAAAGAGAATCTATATCAGTTAAGTTTCTAGGCACAAATAATTTTAAGTTATTGTAGTGATAGTATGGTCTTATTTCAAAATCAAGACCATCAATATTATATTGATCATTAACAATACTATTAATAAATCATTTTGATTGGTCATTTAGTGATGTTATATTTCCATTGTCATCATATCTAAATTGTTTAGTATATGTTAGTTTATTTGGATCTATTTTTGAAGGATTAATTCAATCTTCTTCATTTTTCATATTTAAATCACTACTAAATAAGTTTTTATTATTTGTTATTTCTCTATTGTCATATATTCAAGCATTTTTAGGAACTTCTTTTCCTCCAATTGAAAGAGTTTTGTAACTCATTCCTTGAATTGGAACTGATTTATTTAAGTTTTGTTGTTTATAACTTTTTAGATTAGTTACAACAGGTATATTCAATACTTTTGTATTTGAATCATATATTTTGAAATCATCATTTAGATAAATATCTCCACCTGTATAATTTTCTTTGTCATTAAATAATACATTTAATTTATCAATTGTTTCTTGATCTTTAATAAACACTTTATCATCATCAATTGAGTCTAAATTATAAACAGTTTGGTTATCTTTCAATCCATTTACATTTACAAAATTATTATTCATTTGTGTATATACATCTGTAGATAATGTTTCAATTCCAGGAGTATAATTTTCTGCATTAATAGAAATACCAAATTGAGAAGCTCTATTAGGTGAATCTTTTAAGTATTGTTGTCCTACATTTGGTAAAAATGCTAGCGCTAATAAAATTAAATCTTCTTTTCAAGTTGTGTCTGTTGGTCTTTCAATAGTAGGTAGGCCATTATCTTCTGAATTTGCTAGAGATTGCATAGCTACTTGTAAAGCCATTTGAATAAATTCAATACTTCCTTTTGCAGAGTTCTTCTTCATTTCTCAAATATTTTGTAATGTATTCGGGTTTATTTGTTGACCGTCAAAATATGATTTTCCTGTATTTGGATTTATTTCAGCATTTCAGATATAACTTGATATTTTTTCAAATTCTCCTGCTGAAATTGTTATCCCGTTTAAGTTACCTAATTGACCAATTACAGGCATTGCCATTTTTAGTAACTTTGATGTGTCATCTCTTGTTGAAGAATTTTCATCAAATATTCATTTTTCAGTTCAATTTAACTCATCTTTTGTTCATTGTCCATTTGTTCATCCTTCACCTAATAAAATAGGAGGGAATATACTACTATCTCAACTTGAATCTGTGTAATACTTATTGTTATCAAAGTAAATATCAGATATTTGGTCTCTTGTTGAAGTTCCTAAAAGAGTTTTTGGTTCTTGATAAAGTTCTTCTGTTGTAGGTAAACCTCTTGACGCTGTTAATGAAGCTTTAGCTGTTGGTAATCCAGTTAACTGATCTTGCATCACATATTGATTATTATATTGATAGTATTTTCCAGCATCTCTTATATACACGTTAAGCATAGAAGGAGTAAGCACTGAGAAAGTTATAACAAATGTTGTAATTAAAGCTGTAAAACTTATCATAGCTATTTGTTTAGAACCTCTTAATGATATTTTAAGTGGGAATCTAAATTTGAAATCGATTATATTAATAACATTTAATTTTCTTGGCAATCAATTTCTAACTTTTCTTTGTTGGCTTTCTTTATTGATAATTTGCATAACATCTTTTGAAACTAGTAAGAACGCAATGAAATAACTCAATATTAATGACCCAATTCCAAAAACAACTAATAGAATTAGTAAAATTTTATAATCAAACACAAATTCATATAATGTTGTTGAAAAATACGTAGCAAAAAGTTTCGTAATTATTTCTTGAAAGAATCCTGCTGCCAATCATGCTAACGGAACTATTATAAATAATAAAATTATTGAATAACCAATATATGATAATGACAATCTGTATGAATCTACACCTTTAGCTTTTAAGAAACCAATTTGGCTTGAGTTATGATCAATTGTTTTTTTAATTCCAAAAACAATTGAAACAAATGACATGATTAATACAAGAACAGAAGTAACAATTGAAATAATTGTCACAATTTCTAACATTTTGGGTTGTAGTGTTCAATTTAAGTTAAAATATGTTTTTTCAAATAATTTAATTTCATTTGCTGATTTTTTATCTCCAAAACTTAAATTTTCATTCTTTGAGTCTATAAAACTTTCAGATAATTTTGATTTATTTGATAAAAGAGATGAATCAAAATTAGACATTCTTTTGCCAATTGTTTCTTTATCTTTTAAATTATCTCTAATGAAATAATAAGTTGTAAATGTTACGTCTTTTTCATTACCATTCTTCATTATTTCGTTAATTACATATTTTGGTGCATAAACAATAACTGAGTTTGCAACGTCACTTAAAGGTACTTCAGGATCAACAAGTGGATAGTATGTAAGTGCATCACTACCAAAACCAGAAATAATAAAGTTTGAGTTTCCTATTTTTATTTTGTCTCCAACAGAATAGCCATTTTTAAATGCATATTGCTGTGAAATTACAATTTCACTTGAATGCATAACCGGTAAACCAGCGGTAACTTTGAAGTTATAATCGTAATTATTGTCTGTTACAACAAATCTAAAATTAGTTTTTGTATTTCTGTCATACATAAATGCTTCTTCTCTTAAATACAAGTCCAAATCATTTATTTCAGCAGCCATTTTTTGATGAAAAATATTATTTGAATAAATATTTGATCAATCATACATTGTTGCGTATTTTGATGCATCATACTCATAGTCATATTTTTTACCTGTATTTTGATTTTCTCATTTTTGACTTAAATCATTTTTTTCTCAAGGATTTAGTAAATTCATTGTAGAAATAGAATATTCATTGTATTCTTCATCTTTTTTAATTGTTGTGGGGTTAGCTAAACCTCTTAACCCATCTTTTTTGGCGTCTAAATTACTCCCGATTATTTGATTATCCATACCTTTTATTTGATAAGTATTTTCTGCGTTACCATATTTAACAGTAAACTTAGGATTTAAAGTTTGATCAACCAAGTTTGTTCCAAAAATATATTCAAAAGTTAGTTCATTATTATAATTTGAAATTGATTCAACAGTTTCACCATCTTTACCAGTAATTTCGCTAGTACCAGAAGATGTATGTAATTCCATGAATATTTTCATTTCTTGTGTTTGTTCTGCCATTTCATTAAATTTTGTTACATAAAGTTTTGATTTTTCTTCATCGCTTCCAGCAATATTTCAATCAAAATTAATTGATTTAGCAGTTCTTGCATAAGAATTACTTAAAAATTGGTTAATTTGATATGTTATAAAATAACCTATTGATTCTAGAGCATTATAAATATAAAGTTGGAATTCTCCTAAACTAGATACTTGTTTTTTATATTCTGAAATTCAATCAAAATTATTTGTTTGATTAAGATCAATTGGAGCATCAATTTTTTTAAAATCTTTTTCTACCTTTAAATCATTTGCTTTTCAATATTTATAAATTAAAGATTGAACAAATGATTCATTAGGTTCATCAAGTAATAATTCATTATAAAGAGTATCTGAAATTTCTTTAACTATTAAATAGGTCATTGAAGCGTATGCATTAAAGTAGTCACCACCACCAAAATTTTCTAAATTAGAACCAAAGTTTGTTTTAAAACTTTGTGGGTAGTATAAAAACTCACCTTTATTAGGATCAGATTTTAGAAGAGAGAAAAATTTTCAAGAATTATATCATGGAATACCGTTTCAAACATTTTGCATAGCTTGTGTTGGTTTACCAGTGTTTTGATCAAAAAATGTTTTTGTTATTAAATTTTCTTCATAACCTTCTGTTTTAATTCCGTGGTTATTTAAAACAACATTAAAAGAATCATGAATTGATTTATTAGCTTGAACAAAATAATTTGTTGAAGTAGGCATCAAGTCCAGGATTGGTAATAATGTTTTATTTGATGTTGATAAATTTGATTCACTAGCTTTAGTAGAATATGAATAATCAAATTTTTCATAATTTCTTACAATGTCATCATATGACTTATTCATTCTAGAATTTAAGCTTGTTGTTGAAGCCAAATAAAAAGACGCAAAAAAAGAAAGCAGTACAACCACAATGAATTGAATCTTAAATTTGAACATACTTCTTATTCCTTGCTTAAATAAAAGTCATGTTATTTTCATACCTTTTTCCCCAACTATAAGTGTTTTCACATATTATATATTTTATATTAATCATCTATGTTTAGTGTAAAAAAGCTTCAAAAAGTGTAAAATTATTTTATTATGGTAGGAATGAAAAAATTAATTTCTTTGATTGGTGCAGCTTCATTAGCAACAACACCAGCAATGGCGGTAGTATCTTGTAAATATATAGATACAATTCAAAAAAGTATAGATAATAAATTAGCAGAAGTAATTTCTTCAACGTCTAATTATTTTAAAGGTGCTATTTTAGCCAATTCCGAAGATTACAATGGTCAATCAGTTGATAAATATATTTCTAAGTTAAAAGTTGGGGATTTAACAAGTAATTCAAAAGATACAACATCTATGGCTAAAATATTTGACACTTTCTTAGATACAAAACAATCAAGTGAATATATGAAAAATGAAGTATATAGCAAAGAAGAGTTCGATAGACCAGCTACTGGAAATGGTGCTAGTGAATTAATAAGCACTATCCAAAAAGCTTACAATGAGATTTATAAATTAATTGGTGTGAATTTCGATCCAACTTTATGAAATACTGCATTGCCTTTATTATTAGATTCATTAAAAGCTGATAATATTTCTTCAATTCAAAAAGTTATGCCTAAAATTTCAAGTAGTTTACAAATAATGAAAGACGTTAAAGTTACTAATTACAATGAATTAATTAAATTAGGTGTTGAAACTAATTTAGACTTAAAAATTTATTTCTCAAATGAATTGACTTCTTTTGTTGCTAACTTGTTTAGCGTTGAAATAGAAAAACCTTTTGTCATTAGTGAAAATAAAGATAATATAAATGAAAAATATTATGCACATAATTCTAGTGTTTGAAAATTAATAATTAAAAAAATGAACAGTAAGGATGCTGAGAAACCTGAAATTAATTTTACAAGTCAAAGCTTAGCTCTACTTATGAATGCCTTATTTGGAATAAACTGATATATTCAAAATTTTACAGCTGATGAATACAATTTACATTCTGATGAAATGCTGGATGATAATCACATATTTTCTACTGATAAAACTAACTTAGAAGTAATTCATCAAGTAAACTCTTCAAAAATTGACAAAGAAATTATTAACTCAACTAATGTAGATGGTTTAATGCAATTTATCTATGATTTATTTTCTGGTGAAAAAGATAAAGAATCTTTTAAACTACTTAGAACTTTTAAAATACTTTTCCAAGTTGATGATGATATAACTGTTAAAAATCAAAAACTTGATTTCAATACTAAAATAATTAAATTTGGAAGTAAAACATTAGATTTTAAAATTGGTGAATGAGGTTCAAATGGTAAAACAGAAAATGGAGCATTAAATACATTTTTAAGTTCTTCACTAGATGGTTTAGTGAAAGGATATACTGCTTCTTTTGATCCTGATGGTGGAATAATGGATTTCTTAAATTCTATTGGGATGGGTTCTGAACAAATAGGTGGAGTAGTTTCAGGTTTAATTAGTTCTATTTTAACAGGTATTGATATGGATCATTTCTTTGAAACATTTATAAAACAAATAGATGACTCATTAAAAAACTTGTTAGAATGATCATTCATAAAAAATAAACCTTTAGCAGAACAAATAACATCTATTCAAACATCTGTTAATACTAAAGTTAAACCAATAATTGATAGTTTGTTAAATTCTGAAGCTCCTTTTACAAATAAATTTTTAGGGTACTTAATTAATACAGACATAAGAAAATTAATGGAAATTTTCGGATTAGAAAATAGTTTACCTGTTCAATTACCAAAAATTTCATTAAAACAAATAATAGATATTCAATTAACAAAAACTTTAAAACTTAGCGATTTATTAAGACTAGGTGCAAAAGGGACAAGTTATTTAATTGCATTATTAGGTAAAGGTGTTGCTCCGAAAATAGTTAACATTGCAGATGCTTTCAATGATACTTCTCTTTTCTTAGATCCTGAATTTAAAATTGTAAATAGTAATAGCACTCTTCAAACTTTAGGTGAAATCAAAATATCACCAGAATTAATTTTTAAAAATGAAGAAGGTAAGGAATATACTTACATCTTAGCATTAGCTACAGCACTTTCTAGTAGAGATAATACAGGTATCAGTATTACAATACCAGGTGGTAATAAGTTTGGTTTAAAAACTACAAGAACTTTTACAAATAAAGATGGTCTTAAATGAATAATGGGTCTTGGAGTAGAACTTGATAATGGTGTAATTGACTATAATCAATTTAGACCAGGAACAATACTTTATTCTATTGGGACATTATGAAACGATGAAACTGGTAATTTGATTACTGGAATAATGTCAGGAATAAATGACATTTTAAAAACTATAGCAGATATTTTTGATAACAAACAAAATCAATCTTACTTAGAAGATTTAAATTACATTCATTATAAAACCAAATTGATTAGCTATGAAAACTTCAGAGATAGTAAAAAAGATAGTCACGTAACATATGAAATTAATTATAAAAATGGAATAGTTAATAATACATACGTTGTTAAACTATTACTTCCAAGTAGTGATCAAGAAGAAATAAATGTTAAATACCAAATTGAAGCCTTTTATAAAAAATAAAAATGCGAATTAATAACTCGCATTTTTTATATTCTGTTAAATGAATTTATTTTATATTTTGAATTTGTATTCTCTTTATAAACTGACACATTATATGTGTAATAAACATCTTTCTTAACTTTATACATTATCTTGTAATTTAAAACTTCTTGTTTAGAATCTTCTTGATAACTTACAAATTGTGTTGAGAATAAATCTTTATTTGATCAGTAATTCATTTTTTTATTTCTATTAAAAGTTATATCGCTCAAATTGTAATCAATATACTTTCTAGTCATTTTTACAGGTCATTGAATTATTTTAGATGTTAATCCATTTGTTAATAATTCATTTGCTCAATATAACAATGAATTATCATAATAATTCATTTCATCATAGTTTAGACCAAGAAGCATTTTTCATGCTTTATGACCATAAATTATTTCTTCAGAAGTACCATTTGAATTTTTTAAAGAAACACCTACAACTTTATTTTTTCCTTGTTCAGTATTAACAAAGCGCATCATAGATCAAACAATTGCTAGATCTGATGTTTTAGTGTTTCCCTCAAATACATCTTCAGGTTTATATCCAAGTAATTGTTCTAGTTCTAAAGTTGTAAGAGAGTCTTTATTTTCTTTATCTTTTACATAGAAATTATAATTTCTTGATACGTCATCACTTAATAGAGCTCCTAGAAGACCTAATGGTTTCATTATTTCAGATAAAGAAGTATTAATAAAGTTTAAACCACTTCATATCACATTTCCAACAGTTATTCCCATTACTCCCATATTCATAAATTCTAAAATTGATTTATTAGGAAGCGTTGAAGGTTCTCTAGGTGGATCAGTTTCAGCTGGTGGTGAAAATACATCCATAACATTACCTAAATAATCCATTAGTACATTTAATTTTGTTGAAACTAATTTTGTCATTGTATGATCAAAGGCATTGTCATTGGCCATTTTTTTAATTTCATCTAAATATTTACCAACGTCTGGTATTATACCACCAACTATTGTCACTAATGTACTTGTTGCTAATCCATAGAAAACATTTGTACTATTAGTATTGGCTAATGTTGCATTTAAAATATTTCCAATAACATAACCTAATGAATTTCTGTTAAGACCAACTAAAGTTAAAATAGTATCAATACTTTTAACATTATCAAGTAATTTAGAATTAGTTACACCAGCCATTGCTCCAATTAATAAAGCATTTAAACCATTATTAAAATTATTTCTTGTTCATGTTCCACCTATAAAACTTAAAAATATAGATAACTCAGATCCTCAATTATTTGTTGTTTTATCACCATTTTGGAATAAAATTTTTAAACCTCTATTAGATGTCATTCTATCTTTACTTATAAATACACTTTTGAATAAACTCAAAATTCCACTTAAACTATTTGATAAATCTGTTTTCTCAATAGTTTTTGTTCTTTGTTCATTAAAAATTGTCATATTTGATTTTGTTTCTGAAAATAAGTAATTATCATCACTTGGCATAACATAAACAGAATATTTATCATATGAACTAATATATCAAGAAATAGAATAAACAATATTAACAATTGATTGAAGATTCTTTGAATTCATTTCTATTTTTAATCCGTTGCCACTGTTAATTATGTGTTTTACTATTGATTGAATAAAATCAGTTTCTTGTTGTACAATGCTTCTTTCATCATATATTGAAAATTCTCTATTGTTTCCATTTGTTGTTGTATCTCAGCTTGTTTGACCTTTTGGAACATTTGAGCTATTTTTATTTTTTTGTGGTATTGCAACTTTTTTCATAGTATCTAAATCAAGTTCTTTTTTGACTATGTTATTTCATTTTGTTCTACCCCCTCATCCTGTAGATTGAGCAAAACTATCTCCTTCAAATCCGCTAGCTTCAGAAAGCAAGTTTCCTATACTTATTATTATAAAGTCTTGCAAATCTTGGAATGTATAGACATCATATTCATTATTTAATTTACTTAATGTTGGTATAGGAGTATTTTTAAAAGCTGCTATTCATTCAATATTTTTATTTAAATTTAAAATACTTTTATCTATACTTTTAGCATTAACCGCACCCACTAAACCTGTTCCAAAAGAAACATATGAAATTCAATTCAATAATTCGTTAACGCCTTCAGCCTTTAATCCATCATCATCAATTGAATTTTCTAATAAGCTTACACCTTTATCAGCTGCGCCAAATATAAGTTCTGATGTTGCATCTTCATTTTTATATTTATAATCTTTGTCTTTATAAATTTTATTTAAAGTTTTTTCAACTGATTTCATATCATATTTCTCAGCGTTAAAATTTGCATAACTTAAAGCACTATTAATATTGCTAATGTCACTTACTTTTTGATCATTTAATCAATTTGTTGTGACATCTGAATTTTGTTTTTGAGCATTAGTTATAATTGGTGCTTTAAATAAAACAGAAGTCTCATCGATTTTCTTTTGAATTTCTGAAGTTACTTGAGTTATTACTTGTTTTTGACCAACATTCAATAATGATACAGCCGGAGTTGCTCCAATAGTTAGAGCACTTAAACTTAATAATATTTTTTTCATAATTTAAATACCCTTTCTAATTAGAGGTCTGCATTTTGTAAAATTTGCACAGAGTTAGTTTTTGTTATTCGTTTGTAACCTGCGAAAATTGCTATTGCATAAATACCAACAATTCCTAAGAAAACTACAATTGGTAATCATATAGGGAATGCTATTGGTAAAACAACTCCGCTTAATAACATAATGTTTACAGCTTTTGCAAAAATGAATCATCCTGCTGCAAATCCCACAGCAAACATTGTTGATATAACAATTAGATACATTCCCATTACTGTTTTAACAACATAAGCATCATGATATCCTAAGACCCTCATTGTTGAAATAAACCTTATGTTGTCAGTAATAATAATTGATGTTGTTAGTAAAATAATTACAAATGTTAACGATAGTATTAAGACAATGGCTATTGCAATTAATAATAAAATCAATTGTGATATTTCTTCTAACATATCTTTTGATAAATCAATAGGTAATATTCATTCTACAGTTCCAATACCACTACCATCAAATGCTGCGTGAGTAGCACTGAATTTAGCTTCCATTCCATTTAGCGCTGTTGGAGAATAGTCTCCAAATGCTGTTGAAACACTCATAACTGTATTGTAATCAGCAACATCAGTTTTGTTAGAATACTTATAATTGAAAACTGGATATTGATTTTCAAATATTTTAAGAATCAATTCACCTAACGCTTTTTCATCATTATTTTGTGGATGTTCAATAAATTTGTTTTTAAATAAATCTAAATCATCTAGACCATTCTTTGTTAAATCTAAACCTTTAATTTTATTGTAAATTTTTAACTCTTCTTGATCTTTATCTTCAATAATTATTTTATTGTTGAATTGATCAAGTGTTGAATATCCAAACTGTGTATTTCATTGTTTTGCAAAGAAATTTTTTCACAAGTAGTTTTCAACTTCATCATATTTAAGAATAGATTTTGCATCATCATTTTTTATTCATGCTTGAGCTGATCCATATCCTTCATGAATTCCAACAATTTTAAATTTTGTATTTGTTGTTTTATCAGCAATGATTGTGTCACCGTTTAATACAGAATTGTAATATTCAGTTGGTTTAGAAATGCTTGTCATAAAGTTAATTGCATTTTTATCGTCTAAATCAGGTCTTGTTACTAATATATTTGAACCTAAATTGTTTGTTCTTGAATTTTGTTTAAATCCATCAGTTCCGTTTCATAAACTGCTTGTATCTCAATCATTTAATTTATAAGGAACTATTTCACCTTTTGATGCATCTTGTAATTCGTTTTGAATAACATTGAAATCTACTTCTTGACCTTCTTTAAGATTTAAAGTTTTAGCTAGTGTTTCATTAATAACGATTCCATTTGTTTCTTTAAAATTAAATAATTCTTCCATTAAATTATTATTGTTAGAATCTCTTAAATCTAAAAATCTATCATCATTATCGATTCCATAAATTTTAAAGTTTTTACCATCTTTTTCAGCTTGGATTTTTGTTCCTAAAGCTTCTTGACTAGGATCATATGAAACTAAGTTGAAAGCCATTGAGTAATTTTTATCATTTGATTTAAATGCATTAATCAATGTTTGTTTAACAGAATACGGAGGTCTTGAGAAAGCTGATTGAATAATTGCTTGATCAACACGATTATTGAATAAGAATGTAAATCATTCTCACATATCTGTGATAGCTTCTATTGCTTTATCTTTATCATTTTCTTCAGCCATTTTATCGAAGTTTAGACCTAAATAATAATCATTAGTTGATTCTTCAGTATTGTGTTCTGATGCAATTCTAAATGAACCTATTCCTGTGTAATTTGAATTAGTTAATTTAAATTTATTGTTTTGATTTGTTTGATTTTCATATTCAATTTTACCTGTTTCAGCTTTTAATAATGTTTTTAACATATCCTCATTATTTAATAGATACATATTTGCTAAGTTACCATTTGATGAATTAAATACATTTATTTTAGAATGTTCACTCATTTTAATTCATTCTTCATCGCTTATTTTTTTAGTACCATAATCACTTCTAAAATCATTGCTTATAGATAAACCAATTGATTCAGAATATTTAGCATAGAAAGTTTGCATCGCAGCTCCTGCTTCATACATTGTTTTTGCTGAATTAATTTCACTAAATAAATTTTGGTAATCAAATCATTGTTTTAAAATGATAGGGGAAATCATTTTTCCTAATATATCTGAATTACTTGCGGCAGGCACACCATATTTAGATAATTGTCTGAAGTAGTTACTATCAAATATTGAACCTTCTAAATTTAAAAGTTTCATATTTGCTAATGATAATTCAATAAGGTTTGGAATTGCATATTCATCATCACTTGATGCAGTAAATAAGTTTTGAATAAAAATTGAATAGTATTTCTCACTTATTTCATTATTAAAGTAATCAGTCATGATTTGATCATAATCAAAATCACCATTGTCTCTTAAAGCTAAACTTGTTCATCCACCAGCTGTTTTTGAGTAAACCATTTCATCTTGTTTAGTTGAAGGGTTAAATGTTTTAGCGAAGGTTAGGGGGTTATTATAACTTGGCTGAGCATATTCAACTATTTGTTTATATTTAACACCAGTATAAGTTGCTTTTTCATTTCTTTTTAAAATATCTGGAGCAGCAAACGAAACTGTAAATAACATTGATGAAAGTAATACTACAAAACCAATTGCCATCATTTTTCCAAAAGCATCTACTAATAAAGCTTTTCTTAATTTTGAACCAAATGATTTTCTAAAATGAATACTTCTTAATTTAGCTTTAAATGCACTAGCTTTTTGATTAAAAGTTGCAGTAATTAAGCTTAATGATGATTTACGCATTAACATTGTAGCTATGACAAATGATATCGCTGATAAAATAAATCACATAACTCCAATCATTAATACTAATGTAATTCAATCAAAATCAAATTTTGAATAATTAAGTGAGAAATAACTGGCAAATTCATTAGTTAGAGTATTTGAAACGCTTATTGAAACAATATATCCCAATAATCCACCAATTGTTGAGGCAATTACAGGTAACATAACAAAATTATAAACAAGTATACGTTTTCTATATCCTAATGCTTTTAATGTACCTAATTGTTTTGAGGCTTTTTCAATTTGTTTTTTTGTAACAAGTGATATTGTATATAAACATACAAATAAAATTAAAATAAATATTACAAAGGCTGCTATATTATAAGTTCGAATAGTTTTTTGAATTAAAAGAATTCTTTTACTAAATCTGTAGCTTGAATCTTCTTTTCCATAAACTATTTTATTATTTGAATTTCTTCTAATTAATTCTTTCAAGTCACTTTCAAATTGTTCTAAACCTGTACTTTTAGCTTTTTTAGCGTCTTTAAATTTAATTGAATAAAACGATTCAATTTCTACATTTGAAGAAACTGTTAAATTACCATTTTGGTTTAGGTTATATTCATATAAATTTGATTCTTGATTGTACTTTAATCCAAATGCTGTTGGGTTAACATAAATCATTACTTCTTTGTTACGGCTTGGTAATGTAGTTGACGCATTAAAGATTGGCGACATAAAATCAGCTGAACTACCAAATCCTACAACTTGAAATCACTGATAGTTTGAATAGTAAATATTATATTTACCATCAATTGCATCAATTTCAGTTCCTGTAGCTTCAATTTCTTTTATATCACTAGCTACTTGTTTATTGTCAGAATCTCTAACTAATAAAGAATTTCCTAAGTTATCAGCTTGTATTCTAATAACATCGCCTAATTTAATACCATTATTTTTTGCATAGTTTGGATCAATTACAACTTGGTGATGAGTTTGTATGTCTTCACCTTCAAAAATAACTAATTTATCTACTTCTTGGTTACTAAAATTATTTTCTTGAGAAGTTTTAGTAATTGCTTTAATTGTTAAGTCATTACCATTTTGTTTTACTTGAGAAAATTCTCTAGCTTCTGTTCTAGATCACTCAAATTGTAAGTCACTTGATTCTTCAAAATATTTCTCTTGTAATTTATATATTCAGTATTGTTGAGCTGCAACAAGGTTCTTTGGTGCTTCTTCAGTTTCTTCACTTTCCCCAGTTGCTACTTTATCATAAGGGTTTAAATCAATAACAGCATCATGAACTCTTGAATTTTCATTCATTTCTTTATATTTTTCAATAACACGAACGTTCATTGAAACAACTAATGTTAAAACTAAAGACAGTAAAAAAGCTAAAACAGTAACACCTATTAATTGTGTTTTACTTTTAGTCGCATTTTTAAATGAGTTTTTTAACATCAAATAAATTTTTTTAAAATGCATAATTAATACCTTCCCTTTAGAATTAAAATGTATTTATATAATTTTATCAAATTAATGAAAAAAAAGACACAATTGTGTCTTTTTTAGAGGGTGCGGTTGTGATGAACTCATAAATAAATCGTTTTCCTTCTTTGCCTAAGCTTATTCAAAAACATACGATTATTTTATCAGTGCATTACTTATGTGATATTGTTTTAACAACACCCTTAACATAATAATACACTATTTTATGATTTAAAAACTATTTTGTTTAATTTAAGTCCCTTTGCAGGAGCATTGAAAGGCGGTTTGTTACCCTTCCCTTGTAGTTTTTCTTTTATTTCATCTGCACTTATTTTTTTATTTAAATAACAATTAAGGGCTGACTGCACAATCATTCTTATTTGATATCTAATAAATCCCTTGGCTTTAAAAGTTATAACAACTTTATCAAGTGCTCTTTTTACATCAATAGATTCAATTTCTCTAATTGTTGTAATTTTGTTACTGTCTAACTCTTTATGATTTAATCCAGAAAATAATTTAAATTCATGTTCACCAATAAATAAATTAAATATATTTTGTAGCTTATCAATATCTATTTCTTCAAAATCTCAATTAAGTTCAAACCTATTTGATAGTATATTATATTCCTTATCATTTATAGTATAAGAATATTCTTTATACAAAACATCTCTTATATTGAAGTCTTGTTTAACTTCTTCTATTGAACGAACTTTAATAGTTTCAGGTAAAGCCTTATTTATTGCTTTTTTAAATAAATCAAGTTTTGGATTAAAACCTAAATCTAATAAAACTTTTTGGTCAATCGCATGTACTCCTGTATCAGTTTTACTAGCTCCTATTGTTTTAAAAACTGCATTTTTAGTTACCCTATTAATAGCTTTATTAAGTTCTCCTTGAATTGTAGAAGTTTTTGGCTGTTCTATTCATCCATGAAAATCTGAACCATCATATTCTAAAGTTATTAAAAATTTAAACATTATTATATTTTAATTTCTAATTCCAATAATTGTGTCAAGTCTTGGGAAACTAATGTGTCATAATCCTAAAACATTAACTGAATACAGAATTAAAAATAACATTAATGCAAAAGCAAATAATAATAGAACTAAATCCATTGCTCTAAATTTAAATTGTATGTATCTTGTTCTTTTTGAATAAGGATCATATCCTCTTGCTTCCATTGCATAAGATAAGTCTTCTGCTTTTTGGAACGCTGATACTAATAACGGAATAATCAATGATGTTAAACCCTTAACTTTATCTTTTAATTTACCATTCTTAACATCAATTCCTCTTGAAGATTGAGCTTTCATAATTCTTCCTGCTTCATCAATTAAAGTAGGTATCATACGTAATGCAATAGAAATAATCATTGATAAAATGTAAACTGGTATTCCAATTCATTTTAATGGGTATAATAAATCTTCTATTGCCAATGTTAATTGTAATGGTGAAGTGGATGCTGTAAGTATACAAGTTAATGAAATCATTAAATAAATTCTAAATGTCATTATTAATGCATTATATAAAGCTTTCTCACTGAATCAAACAGGTCCTATTTTATAAAATAAACCTATATTTTGATATCCATCAGGCATTGATGATAAATTGCTTGAACTAACTAAAAATTGTCCAGTAACAGCTCCACCAGAAATTTTGTTTGCTCATACTCCACTAACTTGATTATTCTTAGCTAAAAAATATTCTAAAATACTTGAATCTGGGTGTGTTAGAAAAGCATTCATTAAAAATATTACAAAGAAGACAAATAATACAGGTGGTAATAATCCAAGTAACATTCTAAAGCTTAGTTTAGACAGTGCAAAAATTGTAAGTATAACAACTGCACATATAATGTAACCTGTAAAACCAATAGGTAAGAAAATACTTACCATCAATAAAATGATCATTACTAATTTAAATCTAGGATCCATTGCATGAATAATAGAATTTTTTGGTAAATATCTACCGAATGTTACTCTCATATTATTTCCCCTTTCTTACTTCTTTAAATGCTTTTGCAAATTCATCAATTGTTCTAATATTTTTATTTAATAAATCTGTTCCTTTTTCTTTTAGTTTATACATAAGTTTGTATAATTTTGGTGGTTCAATTTGTATTTTTGATAATAATTCTTGGTTAGAGAATATTTCAAATGGTGACCCTTTTGAAATAACTTTTCCTTCATGCATAACTATTACTTCGTCAGCAACTTTTAAAACTTGATCCATATTATGAGTAACCATAATAATTCTTTTTCCTTGATTTTTATTTAATCTTAAAAATAAGTTCATGAAGTCTTCTTCACCTTTTGGGTCTAATCCACCTGTTGGTTCATCAAGAACTAATGTTTTACCATCCATTGCAATAATTCCGGCAATAGCAGTTCTTCTTTTTTGTCCACCTGATAATTCAAAAGGTGATCTTTTAGCATATTCTCTTGGTAAAGAAACTAAATCTAATAGTTCAGGTATTTTTTTATAAACTTCTTCTTTGTCAGCACCTAAATGAATAGGACCAAAAGCTATATCTTTTTCAATTGTATCTTGGAATAATTGATATTCTGGAAATTGAAATACAAGTCCAACTTCTCTTCTTAAATCTTTAACTTCCTTAATTTTTTTAAGCCCTGCTGGGATTTTATAATCTCCAACAATTGTTTGACCTGTTTCAGAAATTAATAATCCATTAGTTAATTGAATCATTGTTGATTTCCCAGAACCAGTTGTACCAATAACACAAGTTATCTTTTTATCAGAGATTGTTAAATCTGCATTATCAAGTGCTCTAAATTCAAAAGGAGTCTTTTTTGAATATGTATAGCTTACATTATCTAAAATAATATCACCAGTAAATGAAAATGATTTAATAGATTTTTTTTCTTCATTTCATTTTTTTAGATTTTGTTTGATTTCTTTTTTATTTATTTGCATAACTGTTTCACCAACTCATCCATATTTTGACTATGTTTTACTTTAATTCCTTCATTGCCTAAGGCTTCTTCAACTAAAGATAAAAATGGTATTTCTAATTTAATTGATCTTAAAAATTCTTTTTCTTTAAGAACTTCTTCTGGTTTACCAATTTTAACCATACGACCACCATTCATAACTATAACTTTATCTGCGTTAAGAATTTCATCCATGTCGTGAGTAATAGAAATAATTGTTTTTTTCATTTTATCTCTAAGTTCAACCATTATTTCTTTAATTTCTCTATTTCCTTTTGGATCAAGCATACTTGTTGCTTCATCAAAAATTAATATATCTGGATTTAGAGCAAGCGCACTAGCAATAGCCACACGTTGTTTTTGACCACCAGATAAGTTTAATGGTTCTTTATCTAAGAAATTTTCCATTCCAACTTTTTTAGCTGAATCATAAATTATTTTTTGCATTTCTTTTGGATTAACACGTTTATTTTCTAATCCAAATGCAATATCAGCTTCTACACTAGAACCTATAAATTGATTATCAGGGTTTTGGAAAACAATACCTAAAAATTTACGTGCTTGATCTAAATTATCTTGAGTAACTACATTACCATATATACTTACGTGTCCTTCTTGAGCAGAAAGCACACCTATAAGCATTTTTGAAAGAGTTGACTTACCACTTCCATTGTGTCCAATAACAGCAACATATTCACCATCATTAATTTCAAAACTAACGTCATTTAAAGCATAAGGAAAATCAGGAGCATATTTAAATTTTAAGTTTTCCACTTTAATTGCAACCTTATCAAGTTTAGTTAATTGAGCACCTCTACCATGATCTTTAACAGAATCTCTGGCTTCTCTTTTTAAGTTTTTAGCTTCAATTAATTCTTCTTTAGCTTGTTCTAAAATAACAGAACTATTTTTTCTTGTTGTTGAGTTATAAATTTTTGTAATGTTCTTTAAATTTTCTGAAAAAGACTTATCTTGGCAAATTGCTTTAAAAGCTTTCTTTGCTTTTATTGATTTGTTTTTATATTCAACTAATTCTTCCTTTGAAATTTTGCCTTGCTTTTCAGCTTCTTTAAATTTAAAGAAATTATTATTAGCTTCTAACATTTCAATATACTTGGCATGCAATTTAATCTTAAAGTCATTAAGATCTTGACTAGTCAATTTTGTAGTTTTGAATTTTTTCAATGAATCCATGGTGATATCCCCCTGTTTAAAATTTGTTTATAATAATTATAAATTAAAATAGATAAAATAGATAAAAAAAATAAGGCATATTAACCTTAATTTTTTTATTACTAAACTAATTCAATAATTACCATTGGTGCATTATCACCTTTACGGTTATCTAATTTTAAGATACGTGTGTAACCACCGTCTCTATCTTTATATTTTTTAGCGATAGTTGTAAATAATTTTTGTAAAACATCTTCTTTTGAACTTGCTTCAATGTTTCTTAATCATGAAGCAGCTTGACGTCTAGCGTGTAAATCGCCACGCTTTGCTAAAGTAACCATTTTATCTAAATGTTTTCTTAATTCTTTAGCTCTTGTTTCAGTAATTTCTAAACGTTCTGAAACAATTAATTCACTAGTTAAGTTACGCATTAAAGCTACTCTTCATGCAGTATTCTTACCTTGTTTTTGAATATATGACATATATTTACCTCCTTATAATCTTAATTTTGTTTGAATGTTAATTCTAAAGCCGCAACTTTATCTTTAATTTCTTTTAATGACTTACGTCCTAAGTTTCTAATATCTTGAATTTCATCTTCAGTTTTAGAAACTAATTCTCTTAATGTACTGATTCCAGCACGTTTTAAGCAGTTTAAACTTCTTTGAGTAAACTCTAATTCTTCAACAGGTTTGTCTAACTCTTTTTCTTCAACAGTTTCAACACCCATAATTGCAACTTCTTCTACTTCTTCAGCTAAAGTAGTGAATACATCAAAGTGTGAAATTAGAATTTTTGATGCTAATGAAACAGCATCTGATGCTAAGATTGATCCATCTGTTTCTACTTCTAAGATTAATTTTTCAAAATCTTGCGCTTTACCTAAGTTGATTGGAGTTGATCCATAAGCAACTTTGATAATTGGTGAGTAGTTTGAATCGATTGTAATCATTCCTGGTACTACATCTTTTAATTCTTTATTTTCTTTGAAAGTTTTGTAACCTCTTGAGTTTTTAGCATATAATACTAAATCTAAATTACCACCTTCAGCAACGTTTGCAATAACTAGGTCTTTATTTAAAACCTCTACTCCTGCTGGTAAAACTAAACTTCCTGCAGTAACCGGACCAATTGTAGATGTACCTACTTTTAGTTCAACAGTTTCGTCGTCATTGTAAATCGCGCTATCAATTCTTAAAATTAATTTTTTAACGTTAAGAACTATACGAGTTACATTTTCTTCAATACCTGAGATTGAAGTAAATTCGTGTTGTGCTCCTGCAATTTTAATTGCGAAAACACTTGCTCCCGGTGTTGATGATAATAATGTTCTTCTTAATGCATTACCTAAAGTTACAGCAAATCCTCTTTCAAGAGGAGCTGCTTCAAACTTACCGTAAAATTTATTTGGTGATTCTTTTACAATTCCGAATTCTGGTTTATTAAATTGTTTCATTCGCTAAAACTCCTTTGTTCTATAATTATTTTCTTGGACGTTTTTTAGGACGAACTCCATTATGAGGGATTGGTGTACAATCCTTAATTGAAGTTACTTCCATTCCAACGATTGTTAATGCTCTAACAGCAGCATCACGACCTGGACCTGGACCTTTTACTTCAACTTGAACTGATTTAACACCTTGATCCATTGCACCTTTAGCAGCTGCTTCTGAAATCATTTGCGCAGCATAAGGTGTAGATTTTTTAGAACCTTTGAACCCGATTGCTCCAGCACTTGATCAAGAAAGTACGTTTCCTTTTTCATCACTAATAGTAACAATTGTATTGTTAAAAGTAGAGTGAATATGAGCGATACCTTTTGGGATATTTTTCTTAATACGTTTTTTTGTATTATTTGTTTTTGGTTTTGCCATTTTTGTAATCTCCTTCTACCTTCTATTTTTTCTTGTTAGCTACAGTTTTTCTTGGACCTTTAACAGTTCTTGCGTTTGTTTTTGAAGATTGCCCTCTTACAGGTAATCCTTTACGGTGTCTTAATCCTCTGTAACATCCTATTTCCATTAAACGTTTAATGTTTAATGATACTTCTCTACGTAATTCCCCTTCAACTTTGAAGTTTGAAATTTCTGTAGAAATTGCTTTAATTTGTTCTTCAGTTAAATCTCTTGTACGAACATCTTCACTGATGTTTAATTTAGATAAAACTTTTTGAGATGTTGATAATCCAATACCATAAATATATGTTAATGAAATTACAACTCTTTTTTCGTTTGGGATTTCTACTCCACTAATACGAGCCATATCTCTAATTCCTTTCTTAAATAAAATTTATTTTTAATAATTTTATATTTAGACTAATTAACCTTGTCTTTGTTTGTGCTTTGGTTGTGCACAAATAATCATTACGCGGCCTTTACGTCTAATAACACGACATTTGTCGCAAATTTTTTTGACTGATGATCTTACTTTCATCTGTAACCTCCGTATTTGTTCTTTTGTATTTAAACAATTTAAATCGACTTAAGTCGATTTTTTCTATAATTACACTTCTGCTTTTTTAGCAATTTTTCTATATGTAATTCTTCCACGTGTCATATCATAAGGTGATATCACGACTGTTACTTTATCTCCAGGTAAGATGCGAATGTAATGCATTCGGATTTTACCTGACACGTGTGCATCAATAACAATGTCGTTTTCCAGTTGTACTTTGAATTTTGCATTAGGCAATACTTCTACAACCGTACCTTCAAATTCCATTTCTGCTTCTTTTGCCATAAACTACAACTCCTATCTTTTTGATTTAGTTAATACTTCATAACCACTATCAGTAATTAAGATAGTGTGTTCAAAGTGAGCAGTCATACTCTTGTCAGCTGAAAGAACTGTTCAATTATCTGCTGCAAGTTTAGTTTTGAAAGTACCCATTTGAATCATAGGTTCAATACAAATTACCATCCCTGCTTGCAAACGCATTCCTGTATCTTTTTTACCATAATTTGGTATAAAAGGATCTTCATGCATTTCTGTACCAATTCCATGTCCTGTATAGTCTCTTGGAACTCCAAAACCAAAACTTTCTGCATGGTTTTGAATTATGCTCCCAATAGTACCAATACGAACCCCTGGAGCTAAAGCTTCAATAGCTAAATCCAGACATTCTTCAGTGACTTTTAATAGTATATCATGTTTTGTATCTTTTGCAATGCCTACTATCATACTAAATGCACTATCAGCATGATATCCTTCGAAAACACACCCTGTATCAACAGAAACTAAATCTCCTTCTTCTAAAATTCTATCTTGTGGAATTCCATGTACTAATTGCTCATTGATTGATATACAAATAGTTTTTGGGTATCCATGATAATTTTTAAAATTAGATTTACATCCTTTTTCAGTAATAAATTTTTCAAATTCTTTATCCAAATCTAAGCAATTTACGCCTACTTTTATCATTGATTTTAACATGTCAATAGCTTCTGCCAAAACTTGACCAGCAACACGCATTTTTTCAATTTCTTGAGGTGATTTTATTGTAACAGCCATCTATAAAGCTCCTAAAACTTCTGCATAAACTTCTTCAGCAGTTGTGTTCGCATTATCTACAATATGAATAAATCCAGGTTTATTTTTATAGTAATCTACTAATGGTGCTGTTTCATTTGCATATGCTTCAAGTCTAACTTTAACTTTTTCTGGAGCATCATCTGGTCTACGAACTAGTTCAGTTCCATCATTATCACAAATTCCTTCTAATTTTGGTTTTCTGCTAATGATATGGTAACTAACTTTGCATTTTGGACAAATTAATCTTCCACTTATTCTGTTTAATAAAATTTCACTTGGAACATCAATGTATATAACTTTATCTATTTTTGCATTTAGTTCAATTAAGTTTTCTTCTAAAATTTTAGCTTGATTTAATGTTCTTGGAATTCCATCAAAAATTAATTGATTATGATTATCTTGTAAAAAGTTTTTTACAATACCCATTGTAACTTCATCAGGTACTAATCTACCTTCATTCATATATCTTGCACATTCAATTCCTAAAGGTGTTTCATCATTGATTTCTTTACGCATCAAATCTCCTGTTGACATTTGATTAAATCCTTGATTCTTGATTAATTTTTCTGCCAAAGTTCCTTTACCTGAACCAGGTGCTCCTAATAACATAATATTCATATTTTCTCTCCTTTTATTTAATAAGTTGTGCAGGCTCAAAGGCATGCGGCAATAACTCATTTATATTTGTTTCTAATTGAAACCCATTTTTGTTGTAAATTGAAATTGGTGTAGTTCAATTTACTAATTCAGAAATAACTTGACGGCAAACTCCACAAGGTGATCCCAAACTTTCAGAATCAGTATATAACTCTAAAGATTTTATATCTTCTTTTTTATAACCCAAAGAATAAACTTGAGACAATGCGGTTCTTTCTGCACATATAGTTGCAGGATATGCTGCATTTTCAACATTTACACCTTTAATGATTTCATTGTTGTTTAAATAGATTAAACAAGCCACTTTAAAATTTGAATAAGGGCTATAAGAATTATCTTTAAGTTTTAATAATTCTTTAAATACATTTTGCTTTTCAGTCATCTTTACCTCTTTCATAACAATTATATTATATCTAAAAATAGGTTTAAACCAAAAGAAAAAAGACTACTGATAGTCTTTTATCAAATATGACTTGAAGAATTTGTTGAGGCTTCTTCAGTAAAGTTTTGTTTTTTGCTTTCAATAAATTTGTGTTGTGTAATTCTTCCTTGTAATTGTTGTGTTGTTTGAATAGCAACCGATATACAAATAATTAAACCGGTTCCCCCAATAGCTAACTGACTTGGTAAATTAGTCAATTTAGATATAACATATGGCAACGCAGCAATTGCAGCTAAGAATATAGCACCAAATAAAGACAATCTATTAATAGTTCCTTTTAAGAAATTTGTTGTATCTTTTCCAGGTTTAATCCCAGGAATGAAAGTTCCTGATTTTTGAAAGTTCTCACTTATTTTTTCAGGATTAATTTGAACTTGAGCATATAAGAATGTAAATAATACAATCATTACAGCAAATATTCCAATTCCTCATCACGTATTAAATGAAAGGTAATGTTGTGTAAACCTTACAAATGCATTTGCCGAATCAACGGTAGACGTGCTAGCTGTTGGGTCAATAATTTGTGCAATTGTAATTGGAGTTGATATCAATGCAGATGCAAAGATAACTGGTATAACCCCGGCATTATTCAGTTTTAGTGGTAGATATGGTGTATGATCTTTTGAATCAATTAAACCACTACCGGTCTGCTGAATAGGCACTTTACGTTCTGCTTCATTCATAAGTACAACAGAGAATATAACAACAAAGAAAACTAACATGTAAATAGAAAACTTAATTATTCCGTCAAAGAAAACGTTAATACTTTCATTTGAAGGTATTCAGAAATCATATGTAGCTTTTATTTGGTTAGGCAATTGAACAATAATACCAATAAAGATAACTATTGAAATACCATTACCAACACCTTTGATTGTAATTTGATCAGCAATTCATAACATAAAGTATGAACCAGCTAACATAACAAGTGGTACTAATACATAGTAAAATGCTGGAGAAGCTAATACATTATCACTTGATCAACCAGGTTCAATAACACCTTGTTGTTGAAGTGTAAATATCGTTGCAATCCCTTGCATTAAAGCAAATGGAATCATTAATACTTTTGTTAATTTATCTAATTTCTTTCTTCCTCTTTCACCAGATTTATTTCATCTAGTTAAGATAGGAACAACATCAGTTGAAAGCAACTGAACAATAATGGAAGCAGTAATATAAGGAGATACCCCTAATGCTAGAATCGAGAATCTTCCAATAGTACCTCCCCCCAAAGTTGAAAGTAATTGAAAGAACTGTGAATTGTTAATAGCATTTTGATAATCAGAAGTCAATCTGATACCAGGTACTGTTATATATACTCCAATTCTAATAATCACTAATAATAATAAAGTAAAAGCGATTCTACCTAGAATATCTTTATTTTTAATAAAGAAGTTGCCAGTTCTTAAATCGCTATTATTACTTTGTGATTTTTTGGCTGAATATTGTTTGCTTTTTTTAGCGAACTTTTTTGCCATATTAAATCACCTCTACTTTTCCTCCAAGTTTTTCAATTTCAGCTTGAGCTGATTTTGAAACTTTGTTTAATTTTACATTAATTGCTGAAGTAATTGAACCTTTACCTAAAACTTTTACTAATTGTTTTTCGTTTTTGATAATTTTTTGCTCAACTAAAACTTTATGATCAATTAATGCTAAATTTAATCTTTCTAAATCTGAAAGATTAAGAATAACGTATTCTTTTTGGTTTGGAGAAGTGAATCCAATTTTTGGTAGTCTTCTGTATAAAGGAGTTTGTCCCCCTTCGAATCCTACACGAACTCCCCCACCTGAACGTGAGTTTTGTCCTTTATGACCTCTTGTAGAAGTTTTCCCTTTTCCAGAAGCCATACCTCTACCTACTCTAGTAACATCTTTTTTGCTACCTTCAGTATATTTTAATTCATGTAATTTCATAATTTGTATGCTCCTTTCCTATTTAGTTTCTTCTACTTTTGGTTTTTCAGTTTTAATAACTGGTTTTCCAAATCTTAAGTCATTTACTTTTTTAGCTGTATGCATTGATGATAAACCATCAATTGTAGCTCTAATCATATTGATTGGATTGTTTCTACCTAATGATTTAGCATAAACGTCTGCAATACCTGCTAATTCAATAACAGCACGAGCTGGTCCACCGGCAATAACTCCAGTACCAGGTTTAGCTGGTTTAATTAGAACTTGACCTGCACCAAAGTGACCGATCACTTCATGAGGAACAGTTGTTCCTCTTAAAGGAACTCTAATTAAGTTCTTTTTAGCTTCTTTAACAGCTTTTTTAATTGCTTCAGGAACTTCATTTGCTTTTCCTGTTCCTAAACCAACTTGACCTTTTTTATCTCCAACAACAACAACTGCTGCGAATCTAAAGTGACGTCCACCTTTTGTAACTTTAGTAACACGTCTAATTGTTACTACTTTTTCTTCAAAATCATCTTTTTGGAATTGTTTTGGTCCTTGAGGACGACGGTTTGGTTTTCTATCAAACTTTTTTCTTTCAGGTTGAGTTTGATTGTTAGCGTTTTCAGCTACTACTACTTCTGTTTTATTTTCCATATTTCTCACTCTTTACCTTTCTAGAATTTCAATCCGTTTTCTCTTGCTGCTTCAGCAAAAGCTTTTACTTTACCATGGTATAAGTATCCACCACGGTCAAATACTACATCAACAATGCTTTTTGCAATTGCTAATTTAGCGATTTCTTCAGCAACTTTTTTAGCTGCTTCAATGTTTCCTGATTTTAATCCCAAGTTTAATGATGATGCTGAAACTAAAGTTGTTCCAGTTGTGTCGTCGATTATTTGTGCGTAGAAATTAGTGTTTGATTTGAAAACATTTAATCTTGGTTTAGCAGCAGTTCCAGAAACTTTACTTCTAACACGGTAATGTCTTCTTTTTCTTGCTTCTTGTTTAGTATATTTCATAATTCTATAACCTTAAGCTCTGATATTATTTACCAGCTGCTTTCCCTTCTTTTCTAATAATGATTTCATCTGAGTACTTAATTCCTTTACCTTTATAAGGTTCTGGTCTTCTGTATGATCTAATTTCTGCTGCAACTTGTCCTACAACTTGTTTATCAATACCTGAAATAATGATTTGAGTTGGTTTTGGACATTCTACTGTAATTCCTTGAGGAATTGTATATTCAACTGGGTGTGAGTATCCTAGTGAAAGATTTAATTTACTTCCAGCTAAAGCTGCTCTATATCCAACCCCGTTAATGTCAAGAGTTTTTTTGAACCCTTCACTTACACCGATTAACATACCTTGTAATAATGAGTTTGTTGTTCCGTGTAATTGTTTTGTATGTTTAATTTCATTAGCTCTTGTTGTTGAAAGTTCTGCTCCTTCAACTTTGATTGTGATAACTTCTGCGAATTTTTGAGTTAAAGTTCCCTTTGACCCTTTTACTGTAACTGTGTTGTCTGATGCAACACTAACTTCAACACCTGCAGGGATAGTTAAAATTCTGTTTCCTATACGTGACATATTTTACCTCTACCTCCTATTATCAGACGAAAGCCAATACTTCTCCACCAATGTTTGATAGACGAGCTTGTTTTCCTGTCATGATTCCTTGTGATGTTGAAACTATTGCAATTCCTAAACCGTTTAATACTTGTGGGATTTCGTTTGCTGGTGCATATACTCTAAGACCTGGTTTAGAGATCTTTTTAAGTCCTGAGATTACTCTTTGTTTTCCTTGATATTTTAATTCAATAGTAATAGTTTTTTTAACTTCACCTTCAACAGTGAAGCTTGAAATGAATCCTTCTTCTTTTAAGATGTTTGCAATTTCCAATTTCATTTTTGATGAAGGAATGTTAACAGTTTTTAACATTCTTTGGTTTGCATTACGGATTCTAGTTAACATATCTGCGATTACGTCTGTTGTCATTTTTTATTTCCTTTACTCTTTCTATTTCCTATTATCAAGAAGCTTTTCTAATCCCTGGGATTTGACCTTCGTATGCATATTTTCTAAAGCATAGACGACAAATTCCAAATTTTTTAAGCACAGCATGTGGTCTACCACAGTTATTACATCTAGTGTAGTTTCTTACGCCAAACTTTTGGTGTTTAGCTTGTTTAACTTTTAATGATTTTTTAGCCATTTATTCCTAATCCCCTTTATTATTTAGCGAAAGGCATTCCAAATTTTTCTAATAATTTGTATGCTTCCTCGTTTGTTTTTGCAGTAGTTACAATTGTGATATCCATTCCGCGTAGTTTTTGAACTTTATCATAATCAATTTCTGGGAAAATAATTTGTTCTTTAATTCCCATTGTGTAGTTTCCAAATCCATCAAATGAAGTTTTTGGAACCCCTCTGAAGTCACGCACACGTGGTAAAGCAACATTTGTAAGACGGTCTAAGAAGTCATACATCTTTTTCCCTCTTAAAGTTACTTTTGTACCAATTGGCATTCCTTCTCTTAATTTAAATACAGCTAATGATTTTTTTGCTTTTGTTACTAATGGTTTTTGACCAGTTAATTGTTCTAATTCAACAACAGCTGCATCAAGTTTTTTTGGATCAGTTGTAGCTTCTCCAACTCCCATGTTGATAACGATTTTTGTAAGTTTTGGAACTTGCATTACTGATTTATATCCTAATTCTTTAAATAATTCAGGAGCAATTTGTTCAGTATATCTAGTTTCTAATCTTGATTTCATTTCTTCATGTCCCTTTCTTATTTACTTGCCTTTTTTAATGGTGAGTTAGATTTTTTTGCAATTCTAACTTTTTTACCATCTTCAATTTGGTATCCCACTTTTGAAATACCATCTTTGTTTTTAGGATCTTGTAATGCTACGTTTGATAAATTAATTTTTGATGGAACTTCTTTAATTCCACCTTCTGAGTCAGTTTGTGAAGGTTTAACATGTTTTAAAGAGTTAATCCCTTGTACTGATACTCATTTTTTGTCTTTTGATATTCAAGTGATTGGTCCTAATTCACCTTTGTGTGAACCAGCGATAACTTTAACCACGTCACCTACTAAGATTTTTGATTTGCTCATTCTCTGGTTCCTCCTATAATACTTCTGGAGCTAGAGATGCGATTTTTGCAAATCCAGCTTCTTTAATTTCACGTGCAATTGGACCGAAAATACGAGTTCCACGTGGTGATTTATCTTCTTTAATAATTACTACAGCATTTTCTGAGAAACGGATGTATGTACCATCTTCTCTTTTTAATTCTCTAGTAGTTCTAACAATAACAGCTTTAACAACTTGACCTTTTTTAACAGCTCCTCCTGGAGTTGCTGATTGAACTGAACAAACGATGATGTCTCCAATTCCTGTAAACTTTCTAACTGATCCACCTAAATTACGAATAACACGAACTTCTTTAGCACCTGAGTTATCTGCTACTTTTAATTTTGATAATGTTTGAATCATATCTCTTTATCTCCTATAAAATAGCTTTTTCTACTACTTTTACTAATCTGAAGTTTTTTGTTTTTGATAAAGGACGTGTTTCCATAATTTGAACTTTGTCCCCTATTTTAGCAACTTGTTGTTCGTCATGTGCTTTATATTTTTTAGAATACTTAACACGTTTTTTGTAGATTGGGTGGTTTTTGTAAGTTTCAACTAATACAGTAATTGTTTTATCCATTTTGTCAGATACAACTTTACCAACTAGTATTCTTCTACTATTTCTTTCCATTATTTAGTTTCTCCTTCGTTTACATCATTTTGTTCTTCAACTACTGCATTAGCCATAGCTTCTGCAATAGCATCATCATTACTTGCACCGTTGTTTTCATATTGTGCTTGTAATTCTTCGATCATTTTACGTTGTTTTGCTCTAACTTCTTTACCAGCTTTTTCAGCTTCAGTTACAGCTTGGTTATAGTTTGTTTTAACAGTTTTGTTTACTTCTTCACCAGCTTTAGCTTTTTCAGCTATTACTAATTGAATTCTTGCAATTTCTTTTTTAATTTCTTTAATACGGTGTGTTTGTTCTAAACTTCCAACAGCAGCTTGGAATTTTAATGCGAATAACTCAGCTTTTTTAGCTTCGTTTCTTTCTAATAATTGTTCTACTGAAAGCGCTCTAATTTCATCCATTAATTTATTTGCCATTATTCTTCACCTCTTTTAACGAATTTGCAACGAACTGGTAATTTGTGCATTGCAAGACGTAAAGCTTCTCTTGCAGTTTCTTCACTAACTCCAGCAATTTCAAACATAACTGTTCCTTCTTTTACAACTGCTACTCATTTTTCGGGGTTCCCTTTTCCAGATCCCATTCTAACTTCAGCAGGTTTTTTTGACATTGAAATGTGTGGGAAAATTCTCATTCAAACTTTTCCATCACGTCTCATATAACGTGTCATAGCAATACGAGCTGCTTCAATTTGACGGTTATCGATTCATGCTCCGTCAAGAGACATTAATCCATATTCACCAAAGTTGATTGTTTTAGCTCCTTTTGCTTTTCCTTTAAAACTAACTTTATGAGGTTTACGATATTTGGTTCTTTTTGGTAATAACATTATTTACGTCCCCCTCTGTTGTTGTTTTTGTTGTTGAATCTTCTATCATTATTCATTGGTGCTTTTTCAGAAACTCTTTGGCTTTGACCTCCGATAACTTCACCATGATTAATTCAAACTTTAACACCAATTTGTCCATATGTAGTTGGAGCTTCATATAAAGCATAATCAATGTCTGCTCTTAATGTAGATAGAGGTACTGATCCTTCGATGTACCCTTCTGTACGAGCCATTTCAACTCCACCTAAACGTCCACTTACAGAAGTTTTGATTCCTTTAACTCCTGCTTTTAAAGCTTTTCTAATAGCTAATTTTTGAACTGTTCTAAATGAAGCACGGTTTGTAATTTGTTCTCCGATTCATCTTGCAACTAATGTTGCATCTGCATCAGGATTTTTTACTTCAATTACTTTAACTTCAACTTTTAAGTTTCTATCTTTAGCAATTTTTTGCACTGCTGTTGCGATATTTGAAACATTTTTACCTTCTTGACCAAGCACGATAGCTGGACGAGCAGTTCTAATGATTAAAGTAATGTTTGAGTTTGTTCTTTCAATTTTAATTTTTGATACAGCTGCATCTTTTAATAATTTAAGAACTCCTTCACGGATTTTGATATCTTGATCTAATCATTTAACGTATTGATCTTTTTCAGCATATCAAGTGTCTTCTCAATCTCTAACGATTCCTAAACGTAAAACATTAGGTGATACTTTTTGTCCCATATATTCTTCTCGTCCTTCCTATATTCTTTCATCACTAACAATAATTGTTACGTGTGATGTTCTTTTTAAAATTTCGTATGCTCTACCATGAGCTCTTGGTCTAAAACGTTTTAAAGTTGGTCCTTCGTTAACAAAAATAGTTTTAACAAATAATTTATCTGCGTCCATTCCATTGTTGTTAACTGCGTTTGCGATTGCTGAGTTTAATAATTTTAATACTGGCTCAGCTGATCTTTTATCTAAGTTATATAATGTTGCAATTGCGGCTGCAACTGGTTTGTTTCTGATTGTATCTGCTACTAATCTAACTTTTCTAGGAGAGATACGAATCATATTTAAATAAGCTTTTGCTTCCATATTGTCATCCTACCTCTTCTATTTCTTACCTTTGTCGTCTCCGTGACCACCGAATTTACGAGTTGGGGCAAATTCTCCTAATTTGTGCCCAACCATATCTTCTGTTACGTACACGGGAATAAATTCTTTACCATTGTATACTCCGAAAGTTTTACCGATGAATTCAGGGAAAATAGTTGATCTACGTGATCAAGTTTTTATAACTTCTCCATCTTTTGCAACTTCAGCTTTTTTAAATAAGTTTTCGTCTACAAATGGTCCTTTTTTTAATGATCTTGCCATGTCTTCTATTCTCCTTCCCTATTTCTTAGCATTACGCTTTCTTACAATAAGTTTCTCTGATGGTTTCTTAGTGTTTCTTGTTTTAACACCAAGAGCTTTTTTACCTCATGGAGTAACTGGGCTCTTACGTCCGATTGGAGTACGCCCTTCCCCTCCCCCATGTGGGTGATCGTTAGGGTTCATTACTGAACCACGAACTGTTGGACGAATACCTCTTCAACGATTACGTCCAGCTTTTCCTCAATTAACTAAGTTGTATTCTTCGTTTCCAACTTCTCCAATTGTTGCGTAACAATCAGCTAAAACTTTTCTTACTTCTCCAGATGTTAAACGTAAAGTTACATATTTACCGTCATCATCTTTCCCTAAGATTTGTACTGATGTTCCAGCACTTCTAGCCATTTGTCCACCTTTTCCAGGTTTTAATTCAACGTTGTGAATTAATGTCCCTTCAGGAATGTTTTTTAATGGAGCAGCATTTCCAACTTTAATATCTGCATGTTCTGAAGCAACAATTTTCATTCCAACTGTCATTCCTTTTGCAAATAAGATGTAACGTTTTTCTCCATCTAAGTAATTAACTAAACAAATAAATGCGTTTCTGTTTGGGTCGTACTCGATTGTAGCGATTGTTCCAACAACATCTCTTTTATTACGTTTAAAGTCAATAATTCTGTATTTTTGTTTATGTCCTCCACCTTTGTGACGTGTAGTAATTAAACCACGGTTGTTACGTCCGGCTTTAGAGTTTTTAGCAGCTAATAATGATTTTTCAGGAGTACTTGTTGTTAAAGTTGCCTTGTAATCAATACTAGTCATATTTCTACGACCGTTTGTCGTAGGTTTATATTTTTTAATTGCCATAATATCCCTTTCTATAGCTTTTTATTTTTGATTTATAATATTTGTCGCCTATGGGCTAGGTTTTTTCTATAAATCGCTTAAAATGTCTAATGTTTCACCATCTTTTAAAGTGATGATTGCTTTTTTGTAGTTATTTGTTTTTCCAACAAATCTACCCATTCTTTTTTCTTTTCCATCGTAATTCATTGTTCTTACTGACTCAACTTTTACTTCAAAGATTTCTTCGAATGTTTTTTTAATTTGAACTTTATTAGCTCTTCTGTCTACTAAGAAAGTATATACACCGTTTGCGTGACCTAAAAATGATTTTTCAGTTAACACAGGTTTTTTAATTACTTCTGTTAAATGCATTATGCGTATACCCCCTCAACAGCCATTGCAGCTTCTTCTGTCATAACTAATTTAGTTGCATTTAAGATATCAAATACGTTTAATTTGATTGATGGTAAAGTTTTTACCCCTTTAATGTTACTTGAAGATTTAATTACTAATTCTTCATTTTCTTTAGTAATGATTAATGTTTTTTGATCATCAATTTGTAAATTTTTCATTACGCTAATCATTTCTTTTGTTGATGGTTTAGCGAAATCGAATTTATCAACGATTACAAGATTTTGTTCACTAGCTTTAATTGATAATGCTGATTTAAATGCTAATGCTCTTACTTTTTTGTTTACTGATTTCTTGTAGTTAATATCAGGTGTTGGACCAAAAGTAACCCCTCCACCTCTTCAGTGTGGTGCTCTAATTGATCCTTGACGTGCACGTCCAGTTCCTTTTTGTCTTCAAGGTTTTTTACCACCACCACGTACTTCAGCACGAGTTTTAGTTTTTTTAGTTCCTTGTCTTAAAGCAGCTTGTTGTGAAATAACAGTGTCATAAATAGCTTGTTTATGTGGTGCCACATTTCAAACGCTATCGTTTAATGAAATTGTTTTAACTTCTTGTCCTTGGACGTTTAATACTTTTAATTCCATACTTGTCTCCTATTACTCTTCTGTTGAAACAACTTCTTCAACTACTGGTGCTTCGATTGGAGCTTCAGTAGCTACTGGCGCGTTTCTTACTAATAATTCTGCTGCTTGTGTGTTTGATAAACCTTTAACATTGGCTTTGATTGTAACAAATCCTTTGTTTGGTCCTGGAATTGAACCTTTAACTAACATTATGTTGTTATCGATTGCAATTACTTCTAAGTTTTGAACTGTACGTTTAACATGTCCCATGTGACCTGCCATTTTTTTAGATTTGAAAATACGGTTGATAATAGCTCCCATTGAACCTATACCACGGTGGTAACCTGACCCGTGAGCCATTGGTCCTCTTGAGTAGTTATGTCTTTTGATTGCTCCCGCAAATCCTTTTCCTTTTGAAATTCCTGTAACGTCAACGTATTGACCAGTTTCGAAAATGTCTGATGCTGAAATTACTGATCCAACTTCAAACCCTTCCATGTTTCTGATCTCTTTTACGAAGCGCTTAGGAACTGAGTTAGCTTTTTTGAATTGTCCTAATTCAGGTTTGTTTACTAAGTTTTCTCTTTTGTCGAATACTCCTAATTGAGTAGCAACGTAACCATTTGTTTCAAGAGTTTTAACTTGTAAGATAGTGTTTGGTTGAACTTCAACTACAGTAACTGGTACTAATTTCCCGTTAGCTGTAAAAACTTGAGTCATTTCAACTTTACGTCCTAAGATTCCTTTCATCTTTTTATCCTCCTAATTGATAATCATGTATATTTCGTTACTTAATTTTGTATTTGTATTTTTTTTATAACTTGATTTCGATATCTACACCACTTGGTAATTGAACTCTTTTTAATACGTCCATTGTAGTTGGTGTTGGATTTAAAATCTCTAATAATCTTTTGTGTGTTCTCATTTCGAATTGTTCACGTGAGTCTTTGTACTTGTGAACAGCTCTTAAGATGGTAATCACTTGTTTATCTGTTGGTAATGGGATAGGTCCTCTAACCTTTGCCCCAGTTCCTTCAGCAGCTTCAATAATTTTTAAAATACTTTGATCGATAATTGCGTGATCATAGCCTTTTAGTTTTATTCTCATTTTTTGTTCTGCCATTGTAACCTCCATTTTTAATAATTTTTTCATTCATCAACAACCCTTACCGGTGTGTTGTAAATGAGCACACAAAATACACATGCTAAAATATTATATTCTATGACCTTTATAAAATCAACCAAAATCTTCTTTTTAATAACTTTAGTATCAATAATTAGAATTTTTATGTTCCTTTTTGCAAACTTTTAATAAAAATGAGCAAAATAAAAAAACGCTAGTTTTAGTAACTCGCGTTGTTTTCTTCACCTTTAATAATAGCTACTCCACCACTTGTTCCTAAGCGGTCAGCTCCTGCTTCAATCATTTTTTGAGCATCTTCAAATGTTCTAACTCCACCAGCTGCTTTAACTAAAGCATTGTCTTTAACAACTGACTTCATTAGTTTAACATCTTCAAATGTTGCACCTGATTTTGAAAATCCTGTTGATGTTTTAACAAATTCTAATCCAGCTTCAACAGCTATTTCACAAGCTTTCATGATTTCTTCTTTTGTTAATAAACAATTTTCCATAATACATTTAACAACATGTGATCCAGCTGCTTTTTTTACAGCTTTCATGTCTTCTAAAACTAATTCATAATTTTTGTCTTTTAATGCACCAATATTTAATACCATATCAATTTCTGTTGCACCATCTTTAATTGCTTCAGAAACTTCGAATGCTTTTGTAGCTGTTGTGCATGCACCTAGAGGAAAACCTACAACATTTGTTATTCCTACATTTGTGCCTTTTAATAATTCTTTACAATAGCTTGTTCAATATGAATTAACACAAACTGTTGCAAAATCAAATTCAATTGCTTCATCACATAATTGTTTAATTTCAGCTTTCGTAGCATCTTGTTTTAATAATGTGTGATCTATATATTTGTTTAGTTTCATTTTTTCTCCTATATATTCATTTTTAATTTTAATTCTTTAATAATTTCGTCTACTTTAACTTTAGCGTTTTGAACAGATTCACCAACACCTATAAAATAAATTTTTAGTTTAGGTTCAGTTCCACTTGGGCGAACAGCAAATCATGACTTATCTTCTAAATAAAATTTTAGTAAGTCTTGTCCTGGCATATTATACATTCCATCGATGTAGTCTTCAACATTAACAACTTTAAGTCCAGCAATTTGAGTTAAGGGTGTTGCTCTCAATGATTTCATTAATGGTTCAATTTTTAATTTCTTTTCTTCTGGTTTAAAATTCAAGTTTAAAGTGAAAGTGTAATATGCACCCATTTCTTTAAATAAATCTTCTAAATAGTCTACTAATGTTTTATTTTGTTTTTTATAAAATCAAGCAGCCTCTGCTATTAATATAGAAGCTTGTATTCCATCTTTATCTCTAGCTGAGTCATCAATTACATATCCATAACTTTCTTCATAAGCAAAAACAAAATTTAATCCGTTATCTTCTTCTTTAGCAATTTCTCTACCCATTCATTTAAATCCAGTTAAAGTTTTTACAATATTAACTCCATATTTTTCATGAGCGATTCTATCACCCAAATCACTTGTTACAAAACTTGAATATAGAGCCGGATTTTTTGGAATGCTATTTAAGCGTTTTAGATTTGATAATTTTCAATCAATTAAAATTGGTCCTGTTTGATTTCCATCTAATCTTACAAAATGACCATCATGTTTTATTGCCATTCCAAATCTGTCAGCATCTGGGTCATTCATAATAATAATATCTGCATCATGTTTAATACCATATTCAAGCGGTATTTTTCATGCAGGATCAAATTCTGGATTTGGATTTACAACATTTTTAAATGTTTCATCTTCAAATGCATGCTCTTCAACCTCAATAACGTTATATCCTGATTCACGTAATATTTTTGGGGTAAATTTAGTTCCTGTTCCATTAACTGCGCTAAAAATAATTTTTAAATCTTTTTTAGCTTCTTGCTCTTTTTTGTAGAATTCAAGATTTTTAATCATATCTACATATTCTTTAATAACATTTTCGCTAACTGTTTCTATTAGCGAATCATTTATTTTATATTCTCAATTTAAAATGTCTGTAATTTCATCCATTCTTTTTGCAATAATTGCTGTTTGTTCATCTTGCAATTGACATCCGTATGGATCATATATTTTATAACCGTTATATTCTGAAGGATTATGTGATGCTGTTATTACAATACCTCCAATACAGTTTAAAAATTTAGTTGCATATGAAACAACAGGTGTAGGCATCATTTCATTTTCTTTAAATAAATATGCTTTAATTCCAAAGCTTGATAAAACTTCGGCTACAACTTTTGCAAACTGTTTAGAATTATGACGGTTATCATGACCAACAACTATTCCATCATTCAACCTATTTGGGTAATTTTGTTTTAATAATTCTGCAAATGCAATAGTAACTTTTTTAACAGTGTAAACGTTAAATCTTCCAGGTCCTGCTCCAAGAATACCTCTTATACCTGCTGTTCCAAATTCTAACTCTATTCCTTCAAATGCTGCATGCAATTCATCATCAGTAGCATTTACTAAAAGGCTTTTCAACTCATCATCCAATTTTTGGCTATTTATTCATTCACTATAAACTTTGTTATTTTTATCAAAAACCATTTGTACTCCTTATGTTTTTTATATGTCTATTCTATTATAATATAGTAGAAAGAGTAATGGTGTAAATATTGTGCACTCTTACAAAAGGAGACTTATGAACTACAGTTTTAGTGAAATTATAGAAAAAAAGAAACATTCAATAGAATTATCAGCTGAAGAAATTAAATGATTGATAAACAGTTACGTTAAAAATAATGTAACAGATTATCAAATGGCTGCTTTTGCTATGGCGGTTTATTTTAATGGAATGACCAAAGCAGAAACTTTAGCATTAACCCAATCTTATGTTGAATCAGGATATGTTTATGATGTCAGTGAGGTTACAGGTTTAAAAGCTGATAAGCATTCAACTGGCGGAGTTGGAGACAAAACAAGTTTAGTATATAGTCCGTTAGTTGCAAGTTATGGAGTAAAGGTTTGTAAACTTTCTGGTAGAGGACTTGGAGTAACTGGTGGTACTATTGATAAATTAGAGTCATGTAAAGGTTGAACAAGTGAATTATCTAAAGAAAAATTCATTAAAACAATTAATGAAGTTGGAATGAGCATCACAGGTCAGTCAGATGATATTGTTCCTGCTGATAAAAAAATGTATGCACTAAGAGATGTTACTGGAACTGTTGATTCTATTCCTTTAATCGCTGCTTCTATTATGAGCAAAAAATTAGTAATCGATAGTGACAGTTTAATTCTAGATGTTAAAGTTGGAGCTGGTGCATTTATGAAAAATGTAGACATTGCTGAAAAACTAGCAAACGAAATGATTACTATTGGGCACGGGTATAATAGAAAAGTTTCAATTCTTCTTACTGACATGCAAAAACCTTTAGGAAAAGCTATAGGAAATGCAATTGAAGTTAAGGAAGCTTGAGATACTTTAAATAACAATGGTCCAGAAGATTTAAAAGAAGTTGTTTGTACAGCTGCTGGATTAACTTTAACTGACTTAGGTATTTTTGATAAATTAGAAGATGCTATAACTGATTGTTATAAAAAACTAGAAACTGGTGAATGTGCACATTACTTGGAAGAATTCGTTGAAGCTCAGGGCGGAAATTTTGAGTTAATCAAAAACTATGATCAAAATTTTACAACTAAGAATAAAATTGAAGTATTCGCTGAAAAAGATGGTTACATCATTTCACAAGACGCTGAAACTATAGGTTTACTTTCAATGGATCTTGGAGCCGGTAGAAAAACAAAAGAGGATTTAATAGATTTCTCTGCTGGAATATATTTAAATAAAAAAACTGGTGATGTTGTAAAAACTGGTGATGTTGTTTTAACTTTCTACACAAACTTTGATATTAACAATGATTGAATAGAGAGAGCTAAAAAAAGTTTTATTATTTCAACTGAAAATGAAAAACAACAAAATATTATAAAGATTATTAGATAAAAAAAATGAGTTCTTTCAATAGGCGCAAACCTATGAAAAAACTCATTTTTAATAACTTAATTATAATTTGATAATTTTATTGAACTTATTTAACTCTTCTTTATCAATATGATGAGCAACCATAATAATAGTTAAATTTTTTTTATTTAATAAATAATTCATTATTAAGTTTGATGTTTTTTTATCTAACGCAGAGTTCACTTCATCCAAAAACATTCAAGGTTTTTTTGCAACTAAACCTCTCAAAATTGCAAAACGTTGTCTTTCTCCACCACTCAAATTTTGCATATTATCTAGAATAATTGTTTCAAGGCCAAATTCTAATCTATCAATTAAATGATCTAATTGTAAAAATTTTAAATAAAAATCTACTTCTTCTTTACTAATTTCAGGATTTGCCAATGTAATATTATTTCAAATTGTGTCCTTACTTAAGAAAATATCTTGATCAATGTAAACTGCTTGTTTACGGATGTCATAGTTATCACACCTAGTTTTGTTTATGGATATCTCACTTTTTACATCAAAAGATTTTGGATAAAATAATTGTTTTAACAAAGTAGATTTACCAACTCCTGATTTTCCTAAAATTAAAACTTTATCACCACTTACGATCTTTAAATTTATTTTATCCAAGATTGTTGTTTGATCATATTTAAATGTAAAATCTTTAAATACAATTGATTCTAATTTTTCTTCAATAACTTCAGTTTTAGTAAAATTTTCTAATTCTTTAATGTAAGGGTCATTAATTTCATCATTTGTTTTTCGTAAGTTTAAATATTTTATAAAATGATTTAAAATTATTCCAAATGATTGAATGTACTGTGTTGTCACTTGTGACAGAGTTACAACAATTGCAACTGTAAAAATATTTTTAAATAAAAAATAAGAAATTAAAGTTATTAAAATAATTTGAATTAAATAAATTGTTATTGTGCTTAGCATAACTTGCAATCCTTGAAAGTTTTTACTAATCTTGTTTGCTTTTTCATAATTATTTGATATTTTCATTAAATCTGATTTAAGCTTGTGAGTTTTATTTAAACTTCAATAATTTCAATATGATTTAACACTATCTTTGCTAAACTGTAAAAACTCATCATTTGTTTGATTAGATATTTCTATTTTTTTATGGGATTTTTTAGTTGTTAGAAAAGGGACTAAAAACACTAAAATTGAAAAAAGGGTTGTTATTATAAAAATTAATCAATTATAATAAATAACCATAACTACTGATAAAATCAAAAAACAAATTCCACTAAAAATCAAAAAAATACTTTGATAATAAAATATTTCTAATTGGGATATTTTATTTGATGAATTATTTATAAATTTTCCAGTATCTATATTACTATTGAACTGATCAGATAAAATTTTATCATAATACTTTTTACGTAATTCTTGATTGATTTCTTTAATTATTTTATTTTGAATTAATACTGACAAGTAATCAGAAACGATAGCAATGATAGTTGTTAGTAAAGCAACAATTATATAAAAAATAAAATTTTGTAAATCTTTAGAAATTGCAAACTCAATTACTTTACCAAAAAAATAAGCAAAGAAAAGAGTACCAACAGCTCCAACAATTGATAAAAAAAGAAATAAAGAAAAAAGTCAAAAATGTTGCTTAATAATTATTTTCATAAGCATGCCTCCATTTTTTTTAAAAATTATAAGTCAAAAATATCTTTTTATGTAAAAAGATTTTATTGATATATTTAAACAAACAACATCAACTAATTTAGATTTGTTAATTTCTAAAATTAAAATGTTGTTATTAAAAATTAATTGAATAAATAAAAGTTTTTATTTTTCATTTTAGGTATCACTATAATGTTTTATTGTTATTTTAAACTTAGTGTAACTTCTACATTGTTTTTTAAAGCTTTTGAATAAGGACATACCAAGTCTGCTTCATGCATTAATTTTTCAGCAACTTCTTTATCTGCTCCTATAATTTCAACTTGTAATTCAACTGATATATTAAAGTTCAATTCTCCATTATTGTGTAATGCTACTTTAGCAGTTACATTTGTTTTAAATGAAACTTTATTTTTAGCCATTACAGCTTGCAATGCTCCATTAAAGCATGAACTATATCCTGCTGCAAATAATTGCTCAGGGTTTGTTGTACCTTCTAAATTTAATGTAGGTGATGAAATTTTTAAATTAAATTTTCCATCAGATGAAATAACTTCTCCAGTTCTTCCTCCTGTATTAGTTACTGTTGTTTCATAAATTTTACTCATAAGATATTCTCCTTTTATTTAATTATGTTCCTAAAAATACAAAAAAAACTTTATTTCTTAAAAAGAGATAAAGTTTTTAATTAATCTAATTTATCTGGTGTTGGTATTTTAGTACCATTTTCGTTTACCAAATATAATCTTTCTGTAATTATCTTACATTCTGTTGCGTTAATTATTGCTAGGCCTCTATGTAAGTGAATTCAATGAGTTTGATTATTAACTTTAAAATTCATATTACCAATTTTTAAAGCTGTAACCAACGGCGACATATTTCCTAATACCCCAATATCTCCATCAATAGTTTTTAAGTTAATGATATCAACTTTTTTATTATCTATAAATTTACCATTTGGAGTAGTAATTATTAAATTAATTGCCATTTAAATTCACCTACTTTTTATTTTTAACTTTTGTTTCGTTATATGCTTGAATAACATCTTCAGCTGTTCCTTTGTATAAGAACAAGATTTCTGGAATGTCATCCATTTCACCGTCAAGAATCATTTTAAATGATCTTACTGTGTCAGATACTTTTACATATTGTCCAGGACGACCTGTAAATTTTTCTCCTACGTAGAATGATTGTGATAAGAAGTTTCTTATTTTACGTGCTCTTTGGACAATTAATTTATCTTCTGCACTTAATTCATCCATACCTAAAATTGCAATGATTGATTGTAAATCTTGGTATTTTTGTAGAGTTCCTTGAACACCTAAAGCTACATTGTAATGTTCTTCTCCAATAATTTCTGGATCTAACATTCTTGATGAAGATGAAAGTGGATCAACTGCAGGATAGATTCCTAAACTTGCAATTGAACGGTCAAGAACAATTTTTGCATCTAAGTGTGTAAATGTTGTTGCAGGTGCTGGGTCAGTTAAGTCATCAGCTGGAACATAAACTGCTTGAACTGATGTAATTGATCCTTTATTAGTTGAAGTAATACGTTCTTGTAGTGAACCCATTTCTGTAGATAAAGTTGGTTGATATCCAACAGCTGAAGGCATACGTCCTAATAAGGCACTAACTTCACTACCTGCTTGTGTAAATCTGAAAATATTATCAATGAATAATAATACGTCCATGTTTTTTTCATCTCTAAAGTGTTCAGCAATTGTTAAACCTGTTAATGCAACACGCATACGTGCACCTGGTGGTTCATTCATTTGTCCGAATACTAAACTTGTTTTATCTAAAACTCCAGCTTCGATGAATTCATGATAAAGGTCATTTCCTTCACGAGTTCTTTCACCAACACCAGCGAAAACTGAAACCCCACTGTGAGCTTTAGCAATATTGTTAATTAATTCTTGAATTAAAACTGTTTTACCAACTCCGGCTCCACCGAATAATCCAATTTTTCCACCTTTAGCAAATGGAATCATTAAGTCTATAACTTTAATTCCTGTTTCTAAAATTTCAGCATTAGTAATTAATTCTTCATAAGCTGGTGCATCACGGTGGATAGGCATTCTTTTACCTGTGAATTCTGGTTTTTCATCAATTGCATGCCCTGTAACATTAAACATACGTCCTAAAACATCATCACCAACTGGTGCTAATATTGGAGCGTTTGTATTAATAACTGGAAGACCTTTTGCTAATCCTTCAGTTGGTCCCATTGCAATTGTTCTAACAACTTCATCACCCATGTGTTGTTCAACTTCTAAAACTAATTCAACTCCGTTATTATCTACAACTAAAGCATCATAGATCATAGGAATATTATCTTCGCTAAATTTAACATCAACAACTGGTCCTAAAATTTGGAATACAAAACCATTTGCTGAATTAACAGTATTTTTACTTGTCGTTTTTTTTGCTGCCATATTTTTCTCCTATCCCATTAAAGCATTAGCACCAGAAACAATTTCTGATATTTCTTGTGTAATTGATGCTTGTCTTTCACGATTATATTGAATACTTAAATTGTATTCTAATTCTTTACCATTATTTGTCGCATTTTCCATAGCTAATCTTCTACTTGCTTGTTCACTTACTTGTGATTCTACAATTGTTCCAAAGATTATTGTACTTAAATATAAAGTAACGGCATTATTTAAAACTTCTTCAGCACTTGGTTCAAAGCTATAGTAACTGCTTGAAGTTTCTTGAGTTTCTTCTTTGATAATTGGGAAAACTCTTAATTTTGTAGGTTCAAATGTTACGTTATTAATAAACTTAGTATAAACAATTTGAATTTCATCAAACTCTCCACTTGAGTAATAACTTAACAATTCATTACCTATTTGTTTTGCTTGTGCTGGTGAAAAATCAATATCAACATCAGTACATTCATTTTTAATTTTTATTTTTTTACTATTGTAAGCTGAAACAGCTTTTGAACCAATAGCATATATTTGATCTTCTTTTTTGAAATTACTAATAACTAATTTATTAACGTTGGCATTATAACCACCACATAAACCTAAATTTGAGTTAACAACAACTCATAAAGTTTTTTTAATATCATTAGCAGAATTTTTTAAATAAATTGATTCACTTGAATGTTTAATTATTTCATTAAAAATAGCATAAACTTCTGATACATATTCTTGAGTCTCTGTAACTTTTTTACCAATACGACGTAATTTTGCACTAGCAACTAATTGCATAGCGTTAGTAATTTTACCGATATCTTGTGTATTAGAAATTTGTGTTTTTAAATTACTTAAATTTGCCATTACTTACCTAATTTTTTAAATTCTTTTTCATCCCCAAAAATAGTTGGGTTGTAGTTTTTTAAAGTAGAAGTGAATTTAACAACTAATTTTTCAATTTCTTTTTGAATTCCACTTTCAAGATCAGCATTTCATTCAAGTTTTTTAGTTAATTCAGCTTTTAAAGCTTTTGCATCTTTTTCATTATTAAAGAATGTAATTATTTCAGTTTTAAAATCTCTAATGTTTTCTAAAGGAATTCATTTAATTAAGTGAGATTTAATAGCAAATAAAATAATTGCTTCATCAATTTGATTTAAAGGTGAATATTGACGTTGAACTAACATTTGGATAATTCTTGCCCCATGATCTAAAGTTGCTTTTGTTGATTCATCTAAATCTGAACCAAATTTTGAGAAAGCTTCTAGTTCATAATATTGAGCTAATTCTAATTTCAATGTTCCTGAAACTTGTTTAACAGCTTTGATTTGCGCTGATGAACCAACTCTAGATACTGAAGGACCAATATTAATAGCTGGTCTAATACCTGCCATGAATAAATCACTTGATAAGAAAATTTGACCATCGGTAATTGAAATTACGTTTGTTGGAATATATGCTGAAATATCACTTGCTTGAGTTTCAATAATTGGTAAAGCAGTAATTGAACCACCACCAAATTTTTCATTAACTCTAGCTGCTCTTTCTAAAAGACGTGAGTGTAAGTAGAATACATCACCAGGATAAGCTTCACGACCTGGTGGTCTTCTTAATAGAAGAGACATTTCACGATAAGCAACCGCATGTTTTGATAAGTCATCATAAACAATTAAAACGTCTTCTCCATTTTCCATTCATTCTTCACCAATAGTTACACCAGTATATGGTGCTAAATATTGTAATGGTGCTGAATCACTAGCTCCTGCATTAACAACAGTAGTATATTCCATTGCACCAAATTTTTTAAGTTTTTCAACAACTTGTGCAATTGTTGAATCTTTTTGTCCAATTGATACATAAATACATTTAACATTTTTACCTTTTTGGTTAATGATTGTATCAATTGCTACAGCTGTTTTACCAGTTTGACGATCTCCAATGATTAACTCACGTTGTCCTTTTCCAATTGGAATAGATGCATCAATTCCAAGAATACCTGTTTCTAGAGGTTGACTAACTGATTTACGAGCCATAACTCCTGTTGCTATTCTTTCAACTGGTTTAGATTTTTTAGTTTTGATTGGTCCATTATTGTCAATTGGTTGTCCCAATGCATTAACAACTCTACCAATCATTGCATCACCAACAGGTGTTTCAACAACTTTACCTGTACGTTTAACAATGTCACCTTCTTTGATAAGTTTATAATCTCCAAGAATAACAGCTCCAACAGCTCCTTCTTCAAGACTTAAAACCATACCATAAACATCATTAGGGAAAATTAACAATTCACCCATTAAAGCTTTGTCTAATCCGTAAATTAAAGAAACACCATCCCCAATAGTAACAACACTACCTTGCTCAGCTTCAATAATATCTTTACCATAGTTTTTTATTTGTTTTTCAATTACTTCAGAGATTTCTTTAATATTTAATGCCATATATTAAACCTCCTATTTTTCTTTCAATACTTGATATTTCATTTCATCAAGTTTACTTCTTAATGAGCCATCATAAACTTTGTTATGAACAACTACTTGAATACCTGCAATTAACTTAGTGTCAATTTTATTAACTAATTTAACTTCTTTATTAATTTTTTTAGACATTTTTTCTTCGATCTCTTTTATTTGAGCTGCTGATATTTCTTCAGTAGATCAAACAACACCATAAGTCATGTTGTCTAATTCAACAAGTTTTCCTCTTAATTTTTTTAAAATATCTCTTGCATTTACAAATGCTTGCATATGAACTAATATTTTAAAAGCATTCATGATATCTTCATCAATATTAAATTGACTAAAAGTATCATCAATTATTTTTATTCTTTTTTCTTCATCATGTGCTGATTTAAAAGTAAGAATGTCAACAAACTCATTTTTATTTTTTAGAACTTCAATTAGCACGTGTGCTTGTTCTAACATTTTTTTAACTTTGTTTTCTTTTACAGCAATTTTTGTTAAAGCATTTGCTCAATTATCAATAACGTTATCTTTTAAAACCATAATTTTATTTATCTAGGTTTTCAATAAATTCATCAACAATTTTTTTGTTTTTTGTCTTATTGATTTCTGTCTGTAAAATTTGTTCAGCAGCATCGAATGCAACATTTACTATTGTTGTCTTGATTTCTGCTTCTATTTTTGATCTTTCTTGAGCAATGTCTTTTTCTGCTTGATTCTTAATAATATCAGCGTATTTATGAGCTTCAGATATGATGTGAGTTTTTTGAATGTCAGCATCAACTTTTGAAGTTTGAATAATTAATGAAGATTCTGTTTTAGCGTCTTGCAATAATGCTTCAGCTTTTCTAACACCAATATTTGCTTCTGTTTGCTTTTGCACAGCCTCGCTTAATAATTCATTTATTTTGTTTCTTCTATCTTTAATAGTTTTTCTAAATGGTTTATACATCAATTTTGATAGTATAACTACTAAAACAATTGTAGCTATAACGTGCGCAATAAAGTTTGGCAAGTTAGGAAATAAAGATGTTATGATTTCTGGAACTCCAGCTGTTTGTGTTTCTGCGAAAAATATCATGTAACACACCCTTCTTTCTTTTTATTTCTTAAGCTACGAAAATTAATAAAATAGCAACAACTAATGCGTAAATAGCTCCTGATTCTGCAATTCCTGCTGCAATAATCATAGTTGAAGTAATTTTTGGTGCCATTTCTGGGTTTCTTCCGATTGCCATACATGCACCTTGTCCAACTGCACCTTGTCCGATTCCTGCTCCAGCAACTCCGATAATAGCAACTCCGGCACCTAATAATTTAAGACCTTCACCAGTTGATGATGTTTCTGCTAATAAAGGCATAATACTTGATAATACACTAAAGTATCCTACTAAAAAATTTGCCATGTAATCTGTAAATAACATAAATATAATTCTCCTTTTTATTTTTGTAATTCTATTCTTTTTAATTTCTGAGTTTTTTTTGAACTATTTCTATCCTCACCTTTGTGAGTTAACTCTTGTTCTTCTCCCATACCTTCTGCTCAATATGAAAGCGATAACATTGTAAATACAACAGCTTGGATAACAGCATCAAACATATCAAAATACATATGTAAGAATGGTGTGATCACACTAGTGAAAATGTTAACCCCTGATCATCAGTATGTATACTGCATTTTTCAAGCGTCATCTCCTAGTACACCAGCATTTCAAAATCCAAATGATGGTCAATGCATACCTTCATCTCCAAAGCTAATTGTTCCATGTGCTCAACTACTTTGGAAACCTATGAACATTGCGTACACTAATCCTAAAATAATTGAACCCCCTAAAAGGTTACCGAAAAGACGGAACGACATAGAAAGCAATGGTGTGAATTGTGTGAATATTTCAATTGGATTTATATATCTTTTTAGATAAGCTCATTTTTGATATCTAAATGCAAAGTAATAAATCATCACAAAAGTAACGAAAGCCATTGATAAAGTAACAGTGTATGATGAAGATGGTGATTCAAAACCAAGTAATGAAACCATTGATCCTACTATAATATACAAACAAATGTATAAAAAGTATGGAGTTAATTTACGATATTTTCTACCCATAATTGAAATAACTAAGTTTTCAACTGAAGATACAAACATATCTATAATAACAATTAATCCAGATAATTCCTTATCCTCATCTTGCCCTCTCACTTTAATGTTATAAGTAATACAAATAGCACAAATAAGAATTGTGGTTATAATGATTGCACTAAACTGTGTTGTCAGCGATCATAAACCTTCAAGCATATTGTCCAATTTGAACCCTCCTTAAATTTTTTAATAATTTTTTATATTTAAGACTTTATGATTTGTAAAAGGTAGTAACAAAATTGGACTGAGACCAATTAATACACCTTTATAATCAAAAATAATATTGTTATTAAAAAAAGCAATAAATAACGGAGTGGCATAGGCACCTATTCTTAATAAAAAGAAAAAGTAAAATAAAAAATGATTTTCATTTTTCAAAAGAAGTTCTACAGACTTCTTGCTAATAAAAATACCAACTAAAAACGAAGTTAAACCTAAAGCCCAACCTGTTAATCAGCTATAATTAATAATTTTTAACACAAATAACAAAATTAATGTTATTCCTGTTAAAAAACTAATTATTAATATAATTGATCATGTAGAATTTTTGAACCAGTTTTTATATATACTTTTTAATTCCATTCAGTAGCACCTCGCCTACTACGTTCTTTAATATTCTACTCTTATAAACAAAAAATATAACAAAAGTGGTAAAAGTAAAAAAACTCCAATTATTGGAGTTTTTAAAAAAGAAAATTTCTATTTTATTTTGTACCGAATATTCTGTCTCCAGCGTCTCCTAGACCTGGTATGATATATCCTTTATCAGAAAGCTTTTCATCTTTTGATGCAGCATATATCTCAACATCAGGGTGTTTTTCAAGAACATTGCTTATTCCTGGTTCAACAGCTACTAAACATACAAATTTAATGTTTTTAACTCCTCAACCTTTAACTATATCAATTGCTTTGTTAGCACTACCACCTGTTGCTAACATAGGATCTACTATTATTACATAACTTTCATCAATTGATTCAGTTTTCTTTGCAAAGTATTGATGAATTTCTAAAGTTTCTTCATCACGATAAAGTCCAATATGAGCTATTCTTGCTGTTGGAATTAATTTTTGTATTCCATCTAACATTCCTATACCTGCTCTTAAAATAGGAACTAACACAATTGGCTTATCAATTGTATACCCAACTGTTTTTGTCATTGGTGTTTCTATTTCAATTGCCTCAAGTTCTAAATCTCTAAAAATTTCATAAACCATTAATTGTGCTATTTCATTAAGGTTTTCTCTAAAATCTTTTGATGATGTTTCTTTTTTACGCATTCTTGATAATTTATCAATTATCAATGGATGTTTCAATTCTGTAAATGCCATAACTTATTTCCCTCTATTTGTCCAAATTATTAATATTATAAAGTATTAATATGATAAATGTTCATATATTGGGAATTGCTTACATAATTTAGCAACTTCTTTTGAAAGAGTATTTAAATTTGTTTCTGATTGATCTTTTAATGCACTTGCAATTATTTTAGCAACTTCAACAAATTGTTCTTCTTTAAATCCTCTAGTTGTCATTGCTGCAGTTCCAACTCTAATTCCACTTGTAACAAAAGGTTTTTCTGTATCAAAAGGAATCATGTTTTTATTTGAAACTATACCAATACTTTCAAGGATTTTTTCTGCATCTTTTCCAGTAACATTTAAAGTATTTTTTACATCTAAATTAATTAAATGATTATCTGTTCCATTAGCTATTAATCTCATTCCATTATCTGCTAAGGCTTTAGCAAATGCTTTTGAGTTAGCAACTACTTGATGAACATATTCTTTAAATTCAGGAGTATCTGCTTCATATAAGGCTTGAACTTTCCCAGCTATTTGATTTTCTAAAGGTCCACCTTGAGTACCTGGGAAAACTGATGAATCAATTTTTTTACCAATTTCAGCTTTTGATAAAATCATTCCACCTCTTGCGCCTCTTAAAGTTTTGTGTGTTGTTGTTGTAACAACATCTGCATATTCCATAGGGTTTGGGTGAGCACCACCAGCAACTAAACCAGCAATATGAGCCATATCAACCATTAATAATGCTCCAACTTCATCTGCAATTTCTCTAAACTTTTTAAAGTCTATAATTCTTGAGTAAGCACTAGCTCCAGCGACAATTAATTTTGGTTGATGTTCTAAAACAACTTTTCTAACTTCATCAAAATCAATTTCTTCTGTTTCTCTATTTACTCCATAAAATTTAAAATCATAATTATTACCTGAAAAATTAATTGGATAACCATGTGTTAAGTGACCTCCAGCGTCTAAACTCATAGAAACAACTTTATCTCCGTTTTGTAATAAAGCACGATAAACAGCTTCATTAGCTTGACTACCTGAATGAGGTTGTAAATTAGCGTGACCTGCATTAAATATTTTTTTAGCTAATTCAATTCCTTGTTTTTCAATTTGATCAACAAATTCACATCCACCATAATACCTTTTATCTGGGTAACCTTCTGCATATTTATTAGTTAATATACTTCCTGATAATTGTAAAACTGCATCACTAACATAGTTTTCACTTGCTATTAATTCAATGTGATCTTGTTGTCTTTTTAATTCACCTTTAAGTGATTCTAAAATATTTTTATTTATTGTACTCATCTAATGTTCCTACTCTTTCTTGATGTCTTCCACCTTCAAATTCAGTATTTAAGAAAGTGTCTACTAATAAAAGTGCTTTATCAACAGCAATTAATCTAGCACCAGTAGCTAATATATTTGCATTATTATGTTGTCTTGTTAATTCAGCAGTTTGAACTTCATACACAAGTCCAGCTCTAGCACCTTTAACTTTATTTGCTGCAATGCTTATTCCAATTCCTGTACCACATAAAGCAATACCTTTATTATTTTCATCCGCAACAACAGCTTCTGCTAAAGTAATTCCAATATTTGCATAGTTACATGAATTACCATCATTGTTACCTAAATCAATAACTTCATAACCTTTTTTCTCTAAATGATTTTTAATAGCGTTTTTCATTTCAATCGCTGTATGATCGTTTGCTATATATATCTTATTCATAAAACCCCCACATTAATCTTTTAATAATTTTAACTTATTAGTGAGATAATATTTATATAAAAAGGATTGAATTATGAATAATTATGAAATAAGTAAAAATGAATTTTATAAATTAGTTGACGAAGGATATATAGTTATTGATGTTCGCAGTATCGGCGAAGATGAAATGACGGGACTAAGTTACAAAGGTTCTCACAACATTCCGTATCCAGGTGTTATAAAAAATGCTGAAAGACTTTTTCCAAATAAAAATGAGAAAATGATAATTGTTTGCAACTATGGTTCAAGAAGTGGATTAACCGCAAAAACATATAGACAAATGGGTTATCCTAATGTTTTTGTTCTTCATGGTGGTCTATATGAATTAAAATAAAAAGCAGGTATTACTACCTGCTTTGTTTTTTACTTAATGGGGCGCCGAACGGGAATCGAACCCGCGAATGTCAGAGCCACAACCTGATGTGTTAACCACTTCACCACCGGCGCCATAAAAGATAACGTTTTTATTATCTTAAAATTACATTGATTTGTCAATTGAAAATCTACTTTTTAATAAATATTTGATAAACCTCATTTTTAGATTTATTAATCTTTGCACCAACGATATCACAAGCTTGTTTCAACTTATAACCTTGTTTTATTTCTTCTTCAACAAGCAAAATTATTTCATTATCATTAATTGCATCTACTTGTTGTTTTTGAGTATCTACTACAATGACAATTTCACCTTTTAAAATAAATTCTTCGCTTTGTACAAAATTATTAACAACTTCAATTTCTCCTTGGATATATTGTTCATTTAGTTTTGTAAGTTCTCTACCTATTAAAACACTTTGATTTGAATTTAAAATTTCACTCATTTTTGAAATTGTATCTTTAATTCTATGAACTGATTCATAAAAACTTATTATTGACTTTGAATTTTTGTTTAACATATCTTTAAGTTCATCAACTTTAGATTTATCACTTTTATTTTCTAAAAAGCCATGAAAATAGTTTTCTTTAGCTGTGTATCCACTTGCCACAATTGCGTGGATATACGCAGGACCAACATTAACGCTTGTAACATTACAATCATAAATATTTAAAATTTCTTTAATAAAGTTTGCGCCCGGATCACTTATAGCTGGGCAACCAGCATCACTAATTATAGCTACATCATTTTTATCATCTAAAATTTTTATTATTTCTTCAATCCTTTCAGATTCATTATATTTATGAAGAGAAATAAGTTTTTTATTAATCTCATATTTTTTTAAAAATGTTTGACTTGTTCTGGTGTCTTCACAACAAATAACTGAAACTTTTTTAAGTGTTTCTAATGCTCTAAAACTTATATCTTCTAAATTACCAATTGGTGTACCAACTAAATATATTGTAGGTTTATCATTTTTAAATGTTGATTGATTTCTCATAACTCTCCTTAAAATAAAATTACCCAAAAGGGTAATTATTAATTAACTTCTTTGATTTCAATTGAGTAAGGCGCATTGATATCTTTAACTTCAACTGATTCCCCAACTTTTTTTCCTAAAATTGCTTTAGCTATTGGTGATTCATTTGAAATTAAACCTTTAAATGGATCAGCTTCAACAGCTCCTACAATTTTAACTTCTCTTGTTTGTTTAGTATTTAACATGATGAATTTAACTTTTGAACCAATTTTAATTGCTCCATCAGTTGTAGAAGAATCTTCAATTAATTTTGCTTTGCTTATCATTGTTTCAAGTTCTTTTATTCTTGCTTCAACTTCAGCTTGACGATTACGAGCTGCATCATAATCAGCATTTTCACTTAAATCTCCTTGATTACGTGCTTCTACTAATTCTTCAATTACTTGTGGACGAACAACTTCTAATAAGTGTTTTAATTCGTGTTTTAATTCCTCAATACCTTCTTGAGTTAAGATTATTTCTTTTGCCATGTTTGTCTCCTAATTCATTAACTTTTTAATTATATATTATTTGTTCTTAAATTTGTATCTATTTTCTGTTCTTTAAATATATGTTCAGGTTGTCTAAAGCTTTCTTATTTTTTAAAATTTTGAAGAGTTCTTCTTGGTCGGCACTTTCAATTTCATTTATTGTATTGAACTTTTTGAAAAGATCTTGTATTCTTTTTTTACCTAATCCCTCAATTTGTTCTAAATCAGATTTTAAGAAAGAATTATTTTGTTTTTTTCTAAACCCTGACTTAGCATATTCATCTACCCTAACTTGAATGCTACTTAATCAGTTAAACAATTTTGGTTTATCCTTAATGATTACTTGTTCTTCATTAGTATCAATTAAAAAAGATGTATTATGATGTTCATCTTTAACTAAACCTATTACTTGTATTTCTGATAGTCCTAAAGCATTTATTATTTCTTTAGCAGCATGAATTTGAATGATACCACCGTCCATTATTATTAAATCTGGTAACATTCTTTTTTCAATTAGTGCTTTTTGAAACCTTCTATATAACATTTCTTTTAATCTATCATAATCTGATGTAAATTTACTTTCAATATTATATTTTCTAAATTCATTTCTTGCTGGTTTTCCATTAATATAAACAACACAACTTCCAACAATAAATTCATTACCTATATTTGAAATGTCAAACATCTCAAGTCTGTACGGTTCTTTTTGTAAATTTGCTTTTTCTTGCAGCTCTAACAATAATTCATTTTCATTACCTATATTTATTGTTGTTGATATTTTAGATTTCCTAATTGCCTCTTGTGCATTTTCAGTTGCTAATTTATAAATTATTTTTTCATCTTCTTTTATCGGATGTGTTGATATAGATTTATATTTTTCATTTAAATCAAACAGTTCTACTTCATTATCAACAATAATTTTATCTGGAAGAATATTTTTATCATAAATTTGAGACATGAATGAATCAATTAAATCTGTTATGTCTTGCTCAAAATATAACTGTATATGTTCATCTTTAAAAAGTAATTTACCAGATCTATAGAATAAAGTAACAATAGCAATTTTTTCATCTTCAATAAAATAACTTATCACATCAACATCAGTTTGACTTTTAAATTCAACGTTTTGTTTTGTTGTAGTAAAATCAAGACTTATGATTTGTTCTTTTATTCTCTGAGCTTCTTCAAATTGTAAATTTTCTGCAGCTTTATGCATTTGATTTGTTAATAATGTTTTAACTTCATTTATATTACCCTTAAAGAAATTGTCAACTCTCTTAATTTGTTCTTGATAATATTCCTTGTTAACTTCTTTAAAACAAGCACCACTACACTGACCAATAAAATAATGTAGACAAGGTTTTCCCAAATTTCCTTTGCATCTTCTTAAAGGAAAGAGTCTTTGTAGTGTTATTAATGTTTCTCTTGCATTAGAACCAATTGGTAATGGGCCAAAACTTCTGAATGCCTTTTTATCTAGTTTTCTAACATATTTATAAGTTGGGTCTTTTTCATTTGTGATAATAATATAAGGATAAGCTTTGTCATCATTCAATAAAACATTGTATTTTGGTCTATATTTTTTAATTAAGTTTTCTTCTAATAGTAACGATTCTTTTTCATTTGATACAACAAAATATTCAAGATCAGCAATTTCACGAACTAGCCTAGTAGTTTTTAAATTTTGTGCTCTATCAAAATAAGATGAAACTCTCTTTTTAAGATTCTTTGCTTTCCCTACGTAAATTACGTGTTTGTCTTTATTTAAATATAAATAACAACCAGGTTTACTTGGTAAATTACTAACTTTATTTTTTAATTCCATATAGCTTTCCTTTCTATTCTCTTAGAAAAATAAAACCCTAAACTGAGGGTTTTATTTTTTAACTAATACTTCTCTTGGTCTTGAACCATTTTTAGGCCCAACAACCCCTTCATCTTCTAATTGGTTTAGAATATTTGTTGCTCTAGCATCAGCAATTCTAAATTTACCTTTAATAGATGATGAAGATGCGTCTTGTTTTTCAATTACAAATTCTTTAACTAATGAATATAATTCATCAGTAGAACCAACTGTTTTTAGATTATCTTGATCAAATTCATCAGCATATACTGCTTGTTGTTGAGCAATTGTAAAGTCTACTATTTCTTCGATTTCTTCATCACTTAAATAAGCACCTTGAGCTCTCATAAGATCTCCTCCACCAGGTGGCATAAATAACATATCTCCTCTACCTAAAAGGTTTTCGGCTCCAGTTGAATCTAAAATTGTTCTTGAGTCAATTCCAGTTGTAACAGCGAATGCAATTCTTGTTGGTATATTAGTTTTAATTGTTCCTGTAATAACATCTGTTGATGGTCTTTGAGTTGCAACAATTAAGTGAATACCTGCAGCACGTGCCATTTGAGTAATTCTCATAATTGATTCTTCAACTTGTTTTCTATCACCAGTCATCATTAAATCTGCAAGTTCATCAATAATAATAACTTGGAATGGCATTTTTTTAGAACCTGTTACTTTTCTGTTGTAACCATCAATGTTTCTAACACCTAGGCTCATAAATAGTTCATAACGTCTTTCCATTTCAGCAACAACCATTTTCAATGCATTAGCAGCTTGTTTCATATCTGAAATAACTGGGGCTAACATATGAGGCACTCTTGAATAAACTGAAAGTTCAACTTTTTTAGGGTCTATCATCAAGAATTTAACTTCATTTGGTTTTGCTCTTAAAAGAATTGAACAAATTAATGCATTAATCATAACTGATTTACCACTTCCTGTTGAACCAGCAACAAGTAAGTGAGGCATTTTATTTAATTGAGCAGTTAAAGGTTCACCTAAAACATTTTTTCCTAAAACAAAAAGTAATTTTTCATTTTCTTGTTCTTTTGGTATTGATTCAATAATTTCTCTCATTGAAACCATTTCAGAACTTGCATTAGCTAATTCAATACCAATTAAATTTTTACCAGGTATCGGTGCTTCTAAACGCATGTTTTGAGTTGCTAAAGCTAATTTTAAATCATTTTCTAGGTTTGTTATACTATTAACTTTTACACCTGGTTCTGCTTGAATTTCAAATTTCATAACACTTGGTCCTATAATTGAATTAATAACTTTTGCTTTAACTCCAAATTGTTTAAAAGTCTCATCAATTGCTAGAGCTTTTAAAGCAGCGTTTTCTTTGTTTGCTCTTTCTTTGTTGTAGTCTTTTTCCATAACAGCTAAAACATCAACTGGAGGAAGTTTATAATTTTTATTTATTATAATTTGTGGCTCTTCAACAACAGGTTCTTCAATAAGAGGCGCTTGAATAATAGGTTCTTCAAGAGCTGAAATGATTGGTGTTTCAACTTCTTTTTGTAATGGTGATTCTTCTTTTAAATCGTATTTTTCTTCATATTTATTTAAAGCTTCAAGAGCTTCTAAAGTTTCGCTTACTTTTTTAGTTTCTTGTTCTTCATAAATAGCATCAAAGAAAGTATCATCACCATCAATAGTTGTATCTTTGATTTCTTCTACTTTTAATTCTTCATTACTATTTAAAATGTTTTCTGATTTTACAATCATCTCATTATTTTGAGTGATAGGTCTTAAATCAGGATTTTTAACAACTCTTTCAACTTGATTATTTTCTGAAACTCTTCTTGAAACAAAGCGAGGTCTGTGAGGATCTAATTGTTGTTCTTCAACAACAGCACTTAAATCATTTTCATTAGGCATATTTTGTTCAATATAATTTGAGTCTAAAACTTCTTCTGGTAAAGAGCATTCTAATTGTTGTTCTTGATAAATTTTATCCAATAGTTCTTTGTCTTCTTTTTTTACATAAGAAGGCATTTGAATAGTTAAATCACTAGTTTTAATTTCCTGTTCTTCATCAAATGACATATTACCAAATACATTAATTGATTCTCATCCATTTTTTTCGTTTTTTGGTTCTGCATGAATTTCGTTTTGAACAGCAACTGGTCTTTTAGAATTAGGATTTCTTTTTGATTTTAAAGTTAATATTCTTAAAGCTTTCCCTTTTCTTTTTGCTTTTGGTTTGAATAAGAAAATTGGATCTCCTGTAAAGATTCACATTCCATTAATGAACATTAAGAATACTAATAAAATATATGAACCTACTATTGATAAATATGATGTTATGCCTACCATTAAAGTGCCAGTTATACCACCACCACTATATAAGTTGAAATATCCATCTGAACCTGTTTTTAAGAAGTAATCAATCACTTCTTTATAGTATTGTCCTGAAAATATTGAATGATCAACTCATTCTTTTGCATATACGTTGAACATTTGTGCAAAGAAATTGGCTTGTCACAATTTATTTAAATTTTCATTTTTTGAAGCTATTATTTGTGTAAAAAGTATTAGAGATATTAATCAACACAATAAGATAAAAGATGATATAACCATGAATAAAAATCTCTTTTTGAATTTAAATCTTATACCCGAAAATATACATAGATCTACTATAAATAGTACTATGTAAATAAAGTATTTGAATCAACCAAAAATAAAATTAAAGAAAACGTCATCTAAGAATTGACCTATAACAGTAATTCTCCCTAATGAGAATACAGTAATAAACAAGATAACTAATCCTGTAACCATTCATGATATAGAGTCATTTCTTCTTTTTTGCTTAGTCGTCACAAATGCGGCAGTTTTTTCTTCATTTCATTCGTAATTAGCTAAAAACTTTTCATCTTTATTTTTTTCCATGTTATCACCCTTTGCAATAATATAATTATACCAATTTTGCAATAATTAGTGTTATTTTAAAGTTTTAGTAGTTCAGCAAGAAATAGTGATTTATTTATTTTGTAAAGTTTCATTTATGAAAACAATAATATCTTTTTCAACTTTACTTTTTTTCTCATCAAATAAAATTTCATGTCTTTGATTTTCATAAAGATTAACTTTAACATTTAAATTATTTTGCCTAAATATTTTATTTGTTTTTAATACCATTTTTCCATAGTTTCCTACTGGGTCTTCTTTACCAGAAATTAATAAAATAGGAGTGCTTTTTTTGATTTTTTTAATATTTGATTTTTTTTGAATATATGTTAAACCATAAAACATATCTTTGAATGCTGATGATGAAAAAACTTGACCAGTTAAAGGGTCTAATATAAATTCATTTTTATTAATTGAATCGTTTGATAGCCATTCAAAGCCTGTTGCCTTTTTAGAATTAAATTTTTTGTTAAGTGGTTTATAGCTTAATTTTCAAATAAAATTATCTGGCTTTTTACCACCATTAATTTTACTTCTTATATGAGCTATATTTTTTGAAAAAATTAACAATGCCTTGTTATGTCAAGCAGTACCACTAATTACATATGCGTCAACTGTGTTTGGATAATCAATCATGTATGTTCTAGCCATAAAACTTCCCATTGAATGTCCTAACATTATTATTGGTAAATTCATATATTGGTTTTTAATAAATGAATTAACCTGTTTTAAATCTGAAATAATTATATTTCAACCATTATTTTTTGAAAAATATCCTAATGGTTTATTGTTTAGTAATGCTGTCTTTCCATGACCTCTATGATCACTACTTATAACTATAATTTGATTATCATTCATTTTCTTTGCAAATTCTTTATAACGCAAAGAATGTTCACAACTACCATAAACAAGTTGAATAATTGCTTTAGGATTTTTGACTTCATCTCAAATATAAATACTTATTTTATTATCATCCAAAGAATTAATTATTCTTTCTTTCATACTTTCTCCTTTTTTAATATTTTACACCCCTTATAAAAAGTAAAAAAAGAATGCTAAGCATTCTTTCTTATTTATTTCTAGGAGTTGCAATAACTTCTCCATCAGAATTACGGTCATAAACATAAAGTTTTTTATATTCTTCTACTTCATTTGATGATCCTTTTTCAAATTGAGTTTGAGCTGCTAAGAAAGCATCTTTATCTCAAAGTGATTCAATCATTTTTACACCAAATAATCTTAAATTTGAACTTCCTGCTATGAATGAAGATCTAGTAAATGGATCTAAGTATGATAACTGAATAGTTTTCATTGGTGTTCTATTGTAAAGAGGAGTTGTCAAAGCAACATCATAAAGGGCATAAGTTTCAGCTTTTGATAAAGTTTTTAATCTTTCTGTAAAATCTCCTTGACCTTTTGCTGTTTCAACTACACCTGTATATTTAGTAATTGATTGATTAATTTCAGCATAATCTTTTTCATACTGTTTGAAAGAATCTTTAATTTTTAGATTAGGTTCATTTGGGTTTTCATCTTTTACTGATTCAGTTTTTGCACTTGAATCACTTTCAAGAACATTACCAATATTAGTATAAACCCCATACTCACCACCTCAAATTAAAGTATGTAAAAAGTTGTATGGGTCCGTGTAATCTGGTCCTCAACCACTAACATATATGTCAAAATCACCAATTTTTGATAAGTTTAAATAATCTGAAACGTCATTAGATGTTTTAGTTTTTAAAGTTATCGGACTTGAGCCTCCAACAGTTGCATTAAATTGATCAACTAAGTATTCTACTCTCGGGTTTAATGTTAATCTTAATGCTCCGTTTAAAAGTCATTCAAGTGAAATTGAATCAGTATCACTTGTTAAAATTTGTTTTGATCTAAGATCTTTTCTTACAACATCACCTAAAATTTTTGCTTTAGCTTTTTCATTATTTTGATCAAGTTCTTTACTATTTTTACTTCTATCAACAATTGATGTATAAGCTAAATTAGCAAAATTATTTAAGTCCGTTTGAAGACCATCAATCACTTTCCCTTCAGAATCAAGGAACATTCCTAAAGCCATTAAATCATTTTGATAAAAAGCATCATTTCCATCAATAAGTGAACCAAATTGTTCATTATAGAAATTTTCTAATAATTCTTTGTCATAAGGAACTGTTATATTATCTTCTAAAGTTTTAAGTCTTGAGGCATTTGTTGAAGTTTCTTCTTCAACAGATGAAGCAGATGATTCTAATTGAGTATTTTTAGTACCATACATTTCGTTGTAATCAGTACCTATATTTTGAATTGTATAATCTTCAACTGGTATGCCATTAACTTTTCCATTTTCAGATTCTGTTGCATTAGTTGCTAATTTTGGAATTGTAAAAGTATTTCTTAATAAGGTTGAAGATCTAGTTTTAACATTTTTTCCTTCTCCACCATCTCAAGCTAATGATTCTTTTGTATTTTTATCATTATCTAATTTTCCAGCTACATAAGCAGGATATTGAGTTCTTTGCATAAAATAGTTTAAATATAATCTAACTGATTTTTGTGCTAAAGCTCTAGATGATTTTGAAATATCTTCACCATCATTTGTCAATCTACCATAATTGTAGAATGTTGTGAATGTATATTGACTTGGAACAGTTGATGTTGCATGTGTTCCTTCAAATGCAAATTTTTGTTCTTCAGAATTATAATCATCACCAACATATTTTTTTCAACCACTAGCATCGTTTGGAGAAATAGCTACTTCTGAAGCATCTCCTCCTTCAAATCAAAGTCTATTTGAATCAACTGATTGACTTCTAGTTAAAGTAAATATTAATTTTTCAATGTATGTTCTATCAGCTTGATAATAATTTGGATTTTTTAATAAAATTGTATTAGAAGATGCTTTATATGATTGAACATAATAAGCTCCTGAAAATCACATTTCATTAAGACTTGGTTGATATCTTTTAGAAAAGTTATATCATGATCTGTTTTGATTATCTGAATAACTCACAGCATAATCTGGTAATGGTTTCAATGAACCATATCCAGCCGCAGAAGTAAAGAAAGAAGTTGATGCATTTTCAAGAGTATATCTGATATTATACATTTGTTCTGTTCTAGTATCATAAGTTCCTTTTGAAGATGCAGCTGTTCCTAATCCTTCACTTGAAAGAGAAATAGCCATCATTCCACCATTTTGTGAACTATCAGAAATTAATTTTTGGAATGCTGTTTCACCCTGATATTTTTTCATTTCAGCAATTAAATTATCAAATTCAGGTGTTCGATCATATTTACCAGTAGGATTTCCATTTACATCTAAAATTGGATTAAGTTTAGCGTCAGCTAATTTATTAATTATAGTCTGACCTTCAGGTGTTGCTGTTCAAAGATTAATTAACATAACAATAATGTCAAAATTTCTTGTTGAAATATATTCAGATCCAATATTTTGTTCACCACCTTGAGCAGTTGTTCTACTAAAGTTAGCTCCTCCAAGAACTGTTGCATCATATTCAGATATAGTAGATAAAATGCCTTCTAAAGCTGTTCCATTTTTAAATAAACCATTTGTTGGAGCAGCTCCATCAGCTGAAGAATTTGGATTAAATGTGAATCTAAATGCATTGTAGAAATCCATTGTAGAAACATTTTGTGTGCTTTTAATTTCACCATTTCTTACAGCTGTTCATTTTGGAATTCCAGTTTTTCTTCCATCTTCTGATGTTTTTTCTTCATCTCTTAAATGGAAGTAATATTCAGTTCCTTTTGCATTATGCCCTCATCAATCAGCCATTTGGCCTTCAATTTCACCATGAGCATTAGGAGTTAATAATCCATCATATAAGTTTTCTAATATGATTGAGTCTGAGTTTTGCATAGTTGAACCAGGTGATCAAGTATTAAGAGCTGCAGTCATGAAACCTTTATACTCTTTTGTATTTACTTTTCTTGCCATTAGTTTTGTTGTAGACATTCCACAAGAAACTAAAGTTGATCCGGCTGTTGTAACTAAAGTCCCAGCAGCAATTATACTAAGTAATTTTTTCATAATTATGCTCCTTTCTCGATTTTTTTAATTTTTCTTTTTTCAGATTTTATTGCAGAAACTTCTCTTTCATTTGCTAATATAAAATGTCCTTTTTGAACTTCGATTCATTTAGGTGAATCTGTAATGTAATCAAAATGTTGTTCTTCGGGTTTGTATTTAATACTTTTTTTCTTTTTCTCTAAATCAGGATCTGGTAATGGTACTGCAGATAATAATGATTTAGTATATGGGTGTAAAGGATTATTGAATAATTCATCAGCATCAGCTAATTCAACAATATCTCCACGATAAATAACTGCAATTCTATTTGCAATAAATCTAACAACACTTAAATCATGAGCAATGAATATATATGTTAAGTCAAATTCTAATTGGAATTTAGCTAATAAATTAATAACTTGTGCTCTAATAGAAACGTCTAGTGCTGAAATTGGCTCATCACAAACTACAAATGATGGTTTCATAACTAATGCTCTGGCAATACCGATACGTTGACGTTGACCACCAGAGAATTCATGTGGGTAACGTGACAAGTGTTCAGGTAACATACCAACAGTAGTTAATAATTGTAAAATTAAAAATTGTTTTACTTTTTGGTATCTAATATTTTCTAATGTTATTTTTCCTACTTTATCTGGATTATTTGAATTAAATCAGTCAATGTAAGTTTGAGCAGCTTGTTCATTTTTGTATAATTCAGGGAAATTATCTAAACCTTCAGCAATAATTTCTTCAACTGGCATTCTATCATTTAATGATGATGCTGGGTCTTGGAAAATCATTTGCATTTGTTTTTTTAATTCATGTCTTTCTGAACTAGTTGGTAATGAATACTTTGGTGATTTTTCTAATGTTTTTTGAATACTTTCAATAGACATTAGATCTTTAATTAATTCAAATTCGGCAACTTTTGATTTATCATCGATTGTTGCTATTTTTTCATCAATTCATTTTAATCATTGTTTTTTATCACTACCTGTTGATACAATTGCAGAACTTAATTTTTGAGCTTGTTTTAAATCAGAAATCATAGGCGACACTAATTTATGTTCAGCAATTAAAACTTCTAATAGTTTACCTAAATCAAAGAAAAATCTTTTTACTGATTTATATTTACCTTTTCTAACATCATTTCTAACTTTTTCAATTTCTTGAATTGTTAAATACATCTTAGATTCTGATTTTCTAATTTTAACTGTTAATTTGTTTGTTTTTGAATGTAATTCATTAACTTTTTTTAATAATTCTGGGTTAATGATTCCGTCTTCTTTTAACATTTTTAAAAATGCTAAAGACTTGTCTTGAAGTTTGTATAATTTTAAAATTCTTTTAATAATTTCTCTAACAGCATCCTCAACTAGTTTTAATTTTGGATCTTTTGATTTAGAAACTAATTTATGATCTTTTAAGTCTAAACCTTCTTCAATTTTTCTAATTTTATTATCAGAATATTCAACAGTTTCTTTTGATTTTAAATCATAGTATTTTCCTTCAATATATTTGAAGTAAACACGTTTGTACTCTTCTGAATAAATTTCTAAAGCTTTAGTAATAGCAGTTTGATTAAGTTTCATTACTTTAATATGGTGTTCCATTTTTTCATTCATCTTAATTAAATTTGGTGCTTTACCAAAAGCTAATGTATCTTGATAATAAATAGTTCCATCATTAATTGGTTCAATTCCCATTAAGGCTTTACCAATAGTTGATTTACCTGACCCAGATTCACCAACTAGTCCAAAAGTTTCTCCTTTATAAATATCAAAAGAAACTTCTTTAACAGCAGAAACTTTATTTTTTCCGTGCCCATATTCGATTAAAAGGTCACGTACTTTTATGATTGATTCCTTAGCCATACTATTCACCTACCTTTGCTTCACTTACAGCTTCTTTTAAGTTTTCTAACATTTTAGGTTTTTCAACTTTAGGTGCTCTTGGGTCTAATAATCAAGTTCTTGCACCATGAGTTTTACTAATTTCAAACATTGGTGGATTATATTCAAAGTCAATTGCTAAAGCAAATTTGTTTCTTGGAGCAAATGCATCACCTTTAATTTTGTTAAATAAACTTGGAGGTGTACCTGTAATAGCAAATAATTCTTCACCTTTTGTTCCTAATTGAGGTAATGAAGATAACAATGCTCAAGTATATGGGTGTCTTGCATCAAAGAAAATATCTTTAACAGTTCCATATTCAATAATTTGCCCAGCATATAATACTGCAACACGATCTGCAACATTTGCAACTACACCTAAGTCATGAGTAATAAAGATTACAGTTAAATTAAATTCTTTTTTAAGTTCTTTAATTAACTCTAAAATTTGAGCTTGAATAGTAACATCAAGCGCTGTTGTTGGTTCATCACAAATTAAAACTTTTGGTTTACATGCTAATGCAATAGCAATAACAATACGTTGTCTCATACCACCTGAATATTTCCCTGGAATGTCATGATAACGTTTTTCAGCATTTGGTATACCTACTTTGTTCATTAATTCAATTGCTTGTTGTTTAGCAGCATGTCTTGAAACTTTATTATGCAATCTGATTGCTTCTGAAATTTGAAAACCTACACTTAGTAATGGGTTTAATGATGTCATTGGGTCTTGAAAAATTGTAGCAATTGTTCCCCCTCTAACTTGTTTTAATTTTTTTATTGCTTCTCTCTTGTTTAATCAAGCTGGAGTTGTTTGAAATTTTCATGCAGCCAATAAAGTATTAACTTCATGTTCTTCAACTGTTTCACCATTTTTTAATTTTTCTAAAACATGTTTCAAGTTTAATTCAAATTCTGTTAAAAACTCTTGTTCTGCAAGAATTCTTAGACCAGCAAGAATTTGTCTTCCTTTTATTAGAGAAAGATTTCGTTTTTTACTTGAAATTTCTTTCATTGTTGGAGTTAAACGTAAAACTGTTCTTTTTCTTAATCTTGAGAATGTTGAAAGTTCATAATATGCATCATGAATAATTTCACTTTCTTGTTTTATTTTTGCTAATATGTCGTCTGTATCAACACCTTTAACTCCCAAACGAGCGTTAAGTGCCTCTAAACGAATTTTTGCATTATTAATTGTTTTGTAATTACTTTTTTTAATTTTTCTTCTTGTATCTGAAGTTAATGAACCTTTATGATAGTTAACTAAATTTACATCTTCTTTAACAGCTGTTTCAGAATTGTTTTTTGATTCTTCAGTTGGAAAGTACATAATTGTTCCGTTTGAAATATAACCATTACTTTCTAACATATTAGTTAATGTTTTAGTTAATACAGATTTTCCTGATCCAGATTCTCCAACTATTGCAACAGTTTCTCCATCATAAATATCAAAAGAAACGTTTCTAATAGCTGTTAACATTCTTCCACGAACATTGAATTTAACAACAACATCTTGAAGAGAAATAATTTTATCTTTATTTGTAGCCATAAGTTGGTCTCCTATCTATGATTTTTCGGATCTAATGAGTCAGCAAATACTCTAGCAGCTAAGAAGAATACAACTGAAACTATCATAATAACTGCCATTGGAGCAATTAATAAGTTTGGATAAATTTGTCATTTTGTTTCATTCATAACTTGGTTTAAAATTTGCCCTAAAGAAGTTTGACCTGCTGGAATAAAGTCAAATGCTAAGTATGCAAGTGATGCTTCAATTGAAATAGCAGTCGGAATTGCAAATGCCGCTGTTTGAACAATAACTGGTAAAATTTTTGGCATAATATTTTTATTTATGATTCTGTATGAACTTGAACCTAAACTAATTGATGCAGTATTATAGTCAGTATTTTTAACTAACATAATTTGTACCCTTACCATTTGAGCAATACCAACTCATGCTTGAAGTGATATAGCAAAAACAATAACTCAGTAACCTTTACTATTGAATAAGAAAACCATTAATAGTAATAAAATGAATTGAGGAACAATTGTAATAATACTTGCAACTTGAATGAAGATTAAATCTGATTTTCTAAAGTAACCTCAAATTGAACCTAATATAACCCCAACTGCAACTTGAATAGCAGCAATTAAGAAAGCAAATAGTAAAGTTGTTCTTGTTCCTGCTCAAACTCTAGCAAATAAATCTTCACCATTCATCCCAATACCAAATATGTGATCTCAAGATGGCAATGCAGGATCTCCAATAGTACTTGAAGTATTTTTATAGTTCATTACTTCTGGAACAATGAATGCTAAAAGTAAAACAGTTATTAATACTAAAATAGAAATCATGAAAGTAGGAGATGTAACTAATAATTTACCAACAGACTTTCAGTAGCTATATGGTTTAGAATTTAATCTTTCGCTTTCGCTAGTTTGTTCTTCGACTACTTCAAACATTTTTTCGTCAATTTCTTCAAAATTAACTTTATTTTCGCGTTCAAATTTTTCTTTATCGATGTTTATCATATTTTTCCCCTCTTTCTATCTACCACTTAATTTAACTCTTGGATCCATTAATACCATGAATAAATCAGAAACTAATGTTGCTGCAATTTTTACTAATGATGCAAATGTTATGAATCCTAAAATAACAAATGAGTCACGGTTATTAACACCGTTAATAATTAATTGAGACATACCCGGTATGTTTCATTGAGTTTCAGTTAAAATTGAAGCTCCAAATAATGTAAATGCTAAATCTAAAGGTAATTCACGTAAAATTCTTACTCCAGCATTTCTAAAGATATGTACATAAAATACTTTTGATTCTCCTAAACCTTTTGCATAGGCAAATTTAGTGTAATCAGCTGTCATTTCGTCGACAACATAACGTCTAGTTAAAATAATTGTTGTTGGTGCCATTAATATAACTAATGCAACAACAGGTCAAAATCTTGTTCAGAATGATCCAGAACTAAAAATAGAAGAATGACCAAAAACTAAAATTGATATTAAATAAATAGCGATAACAATAACCAATGAAGGAACTGCTAATAAGAATGTAGCAGTACCATTGATTGCCCCATCAGTTGCTTTACCTTTTCTTTTGGCTGCTTCAATACCTAAAGGTATACCAATTAAATAAGAGAATAAAACAGCTACACTTCCAATACCAAATGAGTATGGAATTGCACTTGCAAATAAGCTTGTTACTTCTGTTGAACCTGGCATACCCATTGAACTTGATTTAACAACTCCTAAGTATATTCAAACTGTTTTATACGATGCGCTGATTGTAATTGCATCAATTAATTCTTTTGATCCTGATTTTAATAAACCATCAACTTGCCCACCAGTAAATAAAACTGTGTTAATAATAATTTGAGAATTAGATAACTCAGAAGCATTAGGGAATATAACTGATTGCCCTACTAAAATATGTTTTGGAATAAACGGAATAATGTTTTTGAAATATCTTAATAATCTTTCTATAGCATTACCACTAACACCAAATAATTCTAATCTTGTTTGTAAAAATGCGTCATATTTTGGTCCTGATGTACCAATTCCCATTTTCCCTAATTCAGATACATCTGGTAAATATGAAGAATCTGGTGTTACAAAGTTAACTAAAAAGAAAACTATTGCAATACTTACAATTAATGTTAGTAGCCCATAAACAATACGTTTAAAAGAGTACCCTATAAGTGGATGTCTTCTAAAATATTTTGAAGCCTCTTCTTTTAATTCATCGAATCTATATGAAACGGTTCTTCAAAATGTAGGCTGTGCATAAATTAACTCTTCATTTAGATCTAAATCTAACACATCTAAGTTAAAGTTTTTTAAAGTGCTTTTGTTTTTTGATTTAATCATGGTCTTAACCTCCTTATTTATATTATTTTTTAATATGATAAACTAAAAGAGTATGTAAGTCAATTGAAAGGAGCAAATATGGCAAAGAATGAATTAAAAAACCTTAAAAAGTTAAGAAAAGAAGGCTTAGATCATCATTATAAGGATATTAATAAAGAATTAAATAGTGATCTAAAAGCGGCTGAAAATTATACTAAAATGAAAAATTTTAGAGAAAACAAAAAATTTAATTGAGTAAGCTGAGTATCAATTTTAGGTATTACTTTAATTGGTATAGGACTAAGTTTTGGACTTGGTTATGCATTCAAAGATGTTGCAAGTTTTGCTCCTAATATAACAAGTAAAAAAAGATTTATTGACGCAACAGCTTTTGTTGCTACAGCATATTTATGTATTGAAGTTTTAGCTATTTTTATTATTAACTACATTAGAAATAGAAAAGCTATAAACTATTTTAATGATAAAAGATTAAGATATCAAAAAACTTATACTAAAGAAGAAGCGGTTTTAATTAGATGAAGAAACACAATCACATTCTGTTTATTACCATTCTTAGTATTTATGATAATAATGTATACAGTATAGAAAAAGGATCAATTAATTTGATCCTTTTTTATTATTGTTATTATTTTTGTAATTTCTGTTTGAATTGTTTCTTGGTTTAAAAACATAGTCTTTACCATCATATTCGTTAACTATTACTAAAACAATTGGTTGTTTACCTGATTCTTGTTTAATTAAAGTTCTAACTCTTGTTGCAATATCTTTTTTAACTTCATTAACATCATACTTACTTGGGTTTTCTTTAAACTGACTTTGTCCTTGTTCTAAAAGAGATTCGATTTCTTTTTGAATTATTTTAAATATCGGGTTTTCCTCTTTAATATATAAAACTCCACGCATTTGTGTATCTATCATTGAAATTAATTCTTTGTTTCTTGAATCAATAGTTGCACCAATAATCATTACACCATCTGTAGCTAAAAGTTTTCTTTCATTTAAAACTATAGCTCCAACATCACCAACTCCTGCTTGGTCAACATAAGAATTACCAATATCTATTTTCTTGTCTGAAATTGAAATAGAGTTTTTTGAAATATTTGCTACTTGACCATTATCTAAAATAACAATGTTTCTTTCGTTAACTCCAGCTTCAATTGCAGCCTTTTCTGCTTTTAAAGAATCTTTAAATAAAGATTTAACAGGAATAAAGTATTTTGGATTTAAAATACTTGTGAAAACTTTTATATCTTCATATGAAGCGTGCATTGATCAAATGTTTCTATCACTTAACGCTAATAATCTAGCATCAGTTCTAGCTAATTCATCTAAAATTTGTGCATGTCTTTTTTCAACCCCTGGAGCTGGTGGTGTAGCCAAGATAATTAAATCTTTTTCTGTAAACTCAACCACTTCATCATTACCAGTTGCAATTTTTGCTAATTTAGAATATAAAACATCTCCTGTTCCAGAAATAATTAAAAGACCATTTTCTGATTTCATGTATTCATCAACAGTTATAATGTCTTCAGGAACAATTTGTAAATTTTCATTGATTAAATTTGATTTTAAAATTTCTGTCATTGTTCTTCCATAAACAGCAATTTTACGATTGTTTTCTTTTGCTGCCATGCATATTTCACCTAATTTAAAAATATCTTCTTCAAAAATACCAATAGCTATTTTAGTTTTCTTTTCTTTAAATGAAGTTGAAATAAAATTTTCAATTTTATGATTTGGTACAGTGAAACCGCTTCTTGATGCATATTCACTATCAGCAATTAATGCAAGTACACCTTTTTTACCTATTTCACTTATGTGATTAAAATCTGTTGAAAAGTAAGATTGTTCTTTACCATCAATAATATAGTCTCCAGCATAAACAATAGTTCCTTCTTCAGTATGGAAAGCATAACCATATGATTGAGGTGAAGCTGATGTAGTTCTAAATACTTCAACTTTAACTTTCCCAAAATCTAAAATTTGTTTGTCTTTAACTACAACAAAGTTTTGGTCTTTTGTATTTTTAATACGCATTCTTGAAATTTTAATTTTACCGACTAATTGAGTTATTTCATTACAGTATACTGGAACATCCATTGTTTTTAAAATGTATGGAACAGATCCCATATTGTAACTTGCAGAATTAGTTAAAAAAATTCCTTTAATTTTTTGTTTATTATTTTTTAAGTAATCTAGTTTTGGTGTAACTATATCTACACCTAATATTCCTTTATCAGGATATTTAACACCGGCATCTAAAATGAAAAGATTATCATCGATATCTAAAACGAAAAGATTTTTTCCTCTTTCATCTTGTCCACCAAGTGCCATAAATTTAATTTTTGACATTTAGTTTCTCCTTATTATTTTAATTAATATAATATTCACTAATCGCGATTAACGTTAGATTAGATCAGTTTTGCTTTTAAATATTTTAACATAGAAATAATAATAAAAAATGACTCACGTCATTTTATTAATTATTAATATTCTTTAACTGGTTCAACGTTTTCGAAAGAAATTTCAAGGTTTGTATATCTACCAAACATTTCAATAAGAACAACTGCTACACCTTTTTCAAAGTCCATTGAACTTACTTCCCCTTCTTCACCAGCATTAATTCCTTCTTTAACTCTTACAAAGTCTCCAACAACAAATGGAGCTGTAAATAAAGGTTTTTTAGCAACAGCTTCATTATGAACATCAACAGTTTCAATCTCTTCAACAATAACTTCTGTTTTTGGAATCAACATTTCAATAACTTCATCAACAGTTAATGGGAATGGTTTGGCTCCACGTCCTGAAGATCCAATGAACCCAGTTACTCCTGGAGTATTACGAACAACGAATCATGACTCTTCTGACATAATCATGTTAATAAATAAATATCCTGGAAATAAGTTTTTTTCTTTTTGTTTTCCAGTTTTTGTTAGAACAGTCCCTTTTGAAATTTTAATATCAAAAACTTGGTCTTCCATTTTTTCAGCTTTAATTTTATTTTTTAAGTCATTTAAAACTTTTTCTTCATGACCTGTTTGTGAGTTAACAACAAATCATTGTCCTTTTGATGATAAGATTTCAGCTTCTAATTTTAATAATTCTTCTTTATTCATATTTTCTCCTTTTAATATACATTTATTAATCTAAATAACGCTTCAATACCTAATCCTATACAGAAAAATAATATTGCGAAAAATATCATAAATAGTAAAACTATTATATATTTCTTTTTTAGGTTATCTCAACCAGATCATTTAATCTTGTTTAATTCTTTAACAATTTTAATTGGAAATTCCTTTATTGCTAATTTAAAATTTTTCTTTTCTTTTTGTTTTTTAACCTTGATTGATTTTTTAGTTTTTTTAGAAATCTTTATTTTTTGTTTTTTGTTTTTTTCTGTATTAGTTTGTTCAACAATTTGTTCTTCAACCAATACTACTTCTTCATGTTTTTTCTTTGCCATTATCTTGTTTCCTTATGCAATGTGTGTTTATTACACATTGAGCAAAATTTTTTAATTTCTAAACGTTCTTTCTGAGTTAAGTTACTTTTATTCAATGAATAGTTTCTACTTAAACAATCTTCGCATACTAAAATTATTTTTCTTGTAGATTTTGTTTTATGCATACTAACCCTCCTCAACCAAGCTTTGTCTAATTAAAAAGGAGGTTAACCTCCTAATAACTATGAATATTATACATTTATTATTTAAGTTTTCCAATATAGTTAGCAACATGATACAAAATTAAAGAAGTTGCAACATTTGCATTATACGAATCTATAGTATTTGTTGAGGGTATAAATACATTCATATCACTATTTTTCATTACTAAATCACTAACTCCATTATGTTCATTTCCAATTACTATAGCAGTCCTATTGGCAAAATCAACTTTTCTCATATCATTAGATTCAGAATTTAAATGAGTTGAGTATATTCAAAACCCATTTTTTTGTAGATCTTTAATAGCATTGCTTAAATTTGTAACTTTACTAATGTTCATATCATAAACTGTTCCAGCAGATGTTTTAACAACTGTTGAATTAACAAAAACTTGCTTATGGTCTAAAATAACAATTTGATCAACACCTAATAAACTAGAACTTCTTATTATAGCTCCAAAATTATACGGGTCCTGAATTTGATCTAATATCAATACTAATTTAGGTTCATCGTCTTTCATTTGATTTAGTGCTTCACCAAATGGTTTGTAATTAAATTCTTTAACCTCTGCAACAATGCCTTGATGATTAGCCTCATTACCAACAAGATTTTCTATTTTTTTTAAATCAACTTTTAAAATCTGAAATTCATTATTTGATTTATCTATTTTAAAGTCACTTGAAATATATATTTTTTTAATTAAATTAGGGTGCTTTTTTATAAATTCATTAACTGCATGTTTTCCGTAAATTAAACTTAAATTCTCCATTTTATAAAATCCCTTTACTAATTAATACTTTTCTTATTTCGTCTGCTTTTTCAAAATCTTTTTCACTTACTATTTTTTTTCATAATAAAAATAAATTTTGTTCTTCATCAGAAACAAAAGTATTTATGTTTATTGAAAGACCTAATGTTTTTAAAATGTAATTTAAAGAATTTATTTTTAAAAATAAATCATCAAATTCTTTTAATGTTGAAAGCTTATTAATATCTTTAAGTGTATCTTCTAATAAAGTTAAAACTCTTGAAGTGTTTAAGTCATTTTTCATATGAATTTTAAATTGTTTTATAATTTCTTCATCAAATTGGTTAGTTTTAACAAATTTATTTTCAATTAATAATTGTTTTATTTTTTTGCTTAAATTATTTATTTTTTGAATAAATTTATTTGCTTGTTCAATTAAATCATCGTTTATATTTAAAGGTTGTTTGTAGTAAGTTGTTAAAAATATTCATCTTAATATATCTGAATTATAATTTGCTAAAAAATTAGTAAGTGTCATTGTATTTCCTAATGATTTGCTCATTTTCTCGCCATTAATAGTTAAATGTCCATTGTGAACTCAAATATCAGATATTTCTTTTCCATGTTTTGCTATAAATTGAATTCTTTCATTTTCATGATGAGGAAACTGTAAGTCAATACCACCTGAATGAATGTCTATTGTTTCACCTTTAAAATATTCATCAATCAATAAAGCACACTCTGTATGTCAACCTGGTCTACCTTTACCAAAATTAGAATCAAATGTTATACCTTTTTCAGTTTTTTTTCACACGCTAAAATCTAATGGGTTATTTTTTTTATCTTCTATTTCGACTCTATTTCCTGAAATTAAATCATTTATTTTTTTGTTTGATAATTTCCCATATTCATCTGAAAATTTTTGTATATCAAAATAAACATCACCATCAACATTATATGCAGCTTCTAATTTAACTAAATCGTCAATAAATAAATTCATTTCACTTATTTTTTCACTTATGGGAATTAATTTATCAGGCATTCTAATTTTCAAATCTTTTAAGTTTTGTAAAAATGCAGACAAGTATTTGTCTGTTATTTCTTTTTCTGTTTTATTTTCTTGTATAGCTTTTTCAATAATTTTGTCATCAATATCTGTAATGTTTTGTAAAAAATTTACTTTGATACCTTCTGATTCTAAAAATCTAATTAAAGTATCCATTAAAATTATTGGTCTAGCATTACCTATATGAATATAGTCATATATTGTTGGACCACATGAATATATATTGATAACTTCTTTATTTATGTTTTTTTGTTCTTGAGTTAATGTATCAAATAATTTCATATAGATCCTTTCTTATTATTTTTTAATTAATGGTCTTAAGACTGAATAAACAGTTGCTAGTAAAGCTGTATTAAAAATAATTTTTAATGGGATTTGAACTACCCTTAAAGCAACCATACTAATATAACCATCATCTGTGTTTGAAGTTAGCAATCCTGCATCACCTCAAGCAGCAGTTAAAACAGTTATTAGTATTTCTGTAACGATACATATAAGGAAGATTGGAAGAATTATTTCTAATCATTTTTGTTTTTTCAATAAAACAAAAATACCACACATAATATAACAAATTGATAATAGTATTCCCATCATGATAATAAATAGCATTGGTATTAATTCTTTTTTAACTGCTATACCAAATAATTTAACATTTCCATTTTCATCAGGTGTTAAGTATTGAAGTGTATTGTATAAGAATGCAGTTGCAGCAATTATGAATAAAGTAATTATTGTAATTGTTATTCATTGTTGTTTAGATTTTAATTTAAATGTAAATGAAGCCATACCCGCTCAGAAACCAAAACCAATAGCCACTAAGAAATAAGCTGGGTGAATAAATGATGGAATAAATAGCATAGTTAATAACTCTGTAATTAATCCAACAATCAATCCAATTATAGGTCCAAAAATCATACCAGTAATTTTAATCATAATTCCTTCAAAAGCAACTCTGATTGGTGGGAAAACTGTAATAGGGGCAACCAATGAAATAACAACAGTTACTGAAACTGAACAAGCAATCATTATTCCCATATATGTAATATTCTTAGTATTAAATGTGGGAGAAATAAAGAATTCTCCTTTTCTAACTAAATATTTTTTATATATAAAAGAACCTAATCCAAAAAGAGCTAAACAACAAAATGTTAGCAAACTAGAAGCATATGCTAGATGATTTCCAGACATCAATCATTTTAAAAAATTATCCATCATATCTCCTTTCAGTGTAAAATACTTAATAATATTATACTTATATTAAATGAGTTTTGTTTTATTAAACAAAAAAAGCGTCAAATGACACTTTTAAGATTCTTTTAATTAAGCTTTTTCAAATGTTAAATCAGTAATATTAAAATCATTGAATTTTTTATTTGTTGCAGTCATTTTTTTACTTGGCTTATCAGTAAATTGATTTCCTTGTTCATCATAACCTATAATATTTTTTGAATTAAATTGATAATTCATAAATCTTCACCCAACATATGGAGTACCATCTTTATCAGTTTTATTACCTTCTAAATCTAAATTTGAAGTAAAACTTAGAACTGGTTTAAATGCTGCGCTTAGTCCATCAATAGTTAAATTTATTTTATAATTTTGGCTGCCTGGTTTAGGTTCACCTGTTTTTAAATCTCGATCGTTATTGTATGTCATCTCTAAGTTAATAGGTGCTAAAGGTATTAAAGAATAACCATATGCATAACTTGTTCTATTTCCCTTTTCATCTTCAGTATATTCGAACACAATAGGATCAGTATCTTTTTTAGAATTTAAAACTAGTCCTTGTTTTTTGAAGTTTTCTTTACTTGTATCAGATTGTTTTTCAACTCTTTGAACTTGAATATCTAATTCAGGTTTTGAATCAGCCTGTGGTGATGATATTAATAATTGAGAAAAGAAATTAGCTGAAAGGTTAGTTCCTGATATGTAATCTACATATCCTTTTTCACCTTTACTGTCTTCAGTTTCTTTTGCTGTTTTTGCATTATAGTTTGTTTCTTTAGAAATATATTTTTTCTCGTAGCTTGTTATATTAATTGGCTCATATACAGTTTCTTCGGCATCAGAACTTTCATTATCTGATTTAGTTGCAAGACCAATATTTCCTTCATATAATTTTGGAATTGAATTAATTTTTACATTTGTAATACCTTGATTATTTGAACTTTCAAACATATTAGTTTCATTATTAATAAAGTCTAATGTTTCTTTTGATAAAACAAATGGTTTACCGCTTTCATCTAATGATTGAACTTCTTTTGAATTTGAATTAGTTCATTCTGAATATTGCATTAATCCTAATAAAGATGTAATATTTCTAATTTCTGAATAATATTTATCAATTTCTTCATTTTGACTACTATTTAAACCAGCAGTTCTATATTGACCATCAGCATATATACCTTCTTTATCTGTTCTAAATAAATATTGTCATATATCTTTTGAGTTTTGAGTAACGCTTAAATTAGCATTAAAAAATAAGGAGTTAATCATATCAGTAACTAGTGATGAAGCAAAAGTCCCTGTTGCACCGTCAAGAGCTTTTTTAACATCTGCTTCAGTTGTTGTGTAGTCCGTTTTAGGTACATATTCACCTGCATTTGTATCAAAAGTATATTTTAAATTTCCTGCTGCTTTATATTCTGTTATTTCAATATCAAAGCCATTTGTAATTACTTTACATGACACTAAACTACTAGTTGCTGATGCTGCTACAGTTAATGCTGTAATAATAGATAATAATTTCTTCATAAATCCTCCTTATGAGCATATCTTGTATAATTATAACAAAAAAAATGGAATTTCTCCCATTTCAATTACCCTTTATCCATGAATTTTCCATGACTTTTATCAAATAATATATTGATAGTTCCAGTAGCACCATTTCTATGTTTTGAAAGAATTAAATCTGTAGCACTTACTTGATCAACAATTTTATTTTCTTCTTCATTACCGTCTTTATGTTTGTAATAATCATCTCGATATAAAAACATAATAATATCAGCATCTTGCTCAATAGCACCAGAATCACGTAAGTCAGACATTATAGGTCTTTTATCTTCACGTTTTTCAACACTTCTTGAAAGTTGTGATAAACAAACAATAGGTATTCTTAATTCTCTGGCAACTCTTTTTAGTTGACGAGAAATATTTGATATTTCATTTTGTCTATCTGCTGAGCCGTTTGTTGAACTAATTAATTGAAGGTAGTCCACAACACAAAATTTAACATCATGATCTCTTTTTAATTTATATAATTTTGATTGAATTTGTTGAACAGTTATTCCAGGAGTATCATCAATATAAATTGGTAATTGTGAAACAATTTCTTTTGAAGCTAAAAGATTACTTCATTCAGCTTTAGAAATATTTTTACCAGTTCTTAATTTTTTTGAATCTATTTTTGAAACCATTGTCATTATTCTTTGTGTCAATTGTTCAGCTGGCATTTCTAATGAGAAAACAGCAACTCCATTTTTATGTCTTGCCGCATTGTAAGCTAAGTTTAAGGCAAAAGCTGTTTTACCCATACTTGGACGAGCTGCTAAAATAATTAAATCTCCTTCTTGAAGACCTGAAGTTATTTCATCTAACTCAAAAAGATCAGTTGGTATACCTGTTAAAGTTTCACTTCTTTTTTCCAACTCTTGAATTTTTTTAATTAATGACTCAGTTGAGGCATGAATACTTTGAACATCGTTTTTTTGTGCATTAAGATCTATTTTTAATAATTCTTTTTGAATTTCGTTAATTGATGATTCAATATCCATTTGTTCTTCTCTTCTTAAATTTTGAACTCTTCTTAAAGCTGCATCAAATTTTCTTGAAGAACTAGCGTAAAAAATATCTTCTATGAAGTTTTCAATTCCTTCATCTGAAAAGAAGTCTAAAGCAATATCTTGAAGTCTTTGAATTCCACCAATTGACTCCAAGTTTCCTTTTTTTTCAATTTGGTTTGCTACAGAACTAATAGTAACTTCTTTGCTTTGAGAATGTAATTCTATTATCCCTTGAAAAATTATTTTGTGGGTTGAATCTAAAAAGTCATCAGCAACCAAACCTGTCATTATATCTGGCAGCGCATTTGGAGAATGCATCGCAATAGCAAGAACCATCTTTTCAACTGAATGTAAATTGTTTTCGCTCATATCTTTTCTACTCATTTTATACCCCTTGAATTTCTACTTTTAATTTTGCTTCAATACCAAAACCTAATTTTATAACTATATAATGTAATCCTATTTGATTTAGATTTTTAAAGTTTACAAATTTTCTTTTATCTAAATCAATTTTATGTGAATTTTTAAGTTGATCTACTATATCTTGATTTGAAATTGAATGGAAAGCTTTTCCTTCGTTTATTTGTAATTTAAATTTTAATATTATTTCTTCTAACAATGTTTTTAGTTGCTTAGTTTCTGCAATAGCTAAATCTTTTTCTTGCTCTTGAACAATTTTTCTGTTTTTAACTGTTTTTACACTACCTTCAGTTGCTAATTTAACTAAACCTTTAGGTATTAAGAAATTTCTTGCATAACCATCACTTATTTCTTTAATTTCATCTTTTTTCCCTTGTCCTTTTACGTCTTGTAAAAAAATTACTTTCATAAAAACCTCCTAAGTCATTTTAAACTTAATAATATTATAAATCACTTTACTTGAATTAACATATTCTATTGTTGTTTCATTTTAAAAAAACATGTTAAAATAAAAAACCATCATGATTGATGGTTTCTGTTTTAATTAGTCAATTACGTATGGTAATAAAGCCATTTGACGTGCTCTTTTAATTGCAACAGCCAATTGTCTTTGGTGTTTTGGAGATGTACCAGTAATTCTTCTTGGTAAGATTTGTCCATTTCCTGAAATAAATTTTTTCAATAATTCTACATCTTTGTAATCAATGTAGTTAATTTTGTTTTTAGCAAAAAAGTTAACTTTTTTTCTTTTTTTAACGAATTTTTTCATTGCCATAATTTTAGTAGCCTTTCTAATTTATATTAATCTCATAAAATTGATTCATCTTCACTTAAAATAATTTCTTCTGTTTGCACATTATTTGATGCAATAGATGAAGTTTTATTTTGCATTGGTGAATCTAAATTAATGCTTGAATTTGTTTCAACAGAGTTATTTGATCCTCTGTTTTTAGCAGATTCTAAAAAGTTTACACGGTCGGCAGTAATAGTTACAATAGTTTCGTATTTTCCATCAGTTTGAGATGTTCTAACATTAACTCTACCTGAAACTGAAATTAGACTTCCTTTTGATAAAAATCTAGCCATATTTTCAGCTGTATTGTTAAAAGCAAAACAAGGAATAAAGTTTGTGATTTCTTTTTGACCAGAATATTCACTTACAGCTAATGTGAATGAAACAAATTTCCCTTGCCCATTAGTTGTATTTCTTAATTCGATATCTTTTGTAATTCTACCTATTAAACATACTTGATTCATAGTTTACTGCTCCTTTTTAAGTTCATTGAACTTTTTATATATTTCTTATTTCGATTATATAACTATTTAGCTAATGCAGCACGAACTTTTCTCATGTATTCGATTAGTTCTTTTTTAGTTAAATCTCTTAAGTTAACTTCTTGTAATTTTTTTGGTAAGTTTTTTTCGATTGCAACACTTCTTAATTTGTTTGAGTATTTTTGTAATTCATATCTTTCTTCATCAATATTGTGTGATCCATCAACTTTAGCTCTTTCTGCAGCTGACATTTTAGGTGCAGCTGGTTTTTTAGCTGTAGTTTTTGCTTCTTCAACTTCAACTTCTTCAACATGTTCTTCAACAGTTTCAGCTAAGTGAGCTTTATATTTTGCTTCCATTTTTGAAACGAAGTCATGTGCTTCTTCATGAGAAACTTCTTCAACTTTAGCTTCAGCAACTTTTTTAGCTGGTTTAACAGTTTGTTTAACTTCTTCTACAACAACTTCTTTAACTTCAACTGTAACTTCAGCTGGCTTTTCAAATGTTCTTTTTTCTGTTGGTTTGTTGAATTCTTTTTTAACAAAAGGTTTTTTGAAATCTCTTTTTGCTTTTCTTTCTTCTTCGAATTTAGTCATATCAGTTTTTGATAATTGAACTGATTGTTCATAACCTTGTTCGTTTTCTGTATTGATGATTAGAGTTCTAACTACATTTTTCTCAATGTTTGCAATTCTTTCGAATTCTTTAATAGCTTCTGCAGTAGCTTCTACTATAACTACAAAATAGTGTCCTTTTTTCTTGTGGTTAATTTTGTATGCAAATTCGATTAATCCTAAATCGTTTTTTTCAATTACTTTTCCATCTTTAGAAATGATTTCAATCATTCTTGATGATAAAGCGTTAACATCTTGTGTATCTTGGTCTAAGATAAACATTGCTTCATATTTTCTTAACATTTTTAATGTCCTCCTTTTGGTCTTTGGGCCTTTGGGCCAAGGAGTTAATCCCGTGTACATTAACTCGCTTAAAATATTATACAAGAATAGCTCTATAAAATCTACTTGAACATCAGCAAAATACTAAATTTGTGTAAAAAAGCTTAAAGGTGTATAAACATTTTTATGAAAAAGAATATAAAAATAGAAACAAGAATACTGATAGCAGTTGAATTGATCAGTGCTCTTTGTGGAACAGTAGGAATTATCCTAGGTATGTTAAGTCTTTTAAGGCTAAGTTCAAAAACTTTATGAAGTGGAACCTGAATCTTCTTTTGTATTTACAGTACTAACAGTATGCTTTGATACATTAAGTACAGCAACAGCAATTATTGCTTTTAAAATATGGCGGAACTATATTAAAAAGAAAATACGAAAAAGGTTTAAAGATATTACCACTAGAAAAATTTGCAAATAGACTAGACTTGTACAGTTTTTTTCTTTCGTCTAGTTGGTTTAATCTTAAGTATTTTAAGTTTATTATTTTTATTTGATTTTATGAATTCAGATACAGGATCAGAAGTAGCAACAATGCTTTCAATTCTATGTGATTCTCTTAGTGCAACAATTGTAATATGAGTTGTTAAAATCATGCTTAAAATAAGTTATTTGGAACACCAAATGAAAAAGGGCAAAAATAAAACGAAATAATGTAATAAATATAAAAAGCACAGGAGTAATAAACTGTGCTTTTTTATACTTAATTTAAATATTATTAAATTCTGTCAACTAACAAACTTGGATATTTAGTTTTAATTTTATACTCATATTTAAAAGCCTTCTTACCCTTTTTCTTTATTTTAAAAATAACATATTCCTGATTAACAGTTATTTTAAATTCAGTTTTATTACCATTATTTGTTATTAGTATTTTTTTATTTTTACTAAAACGAAACATGATTGCATAAATTCATCTTTCTGTTTTGAAATAAGCTATAGGTAAAAATGCAAAATATAAAATTGGAGTAAAAATCATATCTGTAATTCAGTGAAATCTATAAACTATCATGAAGAAAAAAGTTAAGACAAACATGATTGAAGTTAAAATTGTAAATAATAATATTTTTTTATTTTTAAAGTTAACACTACCACTTCTTCTTATAATAAAAAATGTTCCAAAAATTGAAAGTGGGATTTCTATGTGTCCTGATGGAAAATCTCCATTAAAAGCTTGGGAGCTTCAATAAATGACTCCATCATTAATTGTATGAGAATCAACTCTTGAAAAAATATTTGGTATAAATCAATATGTTCATCTTCAAGCAGGTTCTGGTGCAGGACCATATGGAATCTGTCATAATGTTTCAGCCATTCAATTTGTAGCTAATTTAAAGTTGTTATCATTTAATTCTAAACCTTCAGTTTGTAAGTATAAATCAATTAATAATTTGGCACCTGGATGATTAACATAATTTTCAATTGTCAGTCCATCGAATAAATGTTCTATTTCATTTGAATCAGACATACCAAATAAATTTCTATATTCTACAGAGAAATAAAATGGTCGTGCAAAAAATAATTTTAACACTAAAACTGTAAAGTAAGAAATTATAAAAACAGTAAGCATTTCAAACGCACCAATTCAGTATTTATTTTCAAGTATGTCGTTTCTTGAAGCAAATTTTATTCTAAAGAAGAATGTTCCATAAGAAAGAATAGCTGTCATTAAAACAATCCAAATAGAACATATTATTATTGGTTCTTTTCATGTTGTTAATGTTTTAATTCAAATAGAATTCAAAGTATTATTCTTAATATCATCTGAAAATGTGTAAGAAGCTTTTTGAATACAATAAAGTGAACCAAAAAATATTAAGCCAAGAATCAATAAAGTATATGGTACAAGCTTAATAAAATTATTTTTTATCTTATATTTAAAATACAATGTTTCTAAAATCGTCGCTGCTATTATTCCTATTGGGATAGTTATGATAAAGTTACCACCCGAACTTACAAAATTAACAATTTGTCTTAAAAAATAATTATTCATACCTTGTGTAAAAAAATCTGTTATTTGGTAATCAAAAAACGTTGTTATTAATAAGGAACCAACTAGTATAATCAGTGCTCATCAATATGATTTAATTCAAATCTTCTTTTCTTTTAATTTAAAATTATGATTCATTTTCTTTCCTTCTTATTTGTTAAATTTTTATACTTATTTTTCATTTTATTGTCTTTTTATTTAATACAAAATGAAGTATTATAACTATCAATCTAAGTATAATAATTCGACAATTAAATTAAAATGGATTTATTCTTTTTTAAATTATAATCTTTTTTTGGGAAACCTGTGTCATATATTTTTATTTCAAATTAAGGAATGGTTGAAAAGGCAATATAAATTTTTATTTTTCCAATATATAATAAGAAGTATGAAAAGTAACAAAGAAAATTATTATGGAAATCTTTCTTCCTTAGTTTACAACCAATCAAAACCTCCCGGTACTTCAATTGATGGAGACATAGAATTTTATACTAATGAATTAATTAAGAGAGATGGATTAGTTCTTGAAGCTGGAGTTGGAAATGGAAGAATGGCAATACCGCTCTTAAGAAAGGGTATTTCTATTTTTGGATTAGATAACTCTAAAGAAATGTTAGCTATTTATGAAGAAAATCTAAAGAAATACAATATGGAATCTCAATTAATCTTAGGAGACTTAATAAATTTTGAAACAGATTTAAAATTTGAAACAATAATTATGCCAAATGGAAGTTTTTGTTTACTAAATAGAAACGATATATATTCTGTTTTAAGCAATTTCAAAAGGCACTTAACAGAAAATGGAAAAATATATTTAGATCTAATATTTCCAACTTCTTTTAAACCAGGGAATATACACGAATATGACTTCATACTTGATAATAATGACACTGTAAAAATCAAAAACAAGTCAATCTCGATAGATTGACTACTACAAAAAACTTATACTGAGCTTGAATACTTAAATAATTCTGAAATAGAAATTCAGCCTTTTTCATTATGATGATATGGAGTAGAGGAATTTAAATCAATCCTAGAAAAATTAGAATTTAAAAACATAAAAACCATTAAAAATTACAACAACATTAAAAACTTGAATTTAAAAACTCTTACTTTTGTTTTTGAAAAATAAAAAAATACAACTTTTAGTTGTATAAATTCATTATGTTTTGAAAAGTTGTACCTTTTGTTCAATCATTGACAAAGTTTGAAATACTTTTTGAGGCTAAAATAATGTTTTCCAATTCCTCAGGTTTGAATTTTGATAAAACTCAGTCTATTATTTTTCAGCCCTGTTCAGGTTGACCAATTCCAATTCTGTATCTATTAAAATTTTGAGTTCCCAAATATTGAATTACTGATTTTATTCCATTATGGCCTGCTGCAGAACCATTCATTTTAAATTGATTTTTCCCAACAGGAAAATCTTTTTCATCATGCAAAATAACTAAATCTTTAATTTCAATTTTATAGTAATGCATGATTGCTTGAATTGCAATTCCTGAATTGTTCATATAAGTTTGGGGTTTTACGAATAATACTTTTTCATTATTAACAGTTGAAAAGAAAATTATTGAGTTATGCTCATTTTTTTGTTGCGTAAAACCATATTTTTCAATAAGCTGATCTAATGCTATTCAACCAGCATTATGTCTTGTAGCTTCATATTGAGAACCATAATTTCCTAATCCTACTATTAATTTCATTTTATATTCCTCTTAATTATTTTTTAAATTTATTAACAATACATTGAGCTCTATCTCAAATTATTTGTTTTTTATTATTATAAACTTCAGTTAAAGATTCATGGCTGATTGATGAATCAATCATTTCTGCTAATAGAGGAGCCACTGAAATAATTTTTAATCCATTGAATTTTTTTTCATCAGCTATTTGAATTGTATTAGTAACTACAACTTCTTCAACTATTTTTTCTTTAATTGCTGCTTCCATTCTTTCTTTTGCAGGCCCATTAAATAAACCATGACAAGCAAAAATATGTACATCTTTAGCGCCTTGTTCTTTTAATGCTTTTGCTGCGTTAATTATTGTCCCGCCTGTGTCTATCATGTCATCAATGATGAAACAATGTTTGTCTTTTATATCACCTAGAACAAATTCAACTTCAGCTTTATTAGGTTCTGGCCTTCTTTTACCAATAACTGCAATTCCATTAGTTACACCACCTGTGTAAGATTCAACTTTATGAACCCTTGTCATTCCACCATAATCTGGAGAAACTAAAATACAATTAGAAGGGTCTCAATTATTTAATTCAATTGTATCTATAATTTCAGTTGCTAATGTTTGAGCTGTATAGAAATTATCCATTGGAACATCAAAGAATCCCATTGATTGTGGAGAGTGAATATCAATTGACATAACTCTGTCAGCACCTGCTTTAGTTAATAAGTCAGCAACTAATTTTGATGTAATTGGTTGTCTTCCTTTGGCTTTTCTATCTTGTCTTGCATAACCATAGTAAGGAATAACTACATTAATTTTTTCAGCGCTTCCTCTTTTGAAAGCATCAATAGCAATTAATAATTCCATTATACTTTCATTTACTGGTGTTGATGTTGATTGTATTACAAAGATTTCTTTACCTCTAACTGAGTCTAAAGATTCTATTAATATTTCACCATCAGCAAATTTTAAAGTTTTAACTTCTTTTCTTTTTACCCCTAAAATATCACAAATTTCTTGTGCTAGTTCAACCCCTTGAGTTAAACCAAATATATGTACATTTTCTTTTTTTGAAAGCATTTTTAATTTTTCCCCTTTTTTTTATAATATCAAATTATTTATTTAATGTTCTGTTATATATCTTCTCAACATTTCTTATGAAGTAATCAATATTAAAAAGTTTATTTAATACTTCTATATTATCAATATATTTTTCTATACCGTTATTAATTAAAGATTGTTTAAAGTCTACTTTATTATTCATTGTTTCAAAAGTACATTTCTGAATAAAATCATATATTTCTTCTCTTGATTTATCGCAATTAATAAGAAGGTAATTTAATATTGGTTGACTGTAAAAAACATTAAACTGAGAATTAATGTGTTCTAACATTTTATTTTCATCTATTACTAAATCGTCTAATGTATTTTTTAATCTATCTAATGTGTAAACTAAAACATTGAATACATCACTAAAAATAATTCTTTCATTAGAACTATGTGAAATATCTCTTTCATGTCATAACACATTATTTTCAAAAGCTGTATTAGTAAATGATCTTAAGTATCTTGAAAGACCAGTTATATTTTCAGAACTTATTGGATTTTTTTTATGAGGCATTGAGCTTGATCCTTTTTGATTTGCTTTAAAACCTTCATGCCATTCTTTAACTTCACTTCTTTGAAATAATCTTATTTCAGTAGCAATTTTTTCAAGAGTAGATGCAATGTTGGCAAATACACTTATCAAAAATGCATGTCTATCACGTTGAGTTACTTGAGTTGATATATTATCAATCCCTAAACCCATTTGTTCTGCAACAATTTCTTCTATTTCAAATTCTAAATTAGCGTAGTTTCCCATTGAGCCAGATATTTTCGCTACTTCAATTTGTTTTCTGGCTAATGAAAATCTTTCAATTTGTCTGTCTATTTCATCAAATCATAATAAAAATTTAAGTCCTAAAGAAGTTGGTTCACCATAAATACCATGAGATCTTCCCATTGTTAAAGTTTTTTTATAGATTAATGCTTTCTCTTTTAATGTATTTTTTAAGTTTATTAATGACTCTAAAACAACTTCATTAGATTCTTGTATTAATTTGTTTTGTGCTGTATCAACAACATCAGTTGAAGTCAGACCAAGATGAATTCATTTTTTTTCATTACCTAGTGTTTCAGAAATAGCTCTAGTAAACGCAACAACATCATGACGTGTTTCATTTTCTATTTCTAGCATTCTACCAATGTTTATTTTTGCATTTTTATCAATTAGCAAATATTCTTCTTTTGAAATAACATTTAATTTCATTCATGCAAAAGTTACTTTTTTCTCTACATCAAGTCAAACATTTAATTTATTGTTTTCGTCTCAAATCTTTTCTATCTTATTTACAGAATATCTTTTTATCATATTTTACCTTAAATTTTCTACATTATTTCTTTAGTTATAACAGTTTGTAATCTATCAGGACCTACTGAAAATCCAGATATTTCAACTTCACAAATTTCGGCAATTTTATTTAAATAGTTTTTTGCATTTAATGGTAATTCTTCGAAATGCTTAACTTTTGTTATATCTTCTTTTCAACCTGGCATTGAAATATAATTTGCTTTACACTTTTCATGTTTAGAACTTGTTGCTGGAATATAATTTATTTCTTCTCCATTTAAAATATATTTATCACAAATAAGTAATTCTTCAACTCCTGATAATACATCTAAGAGAGTTATAAATAAGTAATCAATTCCTGAAGTTCTAATTGCATGTTTTAATGCAACTAAATCTAATCATCCAACACGTCTTGGTCTTTTAGTATTTGATCCATACTCATGTCCACGCTCTCTTATACCATCACCAACTTCATTTAGTAATTCAGTAGGAAAAGCTCCTGCTCCAACTCTTGTTGAATAAGCTTTTACAACACCTAAAGTATTATTAATTAATTTATGAGAAATACCTGTACCTGTTGATGCATTGTTTGCTGAAGTATTTGAGCTAGTTACGTATGGATAAGTTCCATGATCAATATCTAATAAAGCTCCTTGTGCTCCTTCAAATAAAACTTTTTTACCATTTTTAATAGCTTGCTCAACAAAAATACCTGTATCTGTAACACAATCTTTAATTACGTTATATGCATTTATTAAATTAGCATAAGTTTCTTCAAAGTCAATGCTTTCAACATTAAACATTCTGTCCAAGAACATCATTTGATATTCAAAAATTTCTTTAAATGTTTCTTTAAAATCTTCTTCTTCAATATCAGCAACTCTAATTCCTAATCTTGCAGCTTTATCTTGATAAGTTGGTCCAATACCTCTTTTTGTTGTACCAATTTTTCTTGCTCCTCTTGATTCTTCTTGAGCACCATCTATTAATATGTGATATGGCAATATTAATTGAGCTCTATCAGAAATTAAAAGTTTACCTAACTTAACTCCACTGTTTTTAATTGTTTCAAGTTCTTTTACTAAGTTTATTAAGTTTACAGCACAACCATTACCAATTACACTTGTTACTTCGCTATTAAAAATACCTGAAGGAATAATCGTTACTTTATGTTTTTGGCCATTAAAGTTTATAACATGACCAGCATTATCACCACCAGCAAATCTAACAACTACGTCTGCTTTTTGAGCAAAGTAATCTGTCATTTTACCTTTACCTTCATCTCCTCATTGACTACCAACTACTACTAATGAATTTATCTCTCTCATAAAAATCCTTTTCTAAATAAAAAATAACCTCGATGCTTTTTAGGCATTTTGAGGTTATTTTTGTATTACTTGAGTTATTTTTGACAAAGTTTTATTTAGTTTATTTAAATGAATTAAAACCTTCATGATAACTCCTTTATCTTTAAATTACTTTTTTATTATATATAAAAATATTGTTAATTAAAATAGTTATCTTAAATCAGATTAGTTTTTGTTATTCTTTAATTTATTTATTTCTTCTTGTTGTTCAACAACTACATTGTTTAATTTTCTTAATGCATTGTCAAAAAATAAAATTAAATTAGATTGAAGAATTGATAAAGATACAATTCTATCTTTTCTTTCATCATCTGGCATTTCAGTTGATTGTAAAAATTCCATTTGTTTATTATATTCAGTCATTCCAGCTTGTAGACTTTGTAAAATGTTTGGAAGAGCAATTTTATTAAAATCTAATTCTGTAAAAATATCAGGTCTTCCCAAATCTTCTTCAGTTGAATAATCATTTGTGTCAAATTGAACAGATTCTGTTTTAAAGAAAACATTGTAAACTTCTATAATTTTTTGAATATTTTCTAATCTGATTGCAGATGATAGGTTAGTTCCACTTATTTCGATTTCTTTCAAATTTGTAGATTGAGTAATTCCTAAGTTTCCCTTAAAAATTGCATAAATATCATCATGCGATAACTCTTTATTTTGTAGATCAACAATAACAGTTCCAGATTTATCTTTTGGTAAACCAAAACCTAGTAATCTATTAGGTTGATTAATATCAGGTCTTAAAACTAAGAATACGATATCTCCACTTAGTAATGGATTCATTTGTACATCAACTAAATCTTTAGCGTCATAAAATGTTCATGTATTAATTTTCATATTTGTTCCTCTATTTTCTTAATTCATATTATATATTAAAAATGCATTAATTATTTTTTAAGTAATTCAAACATTGTTTTAACAATATAACCTTGTCCCTTTAATCCTACTCTTACAACTCTTGAACAATCAATGTGAAGAAACTCTTTATCTTCTGCAAAGAAAGTTAAAAATGCTGCTGCAGTTGAACCTCCTGGCCCTTTTTTGCATGAATTAGTTAGATCGGCTAAAACTGAATCATTCTTAACTTGTTCTTTATGTTCAGCAAAAATTGGTAATCTTCAAAATCTTTCTGTTGTATAGTTTGATGCTTCATTTAATTTTTTTCACATTTCATCAAATTCTGTAAAAACTCCTGAAGCAGATTCTCCAAGTGCCATTGCAGTAGCACCAGTTAAAGTTGCAATGTCATAAATAACATCTGCATTTTTTTCTCTAATAGCATATGTTATACCATCTGCTAGAACCAATCTTCCTTCAGCATCAGTATTGCTAATTTCAACAGTTAAACCATTTTTAGATTTTATTATTGATTCTGGTAGTACTGCTTTTTGTCCAATTTTATTATCTGTAAATAATCCTACAGCAACCAAATTAATTTTAGCTTTTGCCTCTGCCAATGCCATTGCAATTGACATAACTATTGCCGCACCAGTCATATCAAATTTCATTCCTTCAATAAAAGCTGATGGTTTCAAATCATAACCTCCAGTATCAAAGCAAATCCCTTTACCTACAAGGGCTATTTTTTTGCCACCAGGATTATTGTTAAATTCCATAACTACAACATTTGCATCATGATTTGAACCTTGGTTTACTGCTAAGACTAAATTCATATCTAATTCTTTTAACTCTTTATTTTTTAATACACTAACTTTTAAACCCTCAATTTTTGAAGAATCTTTTAGAAGCTTTTCACCATAGAAATCACTAGTTCCAATATTTGGTGGAAAATCTTGTAAATCTCTAGCATAATTAACATATTTATTTTTTAAAATATTCTCATCTAATAGGTCAGAAAAATCTTCAGACTGATCTATATTAAACAAATAGTCATTTGTCTTTACATCTTTTTTATATGTTATAAATTTGTGTGTTTCAAACAAAATAACATCACAAATTACATTAAATATTATTTCTTTATTTACGTTTGGTATAACTTTAACAAAACTATTAAAATCAATATTAGTATCACCTTTACACATTTGAATAAAACTTGCTAAACCTAATTTTAATTGTCTTAAATATGACATTGAATCTTTTTTAATAACAAGATAGAAGGTTTTACTTTCACTAATAAAGGTTACACAACTTGGTTTATCAAGAATATTAATATTTGTTTCATTGTTGGGCACAGCAATTAATTTATATTCTAATTTATTTGTATTTATTGTTATCATATAATCTCTTTTCTATTTAAAAAAATCATAAGTGAATACTTATGATTAATTTTATTATTTTAGAACTTCAAATAATGTTTTAACTAAAACACCTTGTCCACGTCCATCAATATCTGCTGTTCCAGCAATATCAAAGTGAATAAATGGTTTTTCTTCAGCAAATTCATTTAAGAATGCTGCTGCAGTTGAACTTCCTTCATATCCTTTAACAGCATTTGATAAGTCACCTAAAACTGCTCCAGATTTAACTCTTTCTAAATGCTCTTCAAAGATTGGTAATCTTCACATTCTTTCTCTAGTTTTTAATGAAGCTTTTTCAAAAGTATTTCATAATTCGTCTTGATGAGTAAATACACCAATAGCTGAACTTCCTAAAGCAACTACTAATGCTCCAGTTAAAGTTGAAGCCTCAATAATTTGTTCTACGCCTTTTTCTCTAATAGCATATGTCATACCATCCGCTAAAACTAATCTTCCTTCAGCATCAGTATTATTGATTTCTACAGTTAAACCATTCATTGATGTTAAAACTGATTCAGGTAAAGTTGCATTTTGTCCAATTTTATTATCAGTGAACATTGCTACAGCGACTACATTTGCTTTTGCTTTTGCTTTAGCTAATGCCATAGTAGCAGATAACATAATAGCTGCTCCAGACATATCAAATTTCATACCTAACATTGAAGCTGAAGGTTTTAAGTTGTACCCTCCAGAATCAAAACAAATTCCTTTTCCAACTAAACCTGTTTTTGGTTTTGAAGAATCTCCACAGTATTCCATAACAACAATTCTTGGTTCATGAGCTGATCCAGCATTAACTCCTAAGAATAATCCCATTCCGAATTTTTCTGCTTCTTTTCTTCCAAGAACAGTAACTTTTAATCCTTCAATGTTTGCTGCATCTTTTGATACTTTTTCAGCATAGTATTCACTTGTTCCAATATTTGGAGGTGTATCTTGTAAATCTCTAGCATAATTAATAAATTCTGTTTTAATAGCTGCAGCAGCTTCTAATTCAGAAAAGTCATTTTTAGTTTCAATATTGAATTCAATTTTGCTTGGTTTTGATTCTTTTTTGAATGAAACTACATCATGTGATAAGAATGAAATTGTTTCATAAACTGTGTTAAAAACTAAATCTTTATTTTCTTCTCCTAATTGATTAATAATTGAGTCTAAGTCAATATTTAAATTTTTTGTGTAAGTTGATAAAGCTGATTTTAATCCCGCTTTAATTTGTTTAACTCTACATCCTTTTTGTTTAATAACTAAATAAATTGTTTTATCTTCTGAAATAAATGTAACTGCTCCCGCACTGTCTTTGATAAATTCATTAGCTTTGTTGTCAGCAACAGCAACTAATTTAATATCATGATTTTTTTTGTTTAATGTAATCATAAATATATACCATCTTTCTATTTAAAAAAATTATAGCACTTAATACCTAAAACAATAAGTACTTAATAAAAGAAAAAAGTGGAATTCCACTTTATTTCAACATTTCAAATAACGTTTTAACCAAAACACCTTGACCTTTATTTTCTTTATCAGCTGTACCAGCTATATCTAAGTGCAAGAAAGGTTTATTTTCTGCAAACTCATTCAAGAAGGCTGCTGCATATGAACAATCTTCATATCTAACTCTACATGCATTAGTTAAATCTGCTAAAGGTGCAGCATCTTTTTTTACTTGTTTTAAATGTTCTTTGAAAATTGGTAATCTTCAAAATCTTTCACCAGATTTTTGTGAAGCTTCATTCAATTCATTTATCATTTTATCAGAATGAGAAAATGCTCCAGTTGCATTATGACCTAAAGCAAATAAAACTGTTCCTGTTAAAGTTGAAGCATCAATTATTTGATCTACTTGCTTTTCTTTAACAACATAACTAATTCCATCGGCTAAAACAAGTCGACCTTCTGCATCAGTATCAAATATCAATACTTTTTTACCACTCATTGATTCAATTACAGAATCAGGTAATGTAGCATTCTGTCCAATTTTATTATCAGTGAACATACCTACTGCAACAATATTTGCTTTTGCTTTTGCTTTGGCTAAAGCCATAGTTGCAGATAATACAACCGCTGCTCCAGACATATCAAATTTCATACCTTCCATATAATTTGATGGTTTTAAATTATATCCCCCAGAGTCAAAACAAATTCCTTTTCCAACTAAACCTGTTTTTGGTTTTGAAGAATCTCCACAATATTCCATCACAACAATTCTTGGTTCATGAGCTGATCCAGCATTAACTCCTAAAAATAAGCCCATGTTTAATTTAGTTGCTTCTTTTCTACCCAAAATAGTAACCTTTAAACCTTTTATATCTTTTGCATCACTTACAAGTTTGTCAGCATAGTATTCACTTGTTCCAATATTTGGAGGTGTGTCTTGTAAATCTCTAGCATAATTGATATATTCACAAACAATAGTTAATTGATTTATTAATTCCTGATGTTTACCAGTAAAAATTAAATTATATTTTGTTTCTTTTTCTACTTTTTCAATTGATAAACCTTTATGTGTTGAAAAAGATATTGTTTCATAAACTGTTTTAATAATTTCTTCTTTACTAATTCCATCACAAACATTTTCAAAAGAATCAATGTCAATATCTACATCAAAATCAAAATTTGATATTGTTGCTTCTATTCCTTTTTTAATTTGTTCTGTAAAAGTTTCTTCGTCTTTTTTGAAAACAATATAAATTGTTTTATCTTCAGATATTAAAGTTGGTACTCCAACTTTATTTTTTATAAAAGTATTTTTTGAGTTATCTTTAACTCCAACTATTTTAATTGTATTTTTAGTTTCATTTATTTGAATCATATTCAATCTCCTTTTTTATTTAATTATTTCTTTTGGATTTTGTCGTTTTGTATATATTTTGATAGAGGTTAGTATTAATAATATGAACGTTGATGACAAAATAATACCATATAGTACATATGAAAAACTTAGAACATATATTAGTGAGATACCAGCCGTTTCATATATAATTGGTGATAAATATCCAATTGTAAAGTTATTTATTACTAATGCGACTATAAGCGCACCAATAGCTGCAATTAAATAACCTGTAACTAAATATTTATTTATTTCTCTTGTTTTATATCCCAATGACTTAAATAAAATAATAGTATTTTTATTTTCAAAAAGTATTAATGATATTAAAACTAATGATATTGATAATACCATCCCAACTAATGCTTGATCGAGTGTTCTCATAATGTTTTGGAATGGTGCAGCTTTTGCTAATATAGCTTCTTTTATTAATCTATAATTTCAAACATCTTGTGATAATGAATTTAGATATTTACCATTTTTAGAATTTCAAAATTGACTTGATGAATCTATGTCATCTCAATAACTTAGTAAATCAGTTCTACTTGACTCAGAATTTGATTTTACTAATACTTTATTTGAAATTTTTGGTAAAGTTAAGTATCTTAAATTTACTGGTATGTCTTCTTTTGAAAATTGTGAATTATTCAAAATTTGATTTTCAATAGGATTATTTGATTCTGATTTTTCTATAATTTCTTCTATTAAGTTTTCATAGCTTTCTCATTCAGAATTTTTAGTTTGAAAGTTTGTAGGATTATCAAAAACTTCAGCTCTATTTTTAATTGTTTCATTTAATACTTTAAAGTAATCTGTTTTTTCAAAATAAACATTGTTTGTTATAAGATCATCTTTTCTTATTCCTGATATATATATTGGTATTCTAACTTCAGATATTTCGTCAGTCTTTAATGATTCAACACTCATCAACATAGTGTGACCTGGTTTCATACCATATTTATCTGCCAAGGGTTTTGCTACATCAACTTTTAAAGCAGCAGCCTGTGTACCATTTGCCATTGTTACAGTTGTTATAGTATCACCTAATGAGTTTGTAGAATCATACATACCTATTTGTATATTATTTTGAATTTGTTTTTTACTTGCTGCAACAGATGTTGCATAACCTCAAGTGTTTCCATCTGATATATTTGAAAATTTAACACCTGAGCTTCAATAGTTTTTTGTTCCTGGTATTATCACTGTTTTTCCAAAAAGTAAATTAATTGGAAATGTATCTTCTTCTTCAATATTAAGACTATCAAGATCAGTTTTTAAACTAATAACTCTATCTTGAAAAATTTTATAATACTCTCAAATAATATTTTCATTATTTGAGTCTGATAATCATTCAATTGATTTATCTTTTATTGATGCATCTATTGAAGGGTTTCAATATATAGCCAATTTTAAAGGATTAAGTATATTTTCTTGAAGTTCATTTTGTGAATGAATTGATGAAGCAAAGTTTCAAATAAAATCACCAGTTATCATATAATTTGATACATCATTTTGTGTCAATCCTAATTCAGGGTAAAAAGATGTATTTATTATCATACCAACTAAGCTGTCATAATCAAATACTTTAATTAGTTTATCTAAATCTTTATAGTCTGTTATTTGCCCTGTTGAAAAATCATAAGTTACTTTTATTTCACCATTTTCTTTACTATAATTAGTTTTAAAATCTCAAGAATTACTTTGATATTTAATGGATACATCAGGATAAGCAAAACTAACCATTGAATTGGCAGAGTTATTGACAGAAGTATTAAACTGGAATGTAAATAAAATTACTGAAAAGACCAATGATAATATTATGAAACAATAAATATTTTTTGCTATATTAGAAAGCGCAAATGTTAACCCTATTCTTGTTTTGCTTGGTAAGGGTGCTATCAGTTTTTTTACGCTTATAATAAATTTTGAAGGTTTCTTTGTTTCTTTAAATCTATTTATCTTAGATTTTTTCCCGCTTATAACAATATAATTATTTATCAAGAATATACCAAATATACCAACAACAACTAACAGAGTATAAATAATAAGGTTTCATGTAATCATTATCCTAGGTCAGACAAAAGAATACGATGTTGCTACAGAGAAAGAAAACATTTGACTAATCGGAACAGCTATAAATAGTGAAAGCACAAAAGACAAGAGAATTGGTATAACCGCAGATATTGTAGAAATCAATGTTAACGTTAAATTTCCACAACCAGAAGCCTTTAAATTGTAAAAAGTTTCTTTATTTAATTTTGAAAAATTTTCACACATAAAATAGAAAACAATAAAAACAACTGAAAGTAGGCCTATTATAACAACTAATAATATCATAGAAAGAACTTTGTAAGTAACACTGTAAATATCTGTCTTATATGGTTCATCTCAAAGAGTACTTAAATAGTTTGCTTTTAGATTTCCATTTTGATCAAGCTCATCTGAATAATTAAAACCATCATTCATGAAATTGTTTATGTATGCATTTACATCATAAATATCTTTGTTTAAAATTGAATAACTAAGTCTTTGGCTATCAAGCCTAAGATCTTTTTCACCGTTACTTAATTTTTTATTTTTGCCTTTCAAGTAGTAATAACCTTGAACACCTGTTGTCATTTTACCTTGGTCATAATTCATTGCTGTTAAATAAGGTGTAATTATTGTACCTTTTATTAAAAAAGGATACATTTTTTCTTCATAGAAAATACTTATTGTGTCCCCTATTTTAAAATTATTTAATTCAAGATATCTTGGCGTTACATAAACAAATTGACCATTATAAATTTTTTCTCTATCTTCTAACGAAAATTCTGATGTAGGTTTTTCATTATAAATTTTAAAATTACTAGCTTCATTCTCAGTAAAATCAGAATACTTATTAAATTCTTCTTCATTTACAAAATTGTCTCTGTAATTTGGATTAAGTGATAATGTCAAATCATTATTTAATTGATCTTTAAGATGTCATTCAATAGGATGAGATCAAAAAGAATATTTATCTTTTAAATTGTCATAAATATAAAGCATAAATAACTCACCTGAAATTAAAGGCAAGTTTTTATACAAATCTTCATTTATTTGATCAATTATATTTAAGTCGTATTTAGATATACCAAGTTTTTTTAAACCATCTTCTTTAGCACCCGATGCTGAATATTTGAAAGTTTTAATATTACCTTGAAAATATTGTCCAAGAATATCAATATAACTGTTTATGATTTCTTCATATTCTTCTCCAAGAGTTTTTTTAGTGGTTACTTCAAGATTTTTATAAATATACTCATTCAGTTTTCCTTCTGCGTCAACTATACTTCTATTTGTTAAATGATTATTATTTTCAAGATAGTTTTTGCTAATAAGATTATTTTTTACATATATTTGACCACCATATCTAGATAGGTGGGCTTCTTTCATATTCAATTCAGCAAAAGTTGTAAATGACAAGATACCAATTATAACTCCTAAAATAATTGTTAAAAAGATTATGAAAACAAAGTAAAGAATACTTTTGTTCTTATAATCTTTTCATGATTGTTTAAGAATTAATCGAAGCTTCATTTTGACTCCTTCTAAGAAAAAATATTAAAGATAAATATTTGTTAATATGCAAGCTGCTAATGCAACTATAAAGAATATAATACCTAATGACATCATTCATGTAGATAATGTTTTATCTAAACCACGTTCTTTTGAATTTGAAAATAATTCATCATTCCCACCATTTAATGCACTTAAACCACTTTGTGAGTTTTTGTTTTGAAATATACCAATTAAAATCATAATAATAGACGCTATCATTGCAATTATTTCAATAACTAAAATTACAATTTGTGCTGTTGCTGAACTCATAAATTTATCTCCATTTCAGTTTTATTATATTTAATAATACTATATTTTAAATTTGAATACTATAAAACCCACTATTTAGAGTGGGTTTTTAACAGTTCTTCTGGTTGTACTCCAAGACCTTCAACAATTTTTTGAAAGACTTTTATTGTTATATTCCTTTTTCCTCTTTCAAAGTCTGAAACATAATTTTTTGAAATACCACATCTGAAACCAAGTTCTTCTTGGCTTAATTTTTTATTTTGTCTAATTCTTTTTAAATTTGAAGCTACTAATAAAAGCAACTCATTTTCATTTTCATATTTTTTCATTTTCCTTCCGCCTTTTTTCCTATTTTAATTAAACATTAAAAAAGTCCGTTTGTCCAATGTTAGTTATTAAATTCTAAGCTAAGTTTTTCGATTATTTTAAACAAATTGCTTACACCTGATTTAGTTATTTCATAGCCAAATTCATTCATTAGTTCTGTTAGATCAGCATAAGACGCATTTGGATTTTGAATTCTCAAATCACAAAGATAAGCAGCTTTTTCAGAAAGCCTTTTTGTTGCTAAATTGGCTTGAATTTTACTTATTTGATCTATTTGTTTTAGACCAGCAGATAATGTTTTCTTTTCATTTGATATATCAATATTATTAACTCTATTTACGTTATTTGAAACATCACGCATAATTCTTTCATTTTCAAAATTCATTACTGCTTGATATGCATCAATAAACTTCAAAAAATCTGAAACCATAATAGCTTTTTTGATATAACAAATAAATAACTTGTCATTTCTTTTTAGAATTTTAAAATCAAAACCATACTTATTCATTAATTTTATTATATATAAAGCTGATTCTTCATCTTTAAATTGTAGTTCAAGATGATAATTAGTAGTTTCTGGAGAATTAACTGAACCAACAGAAACAAAGACTCCTGCCATATAAGCACGTTTTAATTTAATTAATTCATCTTTATTTTTTTCTTGCTTTAATGGTTTAAATTCAACTATCTTAGTATTATTTTCATTTCAAATATTTAATTCTCTTAAAAACTCTGATATCTTACCTATCAAAGTTATTTGATAAGTTTTATTTTGTTTAAGTGTTTGAGTTTGAGAAACAGAAATTTCAATATGACCATCAAACATTTTTTTGCAAAGACCAAAAATACTTCTTGCTATTTTATTGCTAATTGATGTTAGTTTTAATTTTTCAGTTCCTGACCCCCAAATGAAGTCTCCATTATATTTAATAAAGCCTGCTAAAAAAGCCTGTCCTAAATTATCATCAAAGGTGTGTGAAATAACTTCTTCTTTAACTGTTAATGCAAAAGACATAATTTCACTCCCCTCTTAATTTTAATTTATTGAAAAATATTCTTTTTCGTATAAGTATCCATTTTTTCTGAATAATATTGGTATTCAATATTGAGATGCAATCATTCCGATTAAACCTATCATTGCAGATATTAATATCAGTGATAATGATAATGGTTTGTCATACATCACAAATAAATGATCATCGGGTCTACTTAATTCTAGGAAAAATCTTACAAAATTTCATGCAAAGAAATATGCAAAACATTCTACTCCGGCTTTTGTTGAAACATATTCATTCAATTTATTTGCCTTATTTATTTCTTTAGGCTTTAAATATTTAGTTCTATTCAACTCTAAACTTTTTAAATATTCTTGTTTAGCTTCTTCATCAATATTTCTAAAATAAGCTAAGTTTCAAATATCTCTAGCTGATTGAATTTGATCACTTGATTTTTGTCAAGGCATAAATCATTGTTTAATTGAAAATGACAAGCTGTAATTATATTTACCTGTTTCAACTTTTCAAGGTTTTTTACTTATTCATTTAGTTATATTAGGAATAATAAAAGTAATTATTACTCAAGCTGCTAATAAACTTAAAGATTCATAAAGGAATATTGGAGATAATTGAACTAAATCACCTTGATTAAATGAAACTCCATTTGAAAGGGTTCCATCGGTTTTAGCTTGAACCATTAAATTTCTTGATATTCAATCTGGTAAAAATTTATAATGACTTCCGACTTCTTCCCACTTAACATTAGACAAAGTTCCCCATGTTCCTGATTTAGCTACAACTCCTACAGGAGCGCCCATAACTTCATGGTTAAAAAAGTTACCTCATCTTCCAATTGCTTGACCTAAAAGAATATTTGGTACTATTGCATCTGCATAAACTAACATAGAAGTTTTTGATTTTCTTCCAACAAAATAGAAAAGTATTAATCCTGCAAGTAATCCTCCATAAACTCCACCATGAATTGCCATACCAGCATTTCAGAAAGCAAATAAACCTCAAAAGCCAACTCCATTAGCATTAACTCCGGGTGAATCAGCATTTAATTTACCAAAAAAACTAGCACCCATAAGTGAAATGGGTATACAAATTGCAATACCAATTGAAAGCTCAGTCACATTTAAACCTTTTTTTCAAAATTTATACAATGTGAATAATATAGCAACAATCATACCAAGAGTCATAGCCATTGGGTATATTCCTATACCACCATATGTTGCTTCTACTCCTCCTCAATGCACAGGTTCAGAAAAACTGTCACCTTGCGTTCAATTAACGTTTTTTGTTGCTCAAAAAACTGAAAAAAGAACTATTACAACAATAAAAAGTGATGCTCATAATCCTATTGAAATTCACTTTAATTTGTCACGTTTAAAATCAAACGAAATTTTATTTATCTTAAAATCTTTTATATTCATATGATCACCTTTCTACATTTAAATATCTTTATAGTTCTTGTACGTAATTAACTGCCATTTGGCCTGCTAATGCTCCATCTCCTGCAGCAATAGCTATTTGTCTTAAAGGAACATCCCTAACATCTCCTGCTATGAATAAACCTTTAATATTAGATTTTAATTTAGCGTCTCCGGTTAAGTAACCTTCATTTTTATCTAAATTAAGATTTTCTAAAAATTCAGTTACCGGAGTTGCTCCTATATATGGAAATAAACCAGTAACAGGTACAGTTTTAATTTCTTTTGTAATAACATTTTCAATTTCAACAGATTCTACTTTATCAATACCATTAACTTTTTTAACAACAGAATTCATTAGAAATTCAACATTTTCAAGTTGTTCTAATTTAGATAAAGTTACAGGGTCTACTCTAAAATGATCTTTTCTTACAACAACATATAACTTACTTACAAATTTACTTAAGTATATGCCCTCTTCTACAGCTGAGTATCCTCCACCAACTATGGCAACGGGATTTCCTTTATGGAATGCTCCATCACAAACAGCACAATAACTAACACCTTTTCCATAAAGATTATCTTCACCTGGTATACCTAATTTATTTTCTAACGTACCTGTTGCAACAATAACACTTAAAGCTTCAATTATTTGCCCGTTTAAAGTAGTTACAATAAAATAATTGTCCATTTTTTCAATTTTAATAACTTCATCATATACAAATTCAGCTCCAAGATTCATTACTTGCATGTACATTTTTAATGCAAGGTCTGGTCCTTTTATACTATCAAAGCCTGGGTAGTTTTCAATTGTGTCAGTTTTAACCATTTTCCCACCTGGTGCTTCTTTTTCTAAAATGATTGTTTTCATTCCAGCTCTTGCTGCGTAAACCCCAGCAGTCAAACCTGCAGGTCCACCACCAATGATTAAAATATCTTTTAAATTTTCATTAATATGTTTTTTCATATAATCACCCTATTTCTCTTCATTTATATGGAATTACAAATTGCGCCATAAAAATAATAAATATTCCTGTTAATATTATTAAACTTAAGACTAAAAAATTGGCAACCACATGATTTGGAATCATATATTCTGTAGCTTGTCTTTGAGTTTCTAATATTGTTCTTAGTATACCATAACCCAATATGTAACTACCAGAAGCTATTCCACTTCTTGCAACAATAAAATTATTAGGGTTATTGGCTTTTTCTAATTCTTTTCCATATGGATTAAATCCTAAATATCTTTCACCAAATGTAAAATTTTTAGTTATCTCTGCTTTTTTTTCTGCTAGTTTTTCTTTTTCTATAATTATGTTCTTTTTATAGTCTTCTTTTAACTGATTTTGTAAACTTTGTTTTGTAAATTTATACTTTTTATTAAACTCTAATTTCATTTTTTCTAATTTAACTTTTAATTGTTTTTTATCATTTTGATATTTAAGAGTAGTTTTATATAAATCATTTTTTCATTCTTCAATTTCAGCATACAATTTCTTGTTAGCATCATAATCTGGTTCAACTCAATAATATGCTTTATTCCAAACACTTCTTAAACTCATTGTTAATTCTAATGTTTCACCATTCTCAGTTTTTACTTTAACTTTTCTATATTTAACTGGAGCTAAAGTATATCAGTCCTTTAACTTTTCTTCTGATATCGTTTTAAATTTTGGATTTCATAAGCATGGATAAGCTTCAGGACAAAGTTTTCATGGATTATTTCCTTTGTTTGAGAATCTATTGATGTTTCTAACACCAAATGTTATTAACATTCATAAAACTATATTACCTAAACCTTCAATTAAAAATAATGGAGATCTATATTGTATTTCACCAAGCATAACTTGAGTTAATGTCTGACCATTGTATGTAAAGTTATCAGTATATGCTGTGTTTAGTTGTCCTGTAGAATCGAATATTCTAACTCATCAAGTTGGGTCTGAGTATAAGCTTCTTCCATCAGCAACATTTGTAAAGTTTATTAATGGCGGAAAATAAAATAATCTATTTTTAATAAAACTAGGCATCCAAGAAATACTTTCATAACTTACTGGATTACCTAAGATTTCTTGGTTATATAAGTTTCCTCATCTACCCAATGCGTGACCTAAAAGAATATTTACTAATATCAAATCCAAATAAACTCACATTGAAATTTGAGTTGTTTTACTTCTTTTATAAAATCAACCAAAACCTGCTGCAGATCCAAGCGCTAATGCGCCAAAAAATGACATACCTGGTTGTCAAAAGAAAAATACCTTATAAAAATTTGATCAACTCTGATAATTATTTAAAAATATTTTCCCGAAAAAAGTTCCACCAATTATACCGATTGGTACAACTATGACGATACCAATTTCTAATTCTCTTAAGGGTATTTTTCTTTTATTCATTTGTATTACAGTTACTAATATGACTAAACAAATTCCTAAAAACATGAATACCGGATATGCTGGGACAAGACCAAAAAGAAGACGCATGTCTTCAGGTGTTTTATTAGATATATTTATTCATCTATAAAAATCTTGGTATTGTTGTCACATTTTTCCTCTATTCTGCTAATTCACTATTTCTTTTAGCTAATAATTCAATAATATCTTGAGCATCAGAACTTTCGTTAACTTTTAATTGCCCAACTGCGGCTTCTATAATATTTGCTAAGTTTCGTCCTGCACTAACAGGAACTCTTAAGTAAGGTATTTTTAATCCTAAGAAATCTTTTTGAGTTCATTCATTGCCTAATCTATCAGTATTGTCAATTCCACCTTCTTGAAATTTAAATAATTCAATACCCATATGTATCTTTGTCTCAGGCATTATTAATTGTTGTCCTTGAACTTTTGAAATATCTATTATTCCAATTCCTCTAACCTCAATTAAATTTTGTAAAAGAGCATGTGATTTACCAAATAATTCACTATTTCTATTTGAAATAACTATTCTATCATCACCAACAAACAAGTGGTTTTTTTTCATTAATTCTAGAGATACTTCTGATTTACCAATTCCTGATTGTCCAAAGATAAGAACTCCTTTTCCATAAATATTCATTAATGTAGAATGCACTTCTATTGTAGGAGCAAAATATAAATCATAAATATCTAATATTTTTTGTGTTAATTCACTTGTTGATGGGTAATTAATTTTTAATAACGGAAAGTTAAATTCCTTTGCTATTTTACTCAATCTTTCATCTGTAAATTTTTGAGTAACTATTATTACTGGAGAACCCATTTTAATTAGGTTTTTATATTTTTCATATGCTTCTTCATCAGAAAATTGAGACATATAATTATTTTCTTTTGAAGACATTAAAATTGCACGTTTATGTTTCTTATCTTCTTTTTCATTGAAATAACCTGTTAACTCTAATCCAGCACGGTTAAGTCCATAAACTGTTATTTCACTATCAATATGTTCAGCTCCTGAAATGATCTCAAAATCAAACTTATTTACTAATTCTTTTATTGTTAATTTACTCATCTTTAAAACTCCTTGTTTTTATTATTATAATTTTACTATAATTGTTTATTAAAAAAATAATAGTGAGCAAATATAAAAAAGCAAACTACTTATTTGCTTTTTTATCTATATGAAATTTCAATTCCCCATGCCTTAAAAACCAAGGTTTTGATGGCTGTTGTATTTCGTTTTTTAACAGCAAACTAGAAATTTTTAAACAAGCAAATAAGCTTGGAATAAAAATTAATAACTCAATAGGAAGAATAATTATTTTTTTAACATAATTAATTGTTGCTAGACTTCCTAAACCACTAGCTACCAAACAAATTGGTGTTATTAAAAAACTTGTTATCGCTAAACTAAAGATTAAAAAGAATATCATTTTAATAAATCAGAAATTATTCTTCTTAAAAATAAACACCAACGATCCACAAAAACCAATAAATATTTTTGAAAGCATAAATCCAAAATGAAATGTACCAGTTATATTAATCATTGATCCAACTAAGTCAGAGCAAAAACCAGCCATAATTCCACCTAATGGACCGAAGACCATTCCAGCAAAGAAAATCATGAAATTACCAATCATAATTCTAAATCCAAAAACCATCGAATACCCTATAACGTTAGTTAATATAATACTCAATGCAACTATTAAACCTAATAATGTTATATTTTTGACAGTGAATTTTTTTGCATGTATTTTATCAATAAAAATACCAATAAAAAACATAGCAATAATAAGTAACATAGCAATTATATTAGTAATTCAAAATAACATGATTAATCCTTCTTTCTATTTTTCTAACAAATATTTATAAACCAACGGTATAAAATACAAACTACCACAAATTATAATATTCTTTTCAGAAGAATCTATGAATTCTTTTCAATTTTTAACTTTATTTATATGGTTAACTAAATCAATATCTCAGGCCTTATGAAAATCAAATGTTGTTATGTTTACATTTTCAAAATTCTCATCTAACATTGTTAATATTTTTTGATGTTCTTTACCATCAATTGCACCATATAAAACTGTTCAATCTTTTTTATTGCTGACACTTGAAATAAGTGCTCTAACTCCGTCTACATTGTGAGCACCATCTATTATTATTTTTTTCTCTTTAAATTCTATTTCTGTAAATCTACCAGTTAACGAATTTAAATTTAAACATGATAAATCTTTTATCCCTAAATCTTGAAGTATATTTTTAACAACACCTTTGTTGCCTTTTTGGTATTCAATTTTTTCTTTTTCATATTTATCAGAATATATAATGCTTGCATTAACCTTAATTGCATTTTTAATAGTTTCAAAATGCTCTTTATTATCTGCACTAACATATAAAGTTGAATTTTCTTTTACTATCCCAACTTTTTGATCAATTATTTCTTCAATTTTATTACCTAATATTTCTGTGTGATCAAATGAAACAGATGTTAAAATTGCTGCTATCTGATTTGAAAATAAATTTGTTGAGTCCTTTAAACCACCTATACCTGCTTCAATTACAGCAATATCAACTTTGTTATCATAAAAATACATGATTGCTATTAAAGTTCATATTTCAAAAAATGTTAGATTGTAATCTTTAATAAATTTTTCAACTTTTGAAATATATTTTTTTAGATCTTCATCACTTATTGGTTCGTTATTAATTTGAATTCTCTCATTGTGATATAAGAAAGCTGGAGAAATAAATAATCCAACTTTTTTATATTTTGTTTTTAGCCCATGAGACAAGAAAAAAGAAGTGCTTCCTTTTCCATTTGTCCCAACCACATTAATAGTTGGTATCTTCTTTTCAATATTATTTAATTGTTTTAAAACTTTATCTAAATTGTATTCATTTTGAAATCTTTGTTGAATAGGTATTAAAAACTTATCTACTGAAATCATTATATAAATATTCCTTTAAATAAGTTCCCGTATATGAACCTTTTGTATCAGCAACTTGTTCTGGTGTTCCAGCAGCAACAATTAATCCACCGCCAATTCCACCTTCTGGTCCTAAATCGATAACATGGTCAGCGACTTTAATAAAGTCTAAATTATGTTCGATTGCTACTACAGTGTTTCCTAAGTCTACTAATTTATTTAAAACATGAACTAATCTTTTAACATCATCAATATGTAAACCAGTTGTTGGTTCATCTAATAAGAACATTGTTTTACCTGTTTGTTTTTTTAGTAAATAAGTAGATAACTTAATTCTTTGAGCTTCTCCACCAGATAAGGTTGTAGCTGATTGACCTAATCTTATATATCCTAAACCAACTTCAAGAATTGTATCTAATTTATCTTTGATACTTGGAATGTTTTCAAAAAAGGCTGCAGCTGTTTCAACAGTCATATTTAAAACATCAGCTATTGTTTTTTCTTTAAATTTAACTTGTAAAGTTTCATCGTTATATCTTTTTCCTTCACAAATTTCACAAACCACTTCAACACTTGGCATAAATTGCATTGAAATTGTTATTACACCATCACCAAAACAATGTTCACATCTACCACCAGGTACGTTAAATGAAAATCTCCCTTTTTTGTATCCTCTAATTTTAGCTTCAGGTAGATTTGTAAATAAATCTCTTATGTCATCAAATACACCTGTGTAAGTTGCGGGGTTTGATCTTGGTGTTTTACCAATTGGTTCTTGTGAAATAAAAATAACTTTATCAATATTTTCTAGACCATTCATTTTACTAAATTTTCCAGTTACTATTGTTTCTCTTGCTAGATTTTTTCTTATACCTTTATAAATAATATCTTCTAATAAAGTTGACTTACCACTACCACTTACTCCTGTGATTGCAATAAATTTATTTAATGGAATAGAGACATTAACATTTTTTAGGTTATTTTCTCTTGCACCTACAATATCAATTTTTTGTCCGTTACCACTTCTACGTTTTTTAGGAACAGGAATAGATTCTTTACCAGATAAATATCTACCCGTAATTGTGTCTGACTTTAATATTTCATCATAAGTACCACTAAATGTAATTTGTCCTCCGTGCTCACCAGCTTGAGGTCCAACATCAACAATTCAATCAGCTGTTTTCATTGTATCTTCGTCATGTTCAACAACTATTAAAGTATTTCCAAGATCTCTTAAATGTTTCAATGTTTTTATCAGTTTATCATTATCTCTTTGATGTAATCCAATTGATGGTTCATCAAGTACATATAAAATACCTGTCAGTTGACTACCAATTTGTTTTGCTAACCTAATTCTTTGTGCTTCTCCACCAGATAAAGTCGTTGCAGTTCTCGCTAAATCTAAATAACCTAATCCAACTTCATTTAAAAAACTTATTCTATTTGTAATTTCTGTTAAAACTAAGTTTGCTATTTGTGCTTGAGTTTGAGTTAATTCAACATTTAAGATAAATTCTAATTCATCTTGTATGCTCATTTTTGTAAAATCAAAAATATTTTTATCAGCAATTTTTATTGATAATGCTGTTGGGTTTAATCTAGCTCCATCACATGACTGACAAACACTTGAGGACATAAATTTTGTATATCATTTTCTAATTTCTTCAGACTTTGTTTCAAAATATCTTCTTTGAATTAAATCAGCAACTCCTTCAACAAAATCATATGAATCATATCTTCTTCCACTACTGCTTAATAGTTTTATTTCAATTTGTTCTTCACTACCTCTAAGAATTGCCTTAATTTGTTTATTAGTAAGTTGATCAATTGGCAAATTCATATCAATGTAATAGTAATCACATAAAATTTTAAATTTTTGTCACTCTAAATTATCTGTATTTAAAAAGTTTTTAAAGTAAACAACTCCTCCTTGATTAATTGATAAAGATTTATCTGGAATTATTAGCTCTGGGTCAGAAACCAATCTTACACCTAAACCATCACAATCTCCACATGCTCCTAACGGTGCATTAAATGAAAATAATCTTGGTTCTAATTCTGGTATGTTAAATCCACAAACATTACATGAGTATGAGTTTGAAAATAAATTATCTTCTTTATTTTCAGTTTCAGGATATTTTATTTTCACTAAACTATTTGAATATTGTAAAGCGATTTCAATTGCAGAGAAAAGTCTTGAATGAACTTCATCATCATTATGATAGATTAGACGATCAACAACAATATCAATATTATGTCTTTGATTTTTATCTAAAATGATTTCTTCTTCTAACATTTTGATTTCACCATTTATAGATACTCTAATAAAACCTTCACCTAACAATTTAGCTAGTAAGTCCTTATGTGTTCCTTTTTTATCTCTAACAACTGGAGATAAAACATAAACCTGTTCATTATCTTCAGTTGTACTTTTAATATTATTAATAATTTCTTTAATTGTTGCAGCATGTATTTGCCCATGACCGTTAATACAATATGGTGTCCCAACTCTTGCATAAAGCAATCTTAAGTAATCATAAATTTCAGTCACAGTTCCAACAGTTGATCTCGGGTTATGAGATGTAGTCTTTTGGTCAATTGAAATTGCGGGGCTTAAACCTTCGATTGAATCAACATCAGGTTTTTCATTTCCACCTAAGAATTGTCTTGCATATGCTGAAAGAGATTCAATATATCTTCTTCTACCTTCAGCATAAATTGTTGCAAAAGCTAATGATGATTTACCACTACCACTTAATCCAGTAAAAACAACTAGCTTATTTTTTGGTATTTCTAAGTCAACGTTTTTTAAATTGTTTTCTCTTGCACCTTTTATTACTATTTTATTTTCCATTATTTTACCTCACTTTTCTTAGCTTCTAGTTCAATTATTGTATCTCTTAAAACTGCTGCTTTTTCAAAATCTAAATCCTTTGCTGCTTGAATCATTTCAGCTCTAATATCATCAATTGTTTTTTGATAAGCTTCTTTTTTGCCTTTTGCAGTTTTTTGTTTTTTAATTTTTTCAAGTTCTTTTTTAGTTGCTTCACTTAAAGTTGATTGATTGATTTTCTTTGTTATAGTTACTGGAGTTATATTATGTTCTTTATTGTAAGCTTGTTGAATTTCTCGTCTACGATTTGTTTCATCCATAGCTTCTTGCATTGATGTTGAAATTGTATCTGCATAAAAAATAACTTTACCATTAGCATTTCTAGCAGCTCTACCAGCTGTTTGAATTAGTGATTTTGTATTTCTTAAAAAACCTTGTTTATCTGCATCTAGAACACAAACTAAACTCACTTCAGGTAAATCCAACCCTTCACGTAATAAGTTAACTCCAACAACAGCATCATAAACGCCTCTTCTAAGATCATTTAAAATATCGCTTCTTTCAAGTGTTTTTAATTCTGAATGTAAATATGCTACTTTAATATTTCTTTCTTGTAAGTAACTTGTTAAATCTTCACTCATTCTAATTGTTAAAGTTGTAATAAATACCTTTTCATTTACTTTTTTTCTTTCATGAATTTGTTCAATTATATCTTCTATTTGACCTTCTGTTTTTTTAACTTCGATTACTGGATCTAATAAACCCGTTGGTCTAATAATTTGTTCAACAACTTCATGATTAACAAGTTCTAATTCATAATCACCTGGTGTAGCTGATGTATAAATTACTTGTTTTAATTTTCCTGTAAATTCTTCAAAATTTAAAGGTCTATTATCTAATGCTGAAGGCAATCTAAAACCATACTCTACAAGAGTTTGTTTTCTACTTCTATCAGTATTATACATACCTCTAACTTGAGAAACCATTATGTGTGATTCATCAATTATAGTTAAAAAATCTCCTTTAAAATAATCTAATAAAGTATATGGGGTCTCTCCTGGCGCTCTAAAATCTAAGTGTGCAGAATAATTTTCAATACCACTACAAAATCCAAACTCTTCTAAACTTTCTAAATCATATCTTGTTCTTTGATCTAATCTTTCTGCTTCTAATAGTTTTCCTTCTTCTTTTAATTCTTTAACTCTAACCGCAAGTTCTTCTCTTATGTTCAAGCAAGCTTGTTTTAACTTATCTTCAGGTGTCACATAAGCTTGAGCAGGATATATTGTAACAGTTGAGATTCTTTCAATTAAAGCCCCCGTTACAACATTTAACATGTCTATCATTTCTATATGATCATCAAATAATGAAAAACGATACATAGCTGATAAAGATCATCCTGGAACTACTTTTATAACATCACCTTTTACACTAAAAGTACCTGGTGAATTTTCAATGTCGTTTCTTGTATATCCTGTTTTAACTAAATATGTTAATAATTCTCTTTTAGAAAATTTTTGCCCAGTTTTCAATTCAAAAAAACTTGATGCATATTGAACAGGATCTTGTGATGGATATATTGCGGCAACAGATGCAACTACTATTGTGTCATTAGAAATTGATAATGCATTCATAGCGCTCATTCTCAACATATCAAGTTCCATATTAATTCTGGCATCTTTATTAATATATAAATCAGTCGCAGGCTTATATGCTTCAGGTTGAAAGAAGTCGAAATTTGAAACAAAATACTCAACTCTATTATTAGGAAAGAATTCCATCAACTCATAATACAATTGCATAGCTAAAGTTTTGTTATGTGCAAGAACTAAAGTTGGTTTATTAATTTCTTTAATTATATTTGCCATTGTGAATGTTTTACCAGTTCCAGTAGCACCTAAAAGAACTTGGTGTTTTTTATTTTCTTTTAAACCTTTTAATAATTTTTCAATTGCTTTGGGTTGATCTCCCCCAGGTTTAAAAAAACTATTTAATTCAAATTTTTTATCACTAATATATTTCATTTTTGCACCTTTTCTATTAAATAATGACTAAAACACTAGAGTTTGCTCTAGTGTTTAGTTCTAACCAATTCTTGTTTTGGCAACTTCCCCACCATCATTGTCATCGTCGATAACTGATTTCAAAGAACTTGCATCTTTTTTAATTAATTCAATTTGTTCATATAGCGCAATAATAACATCTTTTGCTATATTTATAAGATTTTTAGTTTTATCATCTTCTGCTAATTTTAGTTTTTCTTCATACTTAGAAATAATTTCTTCTTTTGAAGTTGAACCAATGTTATCAATGCCAAGTATTGCTAACATTTGATCGATTTCTTCTTTTCCAAGATTGACAGTTTTATTTCCTGAATTTTCTCTTCGTTTTTGAATTTCAATAACTAAACCTAACATGATATCTCTTTGTATTGATAGTTTTTTAATATCGTTTTGATTATCTGCTTTAGCAATTAATTCATCAAATTTTGCATTAATATCTTTATTATTAATATTTGCTTTTGTTAAACCTGTAGATTTTAAAATGTCATCTATTATTTCGTCAGTAATTTCTATTTTTTGAGATTCAACGTTTTGTTCAGGATCTCTAATGATAATTTTTGATAGTACATCTACTACTTCTGAAGCTATATATATTTTTGTTTTATTAAACAATTCTGTTGCTTGTTCAACATATACAGCAAGAGGGTTATTTTGGGCATATTGTTGTAAATAAATACCTGCTTTTAATTTTGAAGCTATATCTATGTGTCTTGTTCAGTATTTGTCAAATGAAGTTAAAACATTTTTTCTTTCCATTTGAAGAACAACATCATCAGGTATGTCAATGACTCTTGCTTTATAGAATTCAAGCATCGCTTCTGCTAGTTGCACTGCTAAATTCATCTTTTCTTTATTATAGAAATCTTTTGCAACAAATCTTTTATGCGCAACAAGTTTACCATCGATTGATTTAAGTAGTTTTTCAGCGTTTAAAGTTTTTTCACCATGAACTATTTCAGAATTTTCTTCAATCATTTCATATGCTACTGTTATTTGGAATTTTTTAATAACAACTTTTAAATTATCAGCTCATAAAATTGAATCACGTTGTGCATACATCGCTTCACGTTGTTGTGCCAAGATATTATCATAGTCTAAAACGTTTTTACGTTGGTCAAAGTTTAATCCTTCAAGTTTTTTCTGAGCATTTGTAACTGCTCTTGTGAAGAACTTAGATTTTATATGCTCATCACCTAAACTTAAAAAGCTTTTTCTTGCTCTAGGTGAAGCAAATCTAATCATTAAATCATCTTCCATAGAAATATAGAATCTTGACATACCAGGATCTCCCTGACGTCCACTTCTACCTCTTAATTGATTATCAATACGTCTTGCTTCATTTCTTTCAACTCCAAAAACAACTAAACCACCTAAGTCTTTAACTTCTTGACTTAATTTAATATCAGTACCACGACCAGCCATGTTTGTAGCTAGAGTGATAGCGTATTTTTGACCAGCTTGAGAAACTATATCAGCTTCCCTATCGTGGTTTTTAGCATTAATCATTTCAAAATTTAATCCCGCTTTTTCTAAATAACGAGCAATTTGCTCAGATGATTCAACACTTGTTGTACCAATAAGGATTGGATTACCTATTTCGTTTACAGTTTTAATGTCTTGGATTAATTTTTTTAAAGCAGCATGTTTAGTACCAAATGTATAATCTGGTTCATCTTTTCTTATAACAGGTCTATTTGTTGGACAGACAACAACTCTTGTATTATAAATTTTAATAAATTCTTCTTCTTCAGTTTTTGCAGTACCAGTCATCCCTGAAAGTTTTGCATATAAACGATAAAAGTTTTGGTATGTAATTGTTGCTAATGTTGTTGTTTCTTCTTCAATCTCAACTTTTTCTTTTGCCTGAATAGCTTGTTGTAATCCATCTGAATAGGCACGTCCTTTTAAAATACGTCCTGTAAATTGATCAATTAACTCAACTTCACCACTGGCAACAGTATATTCAACACCTTCTTTAAAAGTAAAGTGTGCTTTTAATGCATTTAAGATCAAGTGAAATATTTCAGTATTTTCTAGAGCAAATAAATTTTCTAAAGAAAAGAAATCCTTTGCTTTTTTCATTCCAGTTTCTGTAAGATAGACTTGTTTTGTTTCTAAATCAATATCAATATCTTCTTTCTCATTTACTTTTTGAGCAAACTCATCAGCAGCCTTATATAAATTAATTCTTGAAGAACTACCTCCAGAAATTATTAAAGGTGTTCTAGCTTCATCAATTAAAACTGAGTCAGCCTCATCAATAATTGCAAAGTTTAATTCTCTTTGAACTTTATGTTCTTTATCAACAACCATATTATCTCTTAAATAGTCAAATCCTAATTCAGCGTTTGTTGTATATGTTATATCAGCATGATAAGCTTCTCTTTTAAGGTTTTTTGGCATTCTTGTTCCGTTTAATCCAACTGATACACCAAGCAAGTCAAAAACTTGACCATTTATTTCAGAGTCACGTCTTGATAAGTATTCATTAACAGTAACGATGTGAACACCTTTACCAGTTAAGCTATTTAAATACGCTGGGAATAACCCTGTAAGTGTCTTACCTTCTCCGGTTCTCATTTCAGCAATATCACCAAAGTGTAAAATTATTGCCCCTACTAATTGAACTTTATATGCATTTAATCCTAAGACACGGTTTGCAGCTTCTCTAGCTAAAGCATAAGCTTCAACAACTAAATCATCTACATGCTCTCCATTTGCTATCCTATCTCTTAATTCCTGAGTTTTGATTGCAAAATCTTCATTTGCAAGTTTTTTCATTTCAGGTTCTAATGAAAGAATTTCGTTTGCATATTTTCCATACATGCGAAGTAAACTTTTATCTGATGCCATTTTGCCTCCTACTTAATAAATTTTTAACTTTAATTATTATAATGATTATAATCTATTTAGTAAAGGAGAAAAGTACTTTGAAAACAATAAAGACTAAAATGGTTTACTCTGAAACTACAGAAATTAAGAAATCAAAATTTATTTGTACCGCTTTTCAGGTTAATTCCAAAGAAGAATTAGAGCAGTTTTTAAAAGACTTTTCTTTAAAAGATGCCAGACATAATTGTTATGCTTACAAAATTGGCACTAAAAATGTTTTTGGTGGTTACAGTGATGATGGAGAACCAAAAGGCACTGCAGGAAAACCCATTTTTAACGTAATAGAAAAAAATAATTTAACTAACATTTGTGTATTGGTTACAAGATACTTCGGTGGAATAAAACTTGGTGCTGGTCCTTTGACCAGAGCATATACTTCAAGCGCAGCTAATATTATAAAAATTGTTGAGCTTGAAGAAATTAAAGAAATAAATAGTTTAAGTATCACATTTAAAATTAATAATATAAAGGATATCGAATTATTTTTATCTAAAAATAATATTGAAATTATGAACAAAACATTTAATGAATCATTATGTATTTTTGAATTAAATACTTTTGAAGAAACTCTTCTTGAAATCAAACATTTGCTTAATTAAGTATAATTATATTTAAATTAGATAGTATGTTATAATCTCTTTGTAAGGATTTAGAAAAATGAATACATTAAATGAAAAACGCACGATATTAATTATCGACGGGTATCATTTGCTACATAAGGGTTACTACGGAACTCTTAAGAGAAAGAAATTAGCAACTAACAGAGAAGGTGTTCCGATCAATGCGATTTACACTTTTGTTGCAAAAATTAATCAATTAGTAAAGAAAAATAACTACTACAGCATCATTGTTACTTTAGACATGGATGAAGGTTGTTGACGTCGAGAATTGTATCCAGAATATAAAGCAAAAAGAAAAGAAACTCCTGAAGATTTAGTTCCACAAAAACAAATCATTAGAGAATTTTTAACTGCGGCTAATATTCCATGATATGAAATGCCTAGATACGAAGCTGATGATATTATCGGAACAATTAACAGAATAGCTCTCAAATTAGACTATGACGTACATATATTGTCAAATGATAAAGATATTTTCCAGCTTGTTGGTGAAAGAACTACAGTAATTACTAATAGTAGTAAAGATGACGAGCATATTTTAATTGATCACGAAAAAGTTGTTGAAAAATTTGGATGTCATCCTAGTCAAGTTGCTGATATAAAAGCGCTGATGGGTGATCCTAGTGACAATATCAAAGGTGTTAGATATTTACATTATGCTCAAGCAATAGACCTTTTAAATAAATACGGAAATATTGATAATATTTTTGAACACATTGATGAAATTAATAAAAATATTTCAAAAAGATTAAACGAAAGCAAAGAATTAATTTTAACCAATAAGAAAATTACAACAATTCAGGATAGATTGCCTATTGGTAGAGTTAATTTAAAACCAATAAGAGTCAATTGATATGGTTTGAGTAAATTTCTAAAGAAACAAAAAATGTGAGCTTATGTTGCTGATGTTGAAAAAATGGCAAGTGAATCAAGAAATAAAAATTCTAAGGTTAATAAAATAAAAAATGAACACATTTCAAAAGAAAAATAATTAATATACTATTTTAAAGGTTTTGGTTATAAGTTTTTTAGTTCTTTCAGTAACACTTTTCTTTGTAGGAAGTTTTTTTGACATGCAAATAAATTCTTGATTTGCTAAAGGAATGAACAACAGGGTTATCAAAATAATAGTTTGGGTTTATAAAAAAAGCTGGAATGACTCAATCATTTATTTTTATATTTCTATTTATCGTCGTTATTTTAGAAGTTACTTTCATTTCATTAAATAAAAGCATGAAGTGAAAAATTATACTTATTTTATACTATGTTGGTTGATTAGTTTTTTGACTTTCATTTAATATTATTGAGATTGTTTCTGCGCCTAATAGAAACGATGAATTTGGTCCAGGTGTAAATGGCTGATTTCTTGATAGTCAAAAAATAAGACAATATATTTTAATTGCAATTTTTATTATAGAAACATTAGGTTTCGTTGCAACTTTTTATTATCTTAGATTTAAATTTTCTAATAGAGCAGGCCTTTTAAAAAATGGTTACAGAGTTGACTCAATTAAAACTTTAACTATTTATATATTATCAAGTTTAGTTGTATGAATAATGAAGCCTGTTTTCGGTAGACCTTACTTTTATAGCGTAGATTTTTTTAACTTGTTTTACTCTGATAGACTTCAGCCTGAATGAAGAGACTATTGAATGCAAACTGGTCATACAATTAAGAGTTGAGGGGATTTTAAATGAAGGAACAGTAGAATCTGTTTTTACAAAGAAAGAATAGAAACATAAATATTTGAAAATAAGCATTTTTAGTAATATGATTTATTCACATTAATTTAATGCAATATACACAAATTATTTCAAAGAACACATTGAATAACTGACACATCATTTACAATTTCTATATCTTTAATTTTATTAATTGTAAATGGATTTTTAATAGATAAAATTATAAAAAGGTATAACACTAAAAATAATAAAAATTTTAGATAAAGATTGATGACTTTATTATTATTTTTATTTTGATAAAATTAAAAAGATTTATTTTAGGAGAACATATGAGTTTAATATTATTAGAAAACATATCACATCAAAATGGTGGAAAAAAATTATATGAAGAATCAAGCATGCGAATCAACAAAGGTGAGCACGTTGCTCTTTTAGGTCCAAACGGGGCTGGTAAAACAACTTTACTAAATATTATTTCTCAAAAAATTGTTCCAGATCACGGTTTGGTAGAATGACATCCAAAAGCAAAAATTGGATATCTTGATCAACACCAAGAAGTTGACATGAATATTACTGGAGAAGAATATTTAAAAGATGCATTTAAATATCTTTTTGACATGGAAGCGCAAATTCATAAAATTTATGAAGACATGGCTACCGAATACAAAGAAGAAGAACTTGTTAAAGCTCTTGCTTTACAAGATGAATTAAATATTAAAGGGTTTGACAGTATTGAGAAGCAAATAGGAAACTTGGTTGCTGGTCTTGGTATTGAACCAGATAATATTAAAAGACCCTTAGGATCACTTTCTGGTGGTCAAAGAGGAAAAATATTATTAGCTAAACTACTTTTAAAAAACGATGACTTTATTTTACTTGATGAACCTACAAACTTTTTAGACGTTGAACAAGTTGAGTGATTAGTTAATTTCTTACAAAATTATGAAAATGCTTTTTTAGTTGTTTCTCATGATAGAGATTTTATAAATAGAATCGTTAATATAATATATGCAATTGAAAATCTTGAAATTGTTAGATATGTTGGTAACTATGACAAATACGTTGAACTTTCAGCGTTACGTGCTGAACAATATGATAGAGCTCGTGAAGCTCAACAAGGTCAGATATCAAAACTTAAAGAATACATTGCTAAAAATGGTGCTAGAGCTTCAACTGCTCGCAGTGCTCAATCAAGACAAAAACAATTAGAAAAAATTGACGTAATGGACGCTAGAAAAGAAAATGCAAAACCTAACATGCATTTTAAATATAGAAGACCAAGTTCAACTGTTATAGTTAAAGCAGATAAACTTGAAATTGGTTATGATTTTGCTTTAACAAAACCATTAACTTTTGAACTTAGAGAAGGTGAAAAATGTATCGTTAAAGGATATAACGGTATTGGTAAAACAACCTTCTTAAAAACTATTGCTGGAGAAATTGAGAAAATTGATGGTGAAGTTGAAATTGGACAAGGTGTTTTTACAAACTTTTTCCACCAGATTGATGACTTCGAAGAACACGAAACACCTGTTAGTTATTTACTAACAAGATATCCTCAAATGACACCTGGTGAAGTTAGAGCAAAGATTGGTATGTTTGGTATTAAAAGTGAATTAATGATGAATAAAATGAAAGAACTTTCTGGGGGAGAACAAACAAAAGTTAGGTTAGCCGCTCTTAGTTTAGAACCAAGTAGTTTACTTATTCTTGATGAGCCAACTAACCACATTGATGTTCTTGCAAAAGAATCTCTTTTAGATGCTATAAAAGCATTTGAAGGTACAGTTTTAATTACAACCCACGATATTAACTTTGAAACTCAATGAGCTGATAAAGTTTTAGATTTTGAAGATATCTTAGATTAAAAAAAGGAAACTTTGGGTTTCCTTTTTTTATATTAAATTAAAAGTTTTTAGCAGCTTTTAAAATTTGTTCTTTTACTTTTTCTAAATTCTCAATTGGAGATTGTTCTGCATAAGGTGGTATATCCATCATTTCGTTAATGATGATTTCGCTTTTTACCTTAGCACCTAAAAATTCTCAAATGTTTTTTACATATTCTGTAAATGCTGAGTTTGGAGTTCCAGTTCCACCTTTTGTTGCTAAAATTTGAACATCCTGTATATTTGAAAGTAACCCTATTGCATTACCATCTGTTGAGCCCTTATATGTAAAAGTAAGGTTTGCAATTGTTATATGATCTATATAGTTTTTTAATATAGCTGGTATACCTCAGTTAACCATTGAAAAATTTAAAACTATTTTGTCAACTGATTTTAATTGTTCTATAAAATCAAATGAATCTTCTTGATTGAAATATTCAGCGATATTATTTCTTGTTAATGTTTTTTGTGACATTTTAGTCTCATTTAAATCTAGATTAATGATTTCATCATTTGGATTCATTTTTTTATATTCTTCAATAAACATGTTTGACATTGCTAATGAATCTGAATTGTTTAATTGAGAAACACTTGAATTAATTACTAATACTTTTTTCATTTTGTTTATCCTCTACTTTGTATTTTATCTATACAAGTATATAATATTATAAAACAATAAATAATGTAAGTACCAACAAAAATGTTATATACTTACAAAAAGGAAAGTAAGGAAAATTATGGAAAAATTTTGCCCATTAGAATACACATTAAATTTTATTAAATCAAAGTGAGTTATATTAATCATACGAGAACTTTCATTTGGAACTTGTCGCTTTAATGAATTGGAAAAAAGAATAGCAGGCATTAGTCAAAAGGTATTAACATCAAACTTGAGGTTTTTAGAAGAAAATAAACTTGTAGAAAGAACAGTTTACCCTGTTGTTCCACCAAAGGTTGAATACAGTTTAACAGATTTAGGTAAAAGCTTAAAACCAATACTAGATCAAATGAGTGATTGAGGAGTCAAAAATTATGGAAAATAAAACTATATATTTAGCTGGGGGTTGTTTCTGAGGAGTTCAAGCTTTTTTTGATTATCAAAAAGGAATAATTAAAACAACTGTTGGTTATGCACAAGGCGATATAGATAACCCTACTTATGAAGAAGTTTGTACTGGAAAAACAAATCATACAGAAACTTTAAAAATTGAATTTAATGAAAAAGAAATATCTCTTAAAGAAATATTAGATTTATATTTTTCAATAATAAATCCATTTTTACTAAACCAACAGGGGAATGATAGGGGTACACAATATAGAACTGGTATATATTCAATAAATGAATTTGATTTTACTTTTGTAAAAAAATATTTGGAAAACTTTCAAAAACAAACAACTCAAAAAGTTGTTGTTGAAAATGAAATATTAAAAAATTTCTTTGATGCTGAGGAATATCACCAAAAATATTTGGACAAAAATCCTAATGGTTATTGTCACATTGATTTATCAGATTATAAAAAATAAAAGCTCCTTAAAGCTTTTATTTTTTTATTATACAGTCTTCGCAAATTATGCACGCTGTTTTATTTTCTTTATTATTACATAAATACATTTGTTTTTTTGTAAATGAAAAATCACCTTCACAACAACTGCAAATGTTTTTATCAAAATCATTTATTTCACTTAACAAATCATCACCTAATTGTTTTTTTAAAAAATCTTTATATATTTTTGATCTATTTGGTTTTTGATTATATTTTTGTTCAAAAAGTTTTTCTAATATTAAAGTCTCATCATTTAAATAAATGTTAACTTGTTTTCCACCTAGTTTATTAATAACTTCAAATTCTTCGTTTTTCATTTTAACCTCTTTTAATTATTATATATCAAAATAATTTTATATACATATTTTATATACATATTTATATTAAAGTGATACTATTAAATTAAGGAATAATTCCTTGGAGGTTTGTATATGGCAGATAATAAATGTACTTGTAAAACATGCAGCTGTGCTGATTGCACTAAAGAAAGCTGTACTTGTAAAGATTGCAATTGCACAATGAGTGAGTGTGCTTGTGACTAATAAAAAACTTAGCGTTTGCTAAGTTTTTTATCTTTTTGGGAAAAATAATCTAACTGCATTATCCCTTGTTATTTCTGCTACATCAGATCTGCTCATTTTTTTAATATTAGCTATTGCTTCAACAACTAAAGGTAAATATTTTGGAGCATTAGTTTTTTTATTGTATGGTTTAGGTGTATCGTAAGGTGCATCTGATTCAACAACTATACTATTCATTGGTAATTCTTTAACAACTTTTTTTAAATTTTTATCTCTTGTAACTTGACCATTTATTGATATTAGAATACCTTTTTCAATAAACATTTCTGCAATCTCTAAACTTTCATTAAAAGCATGTAAAACTGCTTTATGATATTTCTCTTTTTTTAATATAGCTAAAACATCGTGATAAGCATCAATTGATCCTTCAATATCCCTTACGTGTAACATTAATGGTAAATCCATTTTCTTAGCAAGTTTAACTTGTTTTGTAAATCCACTAATTTGTTGGTTTTTATATTCAATGCCTCTTGAATAATCTAAACCGGTCTCACCAATTCCAACCACTTTATCTGCGTTAGCTAAAATCTCTAAAGTATTATATGCTTCATCTGTAAAAAATTGTGCGTGTGTTGGATGTATTCCAACTAATGCTCAAACATGTTTATTTTTTTGTGCTTGAACTAAAGCAACTTTTGATGATTTTATATCATACCCAACATTATTAATTATGTCTACTCCGCTTTTTTTAGCCTCAGCCGCCATTTCGCTGCTTGAGATTTCATTTTCAATATAAATATTGTCATTTAAGTGACAATGTGTATCATATACTCCTGCCATTATGTAATCCTCTTTTTCTCTTACTCTTTAATTATAAAACTTTTAAATATTAAAAATTAATTTAGCGTTGCTTGTTGTTAATTTTATTACTTCTTCTTTAGTTACATTTTTTATTTCTGCAATTTTCTCAACAGTTAAATTAATAAATTTTGCTTCGTTTAATTGTCCTCTATGTGGATGTGGTGTTAAATAAGGTGCGTCTGTTTCAACTAGCATTTTTTCTAAAGGTATAATTTCAACGGCTTCTTGAAGCACTTTTGCATTTTTAAAAGTTACTGCACCCCCTATATTTATGTAACAACCTAAATCCAAAAATTTTTGTGCGTATATAGAATTAGCCGAAAAGCAATGTACTATAACTTTTTCTAAATTATATTCTTTTAAAATTTCAACAACATCATCATATGCTTCAAAAACATTAACGTGATCTCTTATATGTATTTGCAATGCTTTATTATGTTTTTTTGCTAACTCAATATGTTTTTTAAAAAATGTTTTTTGCAACTCTGCGTCTTCCTTAGTATAAAAATAATCAAGACCTGTTTCACCAATTGCTATAACCTCTGCTTCTTTTGCTAATTCATCTAATTCTTCCATAACTGAAAAATTATTTTTTGAAACATCGTTTGGATGAATAGCAATACCTGCAAAAACAATTCCTTTATATTTTTTAGAAAGTTCAACAGCTTTTTTACTTGAATTAATATCAAAGCTTGCGCATAAAAAACCTTCAACATCATTTTTAATAGCTTCATTAATCATAGGTTCTATCATTTCATTTGTATATTTATAATCATCATTAAAATGTATGTGTGCATCAAAAATCTTATTTTCTTTTAACATTTTTATATTCCTTTTCAGTTGTTTTGTTAATATTGATTATAAACTTTTAGTGATATAATTAAAATAATAAAAAGGAGAATATTTTTATGAGTAAATTATTAGTTATAAATGGTTCTGTTATTCCAAGTGATAAATCAAATTCACACGAAATGGCAAGAATATTTTTAGAGGAATACAAAAAAGTTAATCCAAATGACGAGATTATTGAATTAGATTTAAATAAACTTGTTGTCGGAACAAATGTTTTAACAACTGAAACTTTTTCAACTTATTGAGGTGAAGAAGAAGGAATGAAATATATTAATCAATTAAAAGATGTTGATAAATTATTAGTTATCGCTCCAATGTATAACTTCCATGTTTCTGGAATGTTAAAAAACTATATTGACCATGTTGCTTTAGCTAACCAAACTTTTTCTTATAAATACGCAACAAAGGGTGCAAGCATTGGTTTATTAGATAAACTTAAAGTTCAAATACTTGCTACTCAAGGAGCTCCAAAAGGTTGATACCCATGAGGAGATCATGTAGCATATTTAAAAGGTACATGAGAATTTATGGGGGCAAAAGTTGCTGAACCTATTTTATTAGCTGGTGTTAAGGTTGAACCACTAAGTACTCAATCTCCAAAAGAAATTGTTTCATCAATAACTTCTGATTTGATTGCTGCTGCTAAGAAATTTTAAATTAAAATCGGGTTTCCCCGATTTTTTTATTTTGTTGCTTTTTTAGTTGCTGCTGTCAGTGCTTCTTGAATTATTTTTTCAAAGTTTTTATTATCTAAAATTTTTTGCCCTTCAATAGTTGATCCATTTGGAACACAAATTTGATCGACCATTGTTCTTAACTCTACTTCTGATTTTGATGCATTCATAACACTTCCTATGATTGCCTCTTCTATTATTCTAAAGGCTTGTTCTTTTTCGAAACCTTTATCAATTGCATAATCAGTCATAGCTTTAAAAAATGAAATTATATAAGATGGTGAGCAACCAGAAATAGCTGTTAGTGTTCCAAATTTATCTTCATCAATATTTTCCACTATTCCACAAAGTTCAAACATTTCAGAAACAAATTTCATTGTTTCATTTGATGCATTTTTAGTTGCTAAAGCTGTCACAGATTTTTGTATAGAAGCATTCATGTTTGGCATCATTCTAATTACTGAAACTTTCTTATTTTTTACAAAATTATTCTGAACATCTTCTATTGTAACTGCATTCGCCATACAAATAATAGTTTTTCCATCAATGTTTAATTGATCCATATTTTTACATAAAGGTTCAACATCAATAGGTCTTGTCCCTATGACAATATAATCTATTTTTTTAAGTTCTATTTCTGAAATATCTTTTAAAGGTCTTAGCCCTTGAATATTTTTTATTGCTTTATCTTGAACTTCTTTTATTACATCGTATCCAAAAACTTCTATTTTATTATTTGAATTTTTTAAAACTCCCTTAACAAGTGAAGAACCCATATGACCTAAACCTATAAATAATACTCTTTTCATGTTTCACCTCATTTATTTATTATTAATTATAATTTAAAAGATAAAAAAATAACCTTAATGGTTATTTTTAATTCTATTTAGTTAAATTGATTGTATCTTTACAAATCATTAATTCTTCATTAGTTCTAACCGCTAATACTTTTATTTTTGAATTTGGTGAAGATATATATTTATAGTCTCCATAACTTTCTTCATTTTTAGCATTATCAATTTCAATATCTAATAAAGGTAATTTTTCTAAAATAAATTGTCTTGTATGAATTGAATTTTCACCAACACCAGCTGTGAAAACAATACCATCAATATTGTGTCCTAATAAGTTTGCAAATCTAATGATATAGTCCGCAGAAACTTGTGTATATTTGTTAAGTGCTCTTTTGTAATCTTCATCACCTTTAAAATATCCACCAGTTACATCGCGCATATCACTTGATTTTCCGCTTAATCCTAACAGACCTGATTCTTTATTTAAAATATTTGTTATTTTTGAAACGTCCAATTGTAATTCTTTACACATGTATTCGATAATTGATGGATCAATATCACCACTTCTTGTTCCCATCATTACACCAGCGAGAGGAGTTAATCCCATTGTTGTATCAAATGATTTACCATTTTTAATACATGTTATACTTGCACCGTTACCTAAGTGGCAAACGATAAGATTTAATTGGTCTTTAGGTTTGGCTAATACTTCTGACATTTTTTCTGCTATGTATTGGTAACTAATACCATGAAAACCGTATTTTCTTACACCATGTTCTTTATATCAAGAATAAGGAACTGCGTATAAATATTGTTCTTCAGCTAAAGTTTGATGATATGCTGTATCAAAGCATGCTACCAATTTAGCTTTAGGCATAACTTTTTCAATGGCCTCAATGGCTGTTATAGCCCCTGGATTATGCAATGGTGCTAATTTAACTGCATCTTTAATTGTGTCAAAGACTTTTTGATCTATAATTGAAGATTTACTTATTGTTCCACCATGAACAACCCTGAATCCTACAGCATTTATATCATCTACATTGCTGATAATATTTAATTCAATTAATTTATCTAAAATAAACTTAATTGCTACTTCATGATTTGGTAATTCAACATTATATTCATATTTTTTACCTTCATATTTAAATGAAACTGCACCATCAACAGTTATTCTTTCTGCTAAACCATCAAGAATATCAATTGGATTGCTTTTATCTAAATCATTAAATAATCTAAATTTAATTGAACTACTTCCTGCATTAACTACTAAAATCATATTACGCCTCCAATGCTTGATAAATTGTAATAATAGCTGTATTCATAATATCTGTTAATGTAGCTCCACGACTTAAATCATTAACTGGTTTATTGAATCCAAGGATGAATGGACCTATAGCTTCGTAGCCACCCATTCTTTGGGCAATTTTATAACCAATGTTTCCTGCATTAATATCAGGGAACACAAACACGTCAGGTGTTTGTTTAGTTAATTTACAATCTTTAAATTTTTTATCTCTTATTTCTTTATCCCAAGCCGCATCAAACTGAATTTCTCCAGCATAATTAAAATCAACTGTTTGAGAGTCTAATAATTCAACAGCTTCTTTAACACGAACTACGTCTTCACCAGCCCCTGATCCTGCTGTTGAGTAACTTAATAAAGCAACTTCAGGATTTTTAACATCAAATGATTGAGCAAATTTTGCTGTCATTTTTGATATGTCAGCTAATTGTTGACTTGTGGGTTTTAAATTTAATGCACAATCTGTAAAGAAGTAATTTTCTTCACCTTTGTTCATAATAAACACACTAGCTGCTAACGCAACATTTGGTGATGTTTTAATAATTTGTAATGCAGGTCTTATAGTATCAGCTGTTGTATATGTTATTCCACATAGCATACAATCAGCTTTTTCCATTTTAACCAACATTGCACCTATGTAATTGGCCTGTCCCATCAATTTAGTTGCTTGTTCTAAATTAGTTTTGTCTTTTCTTAAATCCATAAATTTTTCAATTAATGGTTGTTTATCCAATTTATCAATTGCAATAACTTCAATTTTTGAATCTAATGATGACGGTATTGATTCTGATTTTTGAAATAACATAATAACTTTTGAAATATTTTCTTTAACAAGAGTATTAGCTACTTCTTGAATTTTAGGTTCTTCACCTTCGGGTAAAACTATGGTTTTTTTATGATCTGAGTCTACTAGAATTTTTTTGATTTGTTCTACTGAATACATATTAAAGGTTTAATGATTTTCCTGATTCTAATGCTTCAGCTGCTTCACCAATAGCTTCACTCATAGTTGGATGAGGATGGATAGCTCTTGCCAATTCTGTAATAGTTCCTTCACATTCAATTAAAGTTGTGAATTCTGAGATCATGTCTGTTGCTCTATTTCCGATAATATGTGCACCTAATAAAGTTTTATATTTTGGTTCACAAATAATTTTTACAAATCCTGTTGTGTCATCATCAGCTAATGCTTTACCAATAGCTGCAAATGGGAATTTAAATGTTTTATATTCAACTCCCTCTTCTTTTAATTGTTGTTCAGTTTTACCAATCATAGCAATTTCAGGGTGTGAGTAAATACAGCTTGGTATTTTTGAATAGTCCATTTTGATATCATGTGCATCTGGTTTATTTGCTTTTAAAGCAATTCTGTTTGCTGTAACAATACCAGCGTGTGAAGCAACGTGAGCTAACATAATTTTACTTGTTACGTCCCCAATTGCATATACACCTTCTAAGTTTGTTTCACCATAATCATTTGCAATGATTGATTTACGTTCTGATAATTCAAGACCTATTCCATCAAATCCTTTAGTAACTGTTTTTCTTCCAATTGATTCTAAACAGTAATCTGATTTAACAGTTTGTTCTTTACCATCAATTTCAAATACAACTGATTTACCTTTAACTTCTTTAACTTTAGCATTAGTAAATATTTCAATTTTGTATTTTTCTTTTAATGTTTTTGTCATTAATGCTGTTACATCTTGATCTAACATAGGAAGAATTTTTGGTGCACCTTCAATAACAGTAACTTTTGTTCCTAAAGCTGCAAATAAACAACCAAATTCTATTCCGATAACACCACCACCAATTACAGTTAAAGTTTTTGGTATTTTTGGTAATGAAAGAATTTTTGTTGAATCGATTAAGAATCCACTTTCTCTTCCTTCTGCAAATCCTGGTAATGGTAATTCGTTTGGAACTGAACCACTAGCAATTATTAAATTGTCACAGTGGTATTTTTTGCCATTTACAGAGATTGTATTTTTATCTAAAGCTGATGCTTCACCAATAATTTGTTTTACACCATTTTTAGTTAATAATACTTTAACTCCACCAGTTAATTTATTAACAACACCGTCTTTACGCTCAAGTGCTTTATTTCAGTTTATGCTAGGTTCATCTTTTGTTTTCATATCAATACCTAAGTTAGCAGCTTTGTGAACTATATCTTCAAAAACTTTAGCTGTTCTTAATAATGATTTAGTTGGTATACATCCAACATTTAAACAAACACCACCATAATATTGTTTTTCAATAATTAATGTTTTTAATCCTAGTTGAGCTGTTTTAATAGCTGAAACATAACCACCAATACCAGCTCCTACAACAATAACATCAAAGCTTTCTTCAATATCTGTATGTTTTGTTGCAACTGGTGCTGGAGTTGGTTGAGCAGCAACATTTTGAGTTGGTGCTGGCCCTCTACTTGGAATTAAATCATTTGATACAGGAGTTGAACCAACAACTGAAGCATTTTCTTCCTCTGCAGCTGGTGCTGCCTCAACAGTAGCACTTCCATCATCAATTTCAATAACAACATCTCCAACTTTAATTTCTTGTCCTTCAGAAATTAAAACTTTGGCAATCTTTCCACCAACTGGTGCTGGAATTTCAGAGTTAACTTTATCTGTCTCAACAAAAAATAAAGCATCTCCTTCTTTTATTTCTTGCCCTAATTTAACAAGAACTTCTGCTACTTTTCCTTCAGTAAGCCCTTCTCCAATGTCGGCAAATTTTACTTTAAACATCTTGCTTCTCCTCTTTTACATTAATAGTAATGCTGGATTACTTAAATAATTTTCTATTTTCATTAAGAATCTTCCGGCATCTCCACCATCAATTATTCTATGATCACATGTCATTGAGAATGGCATGATTCAACCTGCTTTAATTTCATCTTTTACAAAAATAGGTGTTTTTGTCATTGTACCTACTCCTAAGATTGCTGACTCAGGTGAATTAATAATTGGTGTGGCATAATCTAATCCAACTGATCCAAAGTTTGAAACTGTAAAAGTTGCATCTTTCATTTCAGTCATTGCTAATTTACCATCTCTAGCTTTTTTAGCTAATTCACCAATTTTATTAGCGATTTCAAATATTGTTAAATGGTTTGCTCCTTTAATAACAGGAACCATTAAACCTTTTTCAGTATCAACTGCGATACCAATATTAATATTATGTACTTGTAAGATTGCATTGTTTTCAGCATCTATACGAACATTAATATTAGGCATTTCTTCCAATACTTTAGCAGCTGCTTTTACGATGAATGCTAAGTAAGTTAATTTAATTCCTTTTGATTCACATCCATCTTTTAACATTGCACGCATATCATATGTTGGAGTTATGTTAATATTTTTCATTCCTGTAAATGCTGCATTTTCTGATTGAGATTTAACCATTGCTTTAACAGTTGCTTTTCTAATTCCATTCATTGGGATTGAATCTCATGATAATGGTGCATCTACATCAACAGATTTAACAACTGTTTTAGTTGCTGAGTTTGTATTTGGAACGGCAACTGGTGCTGAATCTAAATCAGAAACTAAAATTCTTCCATGAGGTCCAGTACCTTTAATTGTTGATAAATCAATTTTTTTATCAGCTGCAATTTTTCTAGCTAAAGGTGTTGCTTTAACACCACTATTTGAAATTTCTGCTGCTGCATTTGTTGTTGCTCTTGAAGCAATAACATCATTTGATACAGGTGTTGACCCTACAACTGAAGCATTTTCTTCAATTGGTTCATTCTTAGTTTTAATTTCTGCTACAGGTGTTACTTCAGCCGCTGAAGAACCATCATCAATTTCAATAACAACATCTCCAACTTTAATTTCTTGTCCTTGAGAAATTAAAATATTTGCAATCTTTCCACCAACTGGTGCTGGAATTTCAGAGTTAACTTTATCTGTCTCAACAAAAAATAAAGCATCTCCTTCTTTTATTTCTTGCCCTAATTTAACAAGAACTTCTGCTACTTTTCCTTCAGTAAGCCCTTCTCCAATGTCGGCAAATTTTACTTTAAACATATTATTCTAATTCCTCTCTACTAAAATTTGTAGTCAAGCACTTTTTTAATTGCTTCTACAACTTTCTGTGGGTTCACTTGGTGGAATCCTTCCCCTCTGTCATAAGGAATAACAACATCATATCCAGTACATCTTGCTAAAGGTGCTTTTAACGAGTCAAAACAATTTTCATTAACTGTTGCAATAATTTCTGCAGGTACACCAAATGATCTAACCGCTTCACTAACAACTAATAATCTTCCTGTTTTTTTAACTGATTCAATTACCATTTTTTTATCTCATGGTTGAATTGAACGTAAATCAATTAATTCAATTGATGCTGTTGGGTGAGTTGATTTAATCATTTCAACAGCTTTCATACAGTCCACTGTTTGTGCTCCATATGTAACAATTGTTAAATCATTTCCTTCTTGAATTTTGTAACCTTCACCAATTGGAACTGTATAGTATCCATCTGGTACTTCTTGTTTAAATGCACGGTATAACTTAGTTGGTTCTAAAACAATAACTGGATCTGGTGATTCAATTGCTGCTAATAATAAACCTTTTGTATCATAAGGTGTAGAAGGCATAACTGTTTTAATACCTGGAATATGTGCAAAGATAGCTTCTAAAGCTTCTGAGTGATGTTCTAAGGCTCTAATTCCTCCACCCATTGGCATTCTAATAACCATAGGTGCTGTTCATTTACCACGGCTTCTATTTCTCATACGTGAAATATTAGCAATAACGTTTTGTAATGCTGGTAATCCTAAACCTTGGAATTGTAATTCAACAACAGGTTTCATACCATTCATTGCCATTCCTAATCCAACACCAGCAAACATTGCTTCTGAAATAGGGGCATTAAAACTTCTTTCAATTCCATATTTTTGTTGTAATCCTTGAGTAGCTCTAAAAACTCCACCTTCTAAACCAACGTCCTCACCAAAAACAATAACGTTTTTATCACGGTCCATTGCAACATCAAGTGCTTCAGTAACTGCTTTAATATTATTAATAACTGCCATTAGTGGTGTCCTCCGTCTTTAGTTTCTGGGTATTTAGCAAAAAACTCTTTAGCTTCTGCTAGTTGATCTTTTAAATCATTTGTTAATTCAGCATATTGATAGTTGAATATATCTTCAATTGGGTAGTTTTTATTTTGTTCTACTCAAGCAAATTCAGCTGCAATATGTTTATCTTGCTCTTCATTTAAAGCAGTTTGTTTTTCTTCACTTCAAATTCCTTTTTCAATCATATAAGCTTTTAATCTTATTAATGGTTCATAAGGAACTCTATCTTCAAATTCACCTTTTGGACGGTAAACGTCTGGTGCATCTGATGAAGAGTGGGCTCCAAGTCTATATGTATCAAATTCAATTAATACAGGACCGTTTCCGCTTCTTGCAAATTCAACAGCTTCTTTTGCTACAGCATAACTTGCTAAGAAGTCATTTCCGTCAACTTTAATTGATGGAGTTCCTGTTGCTATTGCTTTAACTGCAATATTTAAAGATTTTGTTTGTTGAACAGTTGGAGTTGAAATAGCTCATTTGTTATTTTCACAAACAAATACAACTGGTAATTCATGTAACTTAGCGAAGTTCATTGCTTCATAAGTTTCACCTTCACTCATTCCACCATCTCCAGTTGTTGTAACTGCTACACCTTTTTTACCTTGGTATTTTTCAGCAAAAGCAATTCCAGTTGCTTGAGAGTATTGTGAACCAATAATAATGTTTGGTGGTAATGAATTAACACCTTCTGGTGCTTTTGCTCCAGCTTCATTTCCTGCTCAATATAACATAATGTTTCTAACTGTTTGACCCATTGTCAATCAAGCTGCGTTATTTCTATATCCAGAAACGAAGAAATCGTTCTTTGGATCAATAACCATTGTATATGCAACTTCACAAGCTTCTTGTCCTGTTGAACTTAAGAAAGATAATAATCTTCCTTGTCTTTGCATTTTGTTTTGGTAATCATCTTGTCTTCTTGAAAGATTCATAATTGAGTATGCTTTTATTAATTCTTCATCAGAAATTGATGGAGCTAATTTAGGATTAATGATTTTACCATCTTTATCCATTACACGAACAATTTCATCTTTTTGAGGATCAAATTTTCCTATATATTTCATATTTATACCTTTCTTAATTGAATATTAAATTCAAAATATCTTCTGCTTCAAAGTTATCACCAAATATTTCTTTTAATGCAAACTTATCTAGAATGTTTTTAACTGAGTGATAATCATAATTAACATTTAATAATGAAAATTCTAATGCTTCAGTTCCAATGTACCCTAAGAAGTCCCCATAAATTTTAATATTTTGGATTTTTCCCTTATCAACATTTATTTTAATTTCTGTTAAACCTTTTGATTCTAAGTATTTCTTGTTACTGATTTCAAAATTTTCATTTTTAGCAAATGTTCAATCACGAGATTGATACTTTTCTTCAAAACATTTATTAATAGCTAATTCATCAGTTTCACTAAATTCGATTCATTTAGTTTCTTCATTTTTTGTATAGCTATTTATTATATTGTTTATAAAGTCAGTAAGTTCAATATTTTTATTTATACCTTCTAAAAGTGCTTTTATATTTGCAACTCTAGCTGGTTTAGATTTAACTTTTTGGTGTTTAATTTTTTCAGGATCTACATTTAAATATTTTAAAATTCTTGGTAATTCAACATCAAACAATAATGTACCATGTTGTAGAATTTTATTATTTGTTTTTAATTGTGCATTTCCTGATATTTTATAACCGTCAATTTCAATATCATTTCTTCCTGAGAAATTAGCATTTAAACCTTCAGATCTTAAATACTGAATAATTGGTTGTAAAGCAATTTCAAAGTTAGATTGTGAATTTTTATCATTGTTAACAATTAGTGAATAACACACATTTCCCATATCATGGAAAACAGTACCTCCACCCGTGTTTCTTCTTATAATTTTTACTTCATCTTTCATCGCTTCAGCAATGTTAATTTCAGCATAAGTATTTTGATTTCTACCAACAACAATTGTGTTGCTATTTTGTCAAATATACAAAATAGGGTCTTTAGTTTGGTAATGATATGTCAAATACTCTTCAACAGCTAAGTTGTATGCTGGATCGTTTGATTTTGAAATAAATAGATTAATCATCTTATTTTTTAAAGTAATTTAATCCTAATACTTCTAAACCTGCTAATGTAACAAAGTTGTATGGCTTGTTGAAGTGAGGTAAGAAGAATATATCAACTAATGGCAATTCATCAATAGTTAATTCTTTTTGAATTCCTAATGAAAGCATATACATAATTTCTGTATGGTTATTTTCACTAGCTACTTGAGCTCCAATAATTTTTCTGGTTTTTTTGTCTCATACTAATTTAATTCAAGCTTCTTTATAAGTTGACATAAATTCTGGACGGTCTGAATCAGATAATAAAATTGCTTCATAATCTAATCCCATTTTTTTAGCACTTGTTTCACTTACACCAGCTGAAGCCATTTTAAATCCAAATACTTCAATACCATTTGCTCCTGTGAAACCTGGTGATGCTAATTTATTTCCATTAACAATATTTGCTGCTGCAAGAATACCTGTTCTAACTGCAGTAGTTGCTAATTGAATTGGCATTTCCATGTTTAATGCTTTATTGAAAACTGTTGAACAATCTCCAATTGCATAAATATCTGGGTTTGATGATTGACAGTATTCATTTGTTAAAATAGCTTTTCTGTCATTTAATTCAACAACACCTTCTAATTGTTTAGTTTGAGCAACTACACCAACTGAGAAGATTACGTAATCAGTTGGAATTTCTTCTTTGTCAGTAACAACATGTGTAACTTTTCCATTAGCACCTTTAAATTCTTTAACACCTTGGCTTAAAGCTAATTTAACTCCAGCTTTTTCCATTCTTTCTTCAACGTGTTTTGTAAATTCTGCATCATAGTATACTGGCATGATTCTATCAGCAAAGTCAACTAATGTAACTTCTTTACCATGAGCAACAAATGCATCAACTAATTCAACTCCAATATATCCAGCTCCTACAACAGTAACTTTTTTGATTGAATCATCTAGGTTTGCTTGTTGAATTTTTTTAGCATGGTCATAGTTTTTACAAATTTGTACACCTTTTAAGTCTAATCCTGGGATTGGTGGTAATAAAGGTCATGTACCTGTTGCAACAATAACTTTATCGTAATTGTCTTCGAATGTTTCACCTGTTTCTAAGTTTTTAATTAAAACAGTTTTTTTATCAGCATCAATTGAAACTCATTCATGTTTCATTTTTACATTGATTCCTTCTGATTCTAAAATTTCTGGTGTTGCGTAAAATAATCCATTTGGATCTTTAACTTCACCTTTAACTCATAAAGCGATTCCACATCCTAAAAATGAAATAACATCATTTCTATCATAAGTAGTAACTTCGATTTCTGGGTTAAGTCTTTTTAATGTTCTAACTGCAGTTGTTCCTGCATGGTTAGTACCTAAAACAATAACTTTCATATTTATAACTCCTCTTAATAATTTTTATTTATTGGAATAAATATCCAATAAAGTGTGTAAATTTATACAATTTTGGAAAATTTTTCAAAAATAACATAAAAAAATAAAAAATATTCCTATATTTATTATACTCTCTATGGGCTTAATAGCAAACTTTTATCCTTGTTTAATATTAAAAAAATGGCTTATAAAGCCATTAATTAACTCTTTTGAAGATAATTTTTTTATCTCCTAATTTTTTAAATATTATTTTATCTCAATTGTTTATTTTATCAAACGTTAATTCAACACCACTTAAACCAATTTGCTCAATCATATCTTCATAGTTTTCTACAAGTATTGGTTTTAACAAGAAAACCATAATAGATATATTACGTTGCAATGTTGCCATTACATTTTTTAGTTCATCTATTTTTTCTTCTTTAGCTAAATTTCAAGGCATTGTTTCTTCGATGTATTTATTACATGCATTACCTAAGTCTAATATATTTCTTATTGCATCACTGATTTTGTATTGATCCATATTTTGTATATATAAATTAATTGTTTCAATACCTTTCGCTGTTAAGTTGTCATCATACACAATATTGTCGTTTTCAATAAAACCATCAAAATATTTAGTTATCATTTGATTTATTCTTGATATTAAGTTACCAACATTATTAGCTAAGTGTGCATTAAAAGATTCAATAAATAAATCATCAGTAAAATTACCATCTTTTTCTGTTGGTAACTCATAACCAATATAAAATCTTAAAGCATCTGCTCCATATTTGTTAATCATCTCTATTGGATCAATAACGTTTCCTAGAGACTTACTCATCTTTGTGTCTTTGCTTAAAATTCAACCATGACCCAATAAGTGTGTTGGTTGGCGTAAGCCTAGTGATTTTAAAATTATAGGTCAATATATTGAATGGAAACGAATAATTTCTTTACCTGCTAATTGTAAAATTTCTGTATTTTCATCAGCTCAAAATTTTTGAAAATTTGAATCATCATTTTGTAAATAACCAAGAGCTGTTATATAGTTTGTTAAAGCATCTAATCAAACATAAACAACATGCTTTGGATCTTCATTAATAGGTATACCTCATGAAAAAGAAGTTCTTGTTACTGATAAGTCTTTAAGCTCTGGTTTAACAAAAGAATTTAACATTTCATTTCTTCTATATGCTGGAATTAAAAATTCACTTGCTAAAACTTCATTTTCCATGAACTCTTGAAATAAAGAAGTTTTTAAAAAGTAAGTTTCTTCTTTAACTAATTCTAATTTTGTATTAGATATTTTACACATATTGTTTTCGTCTATTTGATCAGCATTTAAAAATTCTTCACAACTAATACAATATAATCCTTCATAATTGCCTTTGTAAATAAAACCTTTATCTAATAATAAAGTAAATATTTTTTTAACAGTTTCTTCATGATATGAATCTGTAGTTCTTATAAATTTTGTGTAGTCAATTTTTAAAGCTTTTCAAAGTGTTTTAAAACTTTCAACTTTATCTTCAAGATAATCAATTGGTGTTAAGCCAGCTTCTGTTGCTTTTTCTTCTATTTTTTGACCGTGTTCATCACTACCAGTTAAGAAGAATGTTTCATAACCTTGCATGTCTTTATATCTTTTAAGAATATCAGCTAAAGTTGTTGTGTATGCATGTCCTATATGTAAGTTACCACTTGGGTAATAGATTGGTGTTGTTACGTAAAATTTCTTAGGCATATATGATACCTCTTTCTATAATTATTGTTATTTATAATTTTACCAAAAAACAAATTATTTTTTTAAAATAAAATGCTACTATTAAAGAGTAAGAAGGCAGAGGTAGCGAAAGCTTGAGAAATACTCTTAGAACCTGATCTAGTTAATACTAGCGTAGGAAGTCCTAAAATATTTTTTCTGTCTTTTTATGTAGGAGGTTCTTTTACATGAAAAGATATTTTTATTTGAGCATTAAAAAGATAACAACAAAAGATATTGCTGTTATGGGTTTGATGTTATCTTTGTATTTAGTATTAAATTTAATAGCGGGATATAGTATACCGCCATTTTTTATAACATTAAATTTACAATTTATACCATTATTTGTTTTAGCTTGTTATACAGATTGATTACGAACACTAATTGTTGTTTTCTTGGCAGGTATAATAGCATTCTTCATGCCTGCAAACTACGATTCAGCAATTCCTTTGGCATATTTATTTGATTATTTTATTCCGCTTCTTTTAGTTGCTTTATGCAGTGTTTTTATTCCAAGAGAGTACAAACAATATTTAGAAAAAGCAAATGTAAATTTAAAATTTTGAGACAGAGTTAAATTCAACGTTAAAAGAATTAGTTTATGAATTTTAAATAGATGGGTTTTTATATTAGTTATAATAATTTATTCATTTTTAGGCTTCTGATCAAAAACTTTTGCGGGCGTTTTATTTTATGGACAATATGCCCCTGAAGGTCAAGGGGTTTGAATATATTCAATGAGTGTTAATGCAGTTAACTCTGTATTTGATTTACTATTATATTTGATAACAATACCAATTATTTGTTATACATTAACACCGTTGAAAAATAAAATATATTAAGACAAAAAACTTTCCTAAGAAAGTTTTTTATTTTTATAATTCTTTTGTTTTTATAAAGTTTTTGAATCACTCAAATGATTTCTTTTTAAATCTATTTCCAGTTCCTTTATGATAATCATCATAATCAACAAATATTAAACCATATCTTTTTGACATTTCATTTGTTGATAAACTAACAACATCAATTGGAGTTCACATTGTATAACCAAATACATCAACCCCATCTTTAATTGCTTCGTTTATTTGTTCAAAATGTTTTGATAGATATTCTATTCTATAATCATCATCAACTGTGTTATTTTCATTTAAAGTTTCAATTACACCAATTCCATTTTCTGAAATGAATAAAGGCAATTGATATCTATCTCATAGTTCATTTAAAGTTATTCTTAAACCAATAGGATCAATTTGTCATCCCCATTCAGTTGCTTTTAAGAATGGGTTTTTTCCACCCATCATTAAATTACCACCTGCTGCATCTTTTAATTCTTTTGAAATTGTTGATGTCATATAGTAACTAAATGTAATATATTGAATATTATTATTTTTAATTACTTCCATTTCTTCAGGAGTTGTTTCAAATTTAATATTATTTTCTTTGAAATATCTTTTTGAATATGATGGATAATCTCCTTTTACCATTACATCATAGTAGAAATATCTTTGCATTTGTTGAGTAGCTAAATTTTCTCAAATATTTACAGGGTTACAATCTGATGAGTATGTTGTCATGTTAGCAACCATACACCCAATTTTAATATTGCTTGAAATAGATTTTGCTAGCTCAATAACTTTTGCTTGGGCATAAAATTGATTATGTAAACCTTGTCATGAAGCATTTTTATAATCTTCAGTAGTATCAAAGTCTTCTCTAAAAATACCTAAACCTGTTGTTGGAGCTAATGTAGCTACGTTGATTTCATTGAATGGTAATCAATATTTAACTAAGTCTTTGTATTCTTTCATAATAACTGTTGCAAATTTAATGTATAAATCAATAACTTTTTTGTTTGATCAACCACCATATTTTTTTGTTATTGGATATGGTACATCATAATGTTGAATAGTTAACATTACTTCCATTCCATTTTTTTTGCATTCTTCAAATACATCTTTATAAAATTTAATACCTGCTGCATTTGGTTGTGCTTCATCACCATTAGGAAATATTCTTGATCAAGCAATTGACATTCTATAAATGTTCATTCCTGCTTCTTTGAATAAAGCTATATCTTCTTTATATCTGTGATAAAAATCAATGCCAATTCTTTTTGGATAATGAAGGTTATCTTTATTATCAATTGATTTCTCATAATCAGATCTTGTATATTTATTTAATTCATCTACGCTTTTTCTATCTAGGTTTGGATTGAAAGGTCTCATTTCTGCAATTGTTAATGATTTCCCTTCCGCATCAAAAGCTCCTTCAACTTGAGAAGCTGAAGTTGCACCTCCTCATAAAAAATCTTTTTTTTCAAATTTCATATTACACCTCTTTATTTTTTAATTTTACTTTAAATTCTTTTGGCATTTTATAAACGACTTTATCTTGTAAACCATATCCAATTTCAACACTGTTTAAGGCATTTGAATAAAGTTTTGAATAGTTAGCCAACTCAGAAACAGTTTCTTGATTTTGAATATAATCAATATATTTCTGAATACTTAATTCATTTTGTTTTTTAGCTTTTTCATAAATTAAAACTAATTCAGCATTTTCTTTAATGTAATTTTCTTTTTCGTCAGCTATTTTTTGTTTTTCTTGTTCTAAACTATAAGAATTAAATTCAGCAATTGCTTTTTTAACTAGTTCTGCATTTTGTTTTTTAGCTTTTTTCAATTTATTAACTCTGTTAAATAATTTAGTTTTATGTTTTTCTTCTTTTTCTTCTAGTGAAATTAATGAAGCTTCAAATTTTGAAATATTTTGAATGTATTTTTCATATTTTAAATAAGCTTCTTTGTTTTCTTTAAACATTTCTGTAATTGCTAAAAGTTTTTCATTTATTTCTTTTTTAGCTTTTTCTGATAATTTTGTATTTTTTAAAATTGAATCAATTTTTTTATTTAATTTTTGTGAGTATTTTGTTTCATTTACTTTTTGTGAATATGTTAAGAACATAAGTCCTAAAGCAACTGCAACTGTTATAACAAAGATCAGAGCAAGTAATAGTTGATTTGTTAAACCATCAACACCAAGGATGTATAAGAATCCCTGTGCTGCACCTGGGTTAACTTGAGCAATACCAATAATACCTGAAATTGTTCCACCTACAAAGGCAGCAACACAACCTACTAAGAAAGGTTTCACTTTAGGCAAGTTAGTTGAGTAAATAATTGGTTCTGTAATACCAAATACCCCTCCTGGTATTGCTCCTAATGCTACTCTTCTTTCCATTGGGTTTTTAGTTAGAATTGCAACTCCTAAACAGGCTCCTACTTGAGCAAATACAGCGATCTGCAATGCTGGTAAGAATATACTTGGTTCTTGTTGAGTCATTAATGGAATTAACAATGTCATTGCCACTCCCACGTGAACCCCTGTTAAAACAAGTGGTTGTCATATCATCGCAAATAAACCTACACCTATTCCAAGCGGAATATATCCCAGCCCTTTTACAACATATGTCATACCAAATTCAACTAATGATAACGCCGGTCCAATTACAAATAAAACAGGAACTACTGTTAGAACAACAACTATTGCTGCTCTAAACACAATATCAATTGCTGCTGGCATTCATTTTTTTACTCAAATGTCAATATAAACAGCCATAATACCTGCTGCTAGATAAGGTAGAACACTACCTTCATAAGATTTAATAACAATTGGATAATTTGAAATTGAGAATAAGTATCATCCTCTAGAACCAAATTGTGCATCCATTATAAATTTACCAAATTCATATTCTGATGGATTAGTTATAGCATTTGATTCAGCACCTGTTCCCATAAAGAATCTAGATGCTAATATTATTCCTATTAACAAACCATATAATGGGTCTCCACCAAAATATTTGGTTGTGTTATAACAAAAGAACACACCAATTAGTAAAATTCCTGATTTAGATAATACGAACAATATTAATGACAGCATATCTGCTTCAATTGTTTTATCTCCACTACCTAAATCTACTGTTACACCAATAGTATTTAGTATTGAATAAATTGCAGCGATTATACCTGCACTCATTAAAATAGGAATGTTGGGCGCCATAATACCTGCAATGGCTGCAAATATTTTTTGAGATAAAGTTGAAGTTGCAATTTCTTCAGTGCCTTGTGATGATATTTCAACTTGAGCATTATCAAGTTTTAAAATTTCATCTTTAACTTTGTAGCACTCACCTCCAATAATAACTTGTAATTCTGAACCATTTCAATTGATTCCTTTTACAATAGAGTTTTTTTCTATTTTGGTTGAATCAACAAGATCCTTATTTTTAATTTTGAATCTAAGTCTTGTCATACAGTTATAAACATCAGAAAAGTTTTGTCTACCACCAACTAGTTCAATGAACTCTTTTGCTGTTTTTGCATACTTACTTTCAAATTTAATAATATCTTCATTTTCTTTTTCGATTTTAGCTTTCTTTTTTATTTCAGAAGTAACCTCAAAAACACAAATTAATTCTCCTTTTTTATAAGTTCCTTCTTTGAATTTTTTAATTTTTATTTTTTTATCTGTACTTGTAAAAATTATAGGTGTTTCTGTTGAAAGGTTATTTTCTCTAATTGATTTTAAATCAACTGAAAAAATTTGATCACCTAATTTTACAGACATATTTTGTCGTAAATTAGTTTTGAATGGTTTTCCATTTAAATTAACAGTGTCTATTCCACAGTGAATTAAGAACTCACAACCTTGAACTTCAAAACCGTACGCGTGTTTTGTCTCGAAAACCATTGTGCATGTTGCATTTTCAAATGGAGATGTGAAAACATTATTCTTGGGTTCAATAACGATTCCGTCACCTAGCATTTTTCCTGCAAAAGTTGGGTCACTGCATTTTTGCATTGATTTAACTTCACAATTTACGGGAGCATATATTTTAATTTCCATATTTTTATTTCCTTTCAATAATATTTTCCAATTTATTGTTCTATTTTGGAGAAAGCAAAAAAAAAAAAAAAACAAGCCCTACTTTTTGTAAAGTACTTGTCTTTATTTAATAATTACTTTAACGACAATTTATTTGCTATTTCATGACACATCATCATAACAGATAAGTTTCTGTTAACAAAAGAATGATCCTGACTAAATTGTATTTGTTCGCATTCAAACTTAACTTTATTCTTTTGTTTTTCACTAATAACTAAAAAGTTTTTTATTTGCTTTTTGCTTTTATTTATTTCTTGCAAAAATATTTCTAAAGTTTCGTTATCTCTTCCAGAAAAAAATATAATGTTTACAGCTTGCTTTGAAATTTTAGTGTTAGCAAATAAAACATTTTGATAAAGTATTTTAGAATCAATGTCAAATGAAAGTAAAAGTTTATTCAATAAACTAATAGATTCCTGTAACTGATATGAGCCAAATATATTAACTTGTACATTCTTTACTTCAATTGCTTTGCATAATTTATCAATAAAGTCTTCATGCAATGATATTCATTCTATTAAGCTAGAAAAATTCTTATTTTTTTTAGTTGTCTTTTTAACAAAAAAAGAATTATGGTCTTCTTTTAAAAAAAATATCATTTCTCTATATCCAGAAAAACCCAAGTACTTACTAAACTTTGTAACAGTTGATTCACTTACAAAACATTCTTCGGCCAACTCTTTTGATTTTTTAAAATTCCCATTCCTAATTGATGACAATAAACTTACTGACATATTTTTATAAGCAGAATCAACATAACCTTTTGATAGATACTCTAGTTTTTCGTAAAAATTTTCCATAATCCTCCTAGAAATAAATTTTAGATTAGTAAAGTAGTTTACTTAAAAAATATTTTTTACACATTTCAATAAATTAAAACTTATATTAATTATATACAAAGAGGTAAACATATGAAAATAATAAAAACAAAAGATTATGAAAGCATGACCGATAAAACAATTGAAGCTTTCATGGAAATACTTGAAAAAAATAAGCACAAAGAGCGAATTAATGTTTCTGTAACTGGTGGTAATAGTCCAAAACTATTTTACTCAAAAATAATAAGTATTTTAAATGAACTTGCATACTTAGATAAAATACACTTCTATAACTTTGATGAAGTGCCTTTTAGAAATGACCTTTCAACAGGTATTACCAGTAAAGATTTAGAAGAATTGCTTTTTAGCAAAGCAAAAATTAAACAAAAAAATATTCATAGACTAAATGTTCTAAATTATAAAGAATATATAGATCAATTATACAAAGATGGTGGTCTAGATGTCGTTCTTTTGGGAATTGGTATAGATGGTCATTTTTGTGGAAACATGTCTGGTGTTACAAAATTTGGTGACAAAACAAGACTTATAAATAATATTGACTTAGAAGGAAATATTAGCGTTCCTAAACTAGACCTAAACTTATTTCATGATCAGTTTGTAACAATGGGACCTAGAGATATTATGGCTGCAAGAAATATTATTATGATTGCAAATGGAAAAGGCAAAGCTGAGGTTATTGATCAAATTGTTAATGGTCCAGTTATTGAAAAAGTTCCTTCTTCAATATTAACACTACATCCTTTCTTTACCTTAATATTAGACGAAGAAGCTAACAGTATAGCCAATGCATAAAGAAAACAAACCATTAAGGTTTGTTTTTTAACATATTAATCTCTTGGTTTTAACTGTGGGAATAATAATACATCCTTAATTGATTCAGAATTTGTTAATAACATAACTAAACGATCAATTCCAAATCCGATACCTGCAGTTGGTGGCATTGCGTGTTCCAACGCTTCAATAAAGTCAATGTCCATTTCAGTTGCTTCATCATTTCCCGCCGCAGCTTCTTTTATTTGTTCATTAAATCTATCATATTGATCGATTGGATCATTTAATTCACTAAATGCATTTGCATATTCTCTTCCGACAATAAACAACTCAAAACGATCAGTGAATCTTGAATCTTCAGCATTCGATTTAGATAAAGGTGATATTTCTTTTGGATGTCCATAAACAAAAGTTGGTTCAATAATTGTAGACTCAACAAATTCTTCATAGAATAAGTTAATAATATGTCCAACTGTATAATTATGTTTTTCAACATGCACATTATGTTTTTTAGCTAACTCTAGAGCTTCTTCAACAGTCATTTCTTTTCAGAAATCTACTCCTGTCACTTGTTTAATTCCATCAACCATATGTAAGCGTTTAAATGGTTTTGATAAATCTAGTTTATGTCCACCATATTCTATAACTGATGATTCGTTAACTGCAGCATTACATTTTCTGAATATTTCTTCAGTTAAGTCCATTAAGAAGAACATATCTTCATATGCAACATACAATTCTAAAGAAGTAAATTCTGGATTGTGTCTTGTGCTCATTCCTTCATTTCTAAAGATTCTTCCAATTTCATAAACTCCATCAAATCCACCAACAATTAATCTTTTTAAATGTAGCTCTGTTGCAATTCTTAAATATACATCAACATCTAAAGCATTGTAATGTGTAATAAAAGGTTTAGCAGCGGCTCCACCTTTTACACTGTGCAAAATAGGTGTTTCAACTTCCATATACCCACGTTCATCAAGAATTTGTTGCATTGTTCTAATAATTTTAGTTCTTGCTTGAAAAACTCTTTTTGATTCAGGGTTTGTGATTAAGTCAACATATCTTCTTCTGTATTTTTCTTCAATGTCTTGAATACCAGCATGTTTATCTGGTAAAGGTCTTAAAGCTTTTGATAATAAAGTATATTCTTTTGCTCTTAGTGAAAGTTCACCATGGTTTGTTTTCATCATAATTCCTTTAAACCCAACAATATCTCCAAGATCTAGTTCTCTGAAGTTAGCAAATGCTGCATCACCAATTTCGTCTTGTCTTACATAAACTTGAATATCTGAATCTTGATCTTCAATATTTAAGAATGCTGCTTTATTACCAGCCTCACGATAAAGTTTAATTCTTCCTGCAATGCTAATTTCTGTTTGTTGTAAAGTTGCTAACTCATCTTTTTCATATCCACCAAATAATTCAATCAATTCTTTTAAAGAATGTGTTCTTACATACTTGCTAACTTCATAAGGATTAGATTTGTTTTCAATTAATTTTTCAAGTTTAGCTCTACGAACTAATTCTTGTTCAGTAAATTTTCTTTCTGACATTTTATACCTCTTTATACTTTTCTATAATATTTTCTAAATCACTAAATGTGTTAATCTTATTTGCTTCTTCTTTTAACTGATTTAAAATTTCTGTTTTTGGCAATGCTGCAAAATATCAAGTTAAATGTTTTCTAAATTCTCTAATTGCACTACCTTCGTCTTGTTTATAATCTATTAACATTTTAGCATGCTTCAATACTGTTTCTTTTCATTCTGCAAAACTTGGCTTATCTAATTCTTCACCTGTCTCTAAAAAGTGTGCAATTTCTCTAAAAATTCAAGGATTACCTTGGCATCCTCTTGAAATCATTACTCCATCACAACCAGTTAATTCTAACATTGCTTTTGCGCTTGGCCCGTCAATAACATCACCATTACCAATAACTGGAATATTTACAGCTTCTTTAACTTCTTTTATTTTTTCTCAATCTGCATGGCCTGAATAAAATTCACTTCTTGTTCTTCCATGAACAGTAATTCCGCTAGCTCCTGCTTTTTCAATTAATTTAGAAACTTCAACAGCATTAACACTTTCTTTATCTCAACCTAATCTAATTTTTGCAGTAACTGGCTTTGATGTATTTTCAACAACTGCTTTTACAATGTCATATATTAATTCCGGTGTCTTTAATAAACTTGATCCACTCGCTGATCTAACAGCTACTTTTGGTGCAGGACAACCAATGTTTAAATCTATAATGTCACAATCAACATTTTCATCAATTCACTTTGTCGCCACAATAAATGATTCAACATCATTCCCAAAAATTTGCATACTCATTGGGTGTTCTTTTTTTTCAACTGCTAACATGCTAAATGTTTTTTTGTTGTTATGTGTCATTCCTTCTACAGAAACCATTTCAGCACAAACTAAATCAGCACCTTTTTCTTTTGATATTAATCTAAATGGTGGATTAGATACACCAGCCATTGGCCCTTGAACTAATTTACCTTTTATTTCTACATTTCCTATTTTCATACTTATCCTCTTTTTTCGTTATTAACGTATAAGTCATTATTTATTTCAGTAAATTTTACAGATACATTAACCCCTTGGTTACCAAAAAAATTGGTTAAGTGTTGAACTAATAAAACTCTTGATTCTTCAGATCTTTTAAGTCAGTCTACTTCAACATAAATTCTTTTATTTGTGTTTTTAGCTACAAAAATATTGTTGTTGTTAACCATCATTAAAATTGCTTCAGGCTTTGAAACAATTAAGTCAGCTATCTCGTTTATTTTTTTTGAATATTCTTTTACTTTTTCTTCAGTAGTACCGTTGAATTTTAAGATTGGCATAAAATCACTCTTTTCTTTTATTTATTTTAACAAAATAAAATTCAAACAACAAAACTTATAAAACAAATTAAAAAGTTTTATTCAAACATGAACAAAACTTTTTAATTATTTATTTAGTAATTAACTGTTGATTAAACCCATTTGAAATATTTTCATCATGAACTATAAAATTTCATTTGTTATCAGAGAATTTATATTCAAACGTTGATTTTACATTATCTTTATCAACTATGTCAGGAAAATCATTTAAAGTTTCAGTTAAAACTGAGCCTGTTATGTATACATAAGGTTCTTTTTTCATACCATATGTTTTTAAAACTTCACCAACAGGAGTTTTTGAATTGCTCACTGCATTTCTTTGTCCTGATCAATTTTCAAAACCATCAATATTATCTGTACCAGATATTATTATATGTTCTGGAGAGCGTTCTTTATTACCAATTAATGGTGTTAATTCAGTGGCCCCATTTGTTGACCCATGATGAGCAAGTAAATAAAAGTCCACAGGTTGTGATGAAACTGCTTTTAAAAATTTTTTGTCGCTCATAACTTTTGAAGTATTTTCCATATCTCCAGGTAATAAAAATGTTTTACCATTTACCTTAAATCTTAAAACCATACTATTGGCATTTGGATCATCTGTTGTGTATAAACTTTTAACAACATTTTTTGAAGAATATGCTGTTAAATTTTCAAATGTTCCACCTAAAAATTCATAAGTCTTCGAAAAATTTGTATCAACTACTGGCATTTGACCTTTTGGTTGGTAACCTCTGATTGCTTTTTCTAAACCTGCACTATCTGTAGGAGCAATAACAGTTCCTACTTCAAATTCCTGAACAAGATATTTTAAAGCACTATAATGATCTGAATGTTTGTGCGAAATAAATATAGCATCAATAACTTGAACTCCAGCTGTATTCTTCATAAAATCTGTAATTGCTTTACCATCCCTTGGATTTGCAGTTACTCAACTTCCGTTATTTAAAGCAAATGTTTCTGATGATATTGAATCAATTGAATCTCCATTGTTATTTTCACCAATACCAACCCCAGAATCCATTACAACTGCATGACCATCTTTTTCTAAAAAAGTAAAATTTCCACTTCCAATTGATAATACATAAAATGAAACATTGCCGGTAATTTCTTTTATTTTAGTTCCACAAGAAACTGTTAAAATAGACAAAAAAGCTATTAAAGTAAGTATCATGCTTAAAAATAGCAAGTTTATTTTTTTTCTCATTATCCCTTAGTTCCTCCAACGCTTCTTTTTGTTAAACCATTAATAATTCATTTATTGAAAACAATAAATACAATAATCATTGGTAAAATAGCTAAAATTGAGGCAGCCATTTTTACATTAATAGGATCAGCAATTGGGAATTCTTCTGATGTCATACCACTAACATTCATTAGTGAATATAAAAGCATTGGAATTGTTCTTCATTGTCCAGATTGATTATCAATAACTGTTATTGGTCATAAAACAGAGTTTCATGATTCAATAAATGAAATAATAAATGATGTTAATATAGTTGCACTAACTGCAGGTAAAGCTATTTTCATAAAGTATTGAAAACTTGATAATCCATCTACTTTAGCTGCTCTTTTTAAATCTCTATTTAATCCGTAAAAAGCATTACTCATTAAGTATATGGTAAATACGTTACCGATAAATGGAACAATTAAGGCAAATAAAGTATCTCTTCATTGCATTTGAACTGCAATTCAATATCTACCAAGCAACATAGCCTCACCTGGAACCATCATAATTGAAAACATAATAATCATAAATAATGAATTAAATTTTGTTCTTCAGTTATAAATTGCAAATCCACCAATAACTGACACTGATAATTGCACTAAAGTTGAAACTAACGCAATGAACAATGAGTTAAAGAAAAATCTTGAAAATGGAATTGATTCTCTACCACCAGAATTATTAACAAATGTAAACATATCTTTATATGCTTGTAATGTTCAATGTTTTGGTCAAAGAGATTCCATTACTCCTGTGTCAACTTCTGAATAAGGCTTAAAAGATGTTATTAACATTCAATAAAAAGGAAATATCATGGCGATAAGCATAATAATTAAAACTGTATAGTTTGATAAATTTGACCCTATTCTTCTATATCAAACATCACCAGCCATTTTAATTGTTTTATCTTTTCTTTTATTTACTGATCTTATATAAAATGCGTGCTTAATTTTAAAATGTTTTTTATTTCAAAATAAAAATAATGATAAACAAAACTTTAATCATATTCTCTTAAAAAAGTTAGCTTCAACAACAATTTTAGATTCTCTTAAAGTTATTTGTTCTTCTTGAAATTTTAAATCATTTTCATATTTTTCTTTTCTTGTTAATTTATTTACAACTATTTCATGTTTATCTTTTTCAGAACTAACAACTTTTGTTGTTTTTTCAACATAAATAATGGAATCAACATTAGATTCAGATTGATTAAAAGATTTATCTTTAACAGAAATCTTTTTAAATGAATTTTTGTGAATTCAATCTTCAGTTTTAGTTTTTTTACTTCACTCGTTATTTATTTTTTCCATGCTGAATCCTATCTATATTTTTTGTTTAAGTACTTACTTAATTGTCTATTAGCTAACGTCATAATTAAAATAATAACCATTAATACTATAGAAGCTGCTCCACCAGTACTATATGATGGTAATCCTCCTGAACCAGAGTTAATTCTTGAAAAGATAAAGAACACTGCTGTTTGAGCTTGTGATTTAACCGCTTCCTCATAGTTAGCAAATAAACCAAAAGGCATAAATTTAAATGAACCAATAATACCAGTTGTAATCATATAAATAATAACTGGCATAATTTGAGGAACAGAAATTTTTCAAAATTGTTGTCATCTTGGTACACCGTCTATAGATGCTGCTTGATATAATCGCTTATCAACTCTTAAAAATGCTGCTGTAAACATAATAATTTTAAAAGGTAACATTTTTCAAACACCATAAATGATTAACATTATCATAGCATTTTTAGGTTCTTTTCAATCAACCCTTGATAAACCTAATTTAGCTAATAATTGTGTTAAAAGAGATGTATCACTTGTTGAAAATAATATTGAGAAAGCCATAGCAACAGCAAGTGCTGATGTTACATATGGTAAAAAGAAAGCTGATTGGAAAAAAGCAAAAGCTCTTTTACTTAAAACGTTACTTAATGCTTTGGCAGTTCAAAGTGCAATCAGCAATGAAATTGGCACTGAAACTAAAACATAAATTAAAGTATTTCTTAACGCTATTGGAAATTCATGCGTAGGCTCAGTAAATAAATTACCTATATTTTTAATGCTTAATATAAAAACACCATTTGCACCATTCGCACTTAATCCATATTTAAAAACAATAAAAATTGAAAAGTATGAAAATATACATACAAAGAATAAACCTGGTAAAACCCAAATTAATTGGTTTATTAGGTCAAATCTTCCTTTTTCCATATTTTTAGATTTTGCTTTTTTACCTTTAGGATTTATAACTCTATCATCAATTAAAACAAAACCTTCATCTTTCTTATTTTTACGCATATTTTACCTCTACTAAATTTGTATTTGTATCAAATAAGTATAAGTCTTCTTTTCTAGCATAAAGCTTTAACACTGAAGAATTTTTTAAATTATTTCATTCATGTGGCTCTAATATTAAAGTAATTTCCAATTCTTTATTTAAGCGAACTTTAATATGATTTTGTTTTCCTAATTGTTCGACAAGAGAAACTTCACCTTCTCCAATGAAAATTTTACCTTTAGTTCCTGAAATACTTATTCTTTCAGGTCTAATTCCTAAAGTTCAATTTTCTTTTTCAATTTTTAAATTTTTAATAGTCATTTCCTCGCCTGAAGGCAATTCAAAAATAGATTTTTTGACTTTAACATCAATGAAATTAATATTAGGTGTTCCTATAAAGTTTGCTACAAATTTATTTTTTGGTTTATTATAAATTTCTAATGGAGTTCCGCCTTGTTGTAAAACCCCTTTATTCATAACAAAAATTGAGTCAGAAATACTCATTGCTTCTTCTTGATCGTGAGTAACAAAAACAGTTGTTATTCCAACTTTTTGTTGAAATTTTTTAATTCATTCTCTAGTTGTTAAACGTAATTTTGCATCAAGATTTGATAATGGTTCGTCCATAAGTAAAATACTTGGTTTTTTTACAACAGCCCTTGCGATAGCAACCCTTTGTTGTTGTCCACCAGATAATTCACTTGGTTTTTTATTTAATTGTGTTTCAATTTCAACTTGTTTTGCAGCTTCTAAAACTAATGATCTTATTTTACGTTTTTTTGAAAAAATATTTTTTCTAATTTCTGATTCTAATTCCGAAATATCAATTTTTATTGAATTTTTTGATAATTCATTATTAACTAAAATTGGTAATTTATCAAAAGTTTCAGAAATAAAGTTTTCCAATTTTACAACAAATTCTGAAAGCAATGATTCTGTTAATTGTTCTTTTTCAGTAAGATAATTTTTATAATGTTCATTATCATTTAATGTATCAAAATCAGTATTCTTTTGTAATTCATTATTAATTTTTAAAAGTTCATTACTTGATTCACTAACTTCTAAATATGCATTCACATTTAAAGGATAATAATTTATTAACTGAGTAAACTCATCTTTATCACAAGAATTTACAAAACTTTGCATATTTTCAAAAATCAACTCATTTAACTTTTCTTGAACAGAATTAAATTCTATTTTTGATATATTAAACAAGTAATTAATTAAATTATCTTTTATTTCTATTTCATTAGGAAATTTGTTTGAAATACTTTTTATATATTTAACAATTAATTTTTCATGTTTACTTAAATAACTTACTTTAAATGCATTAATTTTTTTTGAAATATTTGAAATAGAATTTTCAATTTTATTGTTTTTTATAATTGGTTCTTTTGTTTTTAATAAAACTTTATCAAAATAATCATTTATTTCTTTTTCAAGTTCTGCTACTTCATTCTCAATAAAAGAATTTGTAATTAAGTTTTTAGAATTAATATAATTATCATACCCATTTTCTGTTGAAGAAGCAGTAAAAATATCTAATTCAGCACTAACTTTTTTTTGTTCTTTTCTAATTTGTTTTTTTGAAATTTTGCTAGTTTTGATAAGTTCTGCCAAGTGTTTTTTATTATCTTTTACATTTTTTTCATTTAATCAACTGTAATAACCAATTGTTCCTTGAAATCTAACGTCTAATTTATGAGTTAATAACAATTTATATTTTTTTAAAATTGTTGACTCTATAACAGATTCAATTTCATTAAATTTAATTTTTAGTTTGTCATATAAGTAGCTAACTAAATGATTTTTTAATACTTCTGAATTTTCATAATTTATGAAAAGTTGATCAGTATATGAAATAATTGAATCTTTATGTTTTTTTAAAAACTCTGTTTCTAACAATTTAATATTATTATTTGTTAATTTTAAAAAGCTTTTAAGATCATTTAAAAAATCATTTTGTTGTTTAATTATTAATTCGTATGATTTTGTTTGTTTTAGATCTTTTAATCTATTTTTATATTTAAAATTGTCTCTTGCTAATTCTTTTTTAAAATCTTTTGAGTGATATAAAGGATATGCAATATTCTTAAAAACACTCATATGTGAATATAATGCGTAACTTTGAAAAACTAGTCCTATATTTCTTTGCTGAGGTGTTTTGTGTGTAACATCAACACCATCAAAAAGAATTTGTCCTGATGTTGTATTTATTAATCCTGCGATAGCATTTAATGCGGTTGTTTTTCCACAACCAGAAGGTCCTAAAAGAGAAACTAGTTCCCCTTTATTAATATTTACACTTAGGTCATTTACCGCCAAGAAATTTCCATAGTCAATTGTTATATTTTTTAGTTTAATACTCATGTTTTTAAAAACTTTCTATTTAAATTTACTTTTATTTTGCATTGTGAGTTAAATTAATTTTGCTAAACATATCTGTGTTATTTTTTTTCATTACATAATTTTGTAATGTATAAACTGTATTTGATGCATCTAATATTTCAACAAATTTAATTCCCGGTGCTTTACTTAAATCTGTAATTGTTCCACTACCAGTAATAGCTGTTGCAATTGAATCACGAACTGTTGTACCAATAGGTGTAGGTGTAGAAGCAACTAATATTCTTTCTGAATTTCCAACTAAATATTTTTCAATAAATCCTGAGTTAACTGCATTTGGAGATGCTTGTGAACTTAATGAACCTTTACTTGTTGAATAAATCGCAGTAAAAGTATTATCTACTGTATATTTTGTTGTTCCTTCTTTTGTGTTAAGTTCTGCAACAACATTTTGTAATGCTTCTGGATTTACTATTGCATTTGATTGATTATTTGCTTTTGTATTATTGTAATTACCATTTACATAGTTTTGGTATATAGACATACCAGATTTTGTTGCAGGCATATAATTTGATTTAAGCGCAAAATCTGCTGCTTGTTTTGGTTGCATAATATAATTTAAGAATTCTGTAACTGTTTTCTCTTTCTCAGCTGCATTTGAACCATTTGATTTGAATCCTGCTATTCCTGGACCTTGAGACATGAAAACTGAATTTTTCCCTTCTTTAGTTGAAGTTGAAGTTGTTATTACATCAGCATTTGTAACAGGATTATACCCTGTATTATTTACATATTTTGTTTTGGTAAAATTGTAAGCCCCTGCTGATGAACCACTTGACATAAATGAAGAACCATTTAAAAAGCTATCACTTGTATAGTATTTTGTTGTACCTTCTTGTCTACTTAAATTTAATGTGTTATTTCATTGTTCAGCGTATGAACCACCACTTTTATTGTTTTTAACAGCAATATCTTTAAAAGCTTGCAAGAATTCTGATGTATCATTAAATCCTACAGAATTCTTATTAAAGTTAACGTTTGCTACTCTAGTTGCTTTATCATAATTTGCACTGTAGAAAAAACCATTATCTTCATTAGTAATATCAATTAAACCGCTATTAGTTCTAGCCGCATGGTCCATAAAATATTTATTTGCTAAAGAATCAATTCCAAATGAAAAATGTTTTCCATTTGAAGGATCTACAACAACGCTTCCGTCTTTACTTGCATATTTAACTTCAATATTACTTTCAACATTAAATATCTCGTTGTAAACTTGTGCTAAAGCTATTATATTATCATTTTTAGCAAAAATAGTTCTAATTAGATCATCTACAGATTCTCCTGTGTATGAACTAGATCCAACGCTTGTTAATGGTGCTAAAGCAGTTTGTAGTGTTGTTAAAGCATCATTTAAACCATGTTCTGTGAATCATTGTTCATTTAACTTAGGAGTTTTATCACTAAAAATTGTTGTTTTAGACATTGCACCTGTTTCATTAGTTAAATTTTTTCTTTCATTAACATTAAATTTTTCAAACTCAGTTTTAACTTTAGGCGAAATTGATGCTCCATCAAAATCTGTAATACTAATTTTTGAAATAAATTCTAAGAAAAAGTTTACGTTAATAACTGACATTTCAACTGATTTACCAAATGGTAAAACAACTTGAGTTGCTTTGTCACTTCCCTGTTCTTTATATTGTCCTTCTTGTAAAAAAGCATCATCTATTATGTCATTTTTTAAGTTTGCAAATCCTGCTTCACCTAATGAAGCTTCCATGTCTCTCACTTGATTAGATACTTTTGTATTTGCATACAATGAAACTGCATCTGCATAACTTATATATAAATCAGGTAAATTATCACCTGTTAAGATTGAATCATTGATTGTTCCTGATTTTGATCACTTTACTTTAATTGGCGCAAATCCTGAATCATTTTTATGTAATTCATTGAATTCATCAACTAAATCATTATAAGCATCAATTTTATCTGTTGATCCTACTCCCACAGCTTCACCTGGAAGCATAAATATAACAGATTTTTCTGGTTTTACCCCACATGAGATAACGCTCATACCTGCTGTACCAACAAGTGTTACAGAAGATAAAGTTAATAATAATTTTTTCATTTAAAAATATTCCCCCTATTTTTTAAAAACTTATTACTTAATAAAAGAAGCAACTTAATGTTTTATAATATTTATTTTCTTATAGTCTTAAGATCGGTCTTAAGGCAGGTCGACAACCCGATATGTTATCATGTATAAGTTAATTTTTATTAAGTTAAAGATATTATAATATATTATTTATTTTTTATAAAAACTAAATACAATGTTAAGTGTTAATTTTTGTGATATTATTATATATACAAATTAAATAAGAGTCACAAAGAAAATAGACCAATGTCTATTTTTTGTTTTATTCGCTTAGTGTAAATGTTATTTCTACTGGTGAACCACTTTTTACTTTTAAACTTGATGTGCTACCTTCTAATTTTGCTACACCAGGTTTGCCGTCTGACGGTTCAACAAGATCAGACTTTAATAAATAAAAATCTTTTGCTACTGTTTCTTTTAGTAGTTCTTTATTTGCTTCTATTAATGCATCTGCAATAGCATTTGATTTGTCATAATTTCCTGTTCCTTGATACTTTGTTTTATTAACAATTAAATTACTTGTAACTAGACCTTCTAATTTTGCTAAGTCTATTCTTCCATCGCTTTCTGATGTAAAACTAACTGTTACTGCAAAATCTGCAGATGGACTTAATAATTCCTGGTTAGTATTTTTACCTGTAATTGTTGCTGAAGTTGAAGTTATTTTTGAAACATAAAACATATTTGCAGTTAATGTATCTCCAACAGCTTTTTTTAATACAGATTCATTTTTTTCAAAAAAAGCTTTAGATATATTCAGCGAACTGTTTTCTCCAATTTCCCCTAAATCTAAAGTTAAATTTTTTATTTTTGATAATGCAACTAAGCCTGTTTCAGGATCTGTAATATCAGTATTACCATTACCACCACAAGAAACTACTATTGAAGCTCCTGTTACTGATAATCCAACTGCTCCTAAAATTGCTAATAATTTTTTCATATTTCCCCCTAATTTTGAATACAACCTAAAGAAAAACTTTAGATAATAAAAAAGGTTTTTTGATAACCAAAAAACCTTTACACTTATAGTCTCAAGATTGGTCTTGAGGCGGAACAGTAGCCCAATATGCTACCCTGTATAAGTTTTTCATATTAAGTTGTTAACAAAATTATATCACTGTTATTAATTTTGTGCTTTAATTATTAGTTTAATATCTTGAAATGATGGTAATTTAATAAATATTTTTTGGTCTACTGATAATGTTTGTCCCTGTTTTAATTTAAGTGTTAAATCAAAATATGTTGGGAATTTATCATTGCCTAATTTTATTTCAGGTTCTTCAAATAATTGAGTATCAAGTGAAATATTTATATCCGTAATTTTTTCATTTCCATTAAGAATTATGTTTTCTCTATTATAACCTTTATCTACTCTAATCTTTACTTCATTATCTACAAGAGTAAAAGAATTTTCTGATTGCTCTGTTCCATCTGAGTTTTTTAATATCGCATTAGGTTTTTTAGCTTTAAAAAATTCAATATCATTTATGTAAGTTTTATTATATTTTCCTCAATATAATTCACCAGTTGTTTTATTAGTTGCTGGTGTTCTGTATTGAATAGTAATTGTTCACTTATTAAAATCATTATTATTTGAGAATTCGCTTACACTTGATGATGTGTAAACTGAATGAAATCATACCGCATCTGCGCTTGATGGTTTAATGCTTGAATCAGGATCAGAAAATGTTCCTTCTTTTTCATTAAACTTTGAAACTCCATCTACATTTTTTAATTTTAAAATTTCAGATTCCATTTCTTTATTAAACGATTTCAATTTTGTATAAATTTCATTTGAATCTTCATATATAGTTCCCTGATCAATTTTTATGTAATCTTTTACCATTTTGCCTATTTCAGAAGAAAAATCTTTTTCAACTGGTGTTGAGCAAGAAACTAATAAACTTGCTGAACCTGTAGCAGTTAATCCAACTGCCCCTAAAATTGCTATTAATTTTTTCATTATGTTTTTCCTTTCTTTTTATTAAAAATTCAACTAAATAAAAAGTTTCTTTCAAGTTTTGATGTTGAAAGAAACTTTAATTAAAGTGTTTATAAAGACCTATAGTCATGAAATAGGTTTCATGGCGGGGTCAGTAGCCCATTATGCTACCCTGTATAAGTTTCTTAATATTCAGTTGCTATATAAATATACAATTTAAAAATTCAAAAATAAATGTTAGTTATTATTGAATTATTTTTTATTTATGATTAATATTTATTTCTTGATAAAAATCACCCTGATTTCTTCTTAATCAGTAAGTTAAATATGATGGGTCTTTAGGATCTTTTGCTTCACTTAATAAATCATAAAAACTCATGTTAGGTTTTTTGGCTAAATCCATAATTGTATTTGTTCCATTTATTGAATTTTTAATACCGCTTCTAACTATATCAGTCACTGGATTTGCTTTTGACGAAACTAAACTAATATTTGGATCATTATCTTCTATTTTTGGATTCAAATAATCATTTATAAATCCTGTATTAACTGGACTAATGCCGGCTTTTCATTCAGGTTTACCATTAGTCATTATTTGATAAAAATATTTTGGAACCAATTCCTTAATTTCTGAATCTGTTATTTTTTCATTACCATTATACGTTTGTTCTATTTCTTTTACTGCTTTTTCTAATTCTGTTTGATTTTGAGGCTCTCCATTTGCATTATTGAAATTTCCATTTAAATAATTTTCATAGACTAACATGCCTGATTTTGTTGCTGGCATGTAACTTGTTCTTAATGCAAACCTTGCTGAAGGAATTGGCTGCATAATATAATTTAAAAATCCTTTTACACTTTCTTCTTTTTGAGCAGCATTACTACCATTAGATTTAAAACCAGCTATTCCTCTCCCTTGAGACATAAACACAGCTTTTTGTGGATTTGACTCATTTGTTTTGGATGTTGTTATAATATCTGCTCTAGTAACAGGCGTGTAAGTTACATTCTTATTTTCTTGTGCTATTGCCGACGAAGTTTCTTGAGACCTATAAACATCTACTTTTTTTGTTCATGATGAAGTAAAGTAAAAATCATTTGCTGATGATGCACCGCCCATAAACATAGTCCCTTTTGTAAAATCTTGCGTTATATATGTTCTAGACTGAGAATTCTGTTCATATCTTGATGTCGAGAAAACTCCATTTCATTGTTCAGAGTAAGTCAGCTTATTTTCTTGGCCTTTATTGCTTAATGCAATTTCTTTCATACCTTGTAGGTATTTTGATGTATCCTTAAAGCTTTTAGATTTAGAATTCAATTCAATATTGGCTTTTTTATTTTCATAAGTTGCTTTATATCAAAAATCTTCACTGTTTTGAATATCAATAATTTCAGTTCCAGTATCAGTTGATGCATAATCCATGTAGTATTTATTATCAAGAGAATCGATTCCAAAGGCAAAATTATATCTTTCTTTTGGTTTTACATACTGATTATTATCAATTTTAATAGTTACATCTAAACCATCACTTTGAATTATTTGATTCATTGCTTTTGTCAATTCTAAAACATTATCAGTTGATGCAAAAATGGATTTAATACCTTCAATACTATTTTCCACATTAGTAAAAAGATTTATTAAATAATTGTAGTTACTTTCCTCTAAAACAATTTCATTTTCTGTTGATTTTATTTCATTATTGTTTGAGCCTACTATTTTTAAATTATCCTTAAACACTTTTGTTCCTGACATTTCAGTTTGTTGCTCAAGAACATCAGATCTTTTTATATTATAGGCTTCATATGTTGTTTTAAGCTCTTCTAGTTTTTTTTCAACTCCAGCATTTTTAAATAGCCCCATAAATTCAAACAATAAATTTACATTAATAACTGATATATCAAATGATTTACCAAATGGTAAAACAACTTGAGTATCTTTATATTTACCCTCATTAATAAATGCTGGTGTTATTAAATCATTTGTAAACTTTGTAAAACCTTCTTCACCCATAGAATCTTCCATATCTCTTACTTGATCAGCAACTGTAGATTCAAGATATGTTGACGCAGCATCCACATAAGATATATATAAGTCAGGTAAATTATCCCCAGAAAGAACTGAATTATTAAGATAATTAGAATCTCTTCAGACAACCTTGATGGGAGCAAATCCATTTTCTTGGGAATGTGTTTTATTAAATTCATCAGCCATTTCTTTATATGCATTAAGTTTTTCTAAGTCATTATCACTCATTGTTGACCCACCAATTAAGGCAAAGACAACTTCTTTTTCTGGCTTTACACCACATGAAATAACAGAACCAGCGGCTCCTCCAACTATAAGTACAGATGATAGTGTTAATAATAGTTTTTTCATTTTATTTCAACATCTTTCTTTTTATATAATATTTTAATTATAAGACTTATTATTGATAAAAACAAAAAAAAGAACCATTATAGGTTCATTTTTATGATCATTCAATAGTTTTTGGATCAGCAGGTTTTGAGTTTTTTTCTAAACTGTCAATTAATCCGTTTTTAATATGAATTACAGTATTAGCTATTTTTGCAATGTTAGGGTTATGAGTAACTACAACAACTGTTGTTTTTTGCTCACGGTTAACTTTTACTAAAATTTCTAAAACTTTACGTCCCATTTCTTCATCTAACGCACCTGTTGGCTCATCGGCAAACAATATTTCAGGATTTTTAGCTAAAGCTCTAGCAATAGAAACCCTTTGTTGTTGCCCCCCTGACATTTGATGAGGGTACTTATTCATTTGTTCTTTCATTCCAATTGTTTCAAAAATTTCTTCAATGCTCATTCCTTGTTTATTTTTATTCGCAAGGTTTTGTCCAACTTCAGCATTTTCTTTTGAAGTTAAATTTGTTAATAAGTTATATTGTTGGAAAATAAATCCTACATTTCTTCTTCTAAATTTTGTTAAATGTGAATCTTTTAATAAAGATAAGTTTGAACCTAAAATGAATACATCACCCTCAGTTGCTTTATCTAATCCAGAGATAACGTTTAAGAAGGTTGTTTTTCCAGAACCTGATGGTCCTAAGATAACGATGAAATCACCTTTATCTAATTTGACATCAATACCTTTTAAAATAGGTGTTTCTAAGTCCCCTGTAATATATGATTTTCTAACATCTTTTAATTCAATAATATGTTCTAAAGTATTTGGTTTACAGTTTGTTGTTGTAACAATAGTACCTTCACTTAAAATATCTTTAGAATATTTGCTTGTTAACTGTTTTTGATATTTATTTTTTTGTTTTAAACCTTTAACACCTTTATCAAAGTTTGTTTTAGGATCAATTTCAATAAATTCACGTTTTGCTTCAGATTCTGCTGTTGGTTCAAAAACTTGAATTTCTCTAGCTTCAGAAGTTTTTGAATTTTTACCTACTTTAGGTGTTTTTTCAGTTTGAGTTTGTCCCATGTTTGTTCTCTCTTCTTTTGCTATTTTTTTATTTTCTGTTTCTTTTTGTTTTGCTTCAAATTCTGCTTTTGTTTTTAATTCTTTTTGAATTTTTTCATCTTCAATTTTCTTAGCATTTTCTGCAGCTTTTTTCTCTTCAATTAATTTTTGAGCTTCAATTAATTTTTCTCTTTCTTTTTCTTCAAGAGCTAATTTTTTAGCGGCTGCTATTCTTTCAGCTTCTGCTTGCTTTTCTGCTTTCGCTTTTTCTGCAGCAGCTTTTTTCTCTAAAGCTATTCTTTCAGCTTCCATTTTTTTAGCTTGAGCTTTTTCTGCTTGCTTCGCCGCTTTTTCTTCAAGAGCTAATTTTTTAGCGTCTGCTATTCTTTCAGCTTCCATTTTTTTGGCCTTTGCTTCCGCTTCTTGTATTTGTTTTAGATCTTTTTCTTGTTTTTCCAATAAAATTCTGTTTTTTTCTTGTTTAATTTGTTCTTGATAAATCCTTTTAGCTTCTGCTTTATTTTGTTTTTTCAATTTTTTATCTTCAGCAATCTTTTGCTTTATTAATTCTTTTTCATTTATCTTATTAATTAATTTTTCTTCACTTTTTGATAAAGGTTTTTTTGTATTTGAATTTGCTACAACTGTTGAAGTTTTTGGTTCAACAACTTTTTTAGTTGGTTGTTTAGAGTTTTTATTTGTTGAATTGATAGCTTCTTTATATTTATCAACTATTTCTTTATTATGTGCTGATTCATTTTTAACTTGATTAGCTTTTTGAGCATTAACAGCCTTTGTATTTGTGGCTTTTGATCAAGTATTTGTGTTTGTGTTTTTTTTGTTATTAGCCATTATTATCCCTATTCTTTCCTTAAAAATTTATAAAATGTTAAAACAATATCTTAATAATTTTAACATTTAAATAAAAAAACAAAAGATTTTTGGCAAAATAAAAGGCCAATCTATTGTTATTTTTATATTAAGTTTTTAAGATTTTGATTATTTACAATGTATTCTTTGTTACAAAAATCACAGATAACTTGGACATCTTCTTTATTCTCTATTAATTGCTGAATTTCATTTTGTCCCAATAATTTTACTGAATCTAATATTTTATTATCATTGCAAGTGCACTCAAAAATAATTTGCTTGCTTTCTAATATAACTGCATCTTCGAATATTTCTTTTATAACCTGGTTATAATTTGTTGATTTCATCAATACTTCACAAATAAATTTTGTATTACCTAACTTTGAGTCAAGCAAGTCTATATCTTCTTGAGTGTGTTCTGGTAGTAATTGAATTAATATACCTACAACTTTTTTTATTTTTAATTCATCATCCAATTTAACTTCACTAGTTAAAAGAGAACCAACTTGATTACTATCTCTTAAAAAATCCATTCAAATATGATCCATATTTGGAGAATCTGTATTAATTGTTGAAATATATGGTTCTTTTAATCCCATATCTCTACTATTTAATAATTGTCCCTCAGTACCAACGGTGGCATAAACAGGATTATTACTTAATCTAGGAATATATTCTTCTATATCAAAATCTTTAACTTGTGCATATGCTCTAACTTTATTGTTTTGAAATTCAGCAATCATTTTTTTAACTGCTCCATTTTTTGAAACATAGTTTGAATTAATTTTTGCAAGCTCTTTATTATCTAAAGAAATCAATGTATTACCTAAAGTGAATTTTGATAATGCAATACTAATGAATGGATTTGTTTTTTGTAAATCACAAATCTCTCTCATACTTTCACTAATATCTACTATTGCTATTTTTGCGTTATGTTTATGGCTTATCGCCCTTACTTGTAAATCCATTTAAACATCTCCTATACATTTTTAAATTTTACCTTATTTTTATAATAAATATTACATTATAGCTTTCTATCTAATAAGAATAGATTTTTTATAACTTAATTTGTATTATAATTTTAAATAGCAATCACATAGTGATCTTGGAGGAAAAATGTTAGACATAAATTTTATAGAGAGTAATTTAGTTAAAGTAAAAGAACAATTAAATAAAAGAAGCGGTGACTATTCATTAATTATTGATGAGGCTGTTGAATTAAATGTTCAAAGAAAATCAATTTTAAAGGAAGTAGAAAATCTTAAAGCCAATAAAAATAATTTATCTAAACAAGTTGGTGAATTAATGCGAAACAAGCAAAGTGATGAAGCTAACAAAATTAAAGAAGAAGTTACTTTAATAAATTCTAAAATAGAAAAATTAGATGATTCATTAAAATTGGTTCAAGAGCAATTAACAAGTAAATTGCAAAACATTCCAAATATTCCTAATGATAATATGCCAATTGGGAATGATGATAATGATAATGTCGAAGTTAGACAATGAGGTAATGAATTAATTAAAAAACACAATACTCCTCACTGAGATATTGCGGATAAATTAAAATTAGTTGATTTCGAAGCAGGTCCAAAATTAAGTGGGTCAAGATTTGTTGTTTATACTGGTTTAGGAGCAAAATTAGTAAGAAGTTTATCTAACATATTATTAAATCTTCACACAAGCAAAGGTTATACAGAAATAACAGTTCCACTTCTTGTTAATCCTCAAGCAATGTATGGTACTGGTCAATTACCAAAATTTAAAGAAGACGCTTATATAACAACAAACGATCAATATTTAATTCCAACAGGTGAAGTTCCACTAACTAATTTACATGCAGGGGAAATTTTAGACCTAAACCAATTACCAATTCACTATACAACTTATTCTCAATGTTTTAGACAAGAAGCTGGTAGTGCTGGTAGGGATACAAAAGGTTTAATAAGATTACATCAATTTAATAAAGTTGAATTAGTAAAAATTACAAATCAAGAATCAAGTGAAGCAGAGCTTCAAGCAATGGTTAATGATGCAGAAGCTGTTCTTCAATTATTTAACTTGCCATATAGAGTTGTTGAACTTTGTACTGGTGATGTTGGTTTTAGTTCAAGTAAAACATACGATCTAGAAGTTTGATTCCCAGAACAAAATAAATATCGTGAAATTTCAAGCTGTTCAAATTGTACAGATTTCCAAGCAAGAAATATGCAAACTAGATACAGAGATGCTAATGGTGAAGTTAAATTAGCACATACTTTAAATGGTTCTGGAGTTGCTATAGACAGATTAATTGCTGCAATTTTAGAAAACTATTGAGATGGGGAAAAATTAATTTTACCTACTGCTTTAAAGCCTTATTTTGATAACAAAGAATACATCGATTAAAACACTTAGAGTGTTTTTTTATTTTGTTTTCACTTTTAAAAATTTTATATTACAATTATTTTTAATCTTATAGAAAGTTAAAACAATGAATACTAAAAAAACTAAAACTAAAACGTTTGAATTTTTAACTCTTTTTGTAATGGTTATTGGAACTGTAATTGGTTCTGGTATTTATATGAAAAATAGTGAATTATTAAATCAAACAAACAACCCAATAATTGCATTAATTCTTTGATCCTTTGTTGGTGTTATTTGTATCATGTCAATGATTGTTTTTATTGAAATTTCATCATCAACAAAACATTTTGGTAATGGTACATTGGGGAACTGAGCTAAAATATTTATAAATAGAAAAACTGCTTCTTTTTTCTCTATTATGTATGGATGAGTTTATATACCCAGCACACAAAGTGTTTTTGTGGCTGGAGCTGTTAACTATTTATTATTAGCAATTGGTGCTCCAATTACACCTTATCAACAATTACTAATTTATTTAGTTGTTGGGATAAGTATATTTATTACTTGTACAATTTTGTCTATCTATAAAAGATTTATTAACAGAAAAATTCAAGTTGTCGGTATTTTAATTAAATTTTTACCTTTACTAATTGCGTTTATTGCAGGTTTTATTTTAATTGATAAAACAGGTGGTACAAGTGCATGATGAAATGGTGGAATTGACAAAAATACATGAGGAACAAATGAATGATCACCAATACTTTTCCTAGGTGGATTTGGTGGTATTTTATTTGCATTTGATGGATATGTATATATTGCTAATGCACAAAAAACTGCAACAAATAAAGATGTTGTTCCAAAAGCTTTATTCGCAGGTATGATATTTGTTGCTATATTTTATGTACTAATGGCCTTATCATTGTTTATGGGTTCTCCAGATGGATCAATTGTTAAGTTATTAGAAAAAATGTTAGGTGGTAAAGAAAGTGCTGCTGCCAGAATTATCTCAAACTTAATACTGATGAGTATATGTTTATTAGGATCAAACATATTCGTTGATATCGCTATAGTTGATTTAGCATCTGATGCTAACAATAAAACAATTTATACAAAAAAAAGAAGTATGAACTATAAAGAAGCTGGTTTCATACAATTAATAATTTTTATTGTTGCTTACACTTTCCTAATAACTATAGGTATTTCTACAACAAGAGATGGATGAGATGGAATAGGTTCAGCCGTTGGCTCAGGAAGCATTGAAAATGTAGAAGAGTTATTAAATAGACCAACTGATTATATAAATTGGTTTTCTTCTGGAACTAGTGCATTAGTTTTTATAATGGTATTAGCTGTTATGGTAGCAGGTGTTGTTAATAGATTCACAAAGAAAGTTAAAGTTGAACAAACTAAATTATTTATGGTTTGTGGGATTATTTCTTCACTCTTTATGGCTATATTTATTTTCTTTGGAATTTTCGCATTTATTTGAGAGCCAAAAAACATTGCTAAAGGTGACTGAGGAATAACTCAGTCAGGAATGTGATTCTTAATTATCTTAGTGGTTTCTTTAACTATTAATGTTATTGTTTTCTTAATTCAAGAATACAAATTTAAGAAAGATCCATATTTGGATGGGTGAGATGGAGAAATCAACCCAAACATTGAAATTGAAGATAGCATAAGTATAAAAACTGATTTAATCTATTTAAAAAATAAGGTTTTTAAAAGAAAAGAAAATTAATATATTTCAAGGGTACTAAAAGTACTCTTTTTTTTATATAATCATTTTACTTAATAAATTTTAAAGATTGGGGTCAATTCTAATGAAAAACGATTTTAAAATAAAAAATCCTTTCAAAAAAAATAAAGATGTTCCATCAACAAAAGAAAAAAAACAATTTAAAATGCTTTCCGCTTTTACAATTCTTTTGTTAATCATTGCATTTATTATTTTTATAAGCTGAATTCTAAAATGAAGTGGTGTTAGTGTTATCGATGACAAAAATGAATCACATGATATTGTTGCTTTAGGAATATTTGATTTATTTATTGCTCCTATTAATGGATTTGTCAGTGGCGCTGAGATTATTGTTTTCTTAGTTGCTTTAGGAGGATTTTTAAATATTGTTATTTGTTCTAAAGCATTAGAAGGATTTTCGCAAAATATAACATCTGCATTAAAAGGTAAAGAAATATGAGCGATTATACCTTTAATGGTCTTCTTCTCTATAGTTGGTAGTGCAGAAGGTATGGCAGAAGAATCTTTAGGATTCTATATGATTTGTATTCCTTTAATGATGGCAGCTGGTTTTGATAAATTAACTGGTTTTATGATTGTTTTACTTGGTGCTGGTGTTGGTGTAATGAACTCAACAGTTAATCCTTTTGCAATTGGGGTTGCTGTTGATACAATAAATGGTTCTGGTGCTGGCATTGAAACATCTGTTGGTGATGGTTTAGTTTGAAGACTTACATCTTGATTTGTTATGACAACTGCATCTATAATTTTTGTAATGTGATATTCATGAAGAGTTAAAATGAATCCTCAAAAATCAGTTGTTTTCAAAACAATGGAAGAAGATAAAAAATTCTTTTTAAATGAAGCAGCTGAAAAAATAGACATGAATTGAAAAAGAAAATTAACTTTAGTATTTTTTGGATTAACATTTATTTTAATGATTTTCTATATGGTTGGTTGAGATAGTATTTTAGGTTATGATAACAAAACAAGTTATGGGCCTTTTTATAAATTTGGAGAATGAATAAATACACACATTCCCTATTTATCAAGTCAAGCTGAAGGTTTTGGAAATGGTGGATTTATTGTTGTTTCAGCAATTTTCTTATTATCTTCAATTGTGCTTGGATTAGTTAATGGATTAGGTGAAGATGGTTTCTTAGATCAATTTATGGCTGGAGCCAAAGATTTATTTGGAGTTTGTTTAGTTATTGCTGTTGCAGGTGGAATTGGTTGAGCACTTGAAAAATCACTTATACAACAATTAGTTGTTTCTGGTTTAGCTAGTTCAATTGGTGGAATTAATTCATCAATAGGTATTCTAATTATTCTATTTATATTATTTATTCCTCTTTCATTATTTATTCCTTCAACATCAGGGTTTGCAAGAGCAGTATTCCCATTACTAGGAGGAGTTCTTGCAAAAGACTCAGATGTATTGGCTAGTGGTTCTATAACTGCCTTTTCTATGGCAAACGGATTCATAAATCTATTCACGCCAACATCGGGTATTATAATGGCTGCTATTGGTATTGCAAAAATAGATTACACAAAATTCTTTAAAGTTATGTGACCTATATTAGTTATTCTATTTATACTTTCAATTGTTATGATTTCAATTGGTGGTGCTATTGGCGGTAATATTGCTTAATTCAATTAGATTCTTCGGAATCTTTTTTATTGTTAAAATAGTATAATAAGTAATAAAGACAGGAGATCTACATGAACAATTTAAATCAAACTATAGTAGCACCAACAACTAATATATCAACACAAGCTATTTCATTAATTAGAATTAGTGGTGATGACAGTTTTAACATTATTAATAAATTATTAAAAACAAAAATTAAAGAAGAAAAAAATGTTTGAGTTAGAAAAATGTTTGATGGTCAAGAGTTGGTTGATGAAGTTGTTATAACATCATTTGTTTCTCCTGCAAGCTTTACAGGTGAAAACGTTGTTGAAATTGCTTGTCATGGGGGTATTTTAAACACTCAGAGAATAATCAATTTAATTATCAAGAATGGCGCAAGAATGGCTAATAAAGGTGAATTTAGTCAAAGAGCATTTTTAAACAATAAAATAGATTTAATTCAAGCTGAGGGTATTAATGATTTAATCTTCGCTAAAAATGAATTAGCTTTAAAGATTGGTGTTAATAATATGAGTGGCGCCCATAATCAAAGTATTATAAATCTAAAAGGTAATTTATTAGACATTATTTCTAGAATTCAAGTTTCAATTGATTATCCTGATTATGACGATGTTGAGGGAAGCAGTATTCCTGAATTAGCAAAAGCCTTATCTGGCATAAATGAAGAAGTTAACAATTTATTAAAAAGATCAAAAATGGCCATTAAAAATACTAATGGTATAAAAACTGCTATTGTTGGTAAAACAAATGTTGGAAAGTCTTCATTATTAAATGCATTATTAAATGAGGATAAAGCAATAGTCACAGACATTCATGGTACAACAAGAGACATTGTAACTGGAGAAATTAATTTAGAAAATATAAGTTTAAATTTAATTGATACAGCCGGTATTAGAGAAACAACTGATATTGTAGAAGGTCTTGGAATTGAAAAATCATTAAAAATTATTGATGAAGCAGAACTAGTTTTATTTGTTGTTGATTTCAAATCAATTAATGATGAAGAAAATAAAATGATTTTTGACAAATTAGAAAACAAAAATTACATACTTGTATTTAATAAAAGTGAATTTATTAATGACATAGAGAGAAATAAAATTAAAGACTTACATAATAATTTTGTCTATACTAGCGCGATTAATAATGACATAGATAACTTAATAATGAAAATTGAACAAATGCATATAAATGAAGAGATAATAAATAACGATTCTTTAATACTAATTAATTTACAGCAAATAACTCTTGTTGAGCAAGTAAAAGACAGACTTGAAAAATCTTTAAACGCAATTATTGGTGGTATGCCAATTGATATTGTTAATGTTGATCTTCATGAAGCTTGAGATTATTTAAATCAATTAATTGGTGAGCAATATGACGAAGAAATAATTGATAATATATTCAAAAAGTATTGTTTAGGTAAATAAAAAACAAAGTCTTAATTTTAAACTTTGTTTTTTTATTAATTTTGTTTTAAAATTGCCAACATTCCGTAACAACCTGCATCATTTTTTAAATTAGATATTTTTACTTTGCTTATTGTTTGACCATTTGATGATAGTTTATTTCCCATAAATTCAAAGTCTTTATTTAAATCAAGTTCTTCAAATAAAAGTTTTTGAAAAATTTTATTATCGCTAACGCCACCACCAATTGTTAATAAATCAAAGTCAAAACTATAATCTAATCCAATAATGGTTCTTGCAACAGCTGATGTTCAATCCTTCATTAATTTTTGAACTAAAGGGTCTTTTTTCTCGTATAATTCAAAGAATTCTTTTCCACTTATTTCTTTTCCTGTTGCCATTTTATATTTTATTAATATTGCAATAACGCTTGTGTCCATTACTACAACTGACTCTGTGCTATTTATGTTTGAATAACTTTTGCCAATTTCTCCGGCCTTATGATTTATTGTTCTATAAATTTCTTTATTTATAATAATTCCGCAACCTAATCCTGTACCAAAAGTCAGATGTACCATATTTATAGGTTTTTGATCTTGTCCAAAATAAAATTCACCATATGCTGCTGATTTAGCATCGTTTTCAATACTTAATTTAATAATATTCTTAAATTTTTTAAAGTAATCTTGAATATCGATATTTGTTTCAGATATTCCAGAATCACTTAAAATTTTTTGGTTTTTACTATCTACAATACCTGGAATTGATAGCCCTAAACAAAAATCCATACTTTCATTTTCAAGCATAACTGATATTTCATCAAATATTTTAGTTAAAGTTATTTTGTCTCTAATTGAACCTTTTTCTTTCATTTGTTCTTTATACTCAATTACGCCAGATTTAATAACTTTTTTATCTTCAAAAATTAGGTACTTTGTAGATGTTCCACCTATATCAAAAGTATAATATTTCATTTTATCTCCTTAAACTTCGCTTGTTTTCATAAAGTTTTGGAATCAAGTAAAAGATTTTTTCTTAAATCTATTCCCTGTTCCTCTATGATAATCATCATAATCTACAAATATTAATCCATATCTTTTTGACATTTCATTTGATCCTGCACTAACAACATCAATAGGTGTTCACATTGTATATCCAAATAAATTTACTCCGTCTTTAATAGCTTCGCTCATTTGTTCAAAGTGTCTACTCAAATATTCAATTCGATAATCATCATCTACAGTATTATTTTCATTTAATGTTTCTAAAACACCCATACCATTTTCAGAAATAAATAAAGGTAAATGATATCTGTCTCATAACTGATTTAAGCAATATCTAAGTCCAATAGGATCAATTTGTCATCCTCATTCAGTTGCAACTAAAAACGGATTTTTTCCCATTTTCATTAAATTACCCTCGGTTAATTCAACTTCTTCTTTAGCAATTGTGCTAGACATATAATAACTGAATGATAAAAATTCAACTGTATTATTTTTAAGTAATTCATCATCTGTTTTTTCTTTAACAATATTAATCCCATTTTCTTTAAAGTATCTTTTTGAATAGCTTGGATATTCTCCTTTTGTCATAACATCATAGTAAAAAAACTTTTTCATTTGTTCTTTTCTTTGATTTTCTAAAACATTAACTGGATTACAATCAATTGCATATGTTGTTGTATCTGCTACCATACACCCAACTTTTGTATTACTAAATTTTTTTGAATACTCTATGAATTTTGCTTGCGCTACAAATTGATTATGAAGATCCTGATAAGTTCCTGCTAATCTTTCCGCTAAACTTTTTTCTTCGTTATTACCCTCTAATCCCATTGCAGAAAATAAAACACCTAAATTGATTTCGTTAAAAGGTAATCAGTATCTAACATAGCTATGAAATTCGTCTATTAAAGTTTTTGAGTATTTAAAATACATATCAATTACTTGTCTATTTTTTCATCCGCCATATTTTTGAATTATTGAAAAAGGCATGTCAAAATGATTTATAGTTACCATTATTTCTAAACCTTGTTTTTTGCATTCTTCAAAAACGTTTTTATAAAATTCTAGACCTTTTCTATTAGGTTCTGTTTCATCTCCATTGGGAAAAATTCGTGTTCATGCAACTGACATTCTAAACACTTTCATTCCAGCTTCTTTAAACAAAGCAATATCTTCTTTATATTTATGATAAAAGTCTATTCCAAATCTTTTAGGGTAATGTAAACCTTTTTTATTTTCAATAGAGTCAAGTAAATCTTGGGTTGTTAACTTTCTTGTTTGTGATAAATCTTTTCTATCTTTTAATTCAATAAACGGTATCATTTCAATAGCAGAAAGAGATTTTCCATCTACATTATAAGCACCTTCTATTTGAGATGCTGCAGTAGCACCACCTCATAAAAAATTGCTTGGAAATTCTAATTTTTTAGTCATATGTATCTATCTCCTCTAAATATTTTCACCATTATTTTTAATTAATTCTTTATATCAATGAAAACTATCTTTTTTATATCTTTTCATATCTTTTAAATCAAATTCATCTCTGTTAACATATACAAATCCATATCTTTTTGAAATACCTTCGTGAGTCGAAACTAAGTCGATAGCACTTCAAGGCATGTAACCAATCATTTCAACTCCATCAGCAATTGCAAGAGCCATTTGCTGTATGTGTTTTTCATAGTATTCTATTCTGTAGTTATCATGAATTTTTCCGTCTTCTTCAAGAACATCTCTTGCACCGATTCCATTTTCTGTTATCATGATTGGAAGTTGATATCTGTCATAAACTTCTCTTAATGTATTTCTAAAACCAACTGGGTCAATCTCTCAACCAAATTGAGTTTTTTCAAGTTTATCATTCTTAACACTTTCGCCAAAACCTGGCATAGATAATCCTTGTTGTTGATCTTTTTTTGTATTCTTTAAACTTTCTTCAGTAGGCATTTTAACAGTCATTGTTGAATAATAATTAAATGCAATAAAATCAGGTTTAGAATTTTTAAGAATTTGTTTTTCTTCCTCCGTGATAGTAATTTCAAGTCCCATTTTTTTTAATCCATTAATAAATATTGGACTATATTCACCTCTACAAACAATATCTAAGTAAACTCAATTTCTAACCATGTCTAAATTTAATTTTGCTACATAGTCTAATGGTTTATTTGAATCTGGGTAAACAGTTGAAATATTTGGCGCAGGCCCTATTTTTGCAGATGGACAAATTTTTCTACACAATACAATAGCTTTAGCTTGTGCAACATTTAAATGGTGCATTAATTGTCATGAATTAATCTTTTGATCGCTTGGGACAACACCAATAATTTGTCCTGCTAGAGCAAACATATTCAATTCGTTTATTGTTAATCAATATTTAATTTTTGAACCAAAATTTTTAAATAAAACTTCTGAGTAAATTTCAAATTGTTTTGTAAATTCGTTAGTACATACACCACCAATTTCTTGGATAAAATCTGGTATATCAAAATGAAACATTGTCACTATTGGTTCAATTTTATGTTTAAAAAGTTCATCAATTAAATCATTATAAAATTTAATTCCTTCTTTATTAATTTCACCTTCCTTATTTTTAATAATTCTTGGTCATGAAATCGAAAATCTATATGATTTGAATCCCATTTCAGACATAAGTTTTACATCTTCTTTTCAATGATTATAGTGATCTGAAGCCTCTTTAAAACCTGTTATTCCTTTTGGATATGACGGCTGTTCGTCAAATCTATCCATAATAGAACTTACTTTACCACCTTGTTTAATAGCTCCTTCAAATTGATAAGCGCTTGTTGACGCACCTCATAAAAAATCTTTTGGAAATTTATTCATTTCTTACTCCTTCATAAATAATAAAACGTTAATATTTCTTATATTTTTAAAATTCTTTTTTCGTTTTAATTTAATTTTTTACACCAATCTATTAAATTATTTAGATGGTGGAAAGAACAAATATTTTAATAAAAGCTCTTCTAATTTAATTATCCCTAAAAACAATATATTTATATATTCTGAAAGAAATAAAAAAAATACTTCTAAAAATAGAAAGTAGTTTAAACTATTAATTTTAACAACTCTAATGTCAAGCATTGAAGAGCTATATTTCTATATAAAGAAAGAGAAAAATCATCACCAATATCAAAAGTTATAGCAAAATCGTTATTTTTTTCTACTCAATTACTTAGTTTTGAAGCAATTACAAAATTTGATGATTTTTGATTAGCCAAAATATACTGATAGTATTTCAGAAGGGTTTGGTTATCTTTTCCAGATACTAAGAATATGTTTATATCACCTGTTCTTAATTGATGATTAATTATTGATATTTGATTATGATTTATAAGAAAAACATCTTTATTTATTCCAAGAATTGTTTCATATAAAGACTCTGCACTGCTTTTTAAACAATAAGAATAATAAATATTAATTCTTTTAGAATTAATTATATTTTTTCCTAAATTTTCAATAAAATTTTTAGAATTAATTATTCATGATTCAATGGATTCAAATATATTAATTTTATCAATTGTTTTTTTCTTTTGAGCAATTACGTCATATTCATTTTTTAATGAAAATATAAGTTCACGAAAACCTTCATAACCTAAAGTTTTAGAGAATTTAGTTATTGTACTTGCAGATACAAAGCATTTATCACAAACGTCTTTTTGAGCTAAAAAATGACCTTTCATAGCATTTTCTAATAAAGTTTCAGCTATTAATTTATTAGTTAAATTGAAATCTTGTTCAGCTATTTCTTCAAGAAATCTAAAAGCCATTTTTTCTTTCATAAAAACCTCTATTCTTTTATAATTATAAAATAAAATAGTGCCCTTAAAGAGCACTATTTTAAATTTCTTTTGTTTTAATAAATTCTTTAAATCAATTAAATGATTTTTTGGGATATCTGTTACCAGTCCCGTTATGATAATCATCATAATCTACAAATATTAATCCATATCTTTTTGCCATTTCACAGGTGCTTGCAGATACAAGATCTATTGGAGTTCACATTGTATATCCAAAAACATCAACACCGTCTTTTAGGGCTAAATCTATTTGTTCAATATGTTTACTTAGATAGTCTATACGATAGTCATCATTAACTGCATTTTCTTCATTTAGTGTTTCTAAAACACCAATTCCATTTTCTGAAATAAATAAAGGAACTTCATATCTATCTCATAGCTGATTTAAAACATATCTTAATCCAATTGGATCAATTTGTCATCCTCAATCTGTTGCTTTCAAAAACGGATTTTTTCCAGCTGATGTTAAATTACCTTGAGTTTTTTCTTGATTTGGATCAGTTGAAACTGTGTTAGACATATAATAACTGAAGCTTATAAATTCAAGAGGATTTTCTTTTAAAAGTTTTAACTCATTTTCATCAAAAGTTATTTCTTTATTAGTCAATGTTTTTACGATATTTTTAAAGTAACCTGGATATTTTCCTTTGATCATTACATCGTAAAACATGAACTTAAGTATTTGTTCTCTCTTCATATTTGCAAGAACATTAACAGGGTTGCAATCTAGTGAATAAGTTGTCATATCTGCCATCATACAACCTAATTTAATATTTTTAAATTTTTTTGCATACTTTACTATTTCTGCTTGCGCAACAAATAGATTATGAAGACCTTTTATTGAAAGCTCTTTAGTTTCTGCTTCAGTTCTTTTGCTATCTGGCATAATACCTAAGCCTGCCTCTACAGCAAAAGCACCTATATTAATTTCATTAAAAGGAAGTCAATATTTAACTATATCTGCATACTCATCTAATATTGTTTTTGCATACTTTAAAAATAATTCTTTAACTTTTGGATCTAGCCATCCTTTTGGGTTTGACTTCATTAATTCAAAAGGATAATCAAAGTGACTCATTGTAACCATGATTTCCATATTATTTTTTTTACATTCTTCAAACACATCTCTGTAAAATTTAAGGCCATTTAAATTTGGTTTTTCATCGAATGCATTTGGGAATATTCTTGCCCAAGAAATAGACATTCTAAATATGTTCATTCCAGCTTCTTTGAATAAAGCAATATCTTCCTTATATCTATGATAAAAATCTATTCCAAATCTTTTTGGATAATGACCTTCGAACTTACCTTCTAAAGCATTTTTAAAAATTATATTTCTTTCATTATGTAATTTTGATAAATCACTTTTATCTTTTAGCTCTATAAAGGGCTGTATTTCTGGCAAAGTGAGTGACTTACCATCTATATTTCATGCACCCTCTATTTGAGCAGCAGATGTTGCTCCACCTCATAAAAATGATTTTGGGAAATTTAATTTTTTCATTTTTTAATTCTCTCTATAAAGCATAATTTAATAACAATGAATCAACATCTTTTGAGTATTCATTTTTATATTTTGATAAATCAACATTATTTTCTTTTTCAACTTTATCAACAATAGCATTAATAAGTTTTAGTTTTTGATTTTTAATTTCATTAATTCCATTAAAGTCTATTTTTGATTTTAATTCATTTTTTTCTCTTTCTAAATCTGATAGATCTAATTTTGAAAGAGAATCAATTTTTTCTTTCATTAATAAAGCTTTACTATTATTATTTGATTTAATTGCTTTTTTTCCTTCTTTATAACATTTTTCAATTTTTTCATCATTTTGAATATTTTTTTCATTTATTTTTGCAACTAATTTTAAATATTGTTGAATATTTTTTTCTTGTTCCTTAATAAATTTATTTTCTTCTTTTGTATAAGTTTGTGATATTTCATTAAGATTTTCTTTTAAGTTTTTTGCTAATTCTTTTTCAAAATCTTTTTCTTTAACAACATATTTAAACATTTTTCTTGTTGTTTTAGCAACTAAAGATTTTTCTTCAAATCTTTCTTTATAAATTAACATTGTTATACCAATTGCAGAACCAACTGATAATAGGCAACCAAAAATATAGAATAATCCGTTTTGTAATCCACCTAAAGTTGCCGTTCCTCCCATTGTAGGATCAGCAAAGAATCCAATAGCTTCAAATACACCTATTCCGGTTTGAGCTCTCATAGAAACACCCATTCAATTCATAAATGCTCCAGCAATAAATGCAGCCATTATACCCGCTATTAATGGTCTTTTTTTAGGAAGGTTTATTCCATAAAGTATTGGTTCTGTAATTCCTAAAAGTCCCATAGGAACCATTCCCCAAGCTTGATTTTTTAATACACTATCTCTTGTTATAATAGCAACTCCAATTAATGCCCCAACTTGAGCTCAAACTGAAACTGAACCACCAATTGCAAGGTATGATCAACCTCCGTTTGATAAATATTCAACTTGAGCAGCTATTCCTAATGGACCGTGTAATCCGAAAATAACACAAAGTTGTCACATTCCTACATAAATTCCTACACCAATACCTAATGGTGCACTAGTTACATAATACATAAGTGCACCAAATAAAGCTTCAAAAGTATATCAAACAGGTGCAAATAAGAAGAATCCAACAAGTGAACAAACCAAGAATAAAATAAATGGTCTAAACATTAAATCTAAAGCTGTTGGCATTCATTTTAACACTCATGTGTTAATTTTTGATGCAATTCAAATAACAGGCATAATAACAAATACTTTCGTCCCTAACGGCGCTATCTTAAATATTCTAGTTATATTATTAAATGGTATGTTGTTTGTATTTAATTCACCTAAATTAATTCAAAGTTTTTCCTCACCAATTCCATTTGGACCACCATATAAGAAAATAAGTGGAGATGAAAGAATAATACCAATTGTTATACCTAAAATTGGATTTAAACCGAAGTACTCACTAGCTGAATATGCAACAACTATACCTGCAAAGTATGTTGCGCTTCTAGCAATAATAAATAAGGCAACTCAACCTGCATTAAGATTAGGATCAAATAAAGATATTTGTCCTTCACCAGGTGTTCCTGATGTAACTATTGAAGGCATAATACCCCCAATAACCAACAAGGCCATTAAAGCTTGAATGATTCCACACCCAGTCATTACGGGAATTTGTCTAATTAAGGTTCCTCCAATTAATTGCATAAATTTACCAATAATTGATTTTTTTTCTTTATTGGCATCTTTAACAACAGATTCAACAAATTCATTTTGGGCAACAACTTCATCTTTTACTTTATAAACTTCTTGCCCTATAATTACCTGAAGTTCTGCCCCATTTCAAACAAGTTGTTTTACAAGACTAATTTTTTGAAGTTCTTCTTCATTTACTAATTCTTTGTTTTTTATTTGAAATCTAAGTCTTGTCATACAGTTATAAACATTTTTATAATTTTCTTTATTACCAACACATTTATTAATATCAAAAGCAATTTTTTGATATTTATTTTTTACATTAAAAAAATCTTCTAATGAATCAATTTTAATTTCTTGATCTTTATTCTCATTTAAAAATTCAATATTACAAATTAATTCACCTTGTTTATATGAACCTTCCCTTAAATTTTTTATTTTTACATTTTTATCAAATACGATTGGAGTTTCTGAAGAAATATTTTTGTTTTTCAAAATTTTTAAATCAACATCAAATATTTTTTCGCCCTTTTTAACCGTTTGGTTTGGTTGCAGACTTGTTGAAAATGGTTCACCATTTAAGTTTACTGTTTCAAGCCCACAATGTATTAAAATACCAACACCGCTAATGTCAAAACCATATGCGTGTTTTGTATCAAATACCATAATAGTTTTAGCTTCATCAAACGGCAAAGTAAAGTTACCTTTTTTCGGTTTAATAAGAAGCCCATCTCCTAATAGTTTTTGTGAAAAAGCTTTATCAGAACATTTATCAATAGTTAAAACTTCACAATCAACAGGAGCATATATTTTTATTTCCATATAACTATTTCCTTTCTGGAATATTTTCCCATAATATAAAGCTTTTTCTTTTAGCATCTTAAAATTATAAAGTATTTCGTTTTTATCGAAATACTTTATAAAAAAAAGAGGTTGCCCTCTTTTTTAATCTTCTTCGAATTCTTGGTTTTCTTCTCCATGTTTACGGTACTCAAGCATTACTGCTTGAATTTTATTACCTTCACTTAAACGAATACCTCTAACTCCCGCCGCAGCTCTTCCTAAAACAGGAATGTCTGATGCTTTAGTTTTAATTAAGTTTCCATCAGTTGAAATAATACATACTAAATCAGTTTCTCTAGCTGCAATAATTGATTTAAAGTCACCTGTTTTTTCATTTAGGTTCATTACTTTAATTCCTTTTCCATTACGGCCTGAAATTCTATATTCATCAATATTTGTTTTCTTGAAGCTTCCTTTTGATGAAATAGTTGTTATGTTTTCAATTCCAAATGAAGTAACTGCTCCAACCACAACATCATTTTCATCAAGTTTAATAGCTTTAACTCCTGATGCTGTTCTTGAAAGTGGTCTAACAATATTTTCTTGGATTCTAATAACTTTTCCTGATTTATTAGCAACAAAAATTGTATCTTCTCCAGTTGTTGCAAATACTGTTACTAATTGATCATCTTCTTTTAAGTTAATAGCAATCTTACCATTCTTGTTAATATTGTCGAATAATGAAATATCTGTTTTTTTAATCATTCCTTTTTCAGTAATGAAAGTTAAGTAATTCATTTTTTCTTTTACATTTCTTAATGGAAGAATAGCTGTAATTTTATCTCCAGCTGTTAATCCATTTAAGAAGTTAACAATTGGTAATCCACGTGCTGTACGTGAGTATTGTCTAATGTTATATGCTTTTGTTCTAAATACTTTTCCTGAATTAGTAAAGAATAATACTCAGTCACGCATTTTACCCATTGTAGCAATTACAATTGGGTCTTCATTAGATGAGTTAACACTAACTCCTCTACCACCACGTTTTTGAACTCTAAATTCTTCTGGATCAACACGACGGATATATCCTTCATCACTTAAAAGAATCATTGTTTTAACATCAGGAATTAATTCTTCATCTTCGATGTCCATTAATCCTTCATCAATTGTTTCAGTTCTTCTGTTATCACCGAATTTTTCAGCAATTTCAGATAATTGATTTTTAAGAACATTGTTTTGTTCTGTTTCATCAGAAATTAATAATGTTAAATAATCAATTCTTTCTTTGATTTGAGCCATTTCTTGTTGAATTTTTCCACGTTCTAATCCAACTAAACGTTGTAATCTCATATCTAAGATAGCTTTGTTTTGTTCTTCATCAAATCCAAACGCTTCTGTTAATTTCATTTTAGCTTCGTTTGACTCTGGTGAGTTTCTTAAAATATTAACAATAGCATCAATGTTATCTAATGCAGTATCTAAAGCCTCTAAGATGTGGAAACGTTTTTCAATTTTATCTTTTTCAAAAATTGAACGTTTAATAATTACATTGATTTGGAAATCAACATAATGTTTAATAATTGATTTTAAATCCAATAACACAGGAATGTTATTATGTAATGATAATAAGTTTAATGAATATGTTGTTTGTAAGTTAGTAAATTTATATAACTTAGATAAAACAACATCTGGATTTGAATCACGTCTTAATTCAATAACAATTCTGATACCTTCATAGTTAGATTCATCACGAATATCTGAGATACCTTCTAATTGTTTTGTTTTAACCAATTCAGCAATTCTTTCAATTAATTTAGCTTTATTAGTTTGGTATGGAATTTCAGTAATTATAAATCTTGCATGACGATCATTTTCTTCAAGAGCTACTTTAGCACGAATAGTTACAGCACCTCTACCAGTTTTATAACCTTCACGCATTCTGATTCCATTTGTCATTAACGCACCTGTTGGGAAATCTGGTCCCATAATGTGGTTATCTAAAATTTCATCAATTGTAATGTCTTTATTATCAATGAAAGCATGAATTGCACTAATTACTTCTCTTAAGTTGTGGGGTGGAATACTTGTTGCCATCCCAACAGCAATACCCATAGCTCCATTGGCTAATAAGTTAGGGAAGTATCCTGTTAAATAAGCAGGTTCTCTTTCACTAGCATCATAGTTATCAACAAAAGGAACGGTGTTCATATCAATATCTTTAATGATGAAGTTTGATACTTTAGCTAATCTAGCTTCGGTATAACGCATAGCAGCAGCTCCATCACCATCGATTGAACCAAAGTTACCATGTCCATCAACTAATGGGTAACGGTATGAAAAGTCTTGAGCCATTCTTACCATTGAATCATAAACAGCTGTATCACCATGGGGGTGGTACTTACCAATAACTTCCCCAACAATACGTGCTGATTTTTTGTGTGGTTTATCTGCAGTAATACCTAAGTCATTCATCGCATAAATAATACGACGGTGAACAGGTTTTAAACCATCTTTCAAGTCTGGAAGCGCACGACTAACAATAACAGACATTGAATATTCTAAAAAGTCTTTTCTAACCTCAGCAGCAATATCAATACCCTTGATAATACCGTGGTTATGTTCTAAGTTTTTTTCACTCATTTTAATTCACCTTTTCTATTCTTTGTCTAGAAGTCAATGTTTTCAACAAACTCTGCGTTTTCTTGAATATAATTTCTTCTTAGTTCTGGGTCTTCTCCCATTAAGTCTGAGAAAACTTCATTAGCGATTGCAGCATCTTCTAATTTAATTTGTAACATTGTACGTTTTTCAGGGTCCATTGTTGTTTCTCATAATTGGATTGGATCCATTTCTCCAAGTCCTTTGTAACGTTGAATTGTAAATCTTGAATCTTTAAAGTCACCTGCTTTTAATTCTTCAAGTTCAACATCACTATATGCATAAGCAACTTTTTTACCTGCTTCAATTTTATAAAGCGGTGGTTGTGCTATGTACACGTGACCATCAACAACTAATTGTTTCATGTATCTGTAAAAGAATGTTAATAATAAAGTACGAATATGAGCACCATCGACATCGGCATCAGTCATAATAACAATTTTTCCATATCTTAATTTTGATAAATCAATATCTTCTTTAATACCTGTACCAATTGCTGTAACAATTGATTTAATCTCATTATTTGCAAAAGCTCTAACTTCAGCAACACGCTCAACGTTCAATACTTTCCCTCTTAAAGGTAAGATAGCTTGGAATCTACGGTTACGTCCAGTTTTTGCTGAACCTCCGGCTGAATCCCCTTCGACTAAGTAAAGTTCAGCGATTTCTGGATCTTTACTTTCACAATCCGCTAATTTACCAGGAAGTGAGAATGTATCAAGAGCTGATTTTCTTCTAGTTTCTTCTCTAGCTCTTTGTGCAGCTATTCTAGCTTTTTGAGCATTTGCATTTTTATCAATAATTGCTTTTGCATCTTCTGGTGATTTTAATAAGAATTCTTCAAATGCATCACCAACTACAGCATCAACAGCTTTTTTAGCATCAGGGTTAGCTAATTTTGTTTTAGTTTGCCCTTCATATTGTGGATCAGTATGTCTAATTGAAACTATACATACCATTCCTTCTTTAATATCATCTCATGAGTATTTAGCAGCTGGTTTATTACCTGTTGCAACTTTTTCAGCATAACGATTAATAACTCTAACTAAAGATTGTCTTAAACCGTCTTCATGAGTTCCACCTTCATGAGTATTAATATTGTTAACAAATGTGATTAAGTTTTCTTGATATTCTGCGTTGTATTGTAATGCAACTTCAACTTCAATATCATCATGTTTATCATCAACATAGAAAATGCTTGGGTTAATTTTTACTTTTGTTTCATTTTTTTCTTTTACATAATCCAAGATACCATTTGGGAAGTGGTACTCTACATGTTTGTCAATTCTTAAATCGTTTAATTCAATTACTAAACCTTTATTTAAATATGAAAGTTGTTTAACTTTATTTCTAATTGTTTCATAATCAAATTCAGTTCCTTCTAAAAAGATTTCTGGATCTGGTTTAAATCTAACAATTGTTCCTGTTTCATTTGTTTCACCAATAATTTCAATTTCAGTTTGTTGAGTTCCCCCGCCACTAAATACTTGATGATGAATTTTACCTTCACGTTTAACTTGAACATCAACATATAATGATAAGGCATTAACAACTGAGGCACCAACCCCATGTAATCCTCCTGAAATTTTATATGAATCTGAGTCAAATTTTCCCCCAGCGTGTAACTGAGTAAAAACTAGTTCTAAAGCTGATTTCCCTGAGTCAGCTTGAATACCAACAGGAATACCACGTCCATTATCTTGAACAATGATTTCCCCTTCTTTAGTAATAGTTAAAATAATTTTGTTTGCAAACCCTGCCATTGCTTCATCGACTGAGTTATCCATGATTTCTCAAACTAAGTGGTGTAGACCTGCTTTAGAAGTTGATCCAATATACATACCTGGACGTTTTCTAACAGCTTCTAAACCCTTAAGAACTTTAATCGATTCAGCACCATAATTTTGTTCTGCCATATAATTTGTTCACCCGTTTCTTTCTAAGTTTCCTTAATATATATTATATATTAATTAAGCCATTTTTACTATAAAAACAGGCAATGGAGTTAAAACCCATAAAAAGTACTGATTTTTAATAAAATGCTTAAAAAATGCCCTTAAATTGCTTTATTTCAAGTTTTTAGCACAAATAAAAATTAAAAAAGTAGCAAGAAGCCACTTTTAATTACAAAATATTATCTAGTTTTGTTGTAAATTCTAATAAAGTCTTCTAAACCAACTACTTCAGGTCTTAATGATTTATCAATATTAAGATTATCAAGGATTTCATTAGCTTTTGTTTTGTCATTAGTTACATTTGATAAATTATTCAATATTGTTTTTCTTCTGTTATTAAATATTTTTCTTAAAAATGTTAAGAATTTATCTTTGTCTTTAATTTGTTCAGTGTATTTATTGTTGAATGTTAATGATATTATTGCAGAATCCACTTTCGGTACTGGGTAGAACATATGTTTAGGAACTGTAAACTCATATTTTTTATCTGCATAAAATTCACAAGCAACTGAAAGATTATTGTAATTATTTTCGCCTTTATATGAACACACTCTAATAGCAACTTCTTTTTGCATCATAAAAACAGCTTTTGTTAACTTATCACTTACATTTAATGTTCTAAAAAGTATTTCACTTGTTATATAGTAAGGCATGTTAGAAATTATTGAAACTTTTTGATTTTCATGTTGTCTTTTTTCTTTTATTAATTTTTCAAAATCAACTAATAACACATCTGAAAGAAATAATTCGAAATTGTCATTTGTTATTTCTTTTTTTAAAATAGGCTCCATGTCAGTATCAATTTCTATTGCTACTACTTTGTTATATTTTTGTGCAAGTAATTTAGTTAGTGCTCCTGTTCCTGGACCAATTTCTATAATTAGTTGATCTTTATCATTACCTAATATTGAAACTATCTTATTAATTAAATTTTGATCACTAATAAAGTTTTGACCAAATTTTTTCTTTGCTTCAACTTTCATTCTACTCACCTATTATTTTTTCTATATCTTTAACTTTTAAATTCATTCAATTTAATCATTTGAATAAACTCTTTGAACTCATATCTTCACTCAAATTAAAATGATTAGCAATTATAATTCTGTTTGCTTTTATGTAAAAATCATTTTTAACATATTCATCTCAAGAAATTGAAATATTTTTTTTATTATATGTAATTAAATTATCTAAAGCTTTTTTAATAGCTTCTTCACTTGCTTCAGCTAAACCTATTTTTTTAGAATTTTTATCAATATCTTGCTTTGAAACAAATGCATTAAAAACATCAACATCTAAAAATTCAATTATTGTTTCTCTAATTTTTTTACCTGGTCCGTCTGGATCTGTAAAAATTATAATTTTATTTTTTTTACTTAATTCTTTTATGGAATTTAATTTTTTATCATCAATTCCTAGTCCATTTGTTTCGAATGTTATTAAATTTTCGCCATAAATTTTCTTTAATTTTTGTGAATCTGATTTACCTTCAACAATAATTATTTCATTTGCCATTAATTCACCTATATCTAACATTAAGTTTATTATATACTATAATTAATGTGAGAAAAGTGAGGAATATTATGAGTGATAAAAAAATAGGAATAGTTTTTGGTGAAGAATTTACAAGAATAATTTCATCTGAGAAAGGCAAAATTTACGATGACTTTAGTTTAGTTTGTTGAAACGTTTTAACAACTGAAATTGTTTTATATGGTCGTGATGTTAAAAATACTATTGGTAGACTAGATGATCCTTTAAAAGTTGTTAATATTCTTGATAAGTACATTATTCAAGATTTAGAAATTTTTAAACAATATGTAACAATTCTTGTTGAAAGATTTAAAGACGAATTTGACGGAGCTAAAATTGTTATATCTTGTCCTAACTCAGATAATGACTTCATTCAAGAATTCTTCCAAAATTTATTTAGCGAGAATACAAACTTTGCTTCAATTTCTTTTTCTCCAAGAATAATACTTTCTGCTTTAGGTGCTAATGCAGATATTAAAGATGAATATGGAGTATTAATTTTAGATATTAATCAAGCTTACGCTAAAGTTGCTTTAATTGTTGAAGGTAAAATAATTAAAGAAAAAGAAACAATTTATGCTGAGAAATTTTTAGATGATTCTTTAAATCAATTTATTAAAGAAGAATATTCTATTTCTGTTGATAGTGATATGATTGAAAAAATTAAATGATCACTTGGAACAATTATTAAATTAAGAGATGAATTAGAATTAAGTATCGTAGGTAAAGATATTATTACTAACGAAAGAAGAAGTGTTGTTTGCGTTAGTGAAGAATTTAAAAAGATTTTCATTAAATCTTTTACAAACTACAAAAGCTTAATAACATCTGTTTTAGAAAATTCTTCAGCATTAGTTAGAAGTGGTGTTGTTAAAAATGGATTATATGTTACTGGTGAATTAGCTGGTATAAGTGGTGTTAAAGATTTCTTTGAAGATTTCTTTAACTTCCCAGTTACTATTTCAAAAAAACGTGGATATTCAGATATTGAAGGTTCTTTAAAGTTTAATAATACAAAAAAATAAAATCAGGAAATTTCCTGATTTTTTTATTATGCATAAGTTGGTAAAACTACTTGTTTCAAATCTCTTTTTTGTGCTCCTGTTATTAATACAGGTTTATTTTGAGAATTAAAAGTTAAATGAATTAGTTGATCATCAAAACTTCTTATAGCTTCAATTAAATATTTTGTATTAAAGTTAATATTTAAATTACTTGAACCTTCATATTTATATTCTGTAAATTTTTCTTCATATTTAACTGTTTCAGCAATTGTTGTTTTTAATATAATTCCACTTTGTTGAATTTCTAAATTAACAACTGAAGTAATGTTTTGATCGTTTGTTAATTCAAATCTACTTAAAACTTTTAATAATGTTTTAGCTTTTAATTCTAATTTTATTTCATGTGTTGTAGGGAATGCTGAATGAACATTTGGATATCTTCCATCAATTAAAGTAGATTGTAATAAATCATTATCTAATTTAAATGTTGCATTAGTATCATGTATTATAATTTTAAATTCTTTAACGTTTTCTATTAAGTTTCTTAATTCTATTAAAGTTTTGTATGGAATAATAATATCTACTTCCTGATTAGTTGCTTCATTTAAAATGATTTCTTTTAAACTAACTCTAAATAAGTCAGTTGTAACAAATGATATTTTGTTATCTTTTATTTTTAAATTCATTCCAGCTAAAACAACTTTTTGGTTTCATTCATTAATTGAACTAATAGTTTGAGTAAGTGTGCTTTTAAATTCTTGAGAATCAATAGATAATTCTAAACCATTTTCAACAAAACCAATTAATGGGAATTCTTCTACATTTAATATAGAAACTTTTAAATTTGATTTTTCTGTTATTATTTCTAATTCATTTTCAGCAAATGTAGAAAGTGTTACAAACTCACTGTCTAACTTTCTAAGTAATTCTAAAATAAATTTAGGTTTAACTAATATACGTCCTGGTTGTTCTATGATTAAATCTGAGTTTTCATTATTTAATTCAGCTTTAAAAGATGTAGACGTGTTTGATGAAACTATAACAAGTTTATCAAAACTAACTTCCATATAAACCCCTTGTAATGCTGGGTTAACATTTTTAAGTTCAATTAATTTACTTGCCTTTGTTAATTCATTTAATAGAACTGATTTATTTATACTTAATCTCATATAACACCTCTTATTTACAATATATATTATCTCATATTTATAAAATAAAAACAAAAGAAATACGCATGCTTTTATATATTATATTATTCTTTATATAAGTAATATTTATAATGCAGTTGATATGTGGAAAACACTCATAAAACAACGGTAAATAAAGGTTTAAATGACTTTTTATTCAACAAGTTTAATTTCTTTTCCACACAAAAAAAATAGATGCGAATTTACATCTATTTTCCTATTATTTCGTTTTTTAAAGACTCAACTATTTTTTTGAATTCTTTTTCTTTATATATTAATTTTTCAATACGCGAAATAGCACTTAAAACTGTACTATGATCTCTTCCACCAAATTCTGCACCAATTTGAGTTGATGTATGGTTTAAAATTATTTTTGCAAAATACATAGAAAGATGTCTAGCATTTTTTATAGCAGTTGTTCTTGCTTTACCATCGATGGCTTTTATAGTAACATCATATTTTTTAGCAACAACTTCTTTAATTTTTTTAACATTTAATAATCCTAAATTAGCTGAAGGTGTATCTTTAAATAAGTCAATAACATCTTCCAAATCAATTATGTGACCTAAATCGTTTTGAATACCAAAGAAAAGTAATCTATTAACTAAACCTTTAATTTTTCTAACATCATCGCTAAAGTTTTGAGCTAAGTAAACAACGGCATCTTCTTTAATTTTTTGTTTTAAACCTTGTTTTTTAATTTCAGCTTCAATTATCAATTTGGCAGTTGGAATATCTAAAGCATTAATAGGTGTTGATAAACCTGAATTAAATCTAGTTATCATTCTTTTATCAAAACCATTTAACAATTCAGGAGTTTTATCACTAGAAAAAACTAATTGTTTACCATTTTCAGTAAAATTGTTAATAATGTTAAAGAAAAACTCGTTTGTTTTATCTTTTTTACTTAAAAATTGAACATCATCTAAAATAAAGAATTCATTAGAATTTATCTCAGTTTTTAATTCTTCTATTTCACTTAAATCACCTTTGTTTAAAGCATTAACAATTCTTTTTGTAAATTCTTCAGATGTTAAATATAAAACTTTTTTTCCATTTAATTCTGCTTGATTTTTAATAGCTTGTAATAAATGTGTTTTACCCAGTCCTGAATCTCCATAAATAAATAAAGGATTAAAACTCATACCAGGGTTTGCAACAACATTTTTAGCAGCTAAATTAGCTTGTTTATTACTTGACCCAACTATAAAATTCTCAAAAGTAAGTGCATTTTCAGATAAAACAGTATTTATGGGTTCTTTTTTATTCTCTTTTTTTGTATTTTTCTCAAAAATTTCTTTAGTTAAAAAATCAACAGACACATAACTGTTTAAAACTGATTTAAATTCGTACACAAATACTTCTTTAAATTCATTTAAAATAGTTACACCAAGATTAGATCTAACAAGGATTACGAACTCTGTATTTGAAATTTTAATTAATTCTGAAGTAACAATATATTCTTCAATAATGTCTTGATCTATTAATTTTTCCTTCTTTAACTTATTAATTAATTTTTCTCAAAGTGCTTTTGTTTCCAT